>JAPDQK010000075.1:0-25544 GCA_034505955.1 Candidatus Zhuqueibacter pondensis
TAATGAGTAAAGAAAGGGTATCATTAAATTTGATGGCGCAGGTGTCATTTTGTCTACTATTTTTGCCTGCTTTTTCGGTTTATGAATAATTCAGGTTAGACAGCATTTCGAATTTCTCCTCAGATTTGTAATGGAATTTGAATCTGTTCCCGCTTCAAATGAAGATACATGAAAATGAAGACAGTTTCAAAACATGTATATCTACTGTTCGTAAATTTGAACCGTGATTTTAATATAATAAAATTCTCCATCAAAGCAAGCCCAGTTTCCGACTTTCCCCTTGCTTCTTTCGTCATTTTCCTGTATTTTTTCACCGTGCAAATGGCTACGACGACAAACTTCATCCAACGGTTTCAGCAGACCCTGCACGAGCGCCAAAGTTTGCTTTGCGTGGGGCTTGACCCCGATCTGCAGAAACTGCCCGCCGGTCTGCCGCGATCCGCAGAAGGCATTATCAGTTTCTGCAAGGAAATTATTGTGGCAACGGCAGCATTCGCTTCCGCTTTCAAAGTCAATTTTGCTTTTTTTGAAGCCTTGGGCACAGCCGGCTGGGCGGCGCTGGAAACCGTAGCACAAGCACTGCCGGATGACGCCGTCAAAATCGCCGATGCCAAACGCGGCGACATCGGCAACACCGCACAAATGTATGCGGAAGCGATTTTTCGCCAACTGCCCTTTGACGCGATGACGGCCAATCCATATCTCGGTGAAGATGCAGCACTGCCATTTCTTGAAGATGCGAGCAAAGGCGTATTTTTCCTGTGCCGCACCTCCAATCCCGGCAGCAGCGACATTCAAAATTTCCCCGATCGCACGCGACCGCTGTATTTGCATATTGCCGCACAGGTTCGCGAGTGGAATAAAAAGGGAAATGCCGGACTCGTGGTGGGAGCAACCCATCCCCGCGAGCTGCAGGAAGTGCGCAAAGTGAGTCCGGATTTGCCATTTCTCATTCCCGGCGTTGGCGCACAAGGCGGAGATCTCGAGACCGCGGTTCGATTCGGTGCAACGGCCTCCGGCGATCTCGCGATTATCAACGCCAGTCGCACCATTCTTTATGCGGATTCCGGAAATAAATTCGCCGAAGCAGCAGCACGCGCAGCAGAAAAGATGCGTGATGCGATACGTGATATTTTACAAAAATCCCCAAAATAATCGTGCTGTCCGTGTCAATTCCTACGGGCGTAGCCGTTTAATCCGTGTTCAATTTTCTTCTTGATTTACGCGGGGACATATGACCACCGACCAGGTTCTTCAACTCTTCCATGAAACCGAAGCGTTGTTGGAAGGCCACTTTCAACTGACTTCGGGATTGCACAGCTCGCAATATTTTCAGTGTGCGAAAGTCTTGCAGTATCCCCAATACGCCGAGCAATTGTGCAGTGTCGCGCAGCAACATTTCGCGCAGCAAGGAATTGCTGTGGTAATTGCGCCGGCTGTTGGCGGGATCATTGTAGCACACGAAGTCGGACGACTCATCCAAGCACGGGTGTTGTTCGCCGAGCGCCAGGAGAATAAAATGTCGTTGCGCCGCGGCTTCCAGATTTCGCCCGGAGAAAAAGTGCTCGTTTGCGAAGACGTCGTGACCACTGGCGGCTCGGTGCGCGAAGTCATCGATTTGGCGCGTGAGGCCGGCGGCGAAGTGGTTGGGGTCTTCTGTATTGTGGATCGCAGCCATGGCCAAGCGAGTTTCGGTGTGCCATTGATCTCGACCTTGCAGCTTGCACCGAAAGTCTACATGCCAGAATCGTGCCCTCTCTGCGCGGTAGGTGGCATCGCGGAAAAACCGGGGAGCCGACATTTAAAACGCTAAGATCAGGAAAAAGAAAAGCCTCGCCCCTTCTGAGAGGCGAGGCTTCAGCCAAACTTGCTGAGCATCACTTGGTTTCTGCCGGCTCGGCACGACCACCCAGATACTTCGCGAGAAAAGTCTCGGCCGCGGCATAAAATTTCAGTCGATTCTCCGGACGGGCAAAGCCGTGACCTTCATCCGGAAAAACCATATACTCCACCGGCTTGCCGGCTTTGCGCAGCGCTTCGACAATCTGCTCACTCTCCGCCTGCTTGACACGCGGATCATTGGCGCCCTGCGCAATCAACATCGGAATTTTGATTTGATCGGCTTTGAAAAGCGGCGAGCGGGATTTGAGAAATTCCTCTTCCGTATCCACATTTCCAACACGAACGTCAAACACCTTGCGCATCGTCGCCCAATACGGCGGAATGGATTTGATCAACGTGACGATATTGCTCGGCCCGACCATGTCAACGGCACAAGCAAATACGTCCGGCGTAAAAGCCGCTCCTGCCAGCGCCGCATATCCGCCATACGAGCCGCCATAAATCGCCACCCGTTTCGGATCGGCATATCCCTGCTTGATGGCCCAATCTACCGCATCAATCAAATCATCGTGCATCTTCGCGCCCCATTCGCGATTGCCGGCATTGAGGAATTTCTTGCCATAACCGGTCGAGCCGCGGAAATTCACCTGCAAGCAAGCATAACCGCGATTGGCAAACCATTGCGCCTCGCTGTTCAATCCCCACCCATCGCGTCCCCACGGGCCGCCGTGCACATTTAACACCATCGGCAGATTTTTCGGCTCGACGCCGACCGGTAAAGTCAAATAGCCGTGAATCGTCAAACCATCGCGCGAAGTGAAGGAGATTGGCTTCATCGGCGCCAGCGTATATTTTTCCAACGCCGGGCGATTGGTGAAAAGAAAAGTTGCCTTTTTCGTGGTGCGATCATAAGCATAATAAGGCACCGGCCCGTGATCCGAAGTAAATCCAACCAGCCAGGTTTTGTCGGCGTCATCGCGATTGATCAGGAAAAAGTCACCGTCGTGAATCTTGCGGATGGCTTGATAGTCGGCTTCGATGGATTTGTCGAGAATCTGCCAGTTCGTTCGCTCCTTGGTAAAAGCCACGGCCTGGACGTGATATTTGCGGGGATGGATGATCACATTCCCGATATCATATTGCGGATCTTCCGCCAGCACTTTTTGCTTGCCGGTGGCGATGTCGATCTCCACCAAACGCAGGGCATTGGCCTCACGGCTGTCGGCGAGGTAAAGGCCTTTGCCATCCGGCGTGAAACCGCGCGGCCCGCTGTTGCTATCATCCGGGCCCCAAGTGATGAATGGCTTCCATTCACTTTTCGCCTCATCGCGCAGGCGCAGTTGGAATCCGCCCTCCGGAGTCGAAGCATAAGCGCCACGCACCTGGAAGTTGTGATCGATGAGCCAGCCCGCCACATCGCCGGGATTCTCCACTTCGAGCGTCGACGCGCCGGTTTGTAAATTGAGGCGGTAGACATCGTGAAAGCGCTTGTCCCGAATGTTGAGGCCAATCAAAAGCTCGTTGGGGAAATTGGGGTCGCTGGCCACCACCCGCGCCTGCACACCCTCGTGGGGAGTCAAATCACGAGTCGTCGGCGTCGTGGCTTTGAAATCGACGGCGTAAAGATGCCAATTCTCATCGCCATCCCTGTCTTGGATGTAGAGCAGATGGACATTGTCCTCGGCCCAGAAATAAGCCCGGATGCCACGCTTTTTGTCGTCGGTCACCACGCGGTCGTCATTTTTGCCGACGGTGCGCACCCATACGTTGAGCACGCCATCTTTCGGCGCCAAGTATGCCAGATATTTGCCATCGGGAGAAATTTGCGGGCTGGCTTTTTCCGGATTACCAAAGAGAACTTCACGGGGAATGAGCGGCGGGAGCTGCGCGAAAACCGGTGCTGCCAAAGCAAAGAGCAATAACGCGGTTCCGAGCTGCTGCAGCGCTCGAGGCCATTTGAGAGACATACGATCTCCTCCTTTTGAAAAAATGATTAAATTGTGCCTCTATGCAGAGCGAGAGTTAGAATATCGGGCTTGTTATTTTACGAGGAAATTGGGAAAGAGATGCGTTGATGGCAAGATTCGGCAATTTTTATTTTCTGCTCAATCCGGTAGTTGCTCTTTTTGCCTTTTGTTCACTCTGAATATTATTCTCAAAGCATCCACAAAATTTTTGAAGCCCGCATCATGCCTGCCCAATGCTTCCAGATTTTCGATATGGTCAACAATCCTTTCGGCGTACTCTGTACCACCGAGTAAAGATGATACATTCGCATCTTTTAATGCCTTGCTGAGTTCCTGCTTATAATAAGCTTTTTTGCACTTGTACGGCGGTAAATCCGGAGCTTTATCAATGCCGACACCAAGCTTAAACGCCTTCTGATCGATCAAGTACCACCGTTCAACATGAGGATCAGGAACAGCATAGATTACTTTTCCCTGAAGAGGGTGGTTCAACCTGAAAGCTTTATGCAGTTGTTTGACTCGATCTTGGTATCCTTTACAATTTCCATCTATCGCAACGACTAATAAATCGATTTCAACGATATCGACTTTCGCAATATCTTTCACAAAATTTTTAAATTCGGTAATAACTTTTGATCCGCCACGCGCTGAACGGATATCGTGAATCAAACTTTCAAGAGGAATTGATTCGTCTTTTGCAATCCTCTCTACCAGGGCTTTGATGAACCCCTCCTGTGCACGATCTTCAAGAAAGTAGATGATCCGCATCTCACCCCCCGAAATCGCCGCGTAAAATTCGATCCTCAAGGGCACGCTCTATATCACCTTTGCGAAAGAGCGGACCATAACTTGAAAAAGGTCGAATTATTGTCTGCTTGCCTTCCCTGCCACAAACAAAGAGGTCTTCGTTGACAAAATATTCGGGCAAGATGGGGGAGTGTGTCGTTATGATGATTTGCTTCCCATATTGCTCAACCGCGTTCTTCAAGACGTCACTGATTAATTTTAGCCGAGCCGGATGCACGCCATTTTCAGGTTCTTCAAAAGCCACCAATGTGGCAGGACTTTTAGGATGAATGGCCGCCAGGAGGCCGATCAAGCGCAAGGTGCCTTCCGAGATAAGGCGGGCAGAAAACCAATTCCCATTCTCCGACAGGCGCAATCCAATCAGGCCTTCTTTAAGAGGCTCGATTTCGATACGGGCATTGGTTGGTAAAATCCGTCTCAGGGAAAGGTTGAAACTCTCATAATCTTTTTCATGCTTATTCTTGAGGGTATTTATAAATGCGGCAAGATTTTCGCCTCTTGAATCAATGCTTTCCACCTCGGCTAATGGCACCTCTTCTCGCATCAAAGTTTTCGGTTCGAGATAATAGCTATGCCAATTGGCGAGCTCGGCACGAAAAGCACTGATATGGGGGTAATGTGGTTCGTAGAGGGAAGTGGAGACAATCGTATGATCGAGCCCAACTTCATGAAAGAGGGGATGAGCTTGTCCTTCCATGCGCAGATGGAGGCGTTTGTCAACTCGCTCTACAAAGGCGCTTCGTCGTTTTTCATTGCCATTCTGCTTGATGGCGCAGAGTTTCTCATCGGTTATGCGAAGATAACCGGTTTCGGGCAACGCTTCGATGACAAGACGATAGCGCAAAAATTTTTCGGTGATGATTTTCTTTGATGAACTTGGTGCCTCCAGGCCTCGCCTTTTTGCCTGTACGGTTTCCTCAATCTTTTTTATGGTTGCCGGGGAGAGCTCGACATCCACTTCAAAAGTAAAACTGATACGGTCGCTTTGACGAAGTGCTTCATATCCTTTATCACCATAATAAAAACTCTCCAGCGGCAATCCGCGATGGCCTTCGAATGCCTCCTTGATGTTCTTTTTGGTTACCAGCCGGGAAAGCAAATAAAGGGCATCCAGAAAATTACTTTTACCCGAGGCGTTCGGACCGAAAATGATCGTGAGTGGTCGCAATTCAAGATCGAGATTCCCGAACGATTTGTAATTTTCTATGTGAATTCGTTTGATCATTTTTTGCTGAGAAACACAATGACTCGAAGATCGAGCATAGAGAAGTCGGCGCGGTTGTCGCTCCTCTTATACTCGATCTTCATTTGTTTCCCGACCGGCAGCCTGAGCTATGTTTGGCTACGCCTTCTTGGGCGCTTTGGTCAAGGCAACAACGCCGGGCAGATCCTGACCGCCGAGGAATTCCAGCGAGGCGCCGCCGCCGGTGGAAACGTGCGAAATTTTGTCGGTGAGTCCGGATTGCGACAGCGCTGCGACACTATCTCCGCCGCCAACCACGGTGAATGCGCCGCGACCGGTGGCCTCGGCCACAGCCTTGGCAATCTCCATCGTGCCTTTGGCAAATGGCGCTTTCTCAAAGATTCCCATCGGGCCGTTCCAAAACACCGTCTTGGCTTGCGCAATGATCGCCGAGAAATTTTTGATCGTCTGCGGGCCGATGTCGCCGCCCAATTTATCCGCTGGAATATCAACGGTTGCATGCACGGTGGCATCGGTGCCTTCGGCCGTGGAGGCAATCACGTGATCGACCGGCAACTCGAGTTTCACCGGTTTGCGCGGGTGGGAATGCTCCACCACGGTCATGATGTTGGCAGCAACGTTGAGTTGGTCCATTTCGACCAGGGATTTTCCAATTTCATGCCCCCGGGCTCTGAGAAACGTGTAAGCCATGCCGCCACCGATGAGCAGATGCGAAGCACGCGTGACAAAATTATGAATCACCTGGATTTTGTCCGAGACTTTCGCACCACCCAGTATGACAACGAACGGCTGTTGCGCCTCGGTGAGCAATTTGCCCAATGCGCTCAACTCGGCTTTCATCAAATACCCGGCGACCGAGACATTTTTGTGGATCCTGGCTATCCCCTCGGTCGAGGCGTGCGCGCGGTGCGCCGAACCAAAAGCATCATTCACATAAACATCACCAAGCACCGCCAGTTTTTTGGCAAACTCGGGATCGTTCTTTTCCTCCTCCTTGTGGAAACGCACATTTTCCAGCATCAATACCTGACCGGGCTGCAGCTTATTCACCATCGCTTCGACCTCGCTGCCGACGCAGTCCGGCGCCATTTCGACGTCTCTCCCAAGCAGTTGGGCCAATCTCGTGGCAGCCGGCATGAGGGAATATTTCGGCTCCGGTCCGCCTTTCGGACGTCCCAAATGGGACATGAGGATCAGCTTGGCGTTGTTCTTCAAAATTTTTTGGATCGTCGGTAATGCGGCGCGAATGCGCGTGTCGTCGGTGACTTTTCCATTTTCAATGGGCACGTTGAAATCGACACGCATCAGCACGCGCTTTTCTTTCAGATCAATATCATCAATGGTCAACTTGTCCATAACGTCTCCTATCCATAATCTTTGCTTGTGATTCATGCTGCAAGTGAAAGTTGTTGGCGGAGCATATCGTTAACCAGGCGCCGCACAGGAACCTTCCTTTTCTGCGCTCGTTTCCGAAGCTCCTTGATCACCTCATCGTCTACTTCAATCTCAAAGCGCCGCTTACGAAATTCAGTTTTCACTGTCACAGTTTTGAACGAGTCAGGATAGTCTGTGGTATCGTGTGCATCTCAAAACTCAGCAGCTTCTTCATAGCTGGCAAATTCGTCGGGAATCGGATCAATGTGCTTCTTTTTGTTTCTCATATCGGCTGTCGCCATATCACGTGCTGAAATTGGCAAAGCAGCAGTTTTCTGTTTGTTAATAAAGAAACCAATCAAATAACGGCCCGCATGGGTTTGCCCATAAGCCGCATAAACATTCTCGCCTTTCACATGCCCTTTTTCTGCTCGACGAACATGCGGGTTACTGAGCAAAACTTGTTCAACTTCGTCTGTCGCGACTCCGTGTTCCGTTTCAATTTTTTCGACGAATTTATCGCTCCAAATAACCTAATAACCTCATAGAGACGCACAACAGACTCCCGCATTTGGTTCACTTCTGCATGATGCCAAACTTCCTTGAAATTAAAGATAAGTTTTTTACGGCGAAAGTCAAGCATTTTGCCAGGATTTTCTCCTTGACATTTTGTGAAAACAATTACACATTATTTTTCAATCACACCACGGTGTCATTCTGAAAGAATCTTTTTCGATATCACAACACAATCTCGAAGTGATCAAGAAACTGTTGTCGTTGCGATTTTCCTTTTGCAGAACCGAGGGAGAAACAGCTGATGCTACGAAAACTCTTTGGGGATGACGTGGCGGAAAATGATGCCCACCTGTCGGAATACTTTATCGAAACGCCGGCGTATCGCATGGCGCTTTCCGGCGAGAAGCGCTTCATCATCGGCCGCAAAGGCGCAGGCAAAAGCGCGATTTGCCAACAATTACAAAAGCAACTTCCACAGACCGGCGCACTTTGCATTCCCGTTGCACCACAACGCATCCAGTTTACGGCGCTAAAGCTTGGTTTGCGTGACCTGGCCCGTTGGGGACGAGAATCCGACATCTTGCTGCAACGCGTCTGGTATTACGGCTTGCTTTGCGAAACCGCCTTTGCTCTCACCAAATGGTCAAAGAAGCAGCACGACTCCGATTATACCCGAATTGCCGCTTTTGTCGAAAAATATTACAACTACAGCGAGCCGAACGCTTTTGCACGACTGCTCAACACCACGACCCTTTTCCTGCAACAGTTGGAGTTGGGCTTCGGCCCGTTAAGTGTGCGTCGTTCTCACCGCAGCAATCATGCGCTCGATGCCGAAATGGAGCTCGATCGCTTGCGTGCACCCATTGCCAGTTTTATTGCAAAACATTTGTCGCAGGGTGTTTATATCTTGATCGATAATCTTGATGAGGGATGGGATAATTCTGCGGAAGCCAATGCTTTCGTTCGCGGCTTGCTGTTGGCCATTTACGAGATTTGCCAGCCCAATATTCCTGTTCGAATGATCGTGTTCTTTCGCTCGGACATGTATGATGCGGTCACCCGCGAGTTTCAACAAATCGACAAATATCGCCAGTTTCAGGAGCACATCTACTGGGGCCGCAAGGAAATCATGGAACTCGTCGCCCAGCGTATTCGTGTCAATCGCCAGATCAAGCGGCCCTTGTCCATTACTGAAGTGTGGGAGACCGTCTTCGACGCGGAAATCGGCAACGAGCGCGTTCCGCACTACATGATTGAGCGCAGCCTGTTACGCCCGCGCGAAGTGCTGCAATTCTGCCGGCTGGCCGCGGAGAAGGCGGAGCAACGCAGCCATGACAAGATCACACCCGAAGACATCTCCGACGCCGAGAATGAATACTCGCGCTGGAAGATCGACGATTTGAGCAATGAGTTTCTCTATTCCTATCCCGGCATCAAAGACAAAATTTTGCTGCGCTTCTTCGGCTGTCCCTCCCGCATCGCGCCGGCCACATTGAAGGAACTGCTCGAGGAAGCGCTCACCGATCCGCGCGGCGGGGAAAAGCACGATTGGGCGGAAAATCTCCACAATGTTGAGGAATTGATCCAGATTCTTTACAACATCGGCTTTCTCAAGGCACGCGGGCAAAGTCGCGTTTGGCAAAGCGCGCAATATCCGGATTTCAATGTTGCTTTTGCCGAGGAGTTTTCCGTGCACCCGGCGTTTCGGCGGTACTTGCGAATTGGGCACCGGAAATAATGTATTTAAAATTGACAACCCTGACAATGCCCAACTGATAGATGAACCCAACAGATTTTGCTTTTAATTCAGTCGAATTCATCTGTCAGTTGGGAAACTGGTTTTGCAAGAATTTAATTGGGAAAATCCTATGACTAAATTGTGTAAAGCTTCTTTGCTGATATCATGTTTTCTGCTGAATATCGCCTACAGTCAGCAAAGTGTAAATGTGCTCATCGTCTATTACTCCACACACGGCCACACGCAAGCGATGGCCGAGGCGGTCGCCAAAGGTGCACGCTCTGTGGATGGAGTGACGGTGAAAGTGCTCGGAGTTGCGGAAGCAAAATCGGAAGAGGTGCTGGCAGCAGACGCGATTATTGTCGGCAGTCCGGCGTACAATGCCAATATCGCGCCACCCGTACAGAATTTCATCAATAACTGGCCGTTTGCCGGCGCGCCGTTGCGTGATAAAATTGGCGCGGCTTTTGTGACTGCCGGTGGCATCTCAGCCGGCGAAGAATTGGTGCAAATGAGTGTCTTGCATTCCATGCTCATCTATGGCATGATTGTGGTCGGTGGCCCGGATTGGCGACAACCATTCGGCGCCTCTGGCATTGTTTCAGAGGAACCTTTCAATACAGAGAAAGAATTTGGGAAAGTTGATGCGCATTTTCTCGCCAAAGGTGAGGCGCTCGGCAAGCGGGTGGCGGAATTGGCACGGCGATGGAAATTAGCAAGCGCGCGATGATAAGTAAAAACCCTTCTTAAAAAGCTCTTTCTTTTGAATTAAATTGTGAGTATTTTTACTCAGAATACTGAGTAAACCGGAACAGCAACATGCAAGACATTGTATTTAGAAGAGATATTGTAACGCAGTTAATCCAGCGAACAGCCGAACCGCGGCGTTTTATTCAAGTCGTTACCGGTCCGCGGCAAGTTGGAAAAACGACGGCGGTGCATCAGGTTCTCGAAGAATGGAGCGGCCATTCCGTCTATGCTAGTGCGGACATGCCGGCGCCGCCTCAGCCTATTTGGATTGAACAGATGTGGGAGAAGGCGCGTTTGCGTTCACAAGAGGGGCGGCCAGTCGTGCTTGTTCTTGATGAAGTGCAAAAGGTCACGCGTTGGTCGGAAATCGTTAAGCGGCAGTGGGATGAGGACAGTCGTCAAGGCCGGGATATTCGCGTGATCATTCTCGGCTCCTCCGCTTTGCTCGTTCAAGCCGGACTCACGGAAAGCTTGGCGGGAAGGTTTGAGCTTCTTCATGCGACGCATTGGACTTTTGACGAATGTCAAGCCTGCTTTGGCTGGGATCTCGACCGCTTTATTTACTTCGGTGGTTATCCGGGTGCGGCGCCATTGATCGAGACAGAAGACCGTTGGGCGCAATATATTCGGGAGTCCTTGATCGAAACGACGCTGAGCAAAGATGTTTTGTTGCTCAATCGCGTTGAGAAGCCGACGTTGTTGCGCCAACTTTTTATGTTGGCTGCTGAAAACGCGGGACAAATCGTCTCCTATCAAAAACTCGTGGGCCAGCTCATGAATGCCGGCAATACCACGACGTTGGCACATTATCAACGTCTTTTGGAAGGTGCACGTTTGATTTGGGGATTACCCAAGTGGCATGGACAGGCGCTGCGGCGAAGAGCCTCCAGTCCCAAATGGCTTGTGTTGAACACGGCGTTGCTGACGGCGATTGCCGGATCGAGTTTTGTCGAATGGCGGAACGACGCGACTCGCTGGGGAAGATTGGTCGAGGCGGCCGTCGGCGCGCATTTGATCAACACGACCATGGGAACTGGCATCGAGGTTTACTATTGGCGTGAGCGTGACCAGGAAGTTGACTACGTGCTGCATCAAGCGAACAAGCTTCTCGCCATTGAAGTGAAAAGCGGATTATTCAAGGGTAAACATTCCGGCTTGTCGGCGTTCAAGCAAAAATTTCCAAAAGCCCGTACCATGCTGGCAGGCCAGGAGGGAATTCCCCTCGAGGAATTTTTAAGTCATTCGGCGGTGTTTTGGCTGAAGGCCGGGTGACCACGAAGCCAAACCGTTTTGTTGCCATCAAATTTCAATCAGCCATTTGGCGTATCGGGAATTGTTGCAGAAGCGCCTTTCAATACGGAGAAATTGGAAAAGTTGCTGCACGTTTCCTCGCAATAGGCGAAGCGCTCGGCAGGAGAAAGGATCATTTCAAACCTTCCCGGCCTCGGCATATTCCTCCTCCCATCGGATATACTGCTCCCGAATCTTCGCAATCTGCGCATCCAAATTTTTCAGCGTCCAGGAGCTGGTGTCGATCGCCGGATAGAAGCGAATCGTCACCGTGCCGGGCTTGACGTTATGCGTTTTCCCCGGGCAGAGCTGTCGCGCGCCGGCAAAATGAATCGGCACGAATCGGATATTGCAAATCGATGGCCATGCGGAACGCGCCTTTTAATCAATAGACCGATCTTGCTGGTCTTTTGGCACACGTGTTCCGGTGCAAAGAAAAGCATGATACTTTGTTGATTTACCGGATTCAAGGGGTAGATGATTCAGGAAGGGCAAGAAGCGTTTCGATTTCATTTAGTTGTATTGTTTCGGGATTGATGATACGCAGACCTTCCGCTTTTGCGGCGGTCTCAAGACGCATATCCGAGGTTACAAGGACCAATTCATTACCGCGTTCACTCTCAAATTCTTTAATGTCCAGAGCAGAACGCAACACGACGGCGTCGGTCGCGTTGATGGAGTGCTTTTCGATAAGCGGTATGGCCCGCGATATCAAAATGCTTTCAACATCGAACTTCTTGAAATGAAGGTTTTCGAGAATTTCTTGCCTGAATAGGGCAAGGCTGGAGCGAAACAAGGCGGGTGAAATTATCCCTCCATTTTTCTTCCGGACAAAGATTGATACGACTACGGCGAGACCGATCATCAGCGCATGCATGCGCATCACTTCTACGGCACTAAATATACGCGATATGATTTCGGAACCCTTTTCCTTGACGTAACGCTTTGCCAAGGCACTTGCATCGAAATAGAAAAACAACACAATTTTACTCCTCTCTCATGGCAACGATGCCTTGAGCAAATTCAGTGCCGTTGGGATCCATTCCCGCGTCTTCGTAGAGTCGAAATAATTCATCTGGACTTATTATCGGCTCTCCGACAATTCCCATCTCCGTTAGTGCTTGCGCAAAGATCTGGCGATAATATTCCGCATTGCGCTCAGCGTCTTCCATAGCAAGGGCACCCCATTCCGCCGGTGTTAACTGGTCTCGATGTCGTAACGGAGGATGACGACCGTCACCATATTCGTGACGAATGGAACGCACTTCATTTTCCAACTTCTCAAGACGGTGAGTTATTTCACTAATCGTTGTTTCCATAACAAACTCCTTTGACGAAAAAAATCGCCACATGCGTCAGCGCTTTGAGAATTTAATATTACCGCATGAAACGTGCAAGAGGAATTCTCATAAGTCCTGTTGAATTGACATCAATTCAAACCTTCCCGGCCTCGGCATATTCCTCCTCCCATCGGATATACTGCTCCCGAATCTTTGCAATCTGCGCATCCAAATTTTCCAGCGTCCAGGAGCTGGTGTCGATCGCCGGATAGAAGCGAATCGTCACCGTGCCGGGCTTGACATTGTGCGTTTTCCCCGGACAAAGCTGTCGTGCGCCGGCAAAGTGAATCGGCACGATCGGATATTGCAAATCGATGGCCATGCGGAACGCGCCTTTTTTGAACGTACCGATCCTGCCGGTCTCCTGGCGGGTGCCCTCCGGCGCGACAAAAAGTGAAAGCCCGTGTTTGCGAATCCTGGCATAAGCGCGATTGAGTGTGGCAACGGCGCGCGCGGAATCCTGACGCTTGATGAAAATCTGGCCGGTGAGCAAACCCATCACGGCGAAAATCGGGTTGTGAAGAAATTCCTGCTTCGCCACATAGCGAATCTTCGGCAAACCCAGCGTCAAAATCAAAAACACATCCAGTGTCGAGCTGTGGTTGGCAATATAGATGGCCGGCCGGGTAATCTGCTCGCCCAGCCGCTCGATTTTGACTTTGACCCCGGCATAGAACAACACCAGACGGCCAAGAACAGGGCTGAAAGTTCGGATGATAAAATTCTGTGCCTGCCCCAACGTCAGCAGGCTGAGAAGCATCACCAACAGCATCCCCACCGTCAGCGTCGAAAAGACTGCCACGAGCAAAAAACTCATGCGCAAGTTTGTGCTGAAATTGTTCATCATCGGTTCAGATCGTCAGTCCAAAGTGACAGGGTCACGTTTGTTGATAGACTTTCATAAGAAAACCGGTAAATGCGGCAATTTCCCTGGCGAAGCGTGGAAACAGGACTGTCGTCAATTCAATCAATTCTTCAATACGCTCGGATTTGAGCTCAAACGCGTAGATGTTTCTCACAATATGACGAAAGTTCAAGAGTTCCTCCAAATCCTTGCGAGTTTCTGCCGAGATGACTGCCGGGCGAATGCCGGTCACCTCGAGGGCGGCTTGATTGAGAAGGCGCTTGTACCAGTCCAAACTCTGAGATAAAGCCCCATTCACTTCCACGGCGATCAATTTAAAAATACGCTCGCATCCGGTATAAAAATTATGAAGACGCAAAGCGGCGCTTTCGGAAATTTCTTCATCATCAACTCTTCCCTGTTGCGTTGCCAGCCGCTGTGCAAGTTTTTCCAATTTTGCCAGCTCGTCATTGATTTCGGCAACGAGCACGGGAATTTCCTTTTTATTCAACATAGATGACCTCCCCTTTCGTTAAAATCATTTCACGAAAGAACTTGTCCACCTCTTCCAATGGCTTGAGATCAATTGGCCAATCCAAAGCCATCATGAGATCGGCGCCGGCACGTATAAACTTTTGTGGGGGGATGCCTTCGACCGCGAGATCGATATCAGAGCCACGATGGAATCGCTCCGTCCGGCATAGTGAGCCAAAAAGGATAATTCGTTTGGCTCCGTGCTTTTTGAGGATCTCGACAGCGTCAGCCAGAGCCAGGCGCGCTTCGGCAGCCAAAGCCCGTGACTCGGCTTCTTGTGCAGCGAAGCGACGGCGCCAGGTTTCCAGAATTTCGGGCTTCATCATTCGACTCTCCGGGGTTAGAATAATAAAAATCCAGGTTACTTTCAAGTAGAATTTCATATTTGATTTCCCCGATGAATTTGTTATATTTCCTAACACGATGATCCTCCTGCTGACAATCGCGATGGCTGCCATCAACGTCTTGGGCGTGGCGGCCGTGGATGCCAAACAACCTGGTCACAAAACTGACAAAAAGCTGGCGGCGCAGCAATTGTTTCAGGAAACCTTGTCGCTCCGCAACGTGCTGCCGCTGGAAGAGTATATCACCCGGCTCGAACGCGTGATCAGGCTGAACAACAAGTTTGCCGAGGCATTTCATGAGCTTGGTCAGGCCTGCATTGAGCGCGGCACCATCGAGGGTCGCAATCGTGCGTTCACCGCGCTCGAGCGCGCCATTCAGCTCGCGCCGCGCAACGCTGAGTATCACTACTCGCTGGCCAGACTGCATTTGAAGCGTAATGCTCCTGGTTCGGCGGCCAGCGAATTTCGCAAGATGATGAAAATCAATCCGGCTGATGCCCGGCCGTATTATCATCTTGCCCTGTTCAAAGAAGAGAGCATGCTCACCTATCGCGACATGGTCAGCGTAAAAGAAGATGCGCTCATCTACTTTTACGATTATGCCGAAAAAGATTATGCCGAAGCGGAACGCTTGCTGCGTGTCGCCATCGTGCTCGATCCGATGATGGCCGAGGCGTATCACCGTCTGGCGGCACTCTATTATGAAGCCGGTCGTTACCAGGAGATGGCGGAAGTGTTGGAGACGGGACTTTCCTATCAAACGTCATCCGACTTGTTTCTGTTTCTTGGCCTGGCGCGGCAGCAGCTCGGCAAGATCGATGAAGCCATGGCGGCTTACCAACATGCCCTGCAACTGATGTCATCGGCGGATCGCGAGCTTTTCTATTCGTTGCAGCCAGTGCTTTCGCCCGATTCATCGAGAGCCTACGCCAATGCCTCGGATTCCCTCAGAGCAAGGATGCAACGCCGATTTTGGAAAGTGCGCGATCCGCTCTTTCTCACCGACGCCAACGAGAGACTGATCGAGCACTTCGGCCGAATGGCGTATGCCAATCTGCGCTTCAGTTTTCCCGAAAAAAACATCGAGGGTTGGAAAACTGATCGCGGCAAAACCCTGATTCGCTTCGGCAATCCGCGTTCGCATGTGCGTACGACCGCCGATCTTGTGACCTCACCCACCGGACGCCTGATGCTCAATCCGCGGCGGGAGATTTGGGATTACGGCGATTTTTACATCACTTTCGATGATCGCTTCATGAACAACAATTACACCTTTGCCTGGGGTGATTTTGCCGAGACCGACGGCAAATGGATTTTTGAACACAAAATTCGTACCGAGCCCGAGCGATACAGATTTCCACATGGTGGCAAACGCCTGAGTTTGCCGCATATCATCGCGCAATATCGTGGTGCCGGTGATTCGGCTGGCACGAAATCCCTGGACACGCGACTCGAGATTTATTTTGGCCTTCCTGATTCTTCTTTGCAAGAAATCGATTCCGGCGCCGACACGCGGCCAGGCCGGCGCTTCGCGCTTCGTCGGGGCTTGTTCTTTTTCGACGAGAATTGGGACGCGCTTCGCCAGTGGCAAGAAGATCGCGATCTGTTTTATCCCTTCGCCGTCACAACTTCGAGCGCTAGTACCGGCGGGCATAATCCACCATCAACCGGCAACAAGTATCTCCTTGACTGCTGGCAGGTGCACATGCCTCCGGGCCGTTATTATCTCTCCCTCGAAGTCATGGATAAAAAATCCGGCCATTCCGGTGCCGAACGGGAGCCTGTCGTCGTCGAAGATTTCACGGGAGAGCAATTGAATATGAGCAGCATCGTTTTGGGCCATCCATTGGCGAACGATTCGGACATGAGCGCAGTGAGAGTCGAATTGCCGCTTGACACCAAAGACATAACTGGTTTTGTACCCAGCCTGTTTCGGGAATTTACCGCCAATACGCCGATTCATATAAATTATGAAGTTTATAATTTGGCACTTGACATGAATGGCCAAAGTCATTATCGTATCGAGTACGTGATTGAGCCGTTGCCAGCCGGTAAAAGTTTCGTCAATCGCGCCGTCAGCAGTATTGGGCGGCTACTGGGCCTGGAGGAGCGCAGCGGCGCGATCACTTATTCATTCGAATCCACTGGTGACAGCCGTACCGAAAGAATTTATCACAGTCTCGACATTCAGGGCGAGCAAACCAGCTGGTATCATTTGACAATCCGGGTCGCGGACCGGGTATCCGGCCAGTCCCTGTCACGTCGTGTCGCCTTTGTGATCAGATCAGAATTTAAAGATAAAGGATAATAGCTATGATTGAAGGCGTTGAGATCAAAGAGCTCGTCACGCGTCCGGATGAGCGCGGTTTTTTTCGTGAGATCATTCGCAAGAATGATTCTTTTTTCAAGGAAGGTTTTGGCCAATGGAGTCATTCTTGCATGTATCCCGGCGTTGCCAAAGCCTGGCACATTCACCAACATCAAATCGACTGGTGGTACGTCCCAATTGGCAATTTAAAACTGGTGTTGTTTGATAAACGGCCGGAATCGCCGACCCATGGTGAACTGCAGACGATTTTCATGGGAGAAAATTATCCCGCGAAAGTGGTGCGCATTCCTCCCGGCGTCGCGCATGGTTGCAAGGCTTTGGGTGGTGGCGTCACGCATCTGTTTTATATCACCTCCTCGGTGTACAATCCCAGCGACGAAGGCCGCATTCCCCACAACGACGCTGCCATTGGCTATAATTGGCTGGCGGGACCGGAAATCAAGTGAGCGAAGTGGTATCGCTGCATTATCCTCTGACTCGCTTTACCCACAGAAACAGCGGGGAAGAGTATAAAAAAAGAGCTAGAGAGAAAATGGACAGGAGGCGAAATGAACCTTGACATTGCCGGAAAAGTTGCGTTGGTCACGGCCGCGAGCCGCGGTTTGGGGCGTGCGACTGCGGAGGAGCTGGTGCAGGAAGGGGTGAATGTTTTCATCTGCGCGCGAGGCGCAATTGCGCTGGAGCAGGCAGTGGGAGGAATTCGCGCTTTAGGCGGCGGCGAAATCGACGCCATGGTGGCGGATGTGACGCGTGCGGAAGACGTGGATCGTCTCGTCAAACGCTGCGTCGAAAGATTTGGCCGGCTGGATATTCTTGTCAACAATGCCGGCGGGCCGCCCACCGGCACGTTTTCCGACCTGACCGAAGAACACTGGCGCCTGGGCATCGATTTGATCGTGATGAGCATGACACATCTTTGCGCCGCGGCGATTCCGCACATGAAAAAACAAAAATGGGGACGCATCATCAACATCGCCTCCATTGCCGCCAGGCAGCCGCTTGAAGGTCTGGCCATTTCCAACGCGTTGCGACCGGCGATGCTCGGCCTGGCGAAAACTCTGGCCTTTGAGCTTGCTCCGCACAACATTACCGTGAATACGGTCGCGCCGGGTTGGGTACTTACCGATCGTGTTCAGGAATTGCTGCACGTGCAAGCAAAGCGCGAGAATATTACGGTGGACGAAGCGTTGTCACGCGTCGAGCGCACGATACCGTTGGGTCGGTTCGGTCGCCCGGAGGAAGTAGGCGCGCTCATCGCCTTCCTGGCGAGTAAACGCGCAAGTTTCATCACTGGCGGCACGTTTTTGGTGGATGGCGGCTCGTATCGTGGACTCTGATGGGTGCGGCACCTAAAATTTTGCTGACCGGGAGGCCGGGGATCGGCAAGACCACCATCATCGTTGCACTCGCGAAAAAACTCGGTAACCGCGCCGGAGGTTTTTTCACGCGAGAAATTCGGGAGGGCGGAGAACGAATAGGCTTTGCGATTGAAACGATCGATGGCAAACGCGGAACGCTGGCGCGTGTCAATCTACCGCGTGGTCCGAAAATTGGCAGATATACCGTCCTCTTGCATGATCTTGAAGCACTCGCCATCCCGGCGTTACGTCTTGCAGCGGTCAACGGCAAAATCGTTTTACTCGATGAAATCGGCAGGATGGAGCTGTGCTCTTCGGCTTTTGTCAGCACCGTGACCGAACTTTTGGCCGGCCCGGCAGCGATGGTCGCCACGATCGCATTGCACGGTGATGCCCGCATTGAAAAATACAAGTCGTTTCCCGGAGTGCGGATCATCACCGTCACTGAAAAAAATCGGGACCAACTCCCGGATAATTTGATGGAGCAACTCATTTGAATGGATTTGCGAAAATTCTTTTTTGAGTATCGCAGCTACACGCCCATTCCACTGCTGCTGGCAATTTTGATTTTAGCCGATTCTTCACCGGCAAGCCTCGCCTGCGGCTTTGTGCTGGTGCTGCTCGGCGAGAGCTTGCGCATTTGGGCGGTTCGCCACGCCGGAGGCGCGACGCGCACCACGGGTGGACCCGGAGCCGGCGCCGAGCTGATCACCCATGGCCCATTTGCCCACGTGCGCAATCCCCTTTATCTCGGCAATTTCATTTTGAGCCTCGGCTTTTGCATCATGGCGTGGGCGTGGATGCCGTGGATGTTTTTTGTTTTTCTCGTCCTCTTTGGTTTGCAATATGGTTTGATTGTCTCTCTCGAGGAAGAACGCTTGCGCCAACACTTCGGCCAAGCCTACGAAAATTATTTTCAGCATGTGCCCCGTTTTATTCCTCGGCTTCGACCGTTTCAGCCACAGGTTGTGACAGGCATGTCATTGCGGCGCGCATTAAAAATAGAAAACAACACGCTCATGAGTGTTTTTTTTGTCACGCTGGCGATATTTTTACGCTGGCAATTGGTCGGGCCACATTGAGATGATGCCAATGATGGAAAACAGACTCTGCGTGCTGATCGTCGCCGGCGAGGCCAGCGGTGACTTGCACGGCGCCGGTGTCGTGCGGGAGTTGAAGCAGCTTGCCCCGCACGCAGAAATTTTTGGCATCGGCGGCGATCAAATGGCCGCCGCCGGCATGGAGTTGCTCTTTCACATTCGTGACATGGCGGTCATCGGCTTCACTGAAGTTTTGCGCCATTTGCGTTTCTTTCGCCACGTCATGCACACCCTCGAAAATGAAGTGGCCCGGCGCCAGCCCGGCGTTGTCCTGTTGATTGACTATCCCGGATTCAATCTGCGTTTTGCCGCCAGATTGCGTAATCGCCATGAAGCACAGCCGAAAATTTTGTATTACATCGCACCACAGGTTTGGGCTTGGGGCGCCAGGCGCATTCCGAAGATGGCAAAACTCGTCGATCAAATGGCCGTAGTCTTCCCATTTGAACTTCCGCTTTTTCAATCCGCCGGCATTCCGACTGTATTTGTCGGGCATCCGTTGCTGGAAGGCCTGCGCCCTCAATTGAGCACCGAGATATTTTTTTCTCGTTATCAACTTCATGCCGAGCGCCCTCTTCTCGGTCTCCTGCCTGGCAGCCGGAAACAGGAAATTGAGCACCTGTTGCCCGACATGTTGGCTACCGCAGAAATTCTACGTAACACAATTTCTGATTTGCAGGTTGCGGTCGCCATGGCGCCCAATTTACCGGAAACTTTTTATCGGACCTGGGTAAAAGATCACGAGGTTCGTCTCATCGCCAACGCCACGTATGAGGTGATGCGGGACAGCCGCGCCTGCCTGGTTTGCTCCGGCACGGCCACTTTGGAAACCGCATGTTTCGGCACGCCGCTGGTGGTGGTGTATCGGGTTTCGCGATTGTCCTACGAAATTGCCAGACGCGTGGTTAAATTACCCCACATTGGGCTGGTCAATGTCGTAGCGGGTCGAAAAATCGTTCCGGAATTTGTTCAAAATGATTTTGTGCCGGAACGGGTTGCGCCGGTGCTGGCAAATTTCATAAAAGAGGGCAAGCCTCGCGCCGAGGTTCAACGTGCGCTTGCCGAGGTGCGCACCAAACTGGGGACGCCGGGAGCAAGCCGCCGCACTGCCGAACTGGTGCTTCAAATACAGACCGTCTCCGAAGCGCAGCAAATGCAAAGAACAAAAAATTTCATGAACATTCCGGTATGAATTCCGACAATATGACAACTTCTGCGTTGTTATCCGCTGAACAGAATGGCGACACTGCGCCGGCTTTCCAAGAAAATCGCATCACCGCGAAGCAGCCTTTCAAAAAGCGCTTGCTCTTCTGGTTGGCGACGCGGCTCGGCTGGCTGATCATTCTCCTGCTCGGTTACCTCACGCGCATTCGCCATGTTGGCCGCGAGCATTTTGAATGGCTGCGTGACAACAAGAAGCCTTTCATTTATTGCATCTGGCATGACAAAATTCTGATTCCCATCTTCGTCCATCGTCATGAGAATATTCATGCCATGGTGAGCCAGCATGCCGATGGCGAGATGATCGCGCAGACGCTGCACCGGCTCGGCTATTGCACGATTCGCGGTTCGAGCACGCGAGGTGGACAGCGCGCAATGGTGGAGATGATTCGCGCGCTGAAAGAGGGGAAAATTTGTGCGATCATGCCGGACGGCCCGAAAGGCCCGCGCCACGTTTTCAAGCCCGGTGCCATTGCCATCGCGCAGAAAAGCAGGGCCTATCTGCTGCCCTTCACCTTTGCCTGCTCGCGGCCGTTTGTGTTCAAAAAAAGCTGGGATCGTTTTATGATCATGTTGCCGTTCTCGACAAGTGTGGCAATCTACGGCGAGCCGATTGCCGTGCCGGCGGATCTGCAAGCCGAGTCGTTCGAGGATTTTCGCAGAAGAATGGAAGATAGAATGAACAAATTGGAAGAATATGCGGATTCCTTCTTCAAAACTCGATCGACGATTTCAAGGGTGAGCGGATTGAGTTGAAAATGACAAGATTCCATTTTTTGCGGTCAATCCTTCCGACCCACACGGCTCAGGCGCGATCAGCAGATTCGCCCCGTCGATGAAAAACTGCGCCAGACTAAATTCCGAACAGTTGAATCCTTGCCATGACCCATAAGCTTGTAAAATATAAATGGCGGCTGACACCATTTCTGCCTTTGCTCTGGCTCTATCACGCCATCGTCGCCATCCGCAATTTTTGCTATGACCATGGCATTTTTAAGAGCATAAGATTGCCGGCGCTCGTCATCAGCATCGGCAACCTCAGCATGGGTGGCACTGGCAAAACGCCGCTGACAATTTTTCTTGCCATGGCGCTGCGCGATGCCGGCTGGCGCGTCGCCATCGTGGCGCGCGGTTATCGACGCCAGAAAAGCGGCTTGGTTGTCGTTAGCGACGGCCAGCGTCTTCTCGCCGATCTCGCCGAAGCAGGTGATGAACCTTTGCTGATGGCGCAAGCATGCAAAGGCATTCCCGTCATCGTTGATCGCCAGAAGAAAATTGCCGCCATGGTCGCGGTTGAAAAATTCACTCCGGACATCATTCTCGTCGATGACGGATTTCAACACCGGCAATTGTATCGAGATATCGATATTGTTATGCTTGAAGCCGCCACACCGGTGAACAACTTTGGGTTGTCTTCAGGGGCACCATGGCGCGAGCCAATTTCCGCATTGCGCCGCGCTGATTTTATTATTATCAATATGAACAGCCAAACCGATGACCAGGCATATCACCGGCTTGCCGGGCAATGCCGAGCTCACACGAATGCCGCCATCTTCTCCGGCAAATTGAAAGCCGTGGCGTGGCGGGAACTGGCAAAGCCGGCAACAAATCCGCTACTCCCGCTGGAAATCGTTGATGATCAGCCTGTGATGCTCGTCAGTGGCATTGCCCGGCCCGGGCGGTTTCGGGAATTGGTTGAAAAACTGGATGCGCAAGTACGGCATGAAATGATTTTCAGTGACCATCATGACTACCAGCAAAAAGATTTCCAGGCAATAGTCTCTACTTTCAATGCCAGTGGCGCTCGATATATTTTGACCACCACCAAAGACTCGGTAAAACTGGCTGCGCTCACGGTGTCGCACGAATCGGCCGCAACCTTGCCGGTCCTCGTGCTGGAAACAGTCCTCGAACCCGAGCCGGAATTTCTTTCAGCGCTGATCGCTTCTATTCACCAAAAAGTGACACGTTGAATCTGGAGGGTGGTTGAAAAACTTAACTGTCGAATTTTCAAAATACTGGTATCTGAAAAAATACTTGCGAATCTCTCCCGAGTTTTGTATTTTCAACTTAAAGCAAAGTTGGCGAGTCTCCAGGCCTCGCCAGTTGGGATCGCGCTTCCAGTCCTCCCAGCTTTTCCGAAGATACAGTTTGTGAGATCATAAACCATGGAAGACAGCTTGAATAACTTCTCTGAAATTTTATCCGAGAATTCCGCATCGCCCACCACCAGCGAGGCTGGCGTCTCTTTTGCCGACACCGAGTCGACAAGGTTCGGCAAGGCAAAAAGATATTCCATCCTTGTGGTTGATGATGACAGAAATATTTGCAAAATGATCGAGATCAATCTGCGCAAGGAGAGGGAATATGACGTCGACGTGGCCAGCAGCGGTGAAGCGTGCCTGAAGATGATCCGGGAGAACATTCCCGATCTGGTGTTGCTCGACATTCAAATGCCCGGCATCGACGGCATCGAGACCTTGAAACGGATTCGGGACGATGAGCCGCGCATTCCGGTGGTGATGATGTCGGCGCATGGCACCATCGAAAAGGCCGTGCAGTCCATGAAGCTCGGTGCGTATGATTTCATCACCAAGCCGTTTGCCAGCGACCGGTTGTTGGTCACGGTGCGAAACGCGCTCACCACCAGCTCGCTCAAACAGGAAATCGACAGCCTGCGTTCGGAGCTGAAAAGCCGTTTCCAATTCAAAAATATCATCGGCCAATCCGGCAAAATGCAGGAAGTGTTTCGGGCGCTCGAAAAAGTCGTCAACAGCAATGTTACCGTGCTGATTCAAGGCGAAAGCGGCACCGGCAAAGAGTTGATTGCACGCGCCATTCACTATCACAGCCCGACACGAGGCAACAAGCCCTTTGTCGCCGTGAACTGCTCGGCGCTGCCGGAATCGCTGTTGGAAAGCGAGCTGTTCGGCCATGAAAAAGGCTCATTCACCGGCGCCACGGGCCGGCGCATCGGCAAGTTTGAAGTGGCAAATGGCGGCACGATCTTTCTCGATGAAATTGGCTTGATGACGCAAGCCACACAGGCGAAGGTTTTGCGCATCCTGCAGGAACGCGAGTTCGAGCGCGTCGGCGGCAACGAGATGGTGAAAGTCGATGTGCGTGTGATCTCGGCCACCAATCGCGACCTGGAAGAGGCGATCAAAAACGGTGAGTTTCGCGAAGACCTTTATTATCGCATCGCCGTTTTTCCGATCAAACTGCCGCCCTTGCGTGAGCGCAAGGAGGATATTCCTTTGCTCGCGGCACATTTTCTCGACAAATATGCCAAACAGGAAAACAAGGAGATCGAAGGCATTGCTCCGGATGCCCTGGAATTGTTGATGGCCTACAACTGGCCCGGCAACGTGCGCGAATTGGAGAACTGCATCGAACGCGCCGTCGTATTGGCCAGCACGCGTGAAATCACGCCGAAGGATTTGCCCAACAGCGTGCGTGCCATCGGTGAGAAAAAAATCTACGAAGCCGACAATACGCTCTCGAGCTGGATCGAAAAACTCGAAGAAGATGCTTTGCGCAACGCCTTGCTGGAGAACGGCGGCAATATCTCGCAAACCGCCAAGAAGCTCGGGATTGGCCGCGCCACGATTTATCGCAAAGCCAAGAAGTACGGCTTGCCGATGGTGAAGTAGCGCCAACGGCCCATCTGCCAATAGAGGGTTGTGCTCGAACACTAGCTCGGTCCGGTTAAAATCAAAACTCCTTTTCTGTTTTGAAATTTTCGCGTGGCGCAAATTTTCGATCCAGTACGACGGTTTGCCAATAAAAACTTTACCCACGTGAAAATTTTTCGCTTGAAAAGATACCTGGTTTTCGTTAGTCTGCCCATACACAACTTAGGAACGACAGCTCGGCTGCGCCTGTAGGCTACGCCCGTAGGCTGCGCCCATAGGCTACGCCCATAGGGGGGGCATTTTGGATTGCAGAAAACGCTAAGTTGTGATGGGAAGATGGGGGTTGTTTCTCTCGTCTCTCATCCCTCATCCCTTATCTCTCATCCTTTGGAATTGCATCTTTGATTTGCGGTTGCAGCTTCGTCGTGCCACCCCGTTTAACAAACAAGACGGTAAAACGGATGGAATGCTCTCGCTTTTAGATGAGCTCAAGCAGGCTCAAAACCCCTCTTATCTGTTAAACGGGGTTAAAGAAATATCCCTGGTTTGACTCGGCAGCAAGTTTATAAGCCGCAAGTGTCGCTTCTGGTGGGTAATTTTGTCTTGAGGCTTGGGGGAAAGAGAGTGCTATTTCCATTATTGAAAATAACCACTTCCTGCACGACAACTTTGGAGACCACAGCCATGAAAAGAGCAATAAAATGCATTGCATATTTAAAAAATTGGCTCACATGGGCATTGATTATTTATTTAGTTTTTGTTGCCCGGCTGCACGCTCAAACCAAACCGGATTATTTTCCCATGCACATTGGTGATACCTGGACATATAAGCTGACAACCGGAGTCGTGGGCAGGTATTGGGCGAACCAGACTATAAAAATTACGGACACGACAGTCATTCAGCAAAAGAAGTATTTCGTGTTTGAAGATAAAATCTATGACCTTTACTATGAACCTGGTAAAGTGTACAACAATGTCCATTACTATAGAAAATCCGTTAATGGCGATATAATGAAGTTCAGTAAATTGCTCAATAGCGAGCAATTGTACTATACCTTTCAACATGATTCTCTTTACAAACCGTACTTGTATTGTTGTGAATTCGATTTGTTCCATAAGTACCTGTAGTGCACCCCATTATTTGGACACAAAATTGACGTTTCTTAATGAACTATGACCTCCGTTCTTTGGCTTTGGTTCCAATGATTTTCAAATTCCGCCGGTGTCAAATAGCCTAACGACGAATGAATCCGTTTGGTATTGTAAACCTCGTCGATGAAACGCCCGATTTGCTGATAAGCGTCACGGTAATCCTGATAGTCGGACAAATCGACCTCTTCCTCCTTCAGGG
>JAPDQK010000076.1:0-25289 GCA_034505955.1 Candidatus Zhuqueibacter pondensis
GTGAGCAAATACGGCACGCGGCTCATGGCTTCGCTGCCGCCAGCGAGAATGACTTCTGCGTCGCCGCATTTCATGGCCTGCACCGCGCTGATGATCGCGCGCAAACTGGAGCCACAGGCTTTGTTGACGGTGAAGGCCGGCACTTCCACCGGCACGCCAGCGCGCTTGGCAATCTGCCGCGCTGGATTGGGGCCAACGCCGGCAGGCCGGGCATTGCCCATGATGACTTCATTCAGTTGCGCGGCTTCGACTTTTGCACGCTCAATAGCTGCCTGGGCTGCAACCGCACCAAGCTCAGGAGCGGTCAGCTCGGCAAACGCGCCGCCGAATTTACCAATCGGGGTACGGACGGCGGAGAGGAGGAAGATGTCTGGGAACATGGGAAAATGGTTGCTCGTTACTTGTTGCAGGTGGATGATTCCGCTGAAAAATTTACTGTCCTTTTAGCACGCGTTTGATCATGGCGCTATCAGCATCAACTTCGACAATCAAATCGCCGCCGCGAAGATTGACGTAGTTCTTCGGGCCATAATTGATGCGCCAAATTGAGCCGCCGTTGAGGTAAATCTGGGTAATCGAGATGATGCTTTGCATCACGTTAATGCCCAACTCCCTTGCCTTTTTATTTGCCGCCGTCAAGGCGCGCGCTAATGAGACGGCAAGATTATCCTGTAGTACTTCAGCAGTTATGGTAGTAGTCATATCAAATCTCCATCATACGGTGGTTAAAAGAGCTCGAGTATTACCGATGATACTGACTTGCCCATTGGCGGCAACGAGATAGATCAACTGTTGTGATATAACGTACTCGCCTTCATATCCCGGGCTTTTTAAATTAGGGTCATCGCGCACAGCACGCCTGTCCGTTTCACTTGGTTCCTGAAGAAAGTCATTTCCCGTATTGGGATGGGTGTGAAACGTTGCAATGATTTCACAGTCCTCGATTTTGCAATTCGGATGAGGCGGCACAGTAATAATATTTTGCTCACCCTGTGGCCAACGTTTTACACTCAGGTTCCCATGGGCATCTCTCAAAATGAAGCCACCTTCCTCGTGTCCACTTCCATGACCGGGTTGTGAATCCAACCATGTCTGTTTGAATGCTTCGACGACAAGCGGTTCTTCCAAGAGAGTTGAACGTTTTTCCGGCATTATTTCTCCCGTCAACAACCATGCTCTGATAAATTATGGTTCTGGGAAATTTGCACTTGCCATTTGAAAAACAAACCATTATATTCACTTTGCACGACCGAACCGCCGGATGCGACGGTGTAGGCCGGGCCGAGAGTTTGAACAAAGGCTTCGGGAATTTCTCGAAGCCTTTTCTTTTTTTGTTTTCACCAACTTGCTCTAGCCTTCATCACCCGCGCGCGTTTCACCGTATGATGCACCAAATCCAACACCAGAAGTGACGAAGTACTATGCGAATGCAAGCTGGCACACAAGTGTAATCTCGCACTTGGTTCTGTCATTTAACAAATAAAATAACAAAAAAACTGAGAATGTCAAATGGTTTGCCGAGGGGAAAATAAAGTTCCCAAAATAAAAAAGCCAGCTTCTTTCTGAAACCGGCTTTTTGTGTCGAGCGGATGTCGGAAACAATCGATTTTATTTCTCCTGTGTCTGCTTTAAACAACTTTCCAACGCCGTCCACGCCAGCGTAGCGCATTTGACCCGCACCGGAAATTGCTTGACGCCGGAGAGTGCTTCCAAATCGCCGAGATCAACTTTCGCTTCACCTTCGCCGGTGAGCATGTGCTTGAAGCTTGCAATCGCGTCTTCGGCTTCGCGGAGGGTTTTACCCTTGACCAGCTCGGTCATCATCGAGGCCGAGGCCTGGCTGATGGCACAACCTCTGCCGTAAAATTTGATGTCAGCAATACGCTCGTGATCGTCAATGACGATCTGCAAATCGAGTTGGTCACCGCAAGAGGGGTTTTCATGGTGCACGCCGGTAACCGGCCCCTCCAATTTTCCGAAATTGCGAGGGCTGCGATAATGATCCAAAATGATTTCTTGATAGAGAGCTTCAAGAGACATGGCCGAAAAGCTTTCTCGCCTTTCTGATGGCGTTGACCAGAATGTCGATTTCTTCCGGAAGATTATAGATGTACAAACTGGCGCGTGCCGTGGCCGGGACGTCGAATTTTCGCATCAGGGGCTGGGCGCAATGATGGCCGGCACGAATGGCGACGCCTTCACTATCAACCACGGTGGAAAGATCGTGGGCATGAACATCGGGAAGTAAAAAGGAAATCGCCGCCCCCCGTTCTGGCGCCGAGCCGATGATCCGCAAGTTGTCAATCTGCTGCAGCTTTTCAATGGCGATTCTGGTCAGCCGCCTCTCATGCTCGGCGACGGCCGGCATGGTCAGATCGCGAAGATAATCGATCGCAGCCCCAAGGCCGATGACCTGTGCAATGTTGGGAGTGCCGGCCTCGAATTTATGCGGCACTTCTTCGTACGTTGCGCGGTCGAGCCAGACTTCGTGGATCATTTCGCCGCCCCCTAAAAACGGATCCATCTTGTCGAGCAGTTCGACTTTACCCCAAAGCACGCCGACACCCGTCGGGCCCAACATCTTGTGACCCGAGAAGGCATAGAAATCACAATCGAGTTGTTGCACATCGACGGGAAGATGCGGCGCGCCCTGCGCACCATCCACCACCACAACGGCACCCACTTCATGGGCCATCTGTGCCAACCGGCGCACCGGATTGATGGTGCCGAGCACATTGCTCATGTGCGTGAATGCGAGAATTTTCGTCTTTTCCGTCAGCAAGCTGTGAATATCAGCAAGATCGAGCGTGCCTTGCTCCGTTACGGGAATAAACTTCAATTTGACGCCGGTATGTTGGGCGAGGATTTGCCACGGCACGAGATTGCTGTGATGCTCCATCTCGGTGAGCAGGATCTCATCACCCGCTTTGAGAAATTTGCGGGCATAACTGTAGGCAACGAGGTTGAGGCTCTCGGTGGTGTTGCGCGTGAAAATCACGCCGTTGGCGGAGGGGGCATTGATGAATTGGGCAACTTTGCGGCGGGTTTCCTCATACCTAGCGGTGGCCTTCTCACTCAAGGTGTGAATACCGCGACGGATGTTGGCGTTGTAAGTTCGGTAATATTCATCCAAACATCTCAGCACGGCGAGAGGTTTTTGGGAGGTTGCCGCGTTGTCCAAATAGACCAACGGCTTGCCGTTGATCTTTTGCTGGAGGATGGGAAAATCCTGCCTGATTTTGTGGGCGTCGAGCATGAGAACCCGCCTTGAGTGAAACGAAACTGCGTTGTTAATGGCGAAAGGAGTAAGGCGAAACCATAAAAAATGTTGTTAAAATATAGCCAAGTAAACCCGTATTTTCAAGGGAAATTTTTATGAACATCAATTTTACATCACGACAAAAATTTTACCGTCTTCGATTTTAAGCTCATACTTTTTCACTGGCAAGACCGCCGGTAATGTCAAGTTTCGACCGGTGGTAATATCAAAGCGCGCGCCATGGCGGGGGCATTCGATTTGGGTGCCGATGATTTCGCCCTCAGAGAGAGAAGCTTCTTCGTGGCTGCAGGTATCGGCAATAGCGTAGAATTTTCCACCGAGATTGAAAACGGCTATTTTTATACCGTTGACAACAAACGCTTTGACACTGTTGTTGGGAACGGCATCGACGGAGGCAATTTCAAAGATATTGGCCATAACTCGAGGTCTATGAGGTCATCGTTTGTCGGTTCCGAATCCAGAATTCGCTTTCATTACCGCCATATTCAAATTCACGCAAAAAAGGCAAACCGACCGAACCTTCAAAATCAGGGTGAGATTCCTTCACAGCGGATACAAGCCGATCCAAGCCATAAGCAATTACTTGTCGTCGAAAGCCCAATTCCGGAATTTCAACCCAAACCCAACTGCCTTCAGCAAGCCCAAAGTTTGTGTCCTGAATGTCAGCGGGACGGATTTCGATTTGATACAAAAGAGAGCGGCTTATGCGAATCGCAGCAACACCGCCCGTATCAGCAAGCAATTGCTTTGTGATTTTGTCACTGCCATCGGCTTTATGAAACACAACTGTCACCCATGGTCGTGGCGGATCTCCCTTGTATGGATTTCTTTGTTCCACGTTTTTACCCCGTCAAAGGAGATCTATTGCTTTCTTGTAATACTTAACGCCTGCTTGCACAACCATCGAATGATCCAGACATGTTTCGAGTGACTTTAACTTCTCATGAATTGTCTCGAAATCCTCAGCATCCGCGACAATTTTTCCGTCCACAATGCCAATATAATGACCGGGCGGATAAGTTTTGTCGATATAGGACTTGAGCCGCCAGAAGGCGCGATGATTGAGATAACGAGCACCAAGCTTTGAGTTGGTGCTTTTTGCCGGCTTTTTTGCAGAAGTACGCATCTCCTCTTTCCCAAAATTTTGAAGTTACTTTGTTTGGTTTCTGTTATGGATTGGGAATAGAGACAACCATCGCAAAAAATATAACCACAAAAAGACAAATTTACAACACAATTGTCGCGGTTTTTGCCTCGATGGTTTCACGCAGGCGGGCCACCACTCGTTCATCTGGAATACGGCGCAGCACCGGCTCGAAGAAGCCATCGACGATGATTTTTACCGCTTCGTCACGTGAAAGCCCGCGGCTCATCAAGTAGAAGAGCTGCTCTTCGTCCACCGTGCCGACGGTGGCGCCGTGGGTGCAACGGACGTCGTTGGCTTCGATTTCGAGGCCGGGAATGGAATCCGCCCGCGCTTGGCGGCCAAGCACGAGATTGCGATTGGCCTGATAGGCATCGGCTTTCTGCGCGCCATGCACGACGTGGATGGTGCCCTTATAAATCGACCGCGATCTCTCTTTCAGCGCGGTCTTGAACAGCAAATCGCTTTTGGTGTGTGGTGCCTGATGGATTTGCAAAGTGTTTTGATCGATCACTTGATCGGAATCGCCAAAACTGAGGCCCAGCATTTCCGTGCTGCTGCCGGGTCCAACCATAATGCTGCCAATCACCGATTTGCTGAGTCGCGATCCAAAAGTACCGACCAGCCAATTCATCGTCGCATCGCGTTCGATGAGTGCGCGTTTGTGAGAAAAATTATAGACGGTGTGGCCGTGGTTTTGCAAGCTGATGAATTGCAGCTTGGCGCCCGGTTTGACAAAAATCTCCACGACGCTATTGGAAAAAGCCTGCTGATTCAATTCCGCCGAAACATTTTCTTCAAAGAACGTGATCTCGGCGCCTTCCTCAACGATGATGAGTACGTGATCGAACGACGCGGCTTGGGAACGTGACAACACGTTGAAGCTGCGAATCGGCGCTTCGACCTTGACATTTCGCGGCACATACAAAAACGTGCCGCCATTCCAGAAGGCGCCGTGCAAAGCAACAAATTTTTCGTCTTGCGCCTGCGCCCCGGATTGCATAAAGTACTGCTGCACCAGCTCCGGATAACGCCGCACGGCATCGTCGAGATCGGTGAAGATCACTTTGGCCCGTTCGATCTGGCTGGTGGTCTGGCGAAAAATTCGCTGCCCGTTGTGATTTACAATCAAATTATCGACTTCGCTTTCCGCGTCGAAGGCACGGCGCACCAAATCCGGCAATTCATCAAAACTCTTGACCGGTGGCGCGATGATCGGCTCGAACGGAAGGTAACGGGTATACTCCAACGCGCTGATGTCGGTCCGTCGCCAGTCCTCGTCTTTTCTGCCGGGCATGGGTAGCTTCCGGAACAATTCGAACAACTCCAGCCGGCGTGCGCGCATCCAATCCGGCTCGGCTTTCCATTCCGCGATGGCCTCCACGTTTTTGCGGGAGAAATGCGGATTCTCCTCTTTGATCATCACCTCGCGGTCAACTTCTGGCTGGATCACAATTCCTCCACGTTATCAAATCAATATTATTTTCAAAAGATTCGTTATATCAGTGAATGCTTTCTGAAGCATAAATTTCACCCCGGCCACAAAGTGAACCGGGGTGAAATTCTGCGTCGAAGCTTTTTAGAGCACACTCAGAATCTGCTTGGTTCGAGCGACTTATCCGATCGAACCTTCCATCTCCAGCTCGATGAGGCGATTCAGTTCAACGGCGTACTCCATCGGCAGCTCTTTGACCAAAGGTTCGATGAAGCCACGGACGATCATCGTGGTGGCCTCGGCTTCCGAGAGACCGCGACTCATTAGATAGAAGAGCTGCTCTTCGCCGACTTTGGTGACCGAGGCTTCGTGACCGATGCTGACCTCTTGCTCATCGATTTCGATGTACGGATAGGTATCGCTGCGCGAATCTTCGTCCAGCAATAAGGCATCACAACGCACATTCGACTTGACGCGCACGGCGCCCGGATAGACCTTCAGCAGACCCCGGTAACTGGCGCGGCCACCGGCTTTGCTGATGGATTTCGAGGTGATGGTCGAGTAAGTATCCGGAGCCACGTGCACGACTTTGGCGCCGGCGTCCTGATGCTGTCCTTTGCCGGCAAACGCGATGGAGAGAATTTCTCCTTTGGCGCCCCGACCCATGAGATAAACGGCCGGATACTTCATCGTCAGTTTCGAGCCGAGATTGCCATCGATCCATTCCATGGTGGCATCTTCATAAGCCATGGCCCGCTTGGTCACGAGATTGTAGACGTTGTGTGACCAGTTTTGAATGGTCGTATAACGCACCCGGGCGCCTTTTTTCACGATGATCTCGACCACGGCGCTGTGCAAGGAATCGGTGGTATAAGTCGGCGCGGTACAACCTTCGACGTAGTGAACATAGCTGCCTTCTTCGGCGATGATCAGGGTGCGCTCGAATTGGCCCATGTTCTTGGAGTTGATGCGGAAATAAGCCTGCAAGGGAATGGCGACATGCACGCCTTTGGGAACGTACACGAAGCTGCCGCCGCTCCACACGGCGGTATTGAGGGCAGCGAACTTGTTATCATTCGCCGGAACGACGGTGCCAAAATACTCGCGCACCAGATCAGGATGCTCCCGCACCGCGGTTTCGGGGTCGCTGAAAATCACACCTTGCTTTTTCCATTGTTCTTGCAGCGAGTGATAAACGACCTCGGACTCGTATTGCGCGCCGACCCCGCCAAGAAACTTGCGCTCGGCTTCGGGAATCCCGAGACGGTCAAACGTCCTCTTGATGTCCTCCGGCACCTCATCCCAACTGCGGCCTTGCTTTTCGCTCGGTTTCACATAATAATGGATTTCATCAAAGTTGAGGCCGGAGAGATCGCCTCCCCAAGTCGGCATCGGGCGCTTCATAAAGTGATCGAGAGCCTTCAAGCGAATTTCGCGCATCCAGTCCGGCTCTTGCTTGTATTCGGAAATTTCTTCAACGACTCTTCGCGAAAGTCCTTTGTCACTCTTGAACACATATTTTTCCGGATCGGAAAATCCGTACTTGTACTCATCTATCGTCAGCTCAACCGGTGTTGCCATGATCAACTCCTACATTGGAGGTGAAAACTTTTCATTCAAAATATCACAATACATATTCATGTCATTTTGGAAAAATCCTGGCTACGGCACGCCAGGCTTTTTCAATCCAAAACGAGTGCTCATTTGGAAAAAGATCCCTGCGGGATGACAATGCAGACCGGCGCGTCGGGCGGCCGGTTCAAGTGCCGTTCCCGTTATTGCCGTATTTGTCTTTAATCCAGTCGTAGCCCCTGGCCTCGAGCTCGTGCGCGAATTCCGGGCCACCATTCACAACGATCTGGCCATTCAGCATCACATGCACAAAATGGGGTTTGATGTAATTGAGAATGCGCTGATAATGGGTGATGACCAGCGCGCCGAAATTCGGTCCGATCATGCTGTTGACACCTTCGGACACGGTGCGCAGCGCATCGATATCCAGCCCGGAATCAGTTTCGTCGAGCACGGCGATACGGGGCTGCAGCATGGTCAGTTGCAAAATTTCCATGCGCTTCTTTTCACCACCGGAGAACCCCTCGTTCAGATAGCGGCTGAGAAAACTTTCTTCCATTTTGAGCAAAGTCATTTTTTGCTGGAGCATTTTGCGGAATTCCGAGATCGACATTTCTTTGCCGCCATTCTGCCGGGCCTTCAGCGCCGTGCGCAAAAAGTTCATCACCGTCACCCCGGGAATTTCACTGGGATATTGGAAGGCGAGAAAGAGCCCTTTTTTAGCACGCTCGTCGGGTTCCATTTCGAGAATATTTTCACCATTGAGAAGCACTTCACCTCCGGCGATCTCATATTTGGGGTGACCCATGAGAGCATAAGCCAACGTGCTTTTCCCCGAGCCGTTGGGGCCCATCAAGGCATGGATTTCGCCTTCGGTTACAGTGAGATTGACACCTTTAAGAATTTCTTTGTCTTCGACTTTAACACGCAAATCACGAATTTCGAGCTTTGTCATTTATGGGTCCTTTCACCAATTCTTTTGCTGCCATTTTATACTGAGAAGGAATGGCCGCAGCCACAGGTGCTTGCGGCATTTGGATTTTTAAATGTAAAGCCAGGGCCATGCAAACCGTCGGTGAAATCAATTTCCATTCCGGCCAGATGCGGCGCGCTCTGTGAGTCGAGATATACTTTCACGCCATTTGATTCCAGCACCTGGTCTTCCGGTCCCGGATCCTTATCTAAAGCAAGAAAATAGCTGAAGTCTGAACAGCAGCCGGCTTGAACACCCACACGCAGCGCCAAATCGGATTCATTTTCTTGCGCCATAATCCTTTTGATTTCATCAGCTGCCCTGGGAGTAATCGTGATCATGCTCAATCTCCTGAATAAAAATTTTACCGCCTCATGGGATTTTTTGCCAAAATCAATTCAAGTCGGCCAATGAAATGCCACTGAGAAAATTCTTGAATTTTCCCTGGATGCGGGCCAATGGCGCATCAATATTGCAAACACCGGTGTTGTATTGAACGCATTTGCACTCATCGCCACTGGTCGCGCATTCGACGATACTGATCGGCCCGTCGATGCATTCCACAACATCGGCCACACTAATTTGCGAGGGGTGGATGGCCAGCACATAACCACCATGCACGCCTTGCGCACTTTGAAGCAAACCATGTTTGGTCAATTTCTGCAAGATTTTGGCCATCAGTTCGACTGGAATATTATAACGCTCCGCAATTTCACGCGCACTGCACGTATGCCCTTCCGGTTTACTTAAAATATGCTTGAGTGCAATGATGCTATACTCGGTTTTTCGTGATAATTTCAACATGGTTACAAAATCCGACTTTTCTGGTCCTATTTAAAGATACGAAAAGGAATTCACTTTTGTCAAGGAAATTTTCAATTTTTTGATAAAAGTTTTTGACTCAACGCTGCCTCTGTTGTAACGCTTCCGTAATATTTTCACTTGCCGGGAACCAATAAATATGCTATAATTAACTTGCTTATTGATCCGTCAAGAGAGCTTGTCATGAAAGGCCGTTGCCTCCATGAGAGCTATCCTGTTTACATGAGCGTTTTGCTTGCCCTTGAATCAATCAATTGATTCCATAAACAGAGAGGTGTGAGAGCCAATGTCAAAATGTGAGCTGAGCGTTGTGTTCGATCAGCCGGAGCGGATGTACAAGCTCGGTGAGCCCATTTCCGGCAAAGTGCAGGTTTTACCAAACACGGATTTTGCGTGCAGGAAAATCACCCTCGTGGTCGGCTGGCGAACACACGGTCGTGGGAATCATGCGTCCGGTGGTGATGATGAAATGATCCTCGCGGCAGAAGAGAAATTTCGTGCGGATGAAGTGAAAGAATTTCCGTTTCAATTCGCGGCGCGGCGTGGCCCGCTTAGCTATCACGGTACCTATCTGAATGTCGAGTGGTATTTGCGTGCGCAAATGGATATTCCGGTTGCGGCCGATGTCATCAAGGAGGAAAAATTCTTGCTGGTCCCTGGAGAAACTTCGGAAGAAATCCTGTTGGGCTCCGAGGAGCAAGTGCAGGCAGAAGAGTCCGCGGAAACCACGCGCGCGTTCAGGGAACGAATGACGATGGCCAAGATCCTGGCCGTTCCATTTGTTGTTATTGGTATTATCATGATCTATACCGCCGGAACACATCCCTTGGCCCTGGCGATCAGTCTGGCGGTCACCGGTTTTGGTGCCTGGCAGCTTTTTATAATGCTCAGAAACAAACTGGCGCAGCAAAAATTAGGCAAGGTGGAAGTCGAGATCGAGCCCAAAAGGGTGCATGCCGGCAAGCAGGTGGAATGCAAATTTTTATTTCGCTCCCAGGACCTGCAGCGGTTGAACAAAATCACCGCCACGCTCAAGGGCGTCGAGCGCGTAGCGAGCGGCAGTGGCGATCTCAAGCGGACATACACGCATACCGTATATGAAGCCACCATTGAGCAGACCAATGCCAGCGCTGTAGCTGCAGGAAATAATAAGATGCTGATCAATCTTCCTTTGCAAATACCATCCACGGCGCCGACCACGTTTTATGCGCCGGATAACGCATTGGTCTGGTCGATTCGTGTGCAAATTGATGTTCCGGATTGGCCGGATTGGGTGCAGGAGTTTCCGATAACAGTGATTCCTTGACCCCGATAATTCACATAGTGCGTAAAATGACTGCACGCGGCATTCCAGCTTGTGCCTAAAATGCAACTCCTGAATTATCGGGGCCAACCAATTATCCCGAAGCTATTTTTACAAAACCAATGAGTCTCGGTCATGATCGATAAAATCAGCAGAAATGCGCCGTGCCCATGTGGCAGTGGAAAGAAATACAAGAACTGTTGCATGCAGAGCGCATCATCGAAAAAGTCAGAATCGGCTTTCCGTGGGCAGTTTCGCTTCGAACCGGGCAGCTATGGGAGTACCGTCGCGTTTGTGCCTTCCATTGCGTGTTTGCAAGAACGGCAAAACGAGGTCTGGGATTACTATTTCGTGTTGGTGAAGCCTCAGCATTTGCACGCGCAGGAGTTGGATGCCGCCGCGGAGGCCATCATGGATCTGGAGACGGCCTTTCACCAAAGAGAGCTAACCGGCTCGGACATCACCGTTGCGGAAAATTTACGCGCCCAAGGTTATTTGAGTGTCAATGATTTTAGAATTGCAACTGACGAAAGATATGACACAGAGGCCGATGGCGATGTCGGTTTTCGTCCCGTGGGTGACATTGGATTTTAGATGACAATTCGAAACAAAACTCTTTTTTGCACTGCAGAGGGTTGGGAAGAGTTGCATGTTTAAGCTCGACCTCATTCAGACGGTGGCATTTGCGGGTGCCGCGCTTTTTATCGGTTATGGAATTCGCCATGTTGTTCCTCTCGTGGCGCGCTATAACATCCCTGCGCCGGTCATCGGCGGTTTGATCATTGCTGCTCTCAACCTTATTGCACGTCGATGCAATCTGGCGCTCTTCCAATTCGACACAACCTTGCAGACGCCATTCATGATCGCCTTTTTTACCTCGATCGGTTTCAGCGCCAGTTTTTCCCTGCTCAAAGTCGGGGGCCCGCAAGTTGTCTTGTTTCTGATCATTGCGACGGTTATAGCCATCGTACAAAACCTGGTGGGAATCGCCGTTGCCATTCCGCTCGACTTGCATCCGCTTTTTGGAGTTATCAGCGGGTCGTTGACATTAGCCGGAGGCCCGGCAACAGGTCTTGCGTTCGCGCCCATGTTCGAGCAAGCGGGAGTGACCGGCGCCGGAACTCTTGCGCTCTCGGCAGCAATGGTCGGAATCATCTCAGCGGGATTGGTCGGCGGCCCGGTTGCAACCCATCTCATTGAGCGCCACCGATTACAGGCGGCGATCACGCCGACCAAGTCTTCTGCAGTGACAAAGGCCATCGACATTCTCCAAAAACAAACGGAGCCCGTGCCGGCCGGCAACCAGCAATCATCCTTTGTCCTTATGAAGAGTCTGATCATCATCCTCGTCGCCATGGGGATGGGCGCATGGGTTGGTAATGGGTTCGCTGCGATGGGCATCAAGCTTCCGGCCTATATCGGCGCGATGATCGTTGCCGCCATTCTCAGGAATCTGGATGACCTCACCGACCTCCTGCGTCTCCCGCACAGGATCATTGAAGATATTGGCAGCGTTGCGCTTTCATTGTTTATTGTGATGGCGCTGATGACTTTAAAACTTTGGGAATTGGCCGGATTGGCCTTGCCGTTGTTGATGATTCTCGCGGTGCAAGTGGCGGTGATCGCAGTCATCTGCCTGTGGCCGGTTTTTCAGCTTATGGGGCGTGATTACGAGTCTGCGGTCATCGTCAGCGGATTTTGTGGTTTCATGCTTGGCACCACGGCCAACGCCATGGCCAATATGGAAGCCCTGGTCGAACATTACGGTCCGGCGCCGCGCGCGTTTCTGGTCGTCCCCATGGTTGGCGCCTTTTTCATCGATTTTACCAATGCGGTGATTCTCACGATATGCTTGAATATCTGGAAATAAAAAGGCCCTGCCATAACTTCTTCTTGCACTGTCATTCTCCAGATTTTTTCCAATTTAAGCCCCCGACTCTCCAACGGCAAATTTAAATCCAATAATTCATGAACTGCATTGCAGGGACGCGGAGTGTAGCGGATTTGAGCAGGACGTGATTTATCGGGGTTAATGGAAGTCGGTGTGCCAAATAAAAAAAGATAACCAAGGCCGGGCTTTGGGATTGGCATTCAACTCTGATCGTTCAATTCGGATAAAGCGGGAAACAGTGGCGTGCGGCAAGATATTTTTACGAGGATTCATCTCGGTCGCACGAGGATAAACTTTTGCTGGTTGCCTCGTGCGACCGGGAGTTGTGCGATTCTCATGCGGTCTTTTTTGCAGTGCTGATCTTGAAAACCGAATACAACGCGCAATAACCAACGAGACCGGTAATCAATGCAATCGCTGCAACGACGTACCCGATGATTGCTGCCGTGCCTTTCAATACACCAAATACACCAAGCAGCACCAACGCGACGCCAAGGATCAGGCGCACGGCACGATCGACACCTCCGACATTGGCTGTCATCACAAACCCTCCTTGAAAAGTTAGAAGATTGACTTGCCGGATTGTTGGATGAATGGACTGTTATAATGCCATAAATTTTTACGACTCCATTCATCCATCAATCCGATTAATTGACCAACAATTTATCGAGATGACTCGCGATCACCTGCTGGGGCACGGCGCCGACGATGCGATCCACCACCTGGCCATTGCGGAACAACAGCAGCGTCGGAATCCCGCGAATGCCCAACTGCGACGGTGTCATGTTGCTATCGGCATCCATTTTGCCAACTTTCACTTTGCCGGCATATTGTTTGGCAACTGCCTCGACGGCCGGCGCAATCATGCGACAGGGCATGCACCAGTCGGCCCATACATCGACGAGCACAGGAATTGGCGATTCCAGCACCTCTTGCTTGAAATTGGTATCGGTAATTTCAATCGGCTTGCTCATTTTTGTCTCCTTGCAATGAAAAGATTATGTCATTCATTTGTACTTTCATTTGATTTGATGCATCAGGCCGTTTGAAAGTTACATGCCGAATTTTGATGAAACCATGACCGGCATTATTGATTGCGAATGATGTCAAAGAAGGTGGAATCAGTCGGTGATAAAAAAGGAGACGCAGAAATTATGGGGGCTGCTGGCTGATTGCCCGATCGATGTCAGTGGTCACTGTGATACAATTCATTTCCCCGGGGATCAGTCACGAGTACGCTCACCGGTATGCCCTTTCTGATGCTGGCCGTGACGACGCAAAAATCCTCAAAAAGCTCCAGGCAGCGTCTTACGCGCTCATATTGACCGTCCTGTAACTCAAGTTTGATATGAACATCCAGCTTGCCCACACGCAGCCGGCCTTTTTCATTGCGTGCCAGCGATCCTGTGACCTCAGTTTTAATATTCTTGACGTCGATTCTGAATCTCTGCAGACAAAACAACAGACTGGCACTGAGGCAATTCCCCACTGCTGCACCGAGCAGGCGCGAAGCATTTGGCCCTTTGTTGTTGCCCAGCGGCTCCGGCTCATCAACATTGAGCGTCGCGAGATGCTTCCAATCGAATTTAACTTGAAACTCGTAATTTTGTATGCGCTCGAGCGTCAGCGCGAAGGTACCGTTTTCTGCCATGGTGGTTTCCCTTTAAAATAAAACGCAGAGGGCATGGAGCAAAAGGCGAAGAGTGTAAGTAATGAGGATTTGGCCACACCAGGGATTTTGTCATTCAGAAAAAACGGCAGGGTGGACTGCAAGCTGATTTTCCTTGCCTTGGCGTCATGCCCTCGTCGCGATATGGGTTAAAGCGACCAATCGCGCAGAATTCGCTCGGTCTCTTCGGAATGACCGCTCTCGTCGAGTACCATTTCCTCCAGTTGCACCACCAAACCTTTGTCGCCGAACTCTTCGGCTTCTTTGGCGCGTTGGGTGTAATCTTTGGTGGCTTGTCGTTCTGCCGCCAGCACCGCCTGTAACATTTCACGATTATTGCGTGCCGCAGGCACCGGCCGGGGTTTGGTGGTCGGCTCGCCGCCCAGCGCCACAATTTTGTTGGCAAGAAACTGGGCATGCAGTTGCTCGTCCGCAACTTCGGCCAGGAAGAATTGTGAGAGTTGTGGCCGGAATGGACCGCTGGCTTTGGCCGCGTACGTCAGATATTGAATGATCGCACCAAGCTCGCCAGCAAGATCCTCATTCAAATGATCGATTAATGTTTGTTTATCCATCAGCTCATCTCCATGGAAAAGCCCGGCACTTTCTCGAAAGTACTCGGGCTCGGTTCAAAACCATTGCTGCCAGCACCCGGCTGGATACTTACCATCCTCAAGAAAACCCGCCAGAACCGCAGCTACCACTATGCCCGGCACTGTGGGTGTCACTTCCACCCGCGGTGGCGAAAGCAGAAAATTGTTTTTCCACTCTTTCGTGTCCACACTTGGGGCAGCGCAAGTTCTTGCCATCGTCTCCGATGCGCTGAAGCACATCGAAGTGAGAACCGCAGTGTTCGCAGCGGTATTCATAAATCGGCATATTACACCACTTCTCCTGATTGCACGTCTTGATTGTCGCTTTTTTCTGTTTTACCCTTGGGTTCGCCCGGAACCCTGCGGACGTCAGCCTGACATGCCGCTGACATTCAAGTAGGTATGCCCAACCTTGGCAGTACCACCAATTGCAACAAAAAGTAAATCGCAATGATCACAAGTCCGGTCAAGAAATCCATTTTTTTCTCCAAAGACAATGATGTAGTCTTCCGGGATTTACTTTTATTTGATGCAGGTGCCGGGCACAAAGTTACAAGATTTTGTATCAGTATCCCTCTCATCTAGAAATACCTCAGCACGCATGGGCGGGAAAATAAAAATGCCATCAGGAATGTTGTGCACCGAGCCCGCGGTGACGGCACTCGCAAATACTCTCACAACTTTTGAGCAGTTGCCAATATAAGCCACAGGAATCGCACACAAGACTGCGAACCAAGGCACTCAGGACGCCGGTCACCGTGAACCCATTAAATTCTCAATTTCATCTGTCAAATTCCTTCAACTCGCGTTCCAAACGTTGTTCATATGGATCATCGCTGGAGACCGACTTGACAGGTCTTGTTTCGGCAGATTGATTTGATGAACGACGAAGGTAGCGCCATGCGCCATAGCCACCGAGCAAAATCGCGACCACTGGGAGAACCCACACGAGCAGATTGAAGCCCACTGCTTTGGGTTTGGCGAGAATGCGCTCGCCATAGGTCGCGACAAAACTGTTGATGATTTGCGACTCGGTATAACCTTTTTGCAGTGCCGTCCGAATCTGTGCTCGCACTTCCTCGGCAGCAGGTGACTGATGCACATCTGCGGTCTCCGACCAGCAGCAAGGCGCCATAAGCTGACGGGCAATTTTGTTTACCTCGTCGAGACTGACTGCTCTCGAGGTATCAGTGGTATTTGGCGACGGTGATTGCGTGCGCGCGCTTTGCGGCCAACTGAACACAAATAAAACCCAGAAAAGCACCATCGCGAGATTCTTGGTTTTCATGTCTCTCCACCTAGGCATTTTATTTTATTATAATAATACATAAATTAAAAAGCAAGTTACATGCCGGGTTTGGAGCTTTGCAAGCTATTATTATTCTTGCACCGGCCCGGCGTGTTGATTTGCCGGTTTATTAAAAATAACAAGAAAAAATAGAAATTTCTTAAAATTTGGAACAAATTGTGGATGACAAAAATTTCCGTGACAATCAGAAAATCGCTCGGAGCAGTTGGATTGTCCAAAAATTATGTTATTTTATATGAACCGGTTATACGAGATGTCAGGATATCAAAAATTCATTTTTTCGTGCATGTCGAATTCTGGTAGTCGGTACTTATTTTGAGCTCTGGCCAGCCAACAAAATTTAAGAACATGAAATTCATTTCCTGGAATGTCAATGGCATCCGTGCGGTGATCAAAAAGGGATTGTTGGAATTCATTGAGCAAGCAGATCCCGAGATTTTGTGTCTGCAGGAGACCAAGGCGCATCCCGAGCAGGTCGATTTTGTTTTGCCGGATTATCGGCAATATTGGAATGTCGCCAAAAAGAAAGGATACGCCGGAACGGCAATTTTCACAAAAATCAAACCGCTCGGTGTGAGCAATGACATGGCGATTGCCGAGCACGATCAGGAGGGCCGCGTCATTACGATGGAATTTCCGGATTACTTTCTCGTCAATGTCTACACCCCCAACGCCAAACGCGACTTGTCGCGGCTGGAATATCGCGTGCGATGGGATGCGGATTTTCTTGCTTATGTGAAAAATTTGGAGAGGAAAAAGCCCGTCATCTTTTGTGGTGATCTAAACGTTGCACACACGGAAATCGATCTGGCCAATCCCAAAGCGAATGTTGGCAACCATGGTTTCACGCCGGAAGAGCGCGCGGGATTCAGCAATTTCATCAAAGCCGGTTTTATCGATACCTTTCGCGAATTCCACAAAGCCGGCGGGTATTACACGTGGTGGAGTCTAATGAACAACGCGCGGCAGAGAAATATCGGCTGGCGCATCGACTATTTTTGCATTTCTTCGGCGTTGCGTCCGCGTTTGAAAGAGGCTTTTATTTTGCCGGAAGTGACAGGTTCGGATCATTGTCCGGTGGGGATGATACTGGAGTGAAATTTTGTTGAAGCATGCCGTCCGGACGATCTCTCCGCAAACGGACAAAAGCTATTTACACGCCGCCACTCACCGCCCATGGTTTTCTTCCCGGGATGAACCTCGTCGGAACTTTGACAGTCCATCTTTCATTTTTCAAGCAAACCCAGCGCGCAACGTGCAGTTTAAATTAATCATTGCTTTTTTGATGTTTTCCCGCTATATTTATTTTAGTGCCTGGCGATGGAGTTCGCCGTAACCATCCGCTAACAGGCGGAGTAATGACTCCTACTTTTGAAACAGAACGCTGTTTCGAGGGTAGGAGTTTTTTGTTTGAGCGCCATAGTCATGTCAAACAACGGATTTTTGCACGGATATCAGCAAGCTAAAACCCTGTTGGGTGAACAGTTGGGGTTGGTGCAATCGGTGTTATCATCGAATGGCACAATGCGCTTGCTTCGTGATTGTGCGGCTTTGCGCGAAAAGCTGGCAGCCAATCAATTCAATCTCGTGGTGATGGGCCAATTCAAGCGCGGCAAGAGCACGCTGATCAACGCGCTGCTCGGCTGCAACTTGCTGCCCACGGCGGTGGTACCGTTGACCTCGGTAGTGACCATCGTGCGCTTTGGCGAAACCGTGCGTACTGTCGTGCATTTTCGCAATGGCCGCCAGCAAGAAATCGCGACGCCGGCCATAGCCGAATATACCACCGAGCGTAAAAATCCCAAGAATGAAAAACAAGTCGAACGGGTGGAGATCGAATATCCCGCTGATTTTTTGCGCGATGGGGTACGATTAATTGACACCCCCGGGGTCGGTTCGGTCTTCGGCCACAACACCCAGACCGCTTATCAGTTCCTGCCGCAGGCCGATGCCGTGCTGTTTATTGTCACCGCCGATCCGCCCATCAGCGAGGCCGAGCGCCAATTTCTCGCCGCCATGCGCGAGCATGCCGGAAAAATCTTCTTCGTTAAAAATAAAATCGATCATCTGTCGCCGGAAGATTTGGAAGAATCGTTGGCGTTCACTCGCGAAGTGCTGGCGAAAGATTTGCAGGTCGAGCCGGAGGTGCTCAAAATTTTCCCACTTTCCGCCAAATGGGCGCTCGAGGGGCGTTTGCAAAATGATGCCGAACGGGTGGTAAAAAGCCGGTTGCATGAAATCGAGCGAATGCTCGGTGATTTTCTCATGCGTGAAAAAGGCACACTGCTGATTCAAAACACCGTGCGCCGCAGCCAGCGCTTGCTACAAGAAGCCATCAGTTTGCTCGATTTGGAAAGCCAGGCCCTCGCAACACCGCAGGCCGAACTGGCGCAAAAAATCGCCGCGTTTCAGCATCATCAAATCGAGATCCGGCAGCAGAAAGACGCCATCAAGGATTTGCTCAACGGCGGCGCGCGCCGCATTCTTGAACGCTACGACGAAGAAGTTGAGCGGCTCAAGAAAGAGAAACTGCCGCTGCTCACTGCCAACCTGCGCGCTCGCTTCGAACAGCAATACGAGCACAACCCGAAAAAAATATCCGACATATTGGAGCAGGCGTTGCGCGAGCAGCTCAAGTCCGTTTTCACGCCGTGGCGCCAGCAGCAGGAGCAAAAAGTCGATCGCGAGTTCGTCACATTGATCGAGCGGCTGGTCAGCCAAACCAACGCGGCCATTGATCGCATCTACCAGATCGCCGGGGAGCTTTTTGATCTCCATCTCGAGCGCTACGAGAGCGAAGAACGCTTGGCAGATGAACGGGACTTTTACTTTAAGTATGACGACGCCGGTTCAGCGTTGGAAGATTTGGAGAATCTTTTCACTTATACTGTTGCGACGCTGGTTTCCAGAAAAATTTTGCTCAATAAAGCGCTCGACCGGCTGCCGCATCTCTTCGACCGGCAATGTGGCCGCATTCGCGCCGACTTTTTCGCCCGTCTACGGGACAGCACCTTTGTGGTGCAAGGCCGTCTGGAAGAGCGCATGGACGAAGCTTTTCGCGAAATTCAAGAGCTCGTGGAACGCGCCCGGCAACAGCACGAAGCCGGCACGACGGAAATCGCCAGCCGCCTCGAAGCATTGCAACAACGTCGCCAACGGCTGGCGATGATCGAAGAAAAATTATTACAGTTCAGTCTCGATGGCCTTGCTGAAGCGAAAATTACAGCCGCCTGAGAAGTTCATCAATTATTACGACTTCATCGACGCTTTGGCCAAATCCGGCGCGCTGAAAAAATGAAAATCAATGCCACGCCGTATCCCACCACGCCCAGGGCGGCGACCGCGGCCAAGCGTGATTGTGTGCGCGTGACCACGATTGCCGCGATCAAGATGAGCACGGCTACGACGATTTCATAGAACCGCGCCTCCCCCGGCTGTCGCACCACGCCGTTAAGCTGTTCATTGCTCGCCAGCGTGTAAACAACCAACCCCACCGTGGTGGCAATGATGATCATCAAATAGAACCGCAAATAGACGCTTTGCAGCAAGCGGGCTTGCGCGCGAGCGAGAAGATTCAAACCGTCGAAGGCGAGGCCATACAAGCACGCCGGAACCCACGGGGCAACGATCTCGACGCGCCGGCCAGCACGAGCAGCAGAATCGGGAGATATAGCGAATGTGATCGTATCAACTCGCCACAACTCAGTAGAGCGGACAACTCCAAACTGCCACCGGCATTGCCGAGTAGTATAAAACCAGCCAACAGCGATGACCCATGCCGCTTTATGCGCAAGGCAGCGGAGGCGAGGCAGCCAGGGAGCGAAGATCGCCAAAATAAAACCGGAGAGTACTGCTGCAATCATTTTAAATTCACCTGTTATGGCGGAATGATTATTTTTTTAATATGTTGATATTCTTCCGCATTGTCAAGCAAAAGCGAAAATCAGCATATAAAATAAATCGCTTGAATTCATTAATATGTCAAGTTATCTTGATTTTGACAAATTCACCGGCAAAAAGCTATACTCGTTACGGGTTAAAACTACAGTCATGGCGAGGCGTTTTTTGTCGAAGCAATCCCTTGATTTTCAACAGATTGCTTCGCTGAGAAGCGCTCGCAATGACGATACAAAATAACCCGAAACGAGTATATAGGCCCAGCCGCGCGTTGGTGCGCCTAACACAAATTTATTTTGCTTGATGAGCTGATGGATGGCTTCAAATGAAACTTTCCTTCAAAATCATGAGTTTTGTTTTTCTGGGGATTTTTCTGCTGTTGGTCATTGACGGATACCTGTCCGTCCAGCGGGAGATTGAGTTGTTTACCAATGACATGCGGCACGATGCTCTTCTGCTCGGCCATGCAATGCGACAACTGGTAACCGAGGCCTGGCAGCATGGCGGCCAAAGCCGCGCCCTGGAATTGATTGAAAACGTCAATCAAGATGAGCCGCAAATACAAATCCGTTGGGTCTGGCTGGATGTCGCGCCGGGCGACCCATTTGCTCCGCGTGTTTCACCGGCCAGGCTAGACTCCGTGATTAGCGGCTATGAAGTTAATATTAATGAGAAACGAAGAAGTGGATCCAGTTATTTTTATAGATACATTCCCATTGAGGCCGAAAACCACAGGTTGGGCGCGCTCGAGCTGCGCGAGTCTCATGCGGCGCTTAATGATTACACGCATCACACCATCATTTGGTCAATCGTCCTGACCGGCTCTTTGCTGTTGATGGGCGGGCTTTTGGTTTGGATTCTGAGCAATAGATTCGTCGTGCGCCCGCTCGATAAACTGATGAATAAAACACAACAAATTGGCGCCGGCGATCTCTCAGGCGATCTCGTTCTTGAGGGACATGATGAGTTGTCAGAACTGGCGGTGGCGATGAATCGGATGTGTGAGCAACTCGCGGCGGCGTGGAAAGCTGTGCGCCGAGAAACCGAAGCGCGCATCGCCGCGCTCGAACAACTGCGTCACTCCGAGCGTCTCGCCACCATCGGCCAGCTTGCCGCCGGAATGGCGCACGAGCTTGGCACCCCTCTCAACGTCGTGGCGGGGAGGGCCAAGCTCATGGCCTCGGAAGATCTCAAGAAAGAAGAGATCATTGAGAACTCACGCATCATCCGCGAGCAAGTTGATCGCATGACCAGGATCATGCGACAACTGCTGGACTTCGCCCGGCGCCAACCGGCAAGGCGGCTGCCCACCGACCTCCGGAAAGTCGTCCGTCAAGTTCTTGACATGCTGGATACGGCCGCGCGCAAGAATCGCGTGATTCTCGCTCTGATTGAAAACGGCGAGCCTGCGATGATCGCCATCGATCAGGCGCAAATACAACAGGTTTTGACAAATCTGGTGATGAACGGCATCCAAGCCATGCCCGATGGCGGGCGGCTGGAATTGGGCATCAATGTTGAACGTCCCCACCGACCGGCTCGTCAAGACGGTGAAGAAAAAGATTACCTTGCCATTCGCGTTCGAGACGAAGGCACCGGGATATCCGAAGAGAACAAGCAACGCATATTCGAGCCTTTCTTTACGACAAAAGAGGTGGGCAAAGGCACCGGGTTGGGTCTCTCGATCGCGCATGGTATTGTGGAAGAACATGGCGGTTGGATCGAAGTCGAGAGTGAACTTGGCAAGGGTTCCTGCTTTACGGTTTACCTGCCCATGGAGAATAACGAATGAGCGGACGCATATTAATCGTGGATGATGAGCAGAGCTTATGTGAGATGCTCGAGGCCGATTTGCGGCGGCGCGGTTTTGCGGTTACCTGGCACACCTCGGCGAGCGCAGCTTTCACGGCTCTGCAAAGCGAAGACTGCGATGCCGTTTTGGCCGATCTCAACATGCCCGGCATGAGCGGCATCGAGCTTTGCGAACGGATCGTGGCCAATCGCGCCGACGTGCCGGTCGTGGTAATGACGGCGTTTGGCAGCATGGAGTCGGCGATAGCGGCGATTCGCGCCGGCGCTTATGATTTCATCGCCAAACCCTTTGAACTCGACATCCTCGCTCTCATTCTTGAACGGGCTGTGAAGCATCGCGTCCTCCAAGATAAAGTGAAGAGGCTCAGCGAGGCCGTCAAGCAATCGCAGCGCTTTGACGAGCTAATCGGCGACAGCCCGCCGATGCGTGAGTTGTTTTCGCAATTGGCTCGCATCGCCGACACGGAAAGCGCGGTGCTGATCACAGGGGAAAGCGGCACCGGCAAAGAGCTGGCCGCACATGCCCTGCACAATCGAAGCCGCAGAGCCGCCGGGCCGTTTGTGGCCATCAATTGCTCGGCGCTGCCGGAAACGCTTTTGGAAAGTGAGCTTTTCGGTTACAAGCGCGGCGCGTTTACTGATGCCAAGTCGGATCGAAAAGGTTTATTTCTGCAGGCGGATGGCGGAACTCTCTTTCTCGACGAAATCGGCGACATGCCTCTCACGTTGCAACCCAAATTGCTCCGGGCGCTCGAGGAACGCCGCATTCGTCCGCTCGGCGGCGATGCCGAGCAAAGTTTTGACGCGCGCATTATCGCCGCCACCAACCGCGACCTGGAAGCCGCGGTTGACGAGGGCCGGTTTCGCGAAGATCTGTTTTATCGTCTCAATGTCATCACCGTCGAAGTGCCGCCGCTGCGGGCGCGCGGAGCGGACATTCTGCTGCTGGCCAAAAATTTCATTGAGCACTTTGCGGCCCGTTCCGGCAAGCACGTGATTGGGCTTTCGAATCAAGCGGCGGAGAAACTGCTTGGCTACGCCTGGCCGGGCAATGTGCGCGAGCTGCGCAATGCCATTGAGCATGCGGTCGCGTTGACGCCATACGAAAAACTCGCAGTGGAAGACCTGCCGAAAAACATCCGCGCTTATCACAGCTCGCACGTCCTGCTTGGCAGCGAAAATCCCACCGAGCTGGTTTCTCTCGAAGAAGTGGAGCGGCGCTACATTCTTCACGTCTTGAAAAGCGTCGGCGGCAACCAAACGCACGCCGCGCGGATATTGGGTTTGAACCGTAAAACCCTCTATCGCAAGCTGCAGCAGTTTGGGGTGGAGTGAAGCTACAAAAAGCATTGCATATTTTTTGCAGTTTGCTGCTAAAACACCCTGCCTTTCCAATACCCCGGCTTTCGACGCTGGTGCGCAACGGCTACTATCTGAATCGTGAAAGCATCGTATCGATATATTATGGCAAAAGGAAAGCGATGGACAAGGAAACGGCGGGTTATGCCGGAATAAACCGGCCATGCTTCCGGTGATCTTTGTATAGTCGTAATGGCCCGTTCGATCTCGTCTAAGAACTCCGCACCCAGACCTGCCGCATGATCTTCGTACCAAAAGCGGGCCTCCTCGAGCTCTTCGTATACATCAGGATGTACCTCAAGCCGTCGCACGACCATTCTCCCTTAGCCGTTGCAAGACTTGCTCCCAAGGAAGACAAACAACTTCGCCTTTGTCTATCTCATCAATTCTGCGCTGAACTTCCTGTTGCCAGGCAACTTCAACGTCCCAATCTACTTCCGTATCCAGGCTCGAGATCAAACGTTCGACAATGATCGCCCGATCTTTGGGAGGCATCCGTAGAGCTTGCTCAATTATATTTTCAATGACTGCGCTCATTGTTTGACTCCTTTTTAGAAATTGAAAATCTTTCAACGTCGTTGCTTATTCAAAAAGATAAGCAAGCCCAAAGCCATTGTCAATAGCGAATCTGCTCAGGAAAATTTTGCTCCATTTCAAGCTAACTCTCCGTCCACTTTCAGCCTCTCCGAATTTGCGGCATTTTGCCGCGTTGGGGCAAAATGCCTCAGCTCCCGTCAGGATAACTTGTTGATTTCTTGATGTAAGGTCATGGTATCCTCTTTGCTTTACTATTGGCTGTAGATAAAGCGCCTGCGAACGACATCAAGAACGGAAAATCAAATGCAAGCCAACTCCAAGCGAAAAAAGCAAAAAGAGAAACCGGCTGCCGCGATTGCACCGCATGTCTTGTTAGCGGAGGATGATCATGAAATGCGCGCGCTTCTGGCTCGCGTGCTTCGTAAAGCCGGATACGAAGTCACCGAGTGCAGCAATGGCGTGGAACTACTCGAACATCTCGGCTCTTATTTTCTGCCCGACGAAGAGCACGAGGAGATCGACCTGATTATCTCGGATATACGAATGCCGGGGGTTAGCGGGCTTGAAATTCTGGAAGGCCTCAGCAAGCACGACGATTTTACGCCCTTCATTTTGATTACGGCCTTCGGCGACACGGAGACGCACGCGCAGGCGGAGCGCTTTGGCGCGTTGGCGATGTTTGACAAGCCCTTTGACATCGATGATCTTTTGGCAAAAGTCCGAAAAATAGCGCCGCCATCTGCATGATTGTTTTTATAAACCACCTAAAGGAAGTTAACTATTATGAAGAGGGACATCCTCGTCTTTTCAGCCGCCGTTTTCATGCTGGGGTTCATTTCAGTTCTGCAAGCCGGGGAGATGAAGCCGCAGCGATTCAATCTCGATCTCTGGGGTAATGGCCTCAGCACCGTGAACGGTCATTTTTCCAATACGGTGAAGTCCATGGACTTTTTGCAAACGGGCGCGAGTTTCGGAATCGCCTGGCAGTATTTTCCAATGCGCAGCGTTGGCATTCAAGCCGGGTATGAACTGAGCTGGCAGAACGTCGACAAGCAATTCAGAAACGAAGCCAATAAGACCCCCGCATTCGTCGTTCATCAGATTACGCTGTCCGGTTTGTACAACTTCGCAAACGTGATGGAATCCACGGCGCGCTTCCGGCCGTACGTCGGCGCGGGCATTGGCCTCTATCCGTTCCGGTTGACTGATGACGGCGTTTCCGGCAACGTCGTGAAGCTGGCGAACGGCAAAAAATTCGAGAAGACCAGCTTCGGTTTGAATGGAAATGCCGGCCTCGAATTTCGGGCGACCGATCATCTGTCAGTTTTCGGCGGCGCGCGCTATCATTACCTTTTCTCGAAAGACGACAACAAGTTCGGCGCCGACTCCGGCTTTGGCAATCAGGGGCTGTTGAGTTATGGCCTCGGCTTGGCGTATCATTTTCCGTTCGGGCGCTGAACTTGCGAAGAAATCAATGAGCGAACTCCGGCCGCGCGGGTGCATCAACCCGGGCCACATCACGCACGATTCCGGCAGCAAGCGAACAGTTACAATTAACTTTCTAACCAGTAACTTTCTAACCAGGAGTAATCCCGTATGAAACGCATCATCTCAATTGCATTTGCCGCGGTTCTAACGCTGAGTTTTGCCGCTATGGGACTTGCGCAACAAGCCACAAAGCCCATGGAGAAGC
>JAPDQK010000077.1:0-24560 GCA_034505955.1 Candidatus Zhuqueibacter pondensis
AAAAATATGATTCAGCGAAAACCCCGCTGCAGCGTGTGCTGGAATCTCCGAATATCAAGAAAACTGTCAAACAACAACTCCAAGCACAATACCAATCCTGCAACCCTTTTCATTTGCAAGAGCAAATAAAAATAAAAATTAAAAATATTCTTGAGCTTGTTAATAAAAATACAACAATAAAAAATAACTGAGTCAAATCGCCTGCTTTTCTTGACATCATTTGGGTAACATTTTATTTTGAGGCAACGGGAATTGCACGAAATCACAGCCACCCATTTTCTCGATACCATTGCCAGGTATTTAGAAGACCTTCTTGAATCGATAAACGTGGCACAAAGCCAAGTTGGAGCCTGGCCTTTTCACTCGAACAAACCCAATAATACTGCCGCATTTCATTGACTTTGTCAAAATTGAGCAAAGCCGGTTTGCCGGTGATTTTTGCGCCGAACTCACTCACCGCGGCCAAAGCTGGCGCTGCCCATTCCGGAACGGTAATGGGGATGGTCTTGCGCCGCATGACACCGGCAATCGCTTGCCCGAGCTCCTGCCAATCGGAGGGTTGCGGGTTCGCCATGAAGTAAGTTTCCCCAATCGCGCGTTGATGCTGACTTGCAGTAAAAATGCCATTCACCAAATCATCGACATGAATGATGCTCACTTTGCGCTCATGCCCGCCGAGGCGCAAGCGCAGCCCTAATTTGACCTGTTTAAAATATTGATAGATATCCTTTTCGCGCGGCCCATACACGGCTGATGGCCGGATGATGGTGATGGGCAGCTCTTGCTTAAATTCCTGACACGCCACCTCGCCGGCTAATTTCGATTGACCATAAATTGAAACTGGTTTGGGCTGCTCGTCTTCGGTGAGGAGATGACCATCCGGGCTGGGGCCGGCCGCAGCTTGACTGGAGACATAAACAAATCGTTGCAGTTTCTTTGCGTGCCGAACGCAAAGTTGCAAAAGATGGCGCGTCGCTTCGCCATTGGCACGGAAATATTCTTCGGGAGTTCGGGCTTTGGTTACACCCGCGAGATGAAAAAGGTGGGTCACTTCCGGCAGCACCGCGCTTAATGCCTCATCGGCGAACAGGTCGCCATGAACAAAATCAACGGACAGACCTTTCAGCCACACGAGAGAGCTGGTGCGCCGTACCAGACAGAAAATTTGCAAATCGTCATCTTTTTGATTTTGACTCTCTGAAACCAGATGATTCACAAGCAGGCTGCCAATAAACCCGGTTGCTCCGGTCACCAGTGTACGCATGTTACCTCCATTTGATGTACTCTATTAAAAATGTCTGGGAAGATATAACTACGCGATTTGGTCTTGATTTCGAAATAGCCAATTGTTATATTTATCCTAATTTAAAAATTTTTTGCGTTTGTTGCAAAAGTTTCACATTTAACCTGAGGAGGATGTATTGGACCTATTTGATAAGTGCCGTAGCTTTACGCGGGCGCAAGAGGCCAGAGAAGGCGGGTGGTACCCTTACTTCAAGGCCATAGAATCCGGGGCCGACTCAGAGGTGATGATTGACGGCCGCAAATTGATCATGGTCGGCTCAAATAATTATCTCGGTCTGACTCAGGATCCGCGGGTAAAACAAGCTGCTCAGAAAGCGATCGAAGAGTTCGGTTCAGGATGTACCGGCTCGCGCTTTCTCAATGGAACGCTCAAACTGCATGAAGAGCTGGAATACCGTTTGGCGAAATTCATGAAGCGTGAGGCTGCCTTGTGTTTTTCCACGGGTTTTCAAACCAACCTCGGCACCATCGCCACGCTCGTGGGTAAAGATGATGTGATCTTCTCCGATCGCGCAAATCATGCCAGCATCGTTGACGGCTGCCGGTTGTCCTACGGTCATACCGTCAAATTCAAGCACAATGATTTAAACGATCTTGAACGCTTGCTGAAAAAACATTCGAATGCCGGCGGCAAGCTGATCGTTGCCGATGGCGTCTTCAGTATGGAAGGTGACATCATCGATCTGCCGAATCTCGTCAAGTTGGCAGAGAAGTACGAGGCCAGAATCATGCTGGATGATGCGCACTCCATTGGCGTTTTGGGTAAGCACGGTCGTGGTACTGGCGAACATTTCGGCCTGGCAGACAAGGTGGATATCGTGATGGGGACGTTCAGCAAATCTTTTGCCTCGCTGGGTGGATTTATTGCCGGCGACGCTTACGTGATCGATTACGTCAAACACCATGCACGCTCGTTGATCTTTTCAGCGAGCATGCCGCCAGCCGCCACTGCCACTGTTCTTGCCGCATTGGACATTATCGAACAAGAACCCGAACGCATTCAAAAGCTGTGGCGAAACGTGCACAAAATGAAAACCGGTTTCGATGCCCTCGGTTTTGATACGGGCAAATCGGTGACGCCGATTATTCCGATTCTCGTCGGTGAAGATATGCAAACGTTCGCCTTCTGGAAATTGCTGTATGATAACGGTATTTTTACCAATCCGGTGATCACCCCAGCCGTGCCGCCAGGAGAAGGCCGCATCCGCACCAGTTATATGGCCACCCACACCGATGAGGAGCTAGATCGCGTTTTGGAAACCTTTGGCCACATCGGTCGCGAGTTTGGTTTGATTCCGTGACCATCTTGTCAATTCCAATGGTTGTCAGAAATGGTTATCCGGTCGATGCCCCCGTTTTTCCTTTGGAGGGAGATTCAAGGAATCTCGGGGGCAGCACTACGGTGATAGCTGTCCCACATTTTAACCGGAGGGAAACAACTGTGCCTCAAATCGAAATTTTGCCCGTCACCACGGCCCGGGATTTGCGCGAATTCATGTTGTTGCCGTGGAAAATTTACCATGGCGACCCGTATTGGGTTCCACCGCTCATCATGGACTTGAAGAAGCTCTTCGATAAAAAGAAACACCCCTTTTTTGAGCATTCGGAAGTCGACTTTTTCCTCGCGCGACGAAATGGCGAATACGTCGGTCGCATTGCTGCCATCCTCAACAACAATCATAACAAATTTCACAACGAACGTTGTGCGTTCTTTGGTTTCTTCGAATCCGTCAACGATCAAGAAGTGGCCTCGGCCTTGTTGGAAAAAGCAGCGAGTTGGGGGCGCGAACGCGGCATGACCGTTCTGCGTGGCCCGGCCAATTATTCGAGCAATGATATGTGGGGGCTGCTCACCGAAGGCTTTGATTCCAGTCCGGTCATTATGATGACTTATAACCCCCGCTATTATGTCGATCTGATCGAGAGTGCGGGATTCGTGAAGGCCATGGAGCTTTATGCCTGGTGGTTTTCAAAGGAACAAGGACTCAATCCCAAGATTCTACGGGTGGGTGAAAAGGTTTTGCAGGAGCACAACATCACCATCCGGACTCTCAACATGAAAAAATTCTGGGAGGAGGTGGAAATTGTCAAGAGGATTTACAACGATGCGTGGAGCAACAATTGGGGGTTTGTGCCGATGACGGATGCCGAGTTTGAATTCATGGCCAAAGAGTTGAAGCCGGTGGTGAATCCCCGGCTGGTACTCTTTGCGGAACGCGAGGGGGAACCGGTGGGGTTTTCACTGTCGCTGCCGGACTTCAACCTGGCGTTGAAAAAGATCAACGGCAGATTACTTCCGTTTGGCATCTTCAAACTGCTGTACCATGCCCGCCGCATCAAACAGCTTCGGGTGGTAACCCTTGGTGTCGTACGAAAATTGCAATCCGTCGGCGGTATTGGCAGCGCACTTTACATGGAAACTTTCCGTCAGGGGGCGGCTGCCGGCTTTGAAACGGGCGAGTTTTCGTGGACGCTGGAGAACAATATCCCCATCAACCGCGGCATGGAATTGCTCGGCGCGCGCATTTACAAGCGCTATCGCCTCTACGACCGGCCGTTATGAGCAGGCCGGTTTGGAGTTTGCAAAACAAGGACAAACTGGTATCTGCTTGATTTGCCAAATTCGCTCACAAAAAACAAGCGGATCGAGCAGATCAAGCGGATACTCAGGACAGCCAATAAAGTATCCTGCCGCAATTTTCGCAGATCAACACTTCCTTGTCGGTTCGGCCGTGGGAGGTGATCGAAGTGGGCAGGCGCACAAAGCAGCCAAGACAATTGTCGTCCTTTACCGGAACGATGGCGCGTTTGTAGCGATTGCGCAGGCGCTCGTAACTTGCCAGCAGCGGCTTTTTGATTTTCAACATCAACTCTTCACGAGCACGCATTAAAGCAGTTAGTCCCTCGCCTTTGACCTCAAACCCCAACTCTTTCACTTCCTCAATTTCCTTGATCATGATATCGAGGTCCTGCAAAGCGACGAGAAATTCGATCTGGGTTTTGATTTTTCCTGGCATTAGCTTTTGAGAATGTTGATGAAGTCTGAAAAGGTGGTTGCGGTGTGGAATTTATCACGAAGATGACTGTCACTGAGAATTTCGACAAGACGACCAAGGACGGGGAGGTAGCGGTTGTTTAATTCTTGTGGCGGCGCGAGCACCATGAAGATCAGGTACACCGGCCGGCCGTCGATGGCTTGCCAATCGATGCCGCTTTTGGAATGACCAAATGCGATCATCACATCCGGCGCCGCGGTGGTGCGACCGTGCGGGATGGCGATGCCGTGGCCTATACCAGTGCTGCCCAATTGCTCGCGCCGGTGTATCATCTCCAAGGCGATCGCCGGATTTCGCAGGAATCGAGCTTGCACAAAACAATCAATAAGCTCTTCAAGCGCGCCTTCCTTGGTCTTTGCGCGTAACGCAGGGATGAATAGCGACTGATTGAAATAGGGAACTAATTCAACTTTTTCCATGTCGCCTCCTACGATTTTTTGAGTCTCAAAACGGGTATGTTATTGCCCCTCGTCAGCTACAACTTTAGTGAGTTCGTCCCGGCTCATGGCTTTCTCCATGATCACTTTTCGCAATGCCGGTAAAACAAATATTTGATCAAGATTCATTCCCGCCAGTTCGCCCGCCAGAATATTGATGCGTTGCGCCGGTGACAGCGCGCTGTTGACAATCATCATGCGTTTGTCTTTGAACGCACAATAACCGCCGGCGAAATCCCCCTTTTCATAACGTAACTGAATATTCAAACTTTCCACCAGTTTTTCCAAACCGGCGAGGATTTCATCTTCTTGCATGTTAAAAAATTAGAGCAAATGGTGCAGCTTGCGCCGCTTAATCAGTTCTACCAATTCCTTGACCTCTTGGGCACGGTTGCGCGGACACAAAAGCAGCGCGTCCTCCGTTTCCACCACCATGAGATCGCGGATGCCCAAAGCCGCGACGATTTTTCCCGGCACATCGATTAAACAGCCGCTGCTCTCCAAAAGCACGTGATTGTTGTCATAGGTGGCATTATGGTCTTGATCCTTGGGCAGGAGTTTGTAAACCTCATCCCAACTGCCCAAGTCATTCCAGCGAAATTGTCCGCGCAGAACCACCACATTGCGCGCATTTTCCATCACCCCGTAATCGATCGAAATGCTCTTGATCTGTTGATAGACGCGATCGATGATTTGATCCTGCTCCGGCTTGCCGAGATAAGGGATGATTTCCTGCAAGCCATCATAAAGATGCGGCAGGTGTTCTTCAATCTGCGCCATGATGACGGGAATGCGCCAAACAAAAATGCCGCTGTTCCACAGGAAATCACCGCTGTCAAGAAAACGCTTGGCAGTTTCGAGATTGGGCTTCTCCGCAAAAGTCTTGACCCGATAGGCCGTGGCCTCGCCCACCGAGATTTTCTCCTCATTGAATTGAATGTAACCGTATCCGGTCGCCGGATAGGTCGGTTGAATGCCGATGGTAATCAGCACATCCTTTTCTGCAGCGATCTTCGCAGCGTCGAGTAAAGTCTGCCGGAAGACATCGTCATCATCAATCAAATGATCCGCTGGCAGCACCACCATCACCCCATTCCGTTCGCGTTGCTGGAAGATGATTGCTCCCAAACCGATGCACGCCGCCGTGTTCTTCGGCCGAGGCTCAACGATGATATTTTCTGGCGGGAGCATCGGCAATTGCTCGATAATGCCGGGGTATTGCACTGCATTGCTGATGACAAAGATGTTTTCTTCCGGCACCAGCGGCTGCACTCTGCGAACCGTATTCTGCAGCATGGTCGCCTCACCGGTTATGGGCAAGAGTTGCTTGGGATGGCGTTCTCGGCTTTTGGGCCAAAAACGCGTTCCGGCTCCCCCGGCCATGATCAATACCAGCATGATGTCATTCCTAAGATGTCTTGTCACAAGATGTTAAAAGGTAGATAAATCACCGAAAAAAATCAAGCCTTTTTCCAGATATTTTTTTGAAAATATCGCCACATCGTTCGGCTGAACTGATGGCGGTGATGCCAAAACTGTGCGAGCAGAGGCGGAGCAGACCAATCGCCTTTTAGCAGTGCTGCAACCGCTTCAGCAGGAAACTGTGAGAGCAATGCAATTTTTTCGTTCCAGGCGCTGTCATCGTATTGCGCCAGATGTTGATTGATTACCCAAACCCACGCGAACAGCCGGCCATATCGACGGCGCCAACGGTCATCAAAGCGACCGAGAAATTCCGAATCAAAACGTCCGGCCCGATGTGCCTCGACGGCAACCTCACCAGCCATGCGGCCAATATCCAACGCAAAACGGATGCCCTCTCCCAACAGAGTTGAGATGAGGCCTCCCGCATCTCCGACCACCAATAGTCCGGTTGTAGAAGTTTTGACGAGTGGAGGCACAGCCGGAATCGTTCCCAAATGAAATTCAAGGGCAGCATGACGTTTAATCTGACAGCCGGCGATTTCACCTCGCGCGAGCAGATGCTCGAGCAGGGCACGGGGATCAAACGCAGTATCCGGGCGCAACACACCTATGCCAATACGCACTCTGCCCCCGCCATGCGGAAAAATCCAGCCATAGCCGGCAGGACCGGCCAAACTGCCAAAGAGCAAGGCGACGGTGTCCGCGGGCCAATCCGGCAAATAAAAATCCTGCTCGGCGCCAAGGCCGTAGCGGCTGATCGGTCCGCGCAGGTTCATCTGCTGCGCCAAAACACCGGCTATACCCGTAGCATCGATAATAACGGGCGCGAAGAATTCTCCTCGCGGTCGCACGATCAGGCCAATGGGGTGATCATTTTTTAAAATGGCGCGTTCGACCAAGCAGGCCGGGAAAACCTCTGCCCCGGCCTCTGCCGCTTGCGCGGCGAGATACTGATACAGACCGCGAACCTCCAAGACACAATTCACCGGCTCCGGGTATGAAAAAGTCGCAGTTGCAGCCGGCGCCAAAAATTTCCCGGTGCGAATCGGATGCATAAACCGATCCGGCACACCCAAACGGCGCAGCTCGGCAATCCAGCTTCCGCCGCTGGTGTGCACCGGATAACCGATCTCCTTGCTGCGCTCAAAAAGTGCGACGCGCAATCCCGCTCGCGCAGCAGTTCCAGCTGCGCTCAATCCGGCCGGCCCGGCGCCGGCAACGAGAACGTCGTAGACTTTTGGCAAAGAATGCTACTATTACAGGTAAGCGTCCAATTTTTCTTTGAGAAACTGCTTCGATTTGACACCAACAAGCTGCTCGACGACTCGGCCATTTTTGAAAATGAGCAAAGTCGGAATGCCGCGAATACCATACGCACCAGCGGTTTGATAATTATTATCGACATCGAGCTTGCAGATTTTGGCGCGGCCCTCATACTCCTTCGCCAACTCTGCCACGACCGGTGCAATCATTTTGCAAGGGCCGCACCATGCCGCCCAGAAATCCACCATGACCGGTATGTTGGAATCCAATACTTCGTCTTTGAAATTCGCATCAGTCACTTCCACTGGGTGGGACATTTTTTCTCCTTACCAAAGTACATGATATTTTTTCGGGGACATAACCAACTTCAAAAATAGCGAGCTTTTGTAAAAAATTCAAGCGAATTCTTGGCCAGCGAGTGTAATGTAATTTGCTGGTGGAATAAATAATCCCCCAAGAATGGCATTCGGTAAAAAATCTTCTCGAGTATGTGGAACGGTGCTCGTGCTGGCGAAGATGCTTACAGCCCGGGGTAGGTTTGACCTCTGCGCAGTAACAATTTATGAATACGCCGGGCTGAATATCAGCATGAGCCGGTATTCAGGATCAAGGATCGAGTTTCTCCACAAACACCTCAATCGTCCCGCCACACGTCAGTCCGACTTCCCAAGCTTGTTCATTCGATACGCCAAACGTGAGGAGTTTGGGCTTGCCGGTTTTGATGACGTTCAACGCTTCTTCAATGACGGCGTTCTCAATACAACCGGCACTGACCGAGCCGATCATCTCGCCGCGGGCATTGACTGCCATTTTCGCACCAGCCGGTCGCGGCGACGAGCCCCAGGTTTTCACCACCGTGGCAATGGCAATAGCCTCGCCGCGTTCGCGCCAGCGCTGGAGAGTGGGAAGCAAGTCACGCATGGAAATCTCCAAAAACTATTTGACTACATCAATAAAAATCACTATATTTTTTTGAACATATCAGGAGACTGAAAATGCAGACTGCTACATTAAAAGAAGTTACAAGGGAGTTGGGTATCTCCCTTGATGATGTTGTTTATTATCATACGCTGGGAGATAAAGCCTTTATTCAAATTGATCTCAACCTTTCGCAGCCCAATACCGCGAATTCCTCGAAACCAACTAAACCACAAAACATAATGACACCCGAAGAAGAGTTCCGCCAGAAATATCCTAATATCAAAATCAGCCGACCGGAACTCTTTAAATTGGTTGGTTGCATGGCTGATGTCGCGCCCAACGTTTCTGATAAGGATTTGATTATTGATGCTATCGAAAGCAAATATGGAAATGAAAGTACATGTTGACATCAACGTCTTCATGGATGTGTTGACCAGACGCGCCGGCTGGTTTGAGAGTCTTTCCACGATAGACTTATTGAAGTCTTATGGAATTGCAGGTTACATTTCTGCGTTAACGATAGCCATACTTCACTTTCTGCGCATGCGCAAAGTCGGGGAAATGCAAGCTCGCACCGAAGTCAGGACGATAACGCAAGATTTTGAAATTGTCCCCTTAACACGACAAATCATTATCGACGCTTTCGATTCCCAATTGCCGGAATTTGAAGACAATATTCAATTCTATTCAGCCAGGGAGATGCAGGTTGATTACATCATCACCCGCAATAAAAAGCATTTTGATCAAATGGGAATTCCCGTGGCAACTCCGGATGAATTTCTCAAAATCATCGGGATTTTAAGGTAGACGTTGGGAGCGGCACCTACCAAAAAAGGAACTGCTGTCCAGCCATCCGTAAACAATCGGCATCGTAAATGCCTCCTTCCAGTCGTACTCATTCGAATTGACCTTTCTATTACAAAAAAATTTTGAGACGCTCGTGCGTTTTTTGAGCGATTGCACTCTTCTGTTGTCCCTGCAGAACTTCAAGTGGTTCCGTCAGCGCTTGCGTCCGGCGCGCAGCGATTTGCAAAATTTTGTGCATAGTGAAATACCTCAGTTTTACACCTGCAAGTCAAAAAAGATCCGGAATGCTGGTAAACGCAATGCGTGTCGGCGCCGCATGCTTGACCTGATGAATCCCGCCAAAATAGACTTTGTCCGTGCCGAACCTGGCGTTGATCGAATCCATCGCTTGCATGAGTCGCGCGCGCTTGGGATCCTCGAACAGCGAGAGATTGTGTAGATGCGCTGGCACCAGATCGAATAAAGTCGCGCCCACCGCCAGCGGTTTTCCGGCCGGATGTTGCTGCCACAACATCTGCAACGCCTCGAGCATCGTCAGCGTATCCTGGCACTCGACCATGCTGGTTTTGGCAGACCAACTCTGATCTCGCAGGAACCTGATGAACACCACCAGCCCGCCGGCATAGTAGCCCATTTTCCGCAACCGTATCGCCGCTTTTTGCACCAGCTTTTGCGCCACCGCGTACGCACCCTCTTCGGTGCGCAGATCAGGCGGCAGCACGTGCGAGTGGCCGACCGTTCCTTTGTGCGTGGCAGGTTCCGCAATATCATCCCCGCGCAACCAGTGCCAAAACCGCTCACCGACAATGCCGTGCCAGATTTTATTCATTTGCATTTTGGACAAGGCGCAGAGCTGTTCCACGGTGCGAATGCCATGAGCTTGCAAACGTTTGTGCATGCGTGGGCCAACGCCGGGAAAATCTGTAAGCTGGAGCGAATATAAAATCTGCGGCAGATCGGCGGCACGAATCACCACCAAACCATCGGGCTTTTGCATGTCACTCGCCACTTTCGCAAGAAAACGATTCGGCGCCAGCCCAATCGAACAGCGCAGAGTGCTGCCGACTTGTTCGCGAATCGTACACTTCATTTTTTGCGCGATGGCAAGGGCTTTGTCAATTTTCTGCTCGCTGCCGATCAAACGGCAGGCCATTTCGTCGATCGACATCACCACGGCCACCGGCAAGCAGGATTCCACCGCCTGCACGATGGCATGATGATACTCTACGTAGAGCTTGTGCCGCGCTTCGACCAAATGGATTCCCGGGCAGAGCCTGCGTGCCTCGGAGACCATGGTTCCGGTTTTCACCCCAAACGCTTTGGCCTCGTAGCTGGCGGCAATACAGCAGGTGGAATCCGCCATCACCGGAACCACGGCAACGGGCTTGCCGCGCAATTCCGGACGCAGCTCCTGCTCGATCGAGGCAAAATAGGAGTTCAAATCGAGGAAGAGCCAGCGCAAAGGTTTGTTGTTATCTTCGGGCTGCATGTTCGTGATGTGAATATAGCCGACAAACTGTTTTTGCCTAAAATCTTTTCTTGGATTTCTATTTGATTTGCCATATATTTTTATACATGAGCTACTCGATCATTTTCTACGAGACCGAAGGCGGCAATTGCCCTGTGCAAGAGTTCATTCAAGAGTTTTGATCCCATAAGAGAACAGCCGACAATTTATGCACGTCTGGCGCTGCTCGAAGAATATGGCCCTCAGCTCAAACGACCTTATGCGGATTTTATTCGTGATAAAATTCACGAGTTGCGTTTCAAAATTGCAAACAAGCAGATTCGACTGCTTTATTTTTTCGCCCAGAAAAAGAACATAATTCTAACTAATGGTTTTATCAAAAAGACGACAAAAATCCCGGTTACTGAAATTGAACGCGCCATTCGCTATCGACATGATTATCTCATTAGACATGGAGAAAAGTCATGAGGACATTTCGTAATAGCTTGCGCGAAATGCTGAGAAATCCCGGTTTCAGAAAGCGCTATGAGGAAGAGAAAGAACTAATTTTCCTCGGTTATCAAATTCGCCAGGAAAGACGAAAGCGTAAAATCAGTCAAAAAAATCTGGCGAAACTGACGGGCCTTACCGCGCGGCAAATTTCACAAATAGAAACCGCAGAGGAAGCATTCGACCTGGCGACACTATTGCATGTTGCTTCTGCGCTGGGATTAGCCCTCATGTTGGTCCCACGAAATCGCGTGGCCCATTTAAGTCGTTCCCTACGAACCGAAGCTGTGGCAGTTGCATGAAAATGACACACAAGATTGCCTCGCTTGTCCATCAAATTACGGCAACACCATCATCTTCTTCGTCAACACTTTCTCCAGCGCGTGCAGTTGATAGAAATAAATCCCCGGCGGCAGCTTTGCTCGCAGTGGCACTTCGTATCGACCTGCATTTAAACTCGGCCAGTTCTGCTGCCAAACCGTCTGGCCGAGAATATTGACCACTTTCAGACTCACCGGCGTTGGCGCCGCAAGAGAAAAAATCAATGTCGTTCCCTCATGCGATGAGGCCGACCACGGATTCGGAGAATTTTGTTGCAATGCAAAGCTGACTGGCGTCTGCTCTTTTTGAGCAACCGCCGTCACCGTGTCCGGCGCAAAAAGGAAGCGCAGCACCTCATCCAAATGCGCCCGCCAGTTGCCCCAACTATGCCCCTCGTGGAATTCCGCATATCGCACTGCAAAGCCCCGGTTGCTCAGTTGATCACGCCAGTTGCGATTCGTTTGCAGAAAACCGGATAAATCATAAGTTCCGACGTCAATATAAAAGCGTTGCGTCAAATCCTGCGCTGCCGCTGCCAGTGCTTGCAATTCAGAGGAAATGTAGCTCGACTGGCCGGCGCCGAGACCGAATACATTCGGATATTTGAACGCCAAATAAAAAGTGATATGCCCACCGGCAGAAGCGCCGAGATTCGCCCGGCGGTTGGCGACAGTATCCACACGGTAGCGTGCAGCCACATACGGCAGGACTTCCTCAACAATAAAACGGCCAAACAGTTCACGCTGGCTGCCGGTGTATTCCGGCGAACGATTGACCGGTGGAATGAAAATCGCGATCGGCGTTGAAATTTCCCGGCGATTGTGAAGATAATCCAGTACCCGGTCCATGTAAGCGAGTGAGATATATTCGAGTCCGTCATGAACGATGATCAGGCCGGGCCGGCGCGTGCTGGTGTCGTAATCCGGCGGCAGATAAATTTTCACCGTGCGCGAATTGTTGAGAAATTTACTCGACATGGTGATGGTCTCAATGCGGCCATGCGCAATAGCCGGACGATATTCAATCTCTTCGGGCTGCACGTAACCTGGCATCGCCAACTCGGAATTCGGACCATAGCCGCCGGTTACCGTTTTACCATGGTTCGGGTCGAGAATCCACGTGTTGCCATTCAGCACAAATTTGTAGTCGAGGCGTGCATCTGATTCGAAATTTTTGCCAAGATACCAAAAATTGGTCGCCGGAAGTTGTTGCAAAGGATCGGCACTGGTATTCCAAAAGTTGAAATCTCCGGCCACCGTAATGCTGCTCGGCGTGCCGCGATACACGAAATATGCCGCATAGCCAGTGGGACTCGCCGGATCGACTTCGGTGTATGGAAAGCGCGTGGCGAGCATGAAACTGTCGATGACGGCGTTTTTATCCGCGGGATTCGGCAGGCGATTGGCGCGAGCGAGAAAATCCTTGAATGGCGTCTGGCAAAATCCGAGAGTGGAAAAGCAAAAAGACAGAAAAATTACAACTGCCAGAATGATTCGTTGCATAATGTCTCTTTCTTTGAATTTCACCCACTACAATTTCATGATTGAGTGTGAAAAGTGCAAGCAATTTTTTTCCTCTTGCTTCTTTGCCTATTTTTTCGTAGAAAAAAGACGACGCTGATGGACGATCAACGAACCAATTGAGTGTAATATACCCGTATGAAGCTTGAAACCATTCACGAGATTCAGCTCCTGCCCATTTCCATTCACCAGGCCTGGGAATTTTTCTCCGATCCGGAGAATCTCTCGGAGATCACACCACCGGCATTGCAACTCAAACTCACCTCGACAACTCCCGAGAAAATGTACCCGGGCATGATCATCACGTATCGTTTGAACCCGTTCTTTGCAATATCGAGCACGTGGGTCACGGAAATCACGCATGTTGTCGAGCCACATCTGTTCGTCGATGAACAACGATTTGGTCCCTACCGCTTCTGGCATCATCAGCACCGGTTCCGTGAAATCGAGGGCGGCGTCGAGATGCAGGATCTCGTCCACTATGCACTTCCTTTCGGCGTATTGGGCAGAATCGCGGCAGGAAGATTGGTTCGAGGTGAATTGCGGAAGATTTTTACACATCGTCGCGAGGTGCTCGCGCAAAAGTTCGGAACACTGCAACCCAGCCGTGACCAGTAAAACCAATTCGATTTGTTGGACGCAGTCTGTGTTCTAAAATCATAACGCAGTTTTTACCGCAACCATACGGGCGCAGCCAAAAAGACAAAATAATTGACTGCGTCCGTAGGATGACAGAATAATTTTGTCGTTGATCATTTTGTCTTTAGAAAATCTTCGCGATTGTGATAGTTCTTGCGGAGTAATACAATAAACTGTCATTGATCAAATCCATTCTTCATCACTCACTTTAGAGAGCCAACGATGAATCTTCTGAAATGCAAACCCGCAAACGAGCCAAGAGGACTTTTTACGTTTGCATTTTTGATGTTTTTTGCCACGGGTTGCTTCAGCCAGAAACAGGAAGTCACCTTCAACGTGATCATTCCCGTCGCAACGCCGGCCGAGTCGAAAGTTTATATTGCGGGCAATAATGCGACATTGGGCAATTGGGATCCCGGACGAGTCGAGCTGCAGAGAAAGAGCGATTCTCTGCGGAGCCTGACGTGCCAGTTTTCCAAGGGTCTGTTCGTGGAGTTCAAAATCACCCGTGGCAGTTGGAACACGCAAGCCATTTACAACGAGGGTGTCATTCCAGGGAATTTCCAATTTGTCGTGAATGCCGATACCGCGATTACGATTCGGCCACTAACGTGGAGCGATCTCGCATTCAAATCCGGCGGCGGGATCACCGGCACGGTGAAATATCATCGCGGACTGAAGAGTGAAAAACTCAGGCATCCGCGGGACGTCATCGTTTGGCTGCCGCCGTCTTATGAGCAGGAAACGCAGAAGCGCTATCCCGTGCTCTACATGCACGACGGGCAAAACATCATCGATCCCAGCACTTCTTTCATTGGCTACGATTGGCACGTGGATGAAGTGGCGGACAGCTTGATCCGCGCGCAAGAGATCGAAGAGATTATTGTGGTGGGAATTTACAACACGCCGGACCGCAACGCGGAGTACTCTGACACCGAGCTGGGACGAGCCTACGCGGACTTTGTGATCAAGCAGCTCAAGCCGATGATTGACAGCACGTATCGCACCAAGCCGGACGCGCAGAACACTGCCGTGATGGGTTCCTCCATGGGCGGGCTGATCTCGTTCTTGTTTGTGTGGTGGCACCCCGAAGTCTTCTCCAAAGCCGGTTGCCTGTCGAGCGCGTTTTTGGTGGATGACAACAAAATTCTCAAAGAAGTCCGCGCCTACACCGGCCCCAAGAAAGACATTCGCGTATATTTGGATGTTGGCAGCGAAGGCCTGGATGCGCGCCTCAAGCCCGGGTATGACGAAATGGTGGCGCTGCTTTTAGAGAAGGGATATGTGAAAGGCGTCGATTTGGAATACTTTTATGATATCGGCGCCGAGCACAACGAGCGGGCGTGGGCGAGGAGGTTGTGGAGGCCGGTGAGGTTTATGTTTGGGAGGTAAACGAAGATTTTCTATCTTTATCGCTACAAAAAAGCTATAGATATCGATTACAGTAGCATAATGTTTTCATATTGGATTGGTGAGGAATTTTAGAATTCCCCAGAAATGCAACAAAGGAAATTCCCATTAGGATCAAAGTATTCCTGCTAATAGTTTATAACTCAGAGCAATACCCTTTCCCAATAAAGTTAATGTTGATGGTCCTATTAGACCAAGGAAAAAGAAAGCAAATTCTTTGCGAAATGTCTTTAATTCCATTTCAGCCATTTGCCGTGAAAAAAAATCCCGCATGGTTTCTCTTTTATTAGTGTTGATCGGTTTTAATAATTTTAATGCATTTCTTAAACGGGCAATTTCATCATCTCGTTTTTTTATTTCATAAAGCAATTCCCCTTCTCTCTTTTTTGCTTCTTTAATAAGATTTTTTGTTATATGTTTGGGTGTGCTCTGCAACTGAACATCAATTATACGCTGAATCCTCAAATGAAGTAAAAGAGAAGTCTTGAGTTTTTCAGAAACTTTAAGCCAAAAGTAAAACAACGATAGTCCACCAATCACTATGCAGCCCGTCACAATCAAATTGGTGATTTTTAAGAATTCACTTGCGTTTTGCAACATAGTAGATCTCCAGTGCAAATTTGTCAATATCTTTTAAGTGATAAAAAGCTAAGCAAGTTTTGGCTTCCGCGCAGATCGCTCTCTGTGTACAGTCTTAGATATGTCGTCGCGTTTGAAATTTTTGTAAAGAATCTTACCGACAATACAAAAAAGAACCCCAAAACCAAAAATTAAGACCATGACTAGTATCACCCCCCAATCTATTTTATCAAGTTCGGCATTTACCTTCTGGCGCAAATCAGAAAAATACTTTTTGTCATTTTCAAGTTCTCGAATTTTACTTTCAAACATTTTCTGTCTTTCCTGTAAATTTTCATTGGCAGCTTCATCCTTACGCTTGGAGAAATATTCGATTTCGTCATCTAGACGAGGAAAAAGCTTTTCAAGATATACTTTTGCTTCTTCCCACAAACTAGCATTAAATGCTAAAGTTGCCTGATTTTTCAAGAAATTTATTTCTTCCTCTATTCTATGTCGTTCCGTCGCCTTATAAGCATACTCTTGCACTCTCATAAACTTTGGGTTATATCTTCGAACTTGATTAAAATAAAATTTTGCTTCTTCAAATCTTAAACTGTCTTGAAAGGCAGACAAACCCATAAAATAGTCAATCTCGATTTGTTTTTTTTCAGCAGCGCCCCGCCATAAGGTGCTAATTCGCCCCGCTGTAATAAAACCCTTCTTTAACTCTTCAAGCATTTTGGCTTTAAACTCTCTTTCTGCCCTTTCATCTTTTACCTTTTCGAATTCGCTTTCAGCCTTTTTGTATTCTTCTTCAGCTTTTCGGACGACCCCAAGTTTTGTTAGTGCATCACTTTTTCCGGCACTGGCACGACTTCTGCCTGTATCAGTATCAGCATAATGAAGCGATGAATCGTAAGCTGCTGGTGCATAATTCAGAGTTTGTTCATGATCTGCGAGTCGTTGCGCTTCTTTAAACCAAAGCTCAGATAACTGGTTACGGACTTTTTGAAGTTCCTGTCTAATCTCTAAAGTTTCTGGATGTTTCTGGCATAAACTGTCTAATCGATAATGAATCGCAGTCAAACGATCAATATTTTTTATTTGAATAGCTTGGTTAGCTTGTCGTATAACATTCTGAAAGAAATCGACGGTTTTTTTCATATCAGAAATTCTTTTCAGACCATCTCGTGCCTCCTTTCGTGTGTCTTCAGCTTTTTTATACGATTCAAATGCCTTATCTAAATTTTTCTCCGTTTTTTCGTATATCAATCCCAAAGCAACATAAGCATCCCAATTCATGTCATCAAAACGCGTAGCATCAATGAATGCTTGCTTGGCACCATCTATATCCCCTAAATTTTGAAGGATTAACCCATACCGATAACGAATGTTCGAATCGTTGGGAGCCAATGTAATTAGATTGCCGTAAAGGGATTTAGCTTTATCATACCGCCTAATCTGCTCATAGTACGCTGCCAATTTTTCAAAGACATCTCTAGTACCTGCACCGAGCCTAACCACCGCTTCGTAATGCATTATAGCGTCTGTCGGGTTGCTTCCCGCTCTTTCCAAAAATTGTGCAAGACGCATATGGTGCTCTGGATTTTGGGGATCCCTATCAACGGCTCTCTGCAGATATAACTGTACGCGACTGCGATATGCATCGTTTTGTCTGAGACGTAACTCGTAAATTCGACCCAGTAAACTATTGGCCGCTGCAACGACAGAGTTGTTTTTTGCTTCCCCAGCGTTGGGATCATTAACGATTTCATTACAAAGTCTTTCCGCTTCAGTGTAATTCCGCCCATCAAATGCGTTTTGAGCTCTACTGAATGTATTTAAAAGTTGCTGGTCTTGAGTCAAGCCATTTTGCAGTAATGCCACCATAACGGCGACGAGCAGTATTAGGCAGAAACTAAATTTTAGCGCATTCATTTTGTATCCTCATAGTGAAGAAGATCATATTTCTTTGAATCTAATCTTTCAAAACAACATAGATTTGAATTCATGGAAATTGTGGCGGCATAGGGAGCAAGCGTTTATCACTGTCCACCATGGCAGCTATCGCGTGTATACCTGCGGCCAATATCAGTCCACCCAAAATATATTTTCTCCAGCCTAGCCAAAAACACTTGCTTATCATTGAATGTTCTCGAATGCCAAATTCTTTCAACTTGATTTGTCGTGCGAGACTGTCAACCATTGTAGGATAGTACTTTTCAGAGTCCTTTTCTCCATTATAGGGTTTGCTCTCGACAAATGAACCGTCAAGCTTTCTTGTATAAACATAAATTTCAATACTAATACTACGGCTTTTACGAACAATATTAATATTTCGGCTTTCACGAAGCGTATCTGATGTTGAAATATTTGTAACTTTGGGCCAAACGAGCTTATCATAGCTTCGCAACTCTTTATTCTCTTTTAGTAAAGTGTCCAGTCCTGATTTACTGTTAATGGTTATATTGCCGATCTGAAATAACTCAATAATTTCTGGATCGGATAAATGTTGAAACAAGCGATTTAGAATTAAATCGTTTTCCCACGTTGAGATATACACGGGAAAAGATTTGATGAAACCAACCTGCAATCCAACAAGTCGATATTGCTTGATTTTACCATCCAAACTAGCGGCATAGCAACTTCTCGTCACAGAACCATGATCAATTGTTAGACTTTGGAAATACGGAAAAGAATGTCTTGATTTCTTTAGTTCAGTATTCATCGGCCACCAATCTATGCTATCAGGACTGTAAAAGGCTCCTTCATTGCGCGTAAGCGCTAAAATTTCTATACCTCCACTTTTATTGCGAAAAAAGGCATAAGAATTCAATTCCTTTGGAGAACCAAGACGCAGTTTGGAAGGTGAAACTAGTGAGTCATTCTTAATTTCTACACTATATACTCCTTGATTGGTTCCGACAACAAAGTGCTTGGCACTAAAAGGGGACAACGTAATAGCAGTGATAGCATTGCCGAAACGTGTTGTTTTCGAGGTATCGGGAAGCAGCCCAAGCGATTTCCACACTGAGTCCCGATGGGAAAGTTTGAAAATACTGTCTAACGTTGCCGCATATATCGAATTATCTGGAGGCTGCCCAAAAGTGACAGAGATCATTGATGAATACTTCCATTCACGCCCGACTTCTGTCCATTGCAGACGTCCGACAGCAAGAGTGTACAAACCCGAGCTAGTACAAGCATAGACAGTATCATTACTCATTGGATGTACGACAAACTTATTAACTTTTATCGCCTCCAAGCCAGTAGTTGGTATCCATCTTTGACCATATCCATCAGGGCTATACCAAACATTTTCCCTTGGAACCGCAGCATAAAGCACGTGCAGGCTATCAGCATTCTTTGGAATTGCTATGAAAGCGTCAAAGAATTTCGTTTTAAGCGCTGTGGTCTTAACTTTAATATCAAACCATTTGTTTTTCTCTCGGTTGTCGCTGTGAGCCTGTATCGCAACCAAAAACAGGATGCTCAACAGTATTTTTGTTGAAGTGCCACGATTGAGAAACATAGCTGTTCCCGATCAAAACTATAATGCTTTATGTACGCATAAGTTCTAAAACTGTTATTTCACCAGAGTAATCCGTTGCTGCTTCTTAAACTCGCCAGCTTGAAAAGATAAAATATAAATACCGCTCCCAAGTTTATTCCCACGTCGATCACTCCCATCCCACCGCACATAATTCCGGCCTTTTTCCCATGTGGCGCCATTACTGAGCACAGTCACTTCCCTTCCTGTGAGATCAAAAATTTTCAACCATACCTGTGTAAGATTTGGAAGAGAAAAAGAGAAGATCGTTTCATTGTTGAACGGATTGGGATAATTTGCATAAAGCTGAAATTCATGAGTCGCATTTTGAATCGCAGTAGTACGTGGCTGTGTGTAAGCCGCGCTTCCAATGATTAACTCGAATCGGCCTGGCAAAAGCTCGCCAAGCTCTTCATAAGTATAGTGACTCTGATTGCGCAAATCTTTCAAGAGGCCCCGATTTTTATCGTGAAGATAAATTTCAAATTGCCCAGGAACACTTTGAAGATTTACAAATTCGAGTGTTGTTGACGCCGCTGGGAATGCGCTTTTAACCTCAAATTCCCATATCGCGCCATCGGCAAATGGCGTACGAAAATCGCCGGTGTAGTTATCGGGATTGTGTATCCAATCGAGATGAGGAAACGCCACATTCACACAAGCGCCAATGGAAGGCGGATCAAACAGATCGTAGCCGTCCCACTCATTTCTGGCACCATTCCGAACGCCGAGATAATTAATTGCATCTTCATACTGGCCTGTGTGCGCGATGATTTGAACCGTCCAACTTTCCGGCTGATCGCCTTGCATAGGACCAGGCGTTCGATTCCTCGGCACACTTTGCAAATTAAAAGCGACTTGCGCCTTTCTGCCAAGCTTGATCGCATAACCTAGCCACGGCTGTAGCGTATCAGGCGCGATTTTCCAACAACGGTCGTAAGAAAAAATTCTGTCATAAATCACCGTGCTGTCATCAACAATATGCAGCCAACTTTTAGGAATCGGAAACTTAAACGGATTGGCGATCATGTTCCAGCCAGGCTCGAGGGTAAAGCGAAGATATTTATTGTAGGAATTCGAATCGGCGCACGCCACGGGACCTGCTGGCGTTGTGCTGCCAGAGCCGCTCCACAAAGATTTCCCAGGTTCTTTGGTAATGAGCCAATAGGCCCGCCCGGGTTGAAAAGGACGAACCTTCTCGGGATTACCGGCAGTCAGCTCATGCAGACTGCCATTTTGATAATCAAACAGGCGCCATTTCTCCTGGTCCGGATCACCCAAAGAGCTATTCTTTAAAACTCTGAGCGGATCAGGATCATCCAGGATGAGCGGAATGGAAATCATGCGGTACACATTGACTTCATCCCCGTGCGCCAACGGGTGACTGCGAATGCCATCCGGCAGCCGAACGCTGACTGCATAGACCAATGGTGCAGCCGGTGCCCGGCCAGAGACGCCCTTTTCATTCACCGTGGTGAAATAGTATTCGATACCGGTCGATCCGACGATTGCCCCTGGAATTGTAGCAGAACTTGTTGAACAGTTGGCAGACACGGCCATCAATAACGAATCGAATATCGCCGAGCCGCCGGCACGAAAATGAAGTATGCGGTTGTTACTCATGCAATCGTCATTAAAACGAGCCGATATTTTGATGTCCTTGCCAATATCTTGCAGGCAAATATCTGTGATATTTTCGATGGTTGGTCTGATAACCGGCACACCTGTACCTGACAAAAATATGGTATCGGCACAATTGGCGTTGTGTTCAACAACTAAGCGAGCTGAGTCTTTTCCCGCGACAACGGGCTTGTATGTCACTTTAACAAGTAAGAAATCGCCACGAGAATTAAGCTCGCCTTCTTTGGGGAAAACAGAAAAAATACCATTATCCGGAACTACTTCAATATCAAAAATTCTTATTGGGCGATTACTTTTATTTGTCAATTTACATGGAAGAGTTGAGCTATCACCAAGGGCGACTTCTTTAAAAATGAGTTCCCGGCAGTCGGCTTCCAGTTCGGCTCTTATGCCTCGACCTTGCACATATAGCTTTTTGTTGCCGCTGGCAGAGCTCGTTATGAATTCAAATGTAGCGCGCTCCGTATCAGCGATCGTTGGCGTGTAGGTAACGGCAAATATATGCTCCCCGCCAGGGCCGATTCGTATCGAGTCTTGTGGATGGATGGTAAAAGCGGGGCTGCCGGTTCGAATGATGTCTCTAATCACCATTGTTTTATGGCCAGCATTACGCACTCGCACTTTGCGAGTAGAATCACTGCCGATACAAACTTCGCCGAAATTCAGTTGGCCGGAGTCGAGAACGAATATGGCGCCAGGCAAACCTTTGCCCTGCACAATCAGGCTTTCTGGCGTCGCAAAATATCTCGCTCTTACAAAAACTTTTGCCATGCGCGGCAGCGTGTCATTTGGGGCAAAACGCACCCAAACCGGTATTTGGCCGCGCGGCTTGATCGTCACCTTGCGCTCCGAAACGTCGAATGGTGACATATTTTGTTTCACATAGATCGTATCAATGAACAGGGAGCAGTCACTGGCATTGTCGATAAAAAACGCGGCAGAATCCTTTTCGCCAACAACAGCCACAAGCGGTTCCAATAACTCCTTTGTTGGCGCGACACGGAAGCTGGCGGTGTTCGCACGGGCAGTTACAAACAATGTGCTATCTCCGCCTTTGCGGTTACTAAGTGCGATATAGCGACCAATGAGGTTTTTCGTATCCTGTGGTATAAAATTGAACGACAGCACCACGAAACTATCCGGCTTGATGATTATTGAGTCGGTTATCGGTGAAGGCAACGCAATAGGATCCGGGCTATCAATGCGCCAGACCGTGAGTGGCTCAGTGCCGATATTGCGTAAATTCACCATCTTTTTTTGCGTCGTTTCTAAACAGGTCCGAAAAGAAATGGAATCAGGATTAAATTCAATGCCCGGGCCAGTAAAGCCGCGACCATGCAAAGTTATTGCCAATAACGTATCTTCGTATGAATCACAGTGAATCCAGAAAGTGCGTGAATACGGACTCGGCATGCTTGGCTTAAAGCTAATCTGAAGTATATCGCACCGCGTCGGTTCGATTCTGTCTGGTTTTGGCGACAACAGTTGAAATGCTTCACTCAAACTCACGGTATCATAACTTGTGATATTCAGAGTTGTGTCACCGTTATTGCATATAACCAGCGTATCAATTTTTTCTTTGTTAATGGCGACATCACCAAAATCGATCAGACGTTTGTTCACTTGAATGCGTGGCGCACGTGCAATCGCGTGATAAGGCAACTGCGCAGTATCGGTTTGCGCCGGCTTTAGACTGAGATTTTCGATGATGATGTAAAGGCATCCGCAAATAGTGTCAGGCTTGATCGGACGAAAAATCAGTTGCACAAGAATACAACTGTCAGGTTCTATTGACTTTGTCGTGTCATAGCGCAACTCAATATACGGCCGGGGAATGATTTCCACCAACCTGAGCGTATCTTTGCCGCGGTTACAAATTTTGAACTGTACCGTGTCAGACTTCGGCCTGTCTTTATAAACTCGGGTCGATATTTCAAGCAATTCCCTATCGAAAATAATATCCCAAACGGTACGCACGGAACAAGCCGGTTGTTCACATTTCAACGCAAGAAAATCAGGCGACACCTTTGGGAAAGCGCCCCTGTTCTCTTCGCGCACAAGAGGCACCGAGCCAGAGGCGGCATGACCGGCAAGCGAAACAAGAATCAATCCATATAACCCAAAGCTGCCAGCTCTTGATATTTTGCGCTGAAAAATCATTCCGGTGTTATCTGATTAAAGTCATTTTACGCGTGGCGCGATAGCCACTTGTTTGTAACACGCAAAAGTAAATGCCGGAGCTGACGGAATTGTTTTGATTGTCCCGTCCGTACCAAATCAATTCATATTCACCAGGCGCGACCAAACCATCCAAGAGTGTTGCAACGAGCTGTCCATATAAATTGTAAATTTTCAGCGAAACCGGACGTTGATTGTCGCCGGCAATATCGAAACGCATCGTCGTGAAAGGATTAAAAGGATTCGGATAGCTTGGCCACAAGGCAAAGCGCTCCGGTATCGATCGTGCATCCGGTGGTTTCTCCAAAGGATTCGAGAAATCCCAGGGTTGCTCGGAGAAGATGGCATAAGCATATCGGCCGATTTGCCCGCTGGCGCTGAGGGTAATGTTCAAATCCTCCTTTCCCCAAAGCTCGGAAAGATCGACCGTCCATCCTCCATGCAGTGGAATGTAAAAAACATTTTCCTCTCTACCGCGCTTTTCATCATGAGCAATGAAGTGGTATTGTTTCTCCTTCGTTGCCAAAATGATTTGCGACAACCCGTGATTTTCAAGATTGAAAAAATGATCTTGTGGCGGTACTTGGATATCCACGGTCGAGCGCGGCGACTCCGCCTCCAGTCGCACAATAAATGGATCAAACCTTGTACTACATTTCCCCTGGTTACTGGTTTCGATCAGGAAACCGACGGGCTTCGAGGCGTCTATCGGATCCAAACGAAAGCCTACCGTTTTCGCACCCTTGGTATATGCATCACAGTAAAGTTTGGCATTGCGCAACAGCAGTGGGGTGATCGATTCGATGCCAGAGGTACTATCTGAAATCGTGCCGCGGATATACGGATAAAACGGCGAATACCAAAAATGAACATCTGGTGGCGTGGGATCGACCTGAACTTTGATGCTGGCATCACAGCTGTCACACAAACCGAACGTATCGCCAACAACGCATTTGGCGAACAACACGTTCTTGCCACTATTGAGTTTCAAGCAAGCCGTGATGAGGGAATCCGTGCAATTAGTGCAATGGCTGGAAATTCCGCTGATTGAGCATTTTGCTGTGTATGGCGGAACGCCACCGGTGATCCTTCGCGCCAGCGTCACACAGACGCTATCTGGACACACCCACTGGCTATCTAATGGATAACGAAAACTTAAAGAACATCGCAAAGGATGTATCCCCTCGGTGAACCCCATCTTGAAGCGGATGAGCGAATGTGTTATTTTGGAGAAGGGTTTTTCCAGTTCTGTGGCAAGAGTTCGGCGACACGTGAATGCGGATGGTCGGCAATGCGGCTGAGCACGTCCTTGAGATAGGCAAAAGGCTCCACGTCGTGCAGCTTGGCGGTCGCCACCAAAGAATAAATCAACGCCGCACGCTTGGCGCCCTCGTGCGAACCGGCAAAAAGATAGTTCTTCCGTCCCAACGCCACCGGCCGAATCGCATTCTCGATCAAGTTGTTGTCGATTTCCAGGCGACCGTCAGAAAGATATTTCTCCAACTTCGACCACTGGCCCAGCGTGTACCCCATCGCCTTGCCCAGTGCGCTCTTTGGCAAAACCTGTCG
>JAPDQK010000078.1:0-24261 GCA_034505955.1 Candidatus Zhuqueibacter pondensis
TTGGGCGCGACTACGAAAGTAAAAACAAAATGCCCGGCGCCGGCGTTCGTGGCGCGTTTCGCGCCACTACCAGTCGTCGCCGGGCTATTTTATTTTCGGCCCCGTCCGAGAACAGGACACCGGACAAGCGCTATGAACACTCATCTTTCCACACTTTGGCGACCCATGAGCCGCCAAATTCCGGGAAAATGAGCCTAACAACTTGCAACTTGCCCCTTGCAACTTGCTTCGAGTGTTTTGGCGACGCGAAACCCGAGATTATTGTTACGTTCATCGGGATGGTTGTTGTTGCGATAGGCGCACGCCACGTTATGTGGATTATTGTTCCACGCGCCACCGCGCACAACGCGCGCGCGTATGAGCGCTTGCCCGTCAAACAATTATCGTATACAGCTATTTGGCAAAAAAGTTGCAAATTTTCAAAAAAAATTTCGAGGCAAAACGCGCTACAAGCGCGTTTTGCCTCGAACGGCGGCTTTACACCTTGCTATGAGTGTTCACCCCGTGAGATAGAAGATCGAAAAATTGAATGGTGGACCTATATCATTATCTCACGGGGTAAAGAGTAAAAGGGTAAAGGGTAGAGTGTACTAAGTTCTGGCGACGCGAAACCCGAGATAATAGTTACGAACATCGGGATGGTTGCTGTTGCGATAGGCGCACGCCACGCGACGCGGATAACTGTTCCACGCGCCACCGCGCACAACGCGCGCAACGCGCGCGGAATCGCCCGTTAGTCTTTCGCGATCGTCGAGTTTATAAGGATATTTCTTCCACGCGGTTTGGCACCATTCCCACACATTGCCGGCCATATCCAACGCGCCGCAGGGACTGGCATTGGGATAAACCCCGACCGATGAAGTGTGGCGGATTTTTAACTCGGCATTAACTAAATTCTCGTCGTATTCTTCACCCCAGGGAAAGCGGCGCTTGTGTTGGTTCTGCCAATCCCAGCTTGCGGCCTTTTCCCACTCCGCCTCGGTGGGCAGGCGAATGATTTCATTCTTGCCGATTTTCCCTTCGTCACGCCACTTTTGCGTGAGCCAGTTGCAGAACGCCACGGCCTCGTACCAGCTCACGCCAACCACCGGATAGTTGTCGCCGTTCCAGCGCGGGTCGCGCCAGAAGCGTGGCCACTTTTCTTCCAATTTTTTGCGGAAGGCCTCGGCGTCGCGAGAAAAATTCCACCACTGCGGATTCTCGTAACCGTTGTCCTTGACAAATTCGCGAAAGCTGCGGTTGGTCACCGGATACTTGCCGATCCCAAAAGTTGGCAGCGCGATTTTATGCTGCGGCAAAGAACGTTCGAACCATTCGGTGTTATATTTTTTCCTGAACCACTGCTCTTCCTCTTTGGTGATGCCCATGGGAAACTCGCCGGCCGGCACTTCGACAAATTCCTCCAAATTGCGCGGATCGCCGAGGCGGCTGAGTACCTCGCCGGTTTCCACCCGCAGCGCTGGTTCCACTTCGCGGCGGTTGAACAGATCGAGCATGGCGTCAATCACATTTTTTCTGGCTTTCACCTGTCCGCCAAAATCGAGCAGGCATTCGCCGGCCAGTAAAACCTGCTGGCCCAACCGCCCCGTATCGGGCATGGCCAAAATTTTTTCGAGCATGTCCGAGGCATCGCGCGAATGCGCGCCGCCGACGGCCAAGCGAATGACTTCCTTCCAGCGCTCGTCCGGCCATTTTTCCTGCAACCAAATGTCATGGTCGAGGTGCTCGCTTTCCATGAGCGCGCGGCTGGCCAGATACTCTTCAAAAGTCAAATGCAGAAACCCGAAAAGATTTTCGCCTTTTTCCTGCAGCAGGCCGCAACCCTCGGTCATGATTTGCAAAAAATCTTCGGCAACACGTTTACGCGCCTTTAAATCACCCCAAGCTGCCGGCAGATATTCGGCGATTTTGTCGCGCAGGTCGCGGCTGTCCACGGTGGCGCCAGGAGCGGTTTCGTGCATCCACAACGCCACCGGGCCGAGCACGTCCACCACAAAGCGTTCGTCAATGCGCTGGCTGCGGAGCTGCAAGTCAAGGGGCCGGCCGGTGGCGCTTTCGGTGCGGAACTTGTTCCAGGTTTCGGCCAGCGCCTGTACGCAGAGTTTGTACAACTCCACGCGGCGCTCCGGCAGGCGCACGTTTTGGTGATGAATGAGCGCGAGAATGGTGACCATCAGCGGATTGCTGGCCAGGCTGCGCACCTCCGGAGTGGCGAAAATGTCTTTGATCAAATTTTCGGCGCGCTGTTTGGCCGGCTCTTTGGCAGCGGCCTCGTCTTTGGTGGTCATCTCGAACGCCAGACTCCATTGGTGCGCGAAGCGGCGCACTTCGTCGTCATCGAACGGCAGCACGGTGCAATGGCGGAACGGCGGGCCGAGGGGCGCGCGGTCGTAGCCGGCAATACGCGAGGTAAAAATGAAGCGATTGCGGGGATAGCGTTTGAGCAAGTCGTTTTCCACGTGGCGCAAAATGACCAGGCGGGTTTCCCACTCGCGCACTTCGTCGAGGCCATCGAGCAACACCAGCGCATAATTGTTTTCGAGGGCGTGATTGAACAGTGGCGCCAAGTCGGGCAGGTTGTGGCGTTCACGGTAATACAACGGCATGAAAGTCTGCAGCGCATTGCCGTTTTTCTCCAAGGCCTGCGCATAAGCGGAAATCGGGAAGAAAATCGGCAGCCATTGTGGTTCCAAATGTAGCTTCGTTTCCGCCTCGTTTTCGGCAAACATGAGGGAAATATATTTCAGCGTCGTGCTTTTGCCGGAGCCGGGATCGCCGAGGATGACGAGATAGGGATTTTCGCGCACGAGCTGCTGGATCTGCACGCGGCGCTCCCTGTCGGGCGCAGCCTTTTCAGCCTGCTCGCGGGCCAGCTTTTCTAGCTGTTGTTGTTTTTCCGTCGTGTCCCGCTCGGGTTCCAACTCACCGGACAGCGGCACAAACACCCGGCGCAGCGGCAGCTTGATGATGTTTTGCACTTGCGCGATGCCGCGGAAATCCAATTCGCCGAATTGATTCTTGAGATGTTCGAGATATTTTTGGCGCAAGGCGCGCAAGTTTGGGCGCGGTGGCTCGGCGCGGCGCACCAAATCCTCCAATAGTTTCACCATCTGTTTGGTGTCGCCGGAGATATTGAAGACGGCCGAAGTGATTTCTTTGAGGCGCTGATGGTCGAGCAGCTCGCGCCAATCCGGGCTGCGCGCCAGCTCGTCTTCGAGGTGCCGGAAGAAGTCGGCAAGATCTTCGTCGGCTTGTGGCCAACCATATCCGTCCAGCGGAGTACCGCAGCTTCGGGAAAATTCCCCGAATAGTTCCGGGAGATAGTTGCGGCTCCAGAGATTTTTGAAGAGATAGGCTTTGGTGGCTTCGGTGAGGAGGGCTTGGGTTTCTTCGCGTTGGGCGTGTTGGTCGAGGTGACCCAGAAATTTCAAAATGCGGGCTTGCCCGCCATATTGCTTTTCGATTCTGGCAACGGCGGGTTTCAAGGCGTTGTCAAAATCTTTCTGCAGTTGGCTTTTGCGATTGCGAAATTTTTGCACGAGCGCCTTGGTGGCCGTGCTCAACACCTCGACCGAGAGGCCGCCGAGCAGCTCGGCCGCAGCACCGGTGAGGAGGGCGGTGATGAGAGTAATTGTTGCCTGATCCATAATTTACAAAGCTACACAATTTTTCGGAAAAATCAAGCGCAGATTTGAGCGTTATGGTATTACCTTAAAAAAATTATCACAATTACGAAGCTTTTCTAAAGACAAAATGATTAACGACAAAATTATTTTGTCATCCTACGAACGCAGTCAATTATTTTTTTGGGCTGCGCCCGTGGGGCTGCGCCCACTGGGTTCTTGAAGACACGAGCTGCGTGCATGCGCAGAAAAAATCACTTTTGCGATTCTGTGTCTTGATTTTCTGGGAGAAAACATTTAACTTTATGTCACGCCATCATGTCATTGACCAAATTCTGATGCCCATGGAAGGACTTCTGAAAGAGCTTTTTCGCAGCCATTTCGGTGAGACCGCCGAAACTTTCTCTCCGCTCAAAGGCGGCGGCTCGGATCGCAAGCTTTACCGCCTGACCAATGCGAACCGCAGCGTGATCGGTGTGACCAACCCCGATCGCCAGGAAAATGTGGCCTTTCTCGAATTTTCCAGGCATTTTCGCAGATGTGGCCTGCCCGTGCCGTTGATCTATGTCGAAGATTTGGACCAGGGTTTGTATTTGGAGGAAGACCTCGGTGACACCACTTTGTTTCAGCTCCTGACCGACATTCGCGCGCGCGAGGGTTTTTCCTCCCGCCTGATCGATCTTTACACCCGCGTCGTTCAAATTCTGCCGCAATTTCAGATCGTTGCCGGCAGGACCCTGGATTACAGTCTGTGCTATCCGCGCAGCAGTTTTGACCGGCAATCCATGATGTGGGATTTGAGTTATTTCAAATACTACTTTCTCAAACTTGCGCAAATCCCGTTCAATGAGCAGGCGCTGGAGGACGATTTCAACCGGTTCACCGAATATCTGCTGCAGGCCGAGCGCGACTTTTTCCTCTATCGCGATTTCCAGTCGCGGAACATCATGATCAAGGACGGTGAGCCGTATTTCATCGACTATCAGGGCGGCCGCAAGGGCGCGCTGCAATACGACATCGCCTCCCTGCTGTTCGACGCCAAGGCCGATATTCCGTTCGAGGTGCGCGACGAGCTGCTCAATCGTTATCTCGAAGCGGCCGCGGCGCTGACGAAAATCGATCGTGAAGAATTCATGCGCTACTACTACGGCTATGTCTACATTCGCATCGTTCAGGCGCTCGGGGCCTACGGCTTTCGGGGCTTCTATGAAAGGAAGCGCCATTTCCTGCAAAGTGTACCTTATGCCATTCGCAATCTCGAAGTCCTGCTGCGCACCGTGGAACTGCCGATGGAACTGCCGATGTTGATGCAGGTTTTCAAGCGTCTGGTCACCTCCTCGATTCTGCGGCAATTCGGCGAGGTCGAATTGAAAATGACGGTGCGCATTCAAAGCTTCTCCTACAGCAGCGGCATGCCGGGCGACGAGAAGGGCCACGGTGGCGGCTTTGTGTTCGACTGCCGGGCCCTGCCGAATCCCGGCAGATTCGAGCAGTACCAGCAGCTCACCGGCAAGGATGCGGAAGTCATCGCGTTTCTCGAAAAGGAACCGGCGGTGCATAGATTCATGAGCCATGTGTACGAGATGATCGATCAGGTGGTGGAAAACTATCAAAGCCGGAATTTTACCGACCTGCTGGTCGCCTTCGGCTGCACCGGCGGGCAGCATCGCTCGGTTTATTGCGCAGGCTTGCTGGCCAAACATCTGCGGGAAAAACACAACGTCAATGTGGAGGTTCGCCATCGTGAGCTGGAGAAACAGGGTGTTTGAAGATGAAAGCCATGATCCTGGCCGCCGGCGTGGGCAGCCGCCTCCGGCCACTGACTGATACGCTTCCCAAGGCGCTGATCGACATCAATGGCGTGCCGGTGTTGGAAATCGTGTTGCGACGGCTCATCAACGCCGGCTGCACCGCGGTGGTCATCAATGTTTTTCATTTCGCGGAGATGATCGAGGACTTTCTGCGCGCCAAAGGGAATTTCGGCATTCACCTGGAAATTTCGCGCGAAAGTGAATTGTTGGATACCGGCGGCGGCTTGAAGAAAGTGGCCGGCTTTTTCGATGACGGCCAGCCTTTTTTCCTGCACAACGTGGATGTGATCAGCAATATCGATTTGAATAAAATGTATCGCTTTCATGTCGAAAAGGCGGCGCTGGCCACGCTCGCCGTGCAAGCCCGAACCACCGGACGCTATTTTTTGTTCGATGACAACGGCATGCTGTGCGGTTGGGAGTCCGTGACGGCCAACCGGCAGCAATGGGCCAGAAAGCCCATGGGCCGGGTCGAACGCCTGGCTTTCAATGGCATTCATGTGATCGCTCCGGCGATTTTTGACAAGATGAGCGAAACCGGAGTCTTTTCAATCAATGAAACTTATCTGCGCCTCGCCGGCGCAGGTGAAAAAATTTTGGCCTTCCGTACGGAGGAATATTATTGGCGGGACATTGGCCGGCCGGAGAAATTGGAGCAGGTGCGGCAGGAGATAAACCGATTGCAGATTGCGGAATTCTCAGTTCTTGAACAATCAATCAGGTAAAAACGGCGATTGACATAAATTACTATACTCGTTTAGGGTGAAAATTTCATTGCGGTGTCATTCTGGAGGAATCTTTTTACGCATGAAGTAAAGCGTGAATTTCTAATGTCTTGGTTGATGCTGAAAAAGATTCCCTGCGGGCGTAGCAGCTTATAGCCGCAGGCCTACGGACGCAGTCTTCCAGAATGACAGACGAGTTTGGTAGCATGCAAAGACTAACCCTAAACCAGTATAACAAGTATAAAAAGTGGAAAGTTTGAAATTAATTTCCTCGAACCAATCCCGATGGCAACCATGTTTTTCATCCTGATGTGGCTGGGACTCGGTGGCGATGAGCTGCCGGAAATCCGCGGCTATGATTTTTTGAACAAAAAAGTCGAGCACCACAAGCTGCCTCCCGAACTTCGCGAAGCCTCGGGATTGGCATTTACGCAAGAAGGTCGCCTGCTTTGTCACGATGACGAGCAAGGCGCCATTTATGAAATGGATTACCGTTCGGGAAGAATTCACAAGCGCTTCTATTTGGGGGAAGCGCAGATTTACCGCGACGATCTCGAGGGGATCGCGACGAAGGGCGACACCATCTTCATGGTGAACAGCAGCGGCATGATCTTGCGCTTTTTGCCGGGCAGGAACGAGGAGAGGGTCCCATTTCAGAGGTTCAAAACGCCGTTGGCGGCACGCAACAATGTGGAGGGACTGGCGTATGATCCGGTCACGGATTGCCTGCTATTGGCTTGTAAAAATGAGGCGAGCATGGATAATAGAAATCCGCTGCCGGCGGATCAGAAAGCTGTGTATGCCTTTTCTCTGAAAACCTACCAATTGCTCCCACAACCGCGATTGCTCATTTCGACACGGCAGATTACGGCGAAGACCGGAGAGAACGAGTTCAGCCCTTCCGCAATCGAGCGCCATCCGCGCACGGGGCATTTTTTTGTTTTGGCCGCCAATGGTCATGCCATTATTGAAATGGCAGAAGACGGCAGACTACTCGGGGTCTCTACATTGCCCAAATCCGTGAACCCCCAGCCGGAGGGCTTGGCGATTGCGCCGGATGGAACGCTGGTGATTTGCAACGAGGGCAAAAAGAAGGACAAAGCCGGACAAATTTGTATATATCCACCACGATGAGCTTTTGCGCCAGCATGAATTTCGAACGCATTGAGGTCGGTGCGCGAAATTGTGTTGGTGCCAGAGGGATTTGCCGGCCAACGAGATTACTACCCGGTTGAGTCGTAAACCCACTCCCTTTCATGTCATCCTGGAAGGCAGCGCCCACCGGGGAATGACACTAAGGCAGGATTTGGAGTATTAACCCCGATGATTCATGAGCTATTTTTTTCAGGTTTGAACCAACCCCGTGCGATAACAAGCATAACAGTATCTCACGGGGTCAATTTGCGCACCTTGTGAATTATCGGGGTTAACATTGTCAAGATGGAACCTCAGGAGAAAAAGAGATGGATTTGGAGCTAAACGGCAAAGTTGCGCTCGTTACTGGCGCCAGTCGAGGAATCGGCAAGGCCATTGCGCTGGGTTTGGCAGCGGAAGGATGTCATCTTGCCATCTGCGCGCGTAATCCGGAGCCACTCCAGGCGGCGGCCGCAGAAGTTCGCGCCAGGAATGTCGAGGTGTTGGCACTCCCCCTGGACGTGACGCAGCCGGATCATGTTGAACAACTCGTGCAGCAGACCATCACCAGGTTTGGTAGAATCGATATTCTGGTGAATAACGCCGGTGGCAATCGCCGCGGGCCTTTTGCGAACACTTCGGACGCGGATTGGGAAGCGATTATCGCCATCAATCTGATGGCTCACGTCCGGATGAGCCGGGCCGTGATCCCATACATGCGGAAACAAAATCGGGGGGTGATTCTTTTTATTTCTTCGATTTTCGGTCGGGAATCCGGCGGCGCCAATTTGTCGATTTATAACACCACCAAATCGGCGCTCATCAGCCTTGCCAAAATCATGGCGGTCGAATTGGCTGCCGACAACATTCGGGTGAACAGCATTGCACCGGGATCAATCCGTTTTCCGGGTGGGAGCTGGGATCGACGATGCGTGGAGGACCCGGAGGGGATGAAAGCGTTCGTAGCGAGAGAACTACCCCTTGGCCGCTTCGGCACGGTGGAAGAAATTGCGAATGTGGTGGTTTTTCTGGCCTCCGAGCGCGCCAGTTTGATCACCGGCGCCTGCCTCAACGTCGATGGTTGCCAATCGCGCTCGTTGATTTAGACAAGACCGGGGTAGGTGGATGGCCGGGAATCTGCGTGCTCCTGCTCCGGCGGTTGGCATTCTATTTAAAGCGTGCTATTTAAAGCGTGTGAGCGTAACGTCAAGATAACGCGTTCGCTGCGGCGCTTCCCGCCACTGCACCAGGATCGGGCTTTGATAAGTCCCCTGCACCAGGTGACCTTTGCCATTCTCCTGGCCATTGGAAACCATCAGGCTGATGTTGCGTTTCATGCCCAGGAATCGCGAGGCCGGAACCGACAGAACTCTCGAGAGAATTTTTTCAATAACCGATCGGCCGACCTGCAAGGCATCCATCAATTCATTCAAAATGTGTACCAAATCGGTGGTGGCATAATATTTTACTTTGCCGGGCATTAATGAGGGTTCGCTCAAAAAACTCCGGCCTTTTCTGGCCACATAACGCAGCGGGTCTTGCAAGACTTCGGCCAAATCCTTTTTGATCAGCAGATTTTCGAACTCATTGACGGTCAGCCCGGCGTGCTGCTCTTTGCGATCCAAGGCGATGTCCAGCCGGCCCTTTTCAATCTCATACTTGTCGAGCATGGTTTGAACCTGGTCCCAGAAACCATAATTCGGATCCTTGAGATTGATCGAATCGATGGAATGGTGCGACATCGGGATGGCAATCCGGTCATGCAGCGCCACCTCCTCGACATTATAAGCCAAAATCGTAGTCTGGCGTTTGCGTTGAATGCCTTGATATTTGCCATCCAATTCGATGAAATAGACCGGAATGCCGGGGTGATTGATGTAGGTCACGCAGTTTTTCAGGCCGGCGCCGATGAAGGTCAAATGGGAGTCGGCGTTCTGTGGCTCACATTGGCGCTGTGCTTCACTCAGCTCGGTTCGAAGCTGGAGTTGATCGTGATAATAACCGGCATCAGGCGGGAACAGTCTTTGAAAAGCGTGAAAGAACGGCTCCAAATGTTTTTTGTTGTTTCGCAATCTGGCGCAGATCGTTTGATCCAGATAGCCGGCAGTCGTATGCAACGAGCAATACAAAGTTTTGCGGTAATGCGAAAACAGATCGCCAAACTTTTCCCTGATCACTTCCGCCACATTGATTACATCAAAACGCGCGCGCGGAACGAGCGTCAATTGAACTTCAACGGGATGAAAAGCCATGGTTGTGCATTTTGCCGTTAATACCAAGGGATGCAATGATTGTCGGAACTTCTTTAAATATACACCCATTTTACCACAAGTGCCGAAAGGGCGCCGCGGGAAACAACTTTCGGCGGTGGAAGCTTTTGGGCTCTGAAAAAGTACTACAGTTTAAAATAAACCTTGGAATTGTAAATGTCAAGTGCAGGCACGAATTTTTAGACTTTTCGTAATCAACGACAGTTGCGCTGATCAGTCGAACTGACCGGAGAAAGTGGTACAACCGTTTGATTGGTGAAAGCTCCGCAGGAGCAATTCTACGGTATGAGGATGAAACGCAAAATTGGTTGGCAGGTTCATGCAGAGATTGACCGGTCGCCGTGCCCATTTGTATACCGCAAAGCCACCCTGTTTTGGCGACCGGTCAAGGAGTTCTTTGAAGGGTATGGAAATTATTTCTTCGCCAACATCTTCCCGGTAATATAACTTGTCACATCGCCGTTCTGGCTGGTGACATCGATCTTGACAGTAGCATCTTTGGCAACACTGTCGGGTTGGGAATTGGTCAAAATGAACGAAAACTGTGTGTAGGCCCGCGACTGCGTATCTTTCAATGTAATACTGGTGTTTCCCGACACCTTGCCGTTATCGGTGGTCACCGAAATCGTGGTTCCGGCCACCAGGGGATTGTTGTTTTGATCTTTTACCGTATAGTCGAACCGTTGCGAGGCAAAAGCTGCAAGATTGAAAGTTGTCGGGGTGACACTGATCTGTGTTCTACCGGAGAATAAAACCACGGTGGTGGTGCGGATTCTCGTACGATTTTCATCGACGGTTTCTGCCGTGATCAGTGCAAATCCCGGCTCTGAATAAGGCGCCGGATATCCGGAAATCCCTTGCGGCTGCGGGCTTGCCGAAAGCAGGCTCACCGTCGCCCGGCCCAATTTGTCGGTCACCGCCGAGCCTTCAATGATTCCACCGGTGCTGCGAAATTGCACGGCGGTTCCTGGTGGGACCGGATTGGAATACTTGTCGCCAACAAAGGCCGTGATTTTGTTTTCCAAACCAAAGATATTGAACCCGGCAAAGTTGAGTTTTTCCGGCACAACGGAGAAATGCGTTTTGTCCGGCAGCCAGCCATGAATGGCAATCGGAACCGGCGCCGCGGTAATGGTCCTGGTTTTGACCACGGCCTCAGCGACCACCTGCAGGGCGCCGGCAATGGTTCCACTGGTGATCGTGGTGGTCACTCTGCCAGCGGCATCGGTTGCCAGGGAGGTCGGCGTGCAATATTCGCCGCCGCCGGGACCGCCAGTTATTTTGAAAGTCACCGTAACTTGATGCTGAATGTCTACGGGAATGCCATTGGCATCTCTGACTTCAAAAGTAATGTCGGAAGTGACTTGGCCGCCGGAACCGATGACATAAATATTGCTGGCAGTGACATTGACCAGCACGATGTTCGTGGCATCCCCGGAGGTCCGTCCGGGATCAACGGTTCCGGCTACGGCCAATTTGACGTCAGGGGCGGTGGTGGTCTTGTTATTTCTGATCGTCAATGCCTCCAGCGTGTCACTGAGGAATCCGGTTTTGGAAACCACCAACGTGACTGTGCGCGTGGCCGAATCCGGCAGTTCGATGCTGAAAACGTATTTACCATCAGCATCGGTTTCAGTGTTGGTATTGAACGGCAGGGCTTTGACCAGGGCTTTGACAATCGGCGTTGCGCTTCTTTTCTCCAAAACCCGGCCTTCGATTTTGGCGCTTTGGGAGGGTTCCGTGGGTGAATTGCGACAGTTCTGTAACGCAACCACACAACCGGCGACAAGCGCCAGTTTTATAACCTGCTTGATTGGGATGAAATGACTTGGCATGTGAAATCCTTTTGAGCTCTCCCACCTCCCCGTCATCGGGCGCCAGAACAGCATTATGGTTTCGCAGTTATTCTTTCCTGAGTGAAATATACGAACCACCGCAGAAATTCGCAGAATCACCGACCTGCAGTAGTCAGCCAAGTGCAAAAAATGACTCTGGGAATTATGCTCCACACATCACGAATACCAGCAACCAGAAGAGCCACCACGAACGAGAAATTTTTCCAGCCTGCTTTCGACAGAAACAAAAATAAGGCCCCGATCTCCCTGAAAACTCAATTAGAGATCGGGGCAATTATAACCAGACGGGTGGTCTGGCTACTCCCAGATGCGGCTGTTTCATCTTCCTGTGTTCAGCGCCTTCTTCAACATTTCCATCTGAATGGCACGCAACTCTTGATCAACCTCGGTCAGATCGCCAAACCGCTTGTCCGCATCGCGCTGGAGAGCCTTCATGACGAAATCATCCCAGACCCGATGATGCGGTTTTTCCTGCTCGGAAAGCGGGGCAATGCGGGCCTTGAAAACATCCTTGGGTGATTGGATGGCACCGAAGGTGGTGTAGGGATGCCGTCCGGCAATCAGCTCGTAGGCAATAATTCCGAGGGAGTAGATGTCGCTGCGCGTGTCGCCGGTTTCGCCAAAAAGAATTTCCGGGGCAAGATAGCGCCAATGTGCCGGGTAGAGCACGCTGGCGTTGGTGCCATCTTCCGTGAACCCGGGAATCCGGAAATCGGTGATTTTGAGCTCCTGAGCCTCGGTCCACCAAATATTCCCCGGCTTCAAATTCAAATGCGCCACGCCTTTGCTGTTGGCGTAGAGCAGGGCACGCACGATTTTTTGCAGCATGGCAAGAATTTCGCCGTCACGCTGCTCATCGCGGAAATTGAGCTCGCCGAGGTTTTTGCCTTCAATGTACTCTCGTCCGAAGAACAACATGCCTTCATGTTCGCCCATGTCGTAGAGAAAAGCCAGGTGCGCGTGGCTCAACCGTGCAATCGCGCGAATACGGGCATACAGTTGCTGGCGCTGCTCCTCGTCTTGCAGATAGGGTGCTGCATCCGGTGGCAGCATGACTTTCATGATGAGAGGACGATCAAGCTGCATGTCGTGTGCCAGGTAACTCGTATAGTTGTTGTGCTTGAGCAAGCGCCGGCGAATTTCAAAACGGCCGAATGTGTAAGTCTGGCCGGGTTTGAGTTGCGCCAGCGGATTGCGCCAAACCACCTCTTCACAAGTCGTCACCGTGCCGGGAAGCAGTTGCATCGGTTCCATGGGCATCAGGGTGAACCCGGCGCCTTTTTGTTCGATCAAATCAGCGTCTTCACTTCGTAACAGCAAACTGCCGGTGCCAGATTCGGTGGTGATCACCTGCTCCGCATACCGTAACAAATGCGCGGTCTCAACGAGCGCGACGAGTGTTTCGCGACTGTCACCTTTGAGCAATTGCCGAGTAACCTGAAGTGCGCCGATTAACATCACCCGGTCAGATTCGGGCATGGCAACATTGTAATCCTCCAGGTTCTGCATGAAATCGAGCATGGCGCGAACGAGCAGTGTCGGATCCTGAGCCAGACTGAGAAAGCCGTTGCCGGATTGCCGCAAAATGGTGTTCGGCAATTGCGCCAGGTGGCTGCTCAAAAGATTGCGCAGCCGCTCCGGCACGGCTTGCCCGTCGTATTTCGAGATTTGTGCGAACATAAATCCCTGCCACTCGCCATCAAGATGCTCTTGATCTTCCTGCCAGCCGATTGGTTTGGCCAACGGATCGAGTATTTCTTCACGCAGGTTGAAGGGATTGACCGCAAACGTTTCCTCGTCATTGCTGCCTTGTGGCACGGCTTTACGCGAGGCCGGTTTGTGCTCCTCGCGATCCGGGCCTGGCGGACGATGCTTGAAACTGCCGTTTGACAGACTCAAACGCAGCGTCAAGTAATCACGCAAATCCACCAGTGACTCCGCAAGTACGAGGTTGGGTACGACCGCAAGTATCGCTTTGATGGCATCATTGTCGGCAGACTTGCCGGTCGCAAGCAGCTCGTAGGCATGAGTCAAGGCGAGCTCTTTGTTGAGGTATCCATAAACGCCGTTGACCCTGGGCGCGGCTTTCAAAGCAGCATAGGCCTCGGCGAATTTGCCATCCCACCAGAGCTTCTCGAGATAGGCGCGAATGGCCTGACTATCACCGCTGTTGAAAATGGCTTTTTGCTCTTCCACCATTGCCTTGTCCAATTGTCCGGCAGCCTCGTAATATTTCTTGAGATAAAGACGAATTTGCCGCTCATTGGCAGGCGACAAATCCGCGACGCTGCGGCATAATTCGACGGCAAATGGGGTAAAGATGTTCTGATGCGCAAAAAGCGAGGCCAGGCCGAATTTCAACGCGGAGGAATCCGGATTGTGTGCAACGGCTTTCTCATACAAGGCGAGTGTAGGCTCGGAAACATCATTCAGTCCAAGCCCCGCAATGGCAGTATCCAAAAGAATTTCCGAGTTATCGGCATCCAGCTCCAGGAGTTGTTTGAACTTCTCGAAAGCTTGTGCGTACTGTTCTTTCTGCAAATAAGCTCGACCGAGGGTGTGCAGGAGCTGTTGTAAACGATTTTGTTGTGTGATCGGTTCGACATTAGGCATGTGACTTCACCCTTCAATATTTTCCCTGGTTAAGTTTCTGACGCTCGGCTTTCAGTGCATTCTCCAGCACTTCGATGGCATCCGAATCCGTCCTGCCTTCAGTAAGGTAATTCTGCGCGACAATGGCATTGATTTCATCGCGCTTGTGTGTCGCGATATTCAACTGTGCGATCGTTTTATAGATTTTCAGAGCCTGTTCATCATAGCGCCCCAACAGCAAATAGATATTGGCCAGAAGCGGGTACAACTTCAGCCGTTCGGGATGTCGTTGCAAGATCTTTTCATAAAGCTGGGCAGCGATGAGATAATTGCCCCGCAACACATGCATTCGAGCGCGCAGCGCAGGTGATAAAGCAAAAATTCCGGCCAGCGGAAAAACAACGACGACAATCAGCAAGCCACTGGCATAGAGAAATGCGTTTCCCTTCCTGCCTGCCGTCGCGCCTGCATCTGCCAGGCTGAGATTCGTCCGGGCTTCGGCGAGAAGCGTGGTCACATCAGGATAATTCGAAGGCAACATCTGGAGTTTTTCGAGCGCCACTACTGCCTGCATCCAGTCTTTTTTCTCGCGCGCCAGCATTGCTTCTCGATACAATGCTTCCGTTTGTGCCAGGGTCGCGGCAGCGGTAGCAGCGGATTTTTCCTTCTCCTGCAGGCTTTGGTCCACCTGCCGTAGCAAATCGGCAACGTTCCGATAGTTCGGGTTAAGTTTGCGCACTCGCTCAAAAGCCGCCAGGGCACTGCCAAGATCGTTTCGGCTCATGGCAGCGACGCCTTCGGTATAATAGCGTGTGACAATGGCATCGGTGCTCTCACTTTCCAATGCACGCCTTGCCTCTTCGAGGCGCTGGGTGACATCACGGTAATTTGCTTCCATTTCGAGAATTTTTTCAAAAGACAGAATCGCCAGTGCCCAGTTGCCTGCTTTCATGGCGGACGTGCCAGTAACATAGCTCTCTTCAAGTTTTGCCCGGGTTTGATTCTGAGCCAATTGCTGGCGGGTGGCCTCCAGCCTGGTTTTGGCATCTTTATAGTCGCCGGCTTGTTGCAACAGCCGCTCGTAACTGCCGATTGCTTTTTCCAAATTGCCGGCCTCTGCCTCTTTCTGCGCCTGTTCATACAGCGCCGCGAGTGCACGGCGATTTGTTTCCACGCCGCGCAGTGAATCCAGCATCTCAGTCAGGGGGGTGACATCTTTGTGCTCGGGATATTTTTCCCGCAACTGTTCCACGAGGGTTTGGGCTTGATTCAGATCGCCGCTGCTCAGTGCTTGCCTGGCGGTTTCAGCGAGTCTTTGCGATTCAATAGTGCTCTCCACAAGCTGGATAAAGCTTCTGAAATTGCCCTTGTTATTATCCCGGCTCAGATCTTCGCCTGCACGTAATTCGACCAAAGCCTCTTCGTAGCGACCTTGATCAAAAATACAGCGGCCAAGCTCGAATAAAATTGTCGCTTGTATTGATCGATCGCTGGAGAGTCCCTTGGCTCCGCTGAGCGCCTCTTCGCACGCCTGGAGTTTGCCCTGCCGCCGGTAAGTGCGGGCCAATTCGAGCAAAGCATGCAGTTTGATTTCTTGCGAACTCTTGGCCGACTTCGTGTGATAGGCTTTGTAAAACCACTGCTCGGCAAGTCGATCATTTTGCTGTTGTTTGTAGGCCAGGCCGAGATTATACATGGCCTCGACCAATAGCGAATCGAATTCGAGAGCTTTCCGATACGCCACGATTTTCTTCTGTAGATCTTTCTCGGTTAAGCCGTTCCTGAGCCAAGTCAGTGCCTGTTGGTTCTGTGATTGCGCTGCAACCGGTTTTGTAGTCATACCAACAAGCACAGCGAGGAGCATCCCGAAGCAAAGCTGATGAACTTTTCTCATGTCATTTCTCCGTTAGCGCATGGTTAACAGAACTGAAAACAATGCAGGAATTTAGCCGATATTTGTGAAGCTGCAGTTTATTGGGCCAGATCAGGGCCATCTTCTTTGCAAAATCGGGTCTGGCCGAAGGGGATGGGTTGAAGCTCAAGGTCGTGACTTGGGATAACAAACTCGGTAGGCAGAGATGATCGATTGCGATTCCAGCTTGAATTTCAACCCACTCACAATTCCTCTTTGCAAAATCGTCGCTCCACTCCAAAAGAGAAAACTTTGGAATGGGCGCAATAACCAACCGATGCCACAAAAAATGGAATGTCGATGATTTGGGCATCCCTTTCATAGCAGCCGTCCTCAGTTAACTGCTACGGCATAATCATTTTCCTCCACCACCCAGTGACTGATGAACTCCTGTGACATGGGCTCTTTCACGAGGCTCTATTCTGTCTGAGCTTTGCGTTACATTAGCTTCATCTGCTCAAATTTGCGGAAAATAACAAGAAGTGCAACATAACCATACCGCAAAGGTCAAACTCTGCGGGGCTGCTCTACATGAGCCAGCCTGCGCCGCTCGGCTTTCAAGGCATTTTCCAATACTTCAATGGCATCGGAGTCAGTCCGGCCCTCGGTCAAGTATTTCTGCGCGACAATGGTGCTGATCTCGTCACGATGCCGTGCCGCAAGATTCAGTTGCAAAACCGTTTTGTAAACCTTCAAAGCGGCTTCGTCATCACGGCCCAAGAGCAGATAAATATTGGCCAGCAGCGGGTAAAGTTTCGTTTTGCTGGGACGGTGTGCCAGCATTCCTTCATAGATTTGCGCTGCCGCCAGATAATTGCCGCGCATGAGATGGATCCGAGCGCGGAGACCCGGCGAAAACGCAATGAAACCAAGCAAAGGCAACATCACAAAAGCGGTCAGCGCACCCCCGACGTAGAAGTAGAGACGATCACTTACACGAGTCTGCCCTTGCCCTCCGGATTTTTTGCCGGCAGTCAAATTGGCGCGTGCATGGGCAAGACGATCGAGGACGTCACGATAGTTGGGTTGCAATACCTGGATTTTCTCGAAGCTAATCACCGCTTGCAGCCAGTCGTGCTGCTCAAGGGCGGCCAGCCCACTCTGATAGAGGGAATCTACGTTGACGGGAACAGCCAAAGAGGGTGCGAGGCTTTGAACAGGCTCTGCTTTAATGCGCAGCGTACTTTCAACTTGTGTCAACAAGCTGGCGACATCGCGATAATTCGGATTGAGTTTGCGGACTCTATTCAACGCCCTCCAGGATCGTTCAAGATCCCTGCTGCTGATGGCGGAGATGCCTTCCGCATAGTATTGTGCCACCATCGTTTCCGGGCTTTCGCGACTCAGTCCTTTTTGGGCTGTGGCAAGGCGCTTGCGGGCATCCCGAAAATCCCGGTTGATCTCCAAAATTTTTTCAAACGAAAGAATGGCGCCGGCCCAATTGCGCGCTTGCAAAGCCGTGATTCCAGTGGCATATTCGTTTTCCAGCTGCTGGTTGCGCAGAGAATCCATCACTGCGGCCGCGGACTTTTGCTCAGGAAGATCGCCTTGTGCCTGGGAGCTCTGCGTATGCACCAAAACGACGACAACAAAAACGAGCACTGAACTCTTGAAAATGCAAGACAGACTGTTCACTTTCGTCCTCCTCGGAACACTTGCTGTTAATCTTAAAAAGTTTCTTAGACATCGTTCCATTCACAGCGGGGAAGTGCCTTGCTCTTTGCCAAAAAAGTCAGGCCCCGAATTCCCATCCTTTTTTATACATCTACATTTATAGCGCCATGTAAACATGAGCGCGGAAAAAATTTTCCACAAGCGTTCATTCGATTTCATCACAAAGCGCTTGCATATTTGGGGCAGGAAAACTAAATTGAAAATCAAAATCTACGGAGCAATTTAACATTCAAACGGTTCCCCAATGCCAAGCTCAAAACAACGAATGCAGCAGGCCATGGCATTGCAGGCACCTGACCGCGTACCGGTGATGTGCCAGCTCGCCCTCGGCCACTATTTTCTGCACGCCGGTCTGAAGCCGCTGGACATTTGGTACACTTCGGAAGGATTTGCCGAGGCATTGATCAAGTTGCAGCAACGTTACAATTTTGACGGTATTCTCATCAACCTTCCCGGCCGCGACCCGAACTTTGAGAATTTCATCCAAAAAATCGAGACCAAAGACCACGAAAGTATTATCCGTTGGAAAAATGGTAATTACACCGTCATCCCGAATGACGACAACCCGCATTATTACATGGCGGACGGCAAGCGGTATTTCCCGATATTTCAGCAAATCAGGCCGGAAGAGCTGTATTATATTGAACCCTGGGATATTACGGAAATTACTTATCCGTACACCTGGGGTTTCGAGACCGAACCACGCCCTTTTGAGCATTATTTTCCCGAGTACCATTTTGATACCATCAAATTGGTCAAGGAAAAAGTCGGTGCAACCATCTCGGTGCATTCGGAGATCTTCTCGCCGTGGTCGCAGTTTATGGAGTTGCTCAATTATGAGCAGGCGTTGATCGCAATTATCGATGATCCCGAAAAGACCAAAGCCTGTCTCGAGCGCCTCACCGAGGGTGCCATCGATCTCGGTAAAAAACAAGCCGCCTGCGGCGTCGATGCCATTTTGATTTCTTCCGCTTTTGCCGGCGCGGGATTGATCTCGCGCGAACATTACCAGGAGTTTGTCCTGCCGTATGAGCAAAAAATCATTGCTGAAATAAAGAAGGTCTACGCAATCCCGATTTACACCCACACCTGCGGCAGTATCGGCGATCGGCTCGATTTGATGGTCGCAACCGGTACCAATGGCATTGACACCCTCGATCCGCCGCCGCTGGGCACGGTCGATTTGCAGGAAGCCAAGCGAATTCTTTCCGGAAAGACTTTTATCAAAGGAAATATCGATCCGGTAAACACCTTGTTGCATGGGAGTCCCGCACAGGTAACAGAAGATGTGAAATGGCGGCTCAGCGTCGGCAAGCCGGGCGGAGGGTATATTTTAAGCTCGGCGTGTTCGGTTTCGCCGCACACGCCGCCGGAGAATATTGAACTGCTGGCGACGTTGGCAGAGGAGTTTGGGAGGTAAGAAAATGTTAAAGATCAAGAACTTTCTTGATAGAGGACTCCACTTCGGCTAAAATATTAGCTTCAGCAGGAGCAATTTTTTGATGAGTTCATTACTGTTCCACTTATATAAACGTCTGTTGTCAATTGCGCGCATCTGGTCAATCATCACATCAGAATCAACCAGGAATCCTTTGCTGCCAGCCTTAATACGGACGCGTAGAGGCTTGGCATCATCCTTAATGTTTGTTGTTACAGGAACAATGATAGTAGAAGGATGGCCCTGCTGATTCAATAAGTCAGTTTGAATGACCAAAACTGGACGAGTTTTCCCTGGTTCGGTTCCTCGTGCCGGACTTAAATCAGCTAAATAAAACCATCCACGTTCAATACTCATTGTTGCCTCTTATTCAGGAATATTGTCGATCCGATCAAATTCTTTACAAACGCTTAGGCTCTCTTCCCGGCATTTTTCGGAAGCCATCTTAAATTGCTGAGCGAGTAGCTCACGCTCGATTCTCTTATTGTAATGTTCAATAGCTTTACGAAAATAGGCGCTACGATTGAGACCGAGTAGTGAGGCTATTTTTGTTGCCTTCAGTAGCTGATCTTCAGAAATATTTAGATTGACGTAAGGCATAATATACCTCCAGGCTGTATGAAAGTGCTGTACATATATATTATACATAATCATCATACAAATTTCAAATATTTTCTTGTAGCGGTTGCACTTGCATGGTATCACAATTTTCATGGAGATCATGCCCGAACACAAAATCCTTTTTCTGCCCGGCAAAAAGACAGCTTATTTTGATGAAGGGATAACCTTTCTCGACGCGGCCCTCGAGCTTGGCATCATCATCGAGTCCACCTGCGCCGGCATTGGCACCTGCGCGAAATGCAAAGTCAATATCAAAGACGGCGTCAGTCCACCTTCAAAAATCGAGGAACAATTGTTGACGCCGCAGGAGCTTGGCAAGGGAGTTCGGCTCTCTTGCCAGGCGCGGCTTATCGGCGACAGCATTTGCGTGGTGCCGCCAGAGTCTCAAATCTTCGGCGATCAAATCATGATCGAAGGCCGCCGAGGCCATTTCCCGCTCAATCCTGATATCAAAAAAATCCTGGTGAAGGTGCCGCCAGCGGAACTGGGTGAAAAGTATTTTGATTTTGAGCGTTTTCTATTGCAATTGCGGAAGAAAGGCGTTGCCATCTCACGTTATCCGTTTCAAGCTGTCAGAGAAATCGCCGATTTGTTACGCAGCCATGATTATCAAGTCACGGCAGTGGTCGATCAGAGTGATTTGCTTGCCATCGAGGCTGGAGATACGACCCGGACGATGTATGGGGTGGCTTTTGACATCGGCACCACAACCGTCGCCGCCAAACTTCTCGATCTCAACACCGGACAAGTGGTTGCGGTGGCTTCGGCGTTGAATCCGCAAAAGAAGTATGGTGCGGACGTGATTTCCCGCATCAACCATATTGTTGAGCATCCCGGCGGTCTGGAATTGCTGCACCGTTTGATCATCAAACAAATGAATGAATTGCTTGCGCAGCTTTGTGCGCAAGCGGAAATCTCGCCGAAGGACATTTATAAACTTTGCCTCGTCGGCAACACTGTGATGCAGCACCTGGTGCTGAACATAGATCCCCGCAACCTTGCCTACATGCCCTATACTCCGGTTTTCCAAGGCCCGGCGATGCTCAACGCGAAAGAACTCGGATTGAAAATAAATGTGCATGGTGTGGTTTATTGCTTGCCGAACCTCGCGTGTTTTGTCGGCAGCGACATTACCGGGGTGCTGACCGTTCTTGATCTCGAAGAGCGGGATGCCGTCCAGCTTGTCGTCGACATTGGCACCAACGGCGAGATGGTGCTGGGATCGAAAAAAAAATTGCTCTGCAGCTCATCGCCGGCCGGGCCGGCCTGGGAGGGCGCCTATATAGCTTGGGGCATGCGCGCGGCGCGCGGAGCGATCGAGCGCGCTGAAATCATCGATGGCGACCTGCATATTCGAACGATTGGCGGCATGGATCCAATCGGCATTTGCGGCTCCGGGCTGCTCGATTTGGTGTGTGAATTTCTGCGTGCCGGTGTCATTGACAAGTCCGGGAGAATTCTAAATGTGGAGGAAATGCCCCCGACCGTGGGGGAAAAATTGAAAGCGCGCCTTATCCGTCAGGAAAACGGCACAAATCACATTGCCATTGCCACGCTCGATGAAGAAAAATCGGTGATGCTGACGCAGAAGGATATTCGTGAAGTCCAGCTCGCCAAAAGTGCCATCGCCTCAGGAATCAAAATTTTGATGAACGAACTGAATGTGCTACCGCAGGATATTACCGAGGTATACATCGCCGGTGCCTTTGGCAATCACGTGCGCGGGCAGGATGCGATCGACAGCGGGCTGATTCCGCCGGTGCCGGTGGAGCGCATCAAATTCATCGGCAACGCCGCCCTTGCCGGCGCCGAAGCAGTGTTGCTCTCCCAGGAAGCGCGACGCAAGGCTGAACACCTCGCCGAAATTGTCGGTTATGTCGAAGTCGCGGACCGAGGTGATTTCCAAGAGCTTTTTGTGGAGTCGATGCATTTTCCGCGTGAGCATTCAGCCATGGAAAAAAGTTAGCCAGCAGAAAACCGAGGTCCGGCGGGCAGCATGAAAAAAAATTGAGCAAGACGAGTTTGGGCAAAGTGACAATAATCTTCGGCATACTTTTGGATAAACGCGATACGGATCCAATTTTTCATGCACACCTCGATTAATCGCAGTATGAATGCAATCACTTCAGCCGATTGAGGCGTTTTAAGGACTTTTCTGAGTAAAATGGATAATCGAACCTGCATTTTCAGAAGCTTTTGTTTTTCACTCAAAAAAACATGTCGAACAGTATGGGTTGGCAACATAAAAATTTGTAAAATTTTTCCCAACTTGGGCCAATGATGGCGTATTTTGACTCGGGAAAGGAGCCGTTATGAATACTTCACGTCGTGAATTCATCAAAACCGCCGCCCTGGCCGGCGCGGGAATAACGATCCTCCCCTCACATCTCGTCTTTGCCGATACGAAAAAAATCCGGCTCGGCTTCATCGGCGTCGGATTGCGCGGGCAGGATCACCTCCAATTGGCGCTGCGCCGCGATGATGTCGAAGTCGTTGCCCTCTGCGACATCCAGCAAGTGATGATCGATGCCAGTCTGGACATCATCAAAAAACTCGGCAAACCGACTCCGCGGGTGATTAAAGAAGGCCCGTATGATTACCGCAAATTGCTGGAGATGAAAGATATTGACGGCGTGATCATTTCGACGCCGTGGGAGTGGCATTCGGTGATGAGCCTCGATGCCATGAATGCCAAGAAATACGTTGGCTGCGAAGTCATTGCCGGTTCAACCGTTGAAGAATGCTGGGATTTGGTGAATACCTCCGAGCGCACCGGCATGCCGCTTATGATGCTGGAAAACGTCTGCTATCGCCGCGACGTGATGGCGATTCTCAACATGGTGCGCCAGGGCATGTTCGGCGAGCTGGTGCATCTCCAGGCCGGCTATCAGCACGATTTGCGCGAGGTGAAATTCAACAACGGCAAACAGCCTTATGGCGGTGGCGTGGAGTTCGGTGAGAAAGGCTTTTCCGAGGCGCAATGGCGCACCTATCATTCGATCGCACGCAACGGCGATCTTTATCCCACACACGGCATCGGACCGCTGGCGATGATGATCGACGTCAATCGTGGCAATCGCTTTGTGTCATTGGTTTCCTATGCCTCCAAAGCGCGCGGGTTGCATGAGTACCTCGTCAGGCTTGGCGGCGAAGATCACCCCCATGCAAGGATCAAATTCAAGCTCGGCGATGTTGTCACCACCATGATCAAAACCAACAACGAAGAGACGATTTTGTTGCAACACGACACCAGCCTGCCGCGACCGTACTCATTGGGCTTCCGCGTGCAAGGCACCAAGGGCTTGTGGATGGACGTGAATAAATCCTTGTACATTGAAGGCGTCAGCAAGGAGCCGCATCGCTGGGAGGAGGCCAGCCCGTATCTCGAGCAATACGATCATCCGCTGTGGAAGCGTTTTGGCAATGATGCGCAAGGCGCCGGTCATGGCGGCATGGACTTTTTCGTTTTGCACGCCTTTGTTGAATCCATCAAACGCAATGTCAACACGCCGTTGGATGTTTACGATGCGGTGGCCTGGAGCGCCATCACGCCGCTTTCCGAAGCCTCGATTCAGCTCGGCGGCGAGTCGGTCGAGTTTCCGGATTTCACCCGCGGCAAATGGATGTATCGGAAAAACACCTTTGCGTGGGATGAGCAGTATTAACCCCGATAATTCATGCGGTGCGTAAATCGACAGCACTCTGCTGTTGGCTCAAGCCTGAAAATGTGGCTCATGAATTATCGGGGTTAAAGGGTTGGCCGGTTCAACAGCGGTTGCATCACTTTTTTCAATTCGGCATCAAGCCGTTCGCTGGGCAAGCAGATCACGATGTCATCCCGCAGCCCGCAGGGATCGTGCTTAATATTGAGTGCAGTCCTCGAGATCAACAAGATGTTTTGAGTATGACACGCGACGAGGAATCAAATGAAAATTTTCAAAATGCTCATGCTGGTGTACATTTTTGCCGGCTTGAATGCGTTGGCACAAGTTCCCAACAAGCCCCGGGCAGAAAACGTTTTCCTTGTTCTTGTCGACGGCCTGCGCTGGCAGGAGGTGTTCACCGGCGCGGATTCGATGACGATGAACAAAGCACATGGTGGCGTGGCAGATTCCATGACGCTCAAAAAAAATTACTGGCGGGACCCACCGGAAGCGCGGCGCGAAGCATTGATGCCGTTCTTGTGGCAGGTTGTCGCCAAACACGGCCAGCTTTACGGTAATCAAAAAAAGGGCAGTATTGTCAAAGTGACCAACACGTTTCATTTTTCCTATCCAGGCTATAGTGAAATGATCGTGGGCTATGCCGACACCGCCATCAACAGCAACGCCAAGCGCCCCAATCCCAATGTGAGTGTGTTTGAATGGCTGCACACGAAGCCACGTTTCAAAAACAAGGTCGCCGTGTTTGGCGCCTGGGATGTGGTGTCGTGGATCATCAATTATGAGCGTTGCGGCTTTTACGTGAATAGCGGCATCGAACCGGTCACCGCCGGCAAAGTCTCCGCCGAGCAGGCCCTGCTCAATCGGTTGAAAGCCGAATTACATCATCCGTGGGGTACTGAGCCGTATGACGCAATCACGTTTTACGCTGCGCTCGAATACA
>JAPDQK010000079.1:0-22898 GCA_034505955.1 Candidatus Zhuqueibacter pondensis
GCGCCCGCGGCTATCGCAATCTTGAAAACTTCATCAACATGATCTATTTCATCGCAGGCAAACTCAAATTCAACTACCCACACTTTTCAACATAGAACCAAAAAAGATTCCTCCGGAATGACATAACCGGAGCTTAACTGAATGATGAGAAAAAAGCAATCCCTGTCATGACGTTGCTTGCCATGTTCTCCATTGCAGAAAAAATTTTAGCTTATATTCGCGCCGTGCCGCTGACGGAATTTGACGACGCGGTGTTCAACGAATTGGCTTTGGAATTATTTCGCCATCAAACGGAAAAAAACGCCGTCTATCGCGGTATTTGCGAGCAGCAAGGCGTGACCCCGGCGCGCATCACGAGCTGGCGCGACATTCCGGCGGTCACCACCAGCGCCTTCAAAGCCGTGGCGTTGACGTGCTTTCCGCCACAAGAAGCCGTGGCCGTATTTCACACCAGCGGCACCACGCAAAAGCGGCCCGGCAAGCATTATTTCCGCACGCTGGAGTTTTATCGCACCGCCATGCTGCGCAGCTTCGCGGCGTATTGCCTGGACCGGCAACTCGATGCGACGCATGGCGCAAACACTGAAACCATGCACGCCCCCTCTAAAGATGTCATTCCGGAGGAATCCTTTTACAATTCAAGGCAATCTTTTGAGAACAAAAAAGATTCCTTCGGAATGACATTTTCGTTTAGTGTTGGCAAGATCGCTAGAATGCGCCTGTTTTTTCTCGGCCCGACCGCCGAGTATTTCCCGAATTCCTCGCTCGGCTACATGTTCTCGGAAATCCGCAAAGAATTCGGCGACCAAGCGAGTGCGGTGTTTTTCTCGCCACAAGGTGTCGATACGGAAGGTTTTCAAGGCGCACTTGCAAAAGCCTCGCAGGAGAGCACGCCGGTTTTCATTCTCGGCACCGCGCTGGCGCTTTTGGAGTGCATGGAAAAATTTGCGCAAGCAGGCCAAAAATTTCACTTGCCCCCCGGCAGCCGCATTCTCGACACCGGCGGCTACAAAGGCCGGCAGATCGAACTGAGCCGGGAAGAATTCCAGCACCAGCTTTCCGAAACCTTCGGTGTGCCGCAAGAATATTTGCTCAACGAATACGGCATGACCGAGCTGTCATCGCAATTTTACGCCAGCGCGCTCCCCGGCATTCCATCGTTGGCAAAGCGCAGAGCGCAGAGCGCAGAGGGCCGGGCGTCGAGCAGCGCTCTGCCCTCTGAGCCATGCTTTCAGCACTGCCTCCCGCCCTGGGTGCGCGTCCACGCCGTCGATCCGGAGACACTCGAAATTTTGCCGGAAGGAGAGAGCGGGCTGCTGCGCATTTTCGATCTGGCCAATGTCGATTCGGTGCTGGCGATTCAAACCGAAGATCTCGGCCGCGCGTGGCAGGATCGCATCGAGCTGCTTGGCCGCGCCACCGGTGCGGAACTGCGCGGCTGCTCATTATTAACCGAGGCAGTCGCCAGAAACGCGTAGCTTATTGGCGTTTGTTTGCAGATTTACAAACCACGCCAGTTTTCCAACGGATTGAAAAACGACCAACGGATGTTATTTTTAAATCCGTTGGTCGCTTTTCAATCCGTTGGCAACATAAAACTTACAGAATTTTTTTTCTAAATTTGCTTGTCTAAATCTACTAACCCTGTATTTCGTTGCGGTTCCCATTTCGTTGCGATTTATTATGTTGCGCGATTTTTTTGTGCCCGACAACTTTCAAGAGCCGCCAACGCAGACGCGGCAAAAGGAAGAAATCGTTTACGATTCCGCCGACCTTTCTCCGGCGTGGCTCGGGCAATTCGCCGCAAAGTTCACGCAGCCGGCGGTTGGATTTGAGCGAGGCGCCAAAGCCTGGCAGCAGCGCGCCGCCAGGGCCTGGAGCCGGGTCGCGCAGGATTTTCGAACGCTGCAATTTCCCGAGGCCGAAGAAATGCTCGCCGCGCTGGAAACCAAAACCGGACTGAGCCGCAAAATGTTGCAGGAGGCGCTGCGCAATCATTTTTGGAACATGCAGGAAAGCGTTCTGCTCAACTGGCTGGCGCAAGTGCGCAAGGATCGCAACAACCCCAATTTGCCCATTGCCGCGGATTATCCGGAGCTGGTCTTTCTCGTGGCCGCCGGCAACATCCCCGGCGTGGCGATTCATCCGGTCATCCAACTCTCGCTGCTCGGCGTTTCCACGTTGGTGAAAAATGCGTCCGCCGAGCCGTTTTTGTTGCCGGCAATTTTGGCTTCGCTCGAACGCCACGATCCGCAAGTGGCCGGCCGCCTCGCCGCGTTCACCTGGCCGCGTGACACCACCGCACTGACCGAGAGTATTTTGGCGCTCGGCCCGCAATTGGTGGTGTTCGGAGATGATGAAACCGTGGAGCACTTTGAAGGACGGGGCGAGCAGTTGACGGGTTTTGGCGACCGCTTCAGTCTGGCGCTGGTGAGTCCGCTCGCAGACGAACCGAAGATATTCGAAAATTTGGCCTATGATATTTGCATGTTCGAGCAAATGGGCTGTCTGTCGCCGCAGGCCATTCTTCTGCTCACCGATGATTGGCAGAAAGTCGAGCAATTTAGCCGGGAGCTGGCCGAGGCGATGGCGCGAATGAGTGAAAAGCTGCCCATCGGTTCGCGCACGCCGGCGCAACATGCTGAGATTCAACAATGGCGCGGGGCTTATGCTACCCGCCGCGCTGCCGGAGAAAAGATTGTGCTTTTGGCCAGCGCCGGAACCGAGTGGACCGTCGTCGCCGCTGAGAACATCGACCTCGACGAGCGCGTGGCCTATCGTTTTGCGCGTGTCTGGCCGATTCCTTCCATTAATAACGCCATGTCGATTTTGCGCCAATATGAAATCCAATTGCAAGCGCTGGCCACGAGCTTGACGGAGAAGGAGACGGAAATGTTTTTCCCGCAATTTTGGAAAAGCGACATTCCGTTTACCCATATCGTCGATACCTTTCCCGGCTCGATGCAGCGGCCGGTCTTCGGCTGGTTGGATCAGAATAAAGCCTGGCGGCGATTAACCCGCGCTTTTATCGAATGGTAGCCACAACACGAGAAAATTTTTTCCGCTATCTCTGCCAAACCTCGCCGGAGCCGCTGGGTTTGGAGATCGAACGCGCCGAAGGCATTTATCTTTTTGCGCGCGACGGCAAGCGCTACATTGATTTTATTTCCGGCATCGGCGTCGCCAATATCGGCCATCAGCATCCCAAAGTACTTGCGGCGATTCACCGGCAGCTCGAGCGCCATTTGCATGTGATGGTTTACGGCGAGTACGTGCAGGAGTCGCAAGTCGCATACGCCCGCCGTCTCGCGGAGTTGGCGCCGGTGCGAGAGGGCGCCGTCTTTTTTTGCAACAGCGGCACCGAGGCGATCGAGGGCGCTTTGAAAACCGCGCGCAAATTCACCGGCCGGAAAAAATATATCGCCTTCGAGGGCGGCTATCACGGCGACACCTACGGCGCGCTCTCGGCCATGTCGAGCGAGAATTATCGCGCACCGTTCTTGCCGCTGCTGCCGGAATTCGAATTTTTACCGTTCGATGATCTCGATTCCTTGTCGCGGATTGACGAGCACGTCGCCGGCGTGCTCATCGAGCCGGTGCAGGGAGAAGGAGGGGTGCGCATCCCCTCGCCGGAGTTTTTACCGGCGCTGCGAAAGCGCTGCGATGAAGCCGGCGCGCTGCTGATTTTCGATGAAGTGATGACCGGCTTTGGCCGCACCGGCAAGCTTTTCGCGTGCGAGCATTGGCGCAGCCCAGACTCAGAAGCTCTTCACCAATCCATATTAAATGTCATTCCGGAGGAATCTTTTTACAATGATAAGATTTCGTTGCAATCCGAAAAAAGATTCTTCCAGAATGACATGAGTGTGAGTAAGGGAGTGCAATGCGTCCAGCCGGATATTCTTTGTTTGGCGAAAGCCCTCGGCGGCGGTCTGCCGCTTGGCGCGTTCATCGGCCGGCGCGAGATCATGCAGACGCTTTCGGAAAATCCGCCGCTGGCGCATGTGACCACCTTTGGCGGCCATCCGCTGAGCTGTGCGGCCGGCCTGGCAGCGCTCGAAGTTTTGCTGGAAGAAAATCTCATCGCGCGCAGCGCCACACTCGGCGAATTTTTTCTGAACCGGCTTCGCGCGCTGGCACAAGCCCAACCGGCGATTCGCGAAGTGCGCGGCCTCGGTTGTTTCTTCGCCATCGAATTTCACACGCCGGAAGCGACCCAGCAATTTGTCCGGCGCTGCCGCGAGCACGGCCTGATCATCGGCTGGACGCTGCACCACGGCACCATCGTTCGCGCCGCGCCGCCGTTGTGCATGACCGACGCCCAGGCAGAAGAAGCCTGGCAAATCATCAAAAGTGCAACTTGATCCTGGATGCTGGATTCTTGATCCTTGATCCTGGTTGCCAAACAAGCATCCAGCATCAAGCATCCAGAAGTTTGGTGATATAACTCATGTCAACTTTCGCCGTTCTCGTTCGCCGCATCGAAGTTTTTCCGCATCCCAACGCCGATCTTCTGGAATTGGCGAAGGTGGATGATTATCGCTGCGTGGTGAAAAAAGGCGAATTCAAAACCGGTGATCTCGTCGCTTATATTCCCGAAGCCTCGATCGTGCCGGAAGCGTTGCTGGCAGAAATGGGATTGACCGGCCGGCTGGCTGGAACTGAGAAAAATCGTGTCAAAGCGGTGAAGCTGCGCGGCGAGCTTTCCCAAGGATTGGTTTATCCGGCCCGACCACATTGGCAGGAAGGCGACGACGTCACCGCCGAGCTTGGCATTGTCAAATGGATTCCGCCGATTCCGGTGCACTTGGCCGGCGAGCTGGCGCCAGCGCCCGAGGGCTGGCATGGTTACACGGACATCGAAAACATCAAACGTTATCCCAATGTCCTCAAGCCCGGGGAGGAGGTGGTGGCCACGGAAAAAGTGCACGGCACCTGCACGCTGGTTGGACTGATCAATGGCGTGGCCGCGGTTTCATCGAAAGGCTATGGCGCCGGCGGCAAGGTGATCAAAGAAGACGAGAAGAATCTCTATTGGCGCATGGCGCGAAAATATCATTTGTTCGAGAAACTGGAGGGGCTTGGTGGCGCCCGAAGCGCCATCATGATTTTTGGTGAGACGTTCGGCGCCGGCGTGCAGGATTTGGGCTATGGTGTGCAAAAAGGCGAGCCGATTTATTTTGCGTTTGACATGTCCATCAATGGCCGCTATCTTGATTTCGACGACTTCATGAACCTCTGCCGGGAACGCGACATCCCGACCGCGCACGTGCTTTATCGCGGGCCCTTCGGTCCGGAATGTTTGGCGCAGACCAAAGGCATGGAGACGATCAGCGGGAGGCAGCTCCACCTGCGCGAGGGCATTGTGATTCGCCCGGTGAAGGAGCGCTACGAGCACGACATTGGGAGGGTGATTTTGAAGAGTGTCAATGAAGATTATCTTTTGCGCGGCGGGGAGGTGACGGAGTTTGAATGAGTCACAGATAAGAAATTGAAAATTTTCAATCTCAAATTATTCTCAAATGTCGAAAATTTCGGAGAGTGGGATCTCCAGCCCAGGAAACAGTGGCGAAGTGAGCATGTCCGATTTCCCCAAGCGTGCAACCGGAACCAACTCTCCTTCCTGCAATCGCAGGACTTCGAGGGTGGAGGTTTTTTCTTTCGCCATCCAATATTCTTGCACACCGAATTTGGCGTACATTTTGAGCTTGACAGTGCGGTCACGTTTTTCCGTGGCTGGCGACAGCACTTCGATCACCAAATCCGGAGTGCCTTTTACTTGCTCGGGCTTGATGATGTTCAACCGTTCATTGCTGATGTAAATGATATCCGGTTGCGCCAGATTCGTCTGTGAGAAAAGGACTTCCAGAGGCGCTGGAATAACCTCGCCTATGGGGTGTTTTTTAAGATAAAGGGTCAGTGCAAACAGAAAATTTCTGACGCTTTTTTGGTGATTGGGAGTTGGCGCGGTGGACATATACAGTTCCCCATCGATGATTTCGTAGCGTTTCCCGTCGTCCGGGAGTTGGCGATAATCTTCGTAAGTGAATTTCACTTCTTGGGATGATTGCAAATATGCATTAGCCATGGCATGCCTCAAATTTATTCTGAATGTCATGCTGAAAACATCTTTTTTAACACGAACACTGTGCTCGCTTTAGAAAAGATTCCTGCGGAATGACATGGGATGTTACTTGTAGTTCGAATTCCTGTTGAGAATTAATGCTTGATAGTTACAAAATAAACTGCAAAATATCAAGGCATTTTTAGTTTTATGCGCATCACTGAAATCTTCCACTCCATTCAAGGCGAATCCAGTTATACCGGCCTGCCGTGCGTGTTCATCCGCACCACCGGCTGCAACCTGCGCTGCGTTTGGTGCGACACGGCGTACTCTTTTTACGGCGGTGAAGAGCTCAGCCTCGACGACATCATGAAAAAGGTCGAGAGTTATGGCTGCAAGCTCGTCGAGATTACCGGCGGTGAGCCGATGCTGCAAAAGGAAATTTATCAATTGTGCGACCGGCTGCTCGCGGCTGATTACACCGTGCTCATGGAAACCGGCGGCAGTCTCGACCTTTCCAGGCTCGATCCGCGCGTCATCAAGATCATGGACATCAAATGCCCCGGCAGCGGCGAAGTCGAGCGCAACTACTGGCCCAATCTCGAAATTCTGCAGCCGCACGATGAGATCAAATTCGTCATCAATGATCGTCGCGATTATGAGTGGGCGTTGGGAGTAGTCCGCCAGCATCGCCTCGACGAGCGGTTTCAAGTGCTCTTTTCACCGGTGTTCAATCACATGGACTTGCAGCAGTTGGCCGAATGGATGCTGGCGGACCGTGTGAAAGCAAGATTGCAGATTCAGTTGCATAAATTCATTTGGTCACCAGAAACGCGCGGGGTGTAGCTCATGGCCAGACGTCCGGCTTTTTTCCTGGCAATTGCATTTTGTCTCGGCATCTGGCTCGACCGGGTGTTCGCAATCCCGGAGACGGTTTGCGCTGCGGGCTTCATTCTCCTTGTTGCCGGTTTTTTCTTTTCTTATCGGCGACAGCCGGAAAGCCCATCCAAGGATGCCTTCCGTGCTGTTGATGTGTTGCTGCTTGCCGCGTGTCTGGCCGCTGGCGCGCTTCGCAGTGACTGCGCACAAAGCACGACCGCGAAGGACATCGGCTCTTTCGCCGACCCGTCCCGTGAAGTTTTGCTGTATGGCAAAGTCGATAATTTCCCCGAGCCTCGCAGGGGAAGATGGCAATTCCCATTTGCCGTGCAACGAATCAGAACCGCAGCCGGTTGGGTCACCACTCGTGGCAGGGTGTTGGTTTCCGCTGACAGTCTCGGTGATGTTCAGGTCGGCGAAGCGCTCTTGTTGCACGGCTTTTTGCGACTTGCGGATGGCAGCCGCAATCCCGGTGCTTTTGATTATCGCGCCTATTTGCAAGCCCAGGGCATTTCCGCGCTTTTCCGCTGCCGGAATCAAACCCCGCTCTGGCGCGAGAAGCCCGGTGTCTGGTTTTGGTGGTGGCAGGCAGTGGGTCGGGCCAAAATCTGGATCGACGCCCGACTCGCCGGTTTTTCGCGTGATCAAAATTTGGCGCTGCTGCGCGGCTTGCTCATTGGCGAGCGCGAGGAAATTTCCCCGGAAGTGATGGAAACGTTTTCCCGCACCGGGTTGGTTCACATCCTCGCGGTTTCGGGATCGAATGTCGGGTTCATCGCGCTCATCATTTTCATCGTGCTGTCGTTTCTGCGTGTGCCACGACGGTGGCATCTGATTTTTTTGCTGCCGGGAATCGTCTTTTACATGTATTTGACCGGTGCCCAACCGCCGGTGGTTCGCGCCACCATCATGGCCGCCGTGATCATCATCGGTGAGTATCTCGAGCGTGATGCCGATATTTACAATAGCCTCGGCGTGGCGGCATTGGTAATTTTGCTCTGGCAGCCTTTGCAGCTTTTTCAGTTGGGCTTTCAACTGACCTTCATGGCCGTGCTGGGCATTGCCTATCTCTATCGGCCGTTGCTTTTTCTGTTTACGCGAGTGATTCGGACACGCTGGCGGCCAATTCGTTTGACCATGGCGCTGCTGGCCGTTTCCTTTGCCGCCCAATTGGCGACACTGCCGTTCTCCGTGCATGCATTTGGACGCTTGCCGGTGATGGCGATTTTCGGGAATTTGCTCGTCATTCCAGCCGCCTTCATCATTGTGGCCACAGCCTGCGCGGCGTGCGCGTTTTCATTTATCGACTTCTGCGCGCAGGCTTTTGGCATTGTAGCCGATCTTGCTGCAGGAATGATGATCACTTTCACGCGCTGGCTGGCCGCCATTCCGCTGGCTTATGTGGATGGCATTCACGTGTCGCCCTGGTTGCTGCTCTTTTATGTTCTGGTCATTACGGCATGTGTGGAATGGCGGCGCACGCGTTTGACCGGACGCCGGCTTCTGATCGCCGGACTGTTGGTTTTGAATATCTTCATCTGGCAACAGGCCTGGGCCGCCGGACCGAAAATGCGCGTGACTTTTTTCGACGTTGGGCAGGGCGATGCCGCGCTGCTCGAGTTGCCTGCCGGACGTTTGATGATCGATGCCGGGCCGCTGGAAAAGGAATATGATGCGGCTGCGCGCGTGCTCGTGCCGTTTTTCCGGCGCAGCGGCATTCGCCAATTGGAGGCCGTGGTGATCTCGCATCCGCATGCCGACCACCTCGGTGGCCTGCCGACTTTGCTGCACGAGATCAGGATCAAAAAAGTTTATGTCTCCGGCCTGGATACCAATTCGCCGCTCGAGCAGCAATGCCAGAGACTCATGGATAGCTTGCACGTGCCCTCGGTCACTTTGCATGCCGGCCAGTGCCTGGCGGATTTTGCGCCGGCACAAGTGTGGGCGTTGCATCCGCGGCGGCAGGAGATCGAATTCCTTCAAGTCAATGATGCCTCATTGATCATCAAAGTCATTTTCGGCCGGCAGGCTTTTTTATTTCCCGGAGACGCCGAAGCAGAGAGCGAAAAACGTTTGCTTCGATTTGCCCCTTTGTTGAAGAGCGAGGTTCTCAAAGTCGGCCATCATGGCAGTAACACCTCGAGTACGCCGCCATTTCTCAAAGCCGTCAATCCCCGGTGGGCGGTGGCTTCAGTGGGAAGATGGAACAATCTGGGTCTGCCGGATCCGCAAGTGATGGCGAGATATGACTCTCTGGGAATTCAGCTCGCGCGCACCGATCGCGATGGCGCGGTGCTTTTTGAAACGGATGGCAGAACTTTGAAAAGAATCCGGTAGGATGCAGATATATCTTTCGTGTTGGAGCGTTCGTTCCCTGCTGAAGAGCGGGGAGTTGAATTTTATCAGCTTGCCAAAATTTGCCAGGGAAAATGGCTTCGAGGGCATCGAGCTTTTTGACCGGCTTTTTCCCTCTCGGGCGGTCGATTTTCTGACTCAACTTGAATCTGCGCTGCAAGAAAACCATTGTGGCCTGGTGGTCGCAATCGGCAATGATTTCACACTGGCCGATGCCCGAGCCTGGCAACGGCAAATCGACCATGTACGTGGATTCCTCGAAATCACGCATTTTCTGGGCGGCAGAGTGGCGCGCATTTTTCTCGGCGGCCAGGGATTCAACATTCATAAAGTGATGACCTGGCTGGGAGAGCATCCATTGCCCGGTCAGCGGCAATCTCAAAATTTGCTGTGGCAACAGAGGCTGGCGAATGCACTCTTGATGAATCGCATGACGGTGCGTTTGTCGGAAATGATGAGAAAAAGAAAATCCATCCACGACCAGCCGCAACCGGCAATGATGGAGCGCTGTGTTGCCGCATTGCGCCAACTCTTGCCAACGCTTGACGAGTTGGATATGCGTATCGGCATCGAGAATCATTGGGGGCTGAGCACTAATCCGGAAACCGTGGTGGAGATCATTCGTGGAGTCGGTTCGCCGCGGATCGGCACCTGTCCGGATTTCGGGAATTTTGCCGAAACGCAGGATCGCTATGCGGGTTTGCAAATTCTGGCGCCGTATGCCAGGCACGTGCATGCCAAGAGTTATTGTTTCAACGAAGCCGGGGAGGAGACCACCATCGATTACTCGCGCTGTTTGAGAATCCTCCGTGATGCCGGCTATGATGGTGCGATCTCGGCTGAATTCGAGGGGGCAGGCGACCAGCGCCTCGGCAGCCAAAAAACCAAGGATTTGATTTTGCGTCACTGGAAATAGAACAATGGATTAAGCCGATTGCGCGGCTCGAGAGCATCCGTGCAATCCACGAAATCCGTTGCTCGAGCTTTTGCTTCTTTTTAAAAATTCAATTTGAAAGTAGAAACACCACATGAAAATTCTTCTGTTCGACATCGACGGCACCCTGGTTCACACCGGCGGCTCCGGCAAGCATGCCATGGAAGTTGCCTTTGAGGAAGTTTATGGAATACCGAACGGCCTCGAGAATGTTTTACTGGCAGGCCAAACCGACCCGAAAATTTTGCTCGATGCGTTTAAAATTCACGGCCTCAGTTGGAACGACGAGCAAGTCGAGCGTTTCAAGCAGCGCTATTTCATTCATCTTGCCGAGGATATGAAACGACCGCGTGCGAAACGGCGCATCATGCCGGGCTTCCCACGGTTGTTGGAGGAGTTGCGCCAACAGCGCGGCATACACATCGGCCTGCTCACCGGCAACTGGGTGCGCGGCGCGGAAATAAAACTTGACCATTTTGGTCTTTGGAAGTATTTTGAATTTGGTGCGTTCGGCGATGATGAAGTCGATCGCAACAAATTGGTGCCGCATGCACTACGCCGGGCCGAGAAGAAATTCAACATTCGTCCCAATCATGATGCGGTCTATGTGATCGGCGACACGCCGCGCGACATTCAATGCGCCCGGCCACATGGCGCCGTTGCCATTGCCGTTGCCACCGGCGAGTATTCCGTGGAAGAATTGCGCGTCGAAAAGCCGGACTTTCTTTTCAAGGATTTTGGCGAAGTGGAGAAGGTCGTGAAAATCTTTCAATGAGCGAAAGGACAAGAATATGCTGCCCTCGCATCAGTGGAACGCTGTTGATGATATTGTAACCTCATTCAACAGCCTGGCAGCCAAACAACTGAAAATCATGCATCCGACTGGCTGGAAATGAACCCCTCTTCAGAGTACATTGCTTCCATGCTCAAAGCAGGCCACCACCCCAATCGTTTGATCAACGAGAAAAGTCCGTATCTCTTGCAGCACGCCTTCAATCCGGTCGATTGGCATCCCTGGGGCGAAGAAGCTTTTGCGAAAGCGCGGCAGGAGAACAAGCCGATTTTTCTCTCCATCGGCTACTCCACCTGCCACTGGTGCCACGTGATGGAGCGCGAGTCGTTCGAGAATCCCGACATCGCCAGGATCATGAACGAGTATTTTGTTTGCATCAAAGTCGATCGTGAAGAGCGGCCGGATGTGGACAAAGTCTACATGACCGCAGTGCAGGCGATGACCGGCAGTGGCGGCTGGCCGATGTCGGTTTGGCTCACGCCGGATTTGAAGCCGTTTTTCGCCGGCACGTATTTCCCGCCGGAATCTCGTTTTGGACGACCCGGCTTCTCCGAGCTGCTCAAACGATTACATGAGGTTTGGCTCGAGCAGCGCGAGCAGGTTTTGCAATCGAGCGAGCAAATCATCGAGACTTTGCGACAATACACCGCGGTTTCTGCCGGCGCGGATACGACGCTGCCTTTCACCCCAATTCTGCACACCGCCTATTCGCAATTTTACAGCAGCTTCGACGAGCGCCTCGGCGGCTTCGGCAACGCGCCGAAATTTCCGCGGCCGGTGGCGTTCAATTTTCTTCTGCGCTATTACGCGCGTACCAATGAAAAAGGCGCGTTGGAGATGGCGCTTGCGACTTTGCGAAAGATGTGGGCCGGCGGCATGTACGACCATCTCGGTGGCGGCTTTCATCGTTACTCGGTGGATGCCTGTTGGCGCGTGCCGCATTTCGAGAAGATGCTTTATGATCAAGCGCAGCTTGTGTGGTCGTATCTTGAAGCTTATCAAATTACTCACAATGATTTTTTTGCAAATGTGGCGCGTGATGTGCTTGACTACGTGTTGCGCGACATGACTCACCCCGAGGGCGGATTTTATTCGGCGGAAGATGCGGACAGTGCGCCCGATCCGGCGCATCCGGAGGAAAAAGAAGAAGGCGCGTTTTATCTCTGGCGCCAACAAGAGATCGTTGATGTGCTCGGCGACGAAAACGCCGAGATTTTCAACTATTGTTACGGCGTGAGCGACACCGGCAATACCATCAGCGACCCGCACGGCGAATTTCGCGACAAGAACGTGTTGTATGCCGCGTACACCGTCGCCGATGCCGCGCACCGCTTCAAGCATTCAGAATCTGAAATCACCGCGATTTTAGCTGAAGGTCGCAAGAAACTTTTTGAAGCACGAAAGAGCCGGCCGCGACCGCATCTCGATGACAAAATCATCACCGCGTGGAACGGGTTGATGATCTCGGCGTTTGCCCGCGCTTATCAAGTTCTTGATGAGCCGAAATATTTGGAAGCTGCGGAGCGCGCCGCGGATTTTGTGTTGAAGAAACTTTACAATGCGCAGAAGAAAACGCTGACTCGTCGCTATCGTGATGGCGAAGCGAAATATCCGGCGCATCTCGATGACTATGCTTTTCTCGCGCAGGGCTTGATCGATCTCTACGAAGCCGGGTTCGACATCAAATGGCTCGAACTTGCCGTTGCGCTCACGGAAACGCAGAACCGCCTTTTCTGGGATTTACCCCGTGAGTTACAACGAGATGAACCGGTTCGGAATTTAGACTCCTCGCTATCTCACGGGGTGAAAACAGGCAGCGGCTTCTTCGATACCTCCGGCGAGGACGAAACCATCTTGCTGCGTACGAAAGAAGATTACGACGGTGCCGAGCCATCGGGCAATTCCATCGCCGCGCTGAACCTGCTGCGACTCAGCCAGATGCTCGACAAGAAAGAGTGGTGGGACATGGCCGGGCAAACGCTGCGTTTTTTCGGTAACCGCCTGCAAAGCGCGCCGCACGCCATGCCGCAACTGCTCGCCGCCATCGACTTCAGCCTCGACAAGCCGAAGCAAATCATTATCGCCGGCAAATCGAATGCACCGGACACGCGCGCGCTGCTGCGCGCCGTGTACCGGCGTTTTATTCCCAACAAAATTCTCCTGCTCGCAGACGGTAGCGAAGGCCAGGCTTATCTTGGCAAGTCTCTGCCGTTTATCGAATCCGTGAAAATGTTGGACGGCAAGGCGACGGCGTATGTTTGCGAGAATTACGCCTGCCAGGGGCCGACAACGGAGGTGGAGGGGGTGGAGCAGTTATTGGAAGGAAGAGCAACTTGGTAATGAAATTTGTTGACTTGATCAGCCTGAAATTGGTCTTGACTTTCTCATCTGCGCTGGCTATTTTGGATTGGTGATGTTGGGGTTTTGAGCTGCATCTGCGATCTTTCCACCTTCCCCACCAGATGAAAGGCGTTGTTAGTCTGCAAATGTGCGGAACCTTTGGCGGAAGATTTCAGCCAAAGTTTTGTTTTGATGGTAATATTTGATGAAACGTGATTGCTCTGATGGCGCCGGTTGATCCGGGCTGTTGTAGCTGTCAATGTTTCACAGAGTTGTTCCAGGAATTTCAGGTTTCGGGCACCCATTTTTAGAACAAAAGGCTTGACGGACAAGGAGATAGAGCCGGAAGACGTTGTTAACGGGTTCCTCAGTAAGCGCGTGGATGATTGCAGCTTAAATTTTAAATTCGAGGATCGGGGGATATGATGCCATATCCGTACCCAAGCACCGAGCAGTTTATTGATCGACAGCGGGAAATTGATCAGGTTGAGGAGGCGCTCAGCCAGATCACGAGCCGGAAGCCGCCAGCCATTCGCGGCATCCTCTATTTTGGCATACCCGGAATCGGCAAGTCGAGAATATTGCTCTACATCCACAAGCTATGCCATCAGCAAAAACTTTTTACCTTATTGGTTGATTTTCAGAACCCGGCGATACATTCCCATTTCGAATATCTGCTGCATCTTTCCGACCAAATCGAGCCGTTACCCCTTCGTGACCACCTGCTTGGCGCCACCGGTGATTCCGGCAATTCGATCAAGCGTGCAGAGCAGGCCTTGCCAGTTTTTGCGCGTAATCTCAAGCAACATCTGAAAAAGCGTCCCCTGATTTTATTGATGGATAGTTGTGAACTCTGTGCACCCGACTTTTTCGACTGGATTGGCGAACAGGTGCTCGTGCAGTTGATGAATTTTCAAATCGGCCCGATTGGACTTTTTCTTGCCAGCCGCGGACCTCAAGTGGCTGAAAGCAAGTGGCCGGTTGAAATGATTCGTGCCACGCGCTTTGAACGGATCTTTGCTTTTGATTTTGAAGCAACCCAACAACATATTGCCGCCATTGATCAAGACCCACCACGCTGCCGCGGCGGTGAAAAGGACATTTATGAGCTGTCTGCCGGCCATCCTTTGAGCACCGAAGCAGTGGTTGATTTCCTGCGCACGCTGAATGTAGATATTGCCGATTTCCCACAGCATCGCAGTCAGCTTGCCCGGCGGCTTTATCATGAAGTGATACATCGTTATCTCTGTGCCGGTGTGACCACCTGGGAGCCGGCAATTTTTGATGTCGCCTGCATCCCACGCCGATTCGATCCGATTTTGCTCGAAAAAATTGCACCCGAGCACAACTATCATCGCTATGCTGCCGGTCTGCGGGATTTGCAGAAACCTGAAATCAACTTGATTGAGGTCGACTCGGTCAAGCCCGGTTACCGTTTGGAAAGCACCTTGCGCCGGCTGTTGCATACCGCCGTCTCAATTCTTTATCCGGCGCGCGTCCTGGAGCTCAACCAGAAGCTCAAAGATTTTTATGAAGCTGAATTGGCGCATGGCGCTTTGAGCGAAAGGCCAACGGCGGCCGCTCTTTTGGAGCTGCTTTATCACCGGATTCAAATTGAGATTCTCTCCAATCGCCCGCCCCTTTCTGCTGCGGAGGATTTGCTCGAAGCAAAACTTCAGGCGCATTTTCATCCCGAGCAGCGTGACGATCAGCTCGAGTTGGTACACTTGCAAGATCTGCTCACCAGGGATTTGGAGTTTCGCGAAATCTTGGGCAAAGGCGCCGTCGATCGGCTGGCTCTGGTGATCGACCGATTCACGCGTGTGCCCAGGCGCGAGCCTTCATTATCGCATCTGATCATTCTCCATACGCCGCCGTCGGCGTATCACGTCAGTTGTTACACCGGCAATACGCCGGTGCTGCCCACTCAGAGAATTCATACCCGTGCCAAGTATCCGATTCAGCAATGGCGTGCCAATCCCAAGGAGATCGGCACCGTTGCCTTCAACGCTTATTTGAATCCTCAGGCCCAGGAGTTTGTCCGGAAGGCGAAAAAGCATGCCATCCTGCTGACGACGGATACGATGGATATCCCTTTTGAATTGCTGTATGATGGCAGAGAGTTCCTTTGTTTGCGCCAACCCTTCAGTCGCCGGATTGAAATGCTGGCCACTCCTAAAAAGTTTGAAGTCGAAAAACCACGCGGTCATCGTGCCTTGGTGATTGGCAACCCCACCGGCGATTTACCCTATACGGCACAGGAAGCTCATGCAGTTGCCGAGGTGCTGAAAAAATCCGATGTGCATGTTGATTGTTTTATCGGTCCCGAACAGGCCACGCTGAATGAAATTGTCAAGCAGTTGAATCTGCATGGTTATCATCTGATCCATTTTGCCGGGCACGGCTCCTTCCACAAGCGCTATCCCACCTTGAGCGGGTTGCGTTTTAGTGAAGGGATGCTTTCCGCAGATGAGCTGAAGCGCTATTTGCAGGCGCCGGCATTTGTTTTTTTCAGTGCGTGTTGGGCGGCAGCGGCAAAAAAGGAAACCACACGCAGCAATTTCCAGGGCAAATTCATTGAGAATCTCGCCATTGCCGCCCTGGAAGGAGGCGCCTGTGGTTGCCTGGGTCCCATGTGGGAAATCGAAGATCGTACCGCCAAAGATTTTGCGCTGACTTTTTATACCCAACTCCTGCTGGGCAGTCGCATTGGTGAAGCGGTGTTGCAAGCGAGAAGAAGAGTCCGCCGGCGCAAAACCGACTGCTGGGCAAGCTGGGTGCTTTTTGGTGACCCTTTTATTGATCCTTTTCATCCAGGAACGGAACACATTAAATTTTGAGGGACGAACATGGCGAGAGAATTCCAACCGACCGATAGCAAAAATTTCTTCGTCGGCCGTATGCGCGAGTTGGAACAAATTACCCGCATTCTCGAGAATGGACCGCCGAAATGGTTGATTCAAGTTCAGGGTGACGGTGGCATCGGCAAGACCCGCTTTTTGGAATCATTGCGAGACCGGTTGCGCGGCAACGGCAAAAAGAAGACGTGGCTGTATACCGATCTGATAGATTTCTACAAAGCTTCCAATCAAACGGAGTTTGGCCTGTTGGCGGAAATCGCACGGCAGTTGGGACGTGAGTATTTTCCCAAATTCGAGGCGCAGCGCGAAAGCTTCTGGAAGGTGCTGACCACAAATCCCGATGCCAGTTTGTATCAAGATGCCGTGCATCGTGTCGCACACGCCTTTTTTGAAGACTGGAGGCAGCTTCTAAAGAGCGGAAGACACGTGGTTTTGTTTTTTGATACCTGCGAGGAAATGCACGATCTGGTTTCCTGGGTCATGCGCACGCTGTTGCCGTCACTTTTGAAAGTTCAAGAGGAAATTCAGGCAGAAACTGGCTTGTCGACTTCCCGGACATTTGCATTTCACCCGCAAACTTTTACCGTTTGGGCCACCCGCACGCCGTTGCCATTTCTCAAGGAACTGGAGCCTTATCTTCTCAACCTCGAGCTTTCGCCGCTCAGCCTGGCGGATGTCAAGGAATTTTTCCGTCAGGCCGGATGGTACCCCGGCAAAATCAAATTGCCTCAACTGGAACAGCTCAATGAGCGGTGTGGCGGGCGTCCGCTGTATGTGGCCCTGAGCTATGACTGGTTGAAAAATGGCAAAGGCGTGATTGCTGATTTGCTCGGCAATCACACGCCTTTTGGTGAAAAACTGGTCAATTGGATTTCGCGCTTGAAAAATATTCAAACCGATGTGATTTTGGCAGCGGCACTGGCCTGGCGGCGCATGGAACCGGGGTTGTTGGCAAGATTGCTGAATATTTCGGAGACCGAAGCCGGCAAGCTGCTGGAAAATCTCGGCAGGTTTAGTTTCGTGAAATATCGTCCACCGGCAAAGGACTTTGAAGGCAGTTTCCAATTGCACGATGAGATGCGTGATCTGGTGAAACGGCATCTGTGGCCGCGCGAAAGTCCCTGGGAAACCAAGGCCATGCTGCAACAGGTGATCGCGTGGTACCGAAGCCGCATCAACAATCCGGAGGTGCTGGCTGGCCGGGACCTGCCCAAAACCGATGAAATGCGTGCCCTGTTGGCTGAGTATATTTATTATGAATGCGAGCTGGATCCGAACGAGGGCTCGCGCATCGGCGAACGTCTCTTCAAGCATAATGTCCATTACCTTGACCTGGCCTTTTGTGAATTGCTGAACTTTGAAATCGGCCGCTTCGAACAATACCTGTCCAACGAGAGAATCGACCAATTACGTTTTCAGCAGGCCTTGGTTGCGTTTCGGAAGGAAGATTATGATTGGGCCAGCGAATTGTGGCATTCGCTGATCCGCCGGCCGGACTGCAATAAAAAATTGAAAGCCACCAGCCACATGATGTTGGTTGAGTTGGAAGGCTATACCGGTCAATATGATGAAGCCCTGGATCACGCGGGAATTGCCGAAAAATTTTATCGGGAGCTGCTGCAACAACCCGGGCTCGAGGCCGAGACGCGCGTGTTGGTGGAAAAAGAGCTCGGCCAAGTTTACAACAACTGGGGTTATATCTATCGTATTCAGGGCCGTTTGGATCTGGCGCTGACCTATTATCAAAAGGCGCTTGACCATTATCATTATCAAATAACGGCGGAACAGGCTAAAACGCAGAAGAATATTGCCCGCAGCCTGAATAATATCGGCTATGTCTACTTTCTCCAGGGCGATACGGAAAAAGCCGTCACTTACATCGACAAGGCGTTGCAGCTCCGGCAGGAATTGGGCATTGCCTATGAATGCGGACTGGGCAGCAATACCTTGGGCATGGTCATGGAAAATATGGGACGGATTGATAGCGCCGCCAGTCTTTACCACAAGGCTTATTATTATTTTGAAGCGGCTCGCAGTGATCGCGGCTTGGCGCTGGTCCAGATCAATCTTGGCCGGTTGCTGCGCATGGCCAACGATTTTACCAAAGCACTGAAGCATTTGCACGCCGCCGCCCGGGTTCTCAAAAACAAAGGTGATACGGCTTATCTCATCATTGCGCTCAATGAAATTGGTTGTGCCTATCGCCAGCAGGGAAATCCTGAAGCACGCGGGTTGGCGGAAAAGTATCTGCTCGAGAGCCTGGAATTGAGCGAAAAAATCAAAAATTATCAGGCCATTGCCGATAATTTGGACGATCTGCAGATTCTGTTTTATCAATGGGGGTTGAGCTTGAAAAAGCAGGGCAAAAAGGAACTCGGTGACAGTTATTTGAAGCAGGCGATAAGCTACGGGCGCGAGGCGCAAAAGATCGCCCAAAATCACGGCTTGATGACGATTCTGGCCAATGTCGAGCGCACGACCGGTGACATCGATTTCGAGCAGCAAGATTATGAGAAAGCCTTCCAGCATTTTCTCAATGCCTGTCATCTCATTGCGCAAGCCGCACATGCCAAAGGCCGAATCGCCATCCAATTCCAGCAACGCCTGGCTGAAAATGCCAACCAACTGCAGCAACGACTGCACGCCCTTCCCCGACAGGAAGAAACAAAGTATGCCAAAAAAATTTTGAACTGGATGGATGACTTGCCACATGAAATCGCTTCCCAACTTTCCGTATTGCGTACTTTTCTCGATGAGACGCTGCAATTGAGCCAATATCCTGTTGCGGTACCATGAACCACACCGCGTCCGGAGGAGAGGAAAAAATGATCTTCAGCCATGCGTCTGTGCCACGAGTGATTTTTGATGTGGAAAGAATGCGCGGGCAGTTATTCATTTTCGAATCCGATTGTGCCTGCCCGCTGACACTCACGCCTCGTCACCTGTCAGATCGGCTTGCCTCCTCGAGTTTCGATCAGGTTCTCTATCAAATACCCGTGGCCCAGATCCCAGGGCCTGGGGATTTTACCATCCTCGCCTCGACCCATGCCGAGGCTGGCATCGTCTTGGTGAATGTCCAAGCTTTGAGGTTATGGCAGCACTTTCAACAACCATGCGCTCCAGTGACGGCGTTTCATCGACTGGGAGTTGCCGGAGGAATCCAGCATTATGAAAGCGCCGTTGCCACTTTGCACTGCTGCGGCTTTTTGAGCGATTCGCCGGACGCGCCAATCCCATTTGCCCGCGAAGACACCCTCATCGCCTGGCTGCACACCACCAACGCCTGCAATCTGCGCTGCCAGTATTGCTATCTCGTCAAAACCAATGAAAGGATGGACGAACAGATCGGCCGGCAATCCATTGACGCGATTTTCCGTTCAGCTCTTGCCAACGACTATAAGAAAGTCAAAATCAAGTACGCCGGCGGCGAAGCAACGCTGAACTTTGCGCTCATCCCCAAGCTGCACGATTATGCCCGGCACTTGGCGGAGGAGCAAAATCTCTCATTGTCAGGCGTCGTGTTGAGCAATGGTGTGCGCCTCACGTCGGAGATGATCAACAGCATGCTCGCGCGGCAACTGCGCCTGATGATTTCGCTCGACGGTCTCGGCGCCGATCACGATACGCACAGACATTTTGCCAACGGCCGTGGCTCCTTCGATGCTGTTGTCCGAAACATCGAAATGGCAAAGGACAACGGACTCACGCCCGATATTTGCATCACGGTCTCCGGCCGCTCCGCCGCCGGATTGCCCGATCTCCTCGGCTGGATTCTCGAACACGACCTGCCATTCAGCCTCAATTTTTACCGGGAAAATGAGTTGTCCGCCTCTTGCGCTGATTTGCGATTGGATGAAGAGCGCATTATTCAGGGCATGCTTGCTGCATTCAAAGTTATTGAAGCCAATTTGCCCCAATGGAGTTTGTTGGCTTCTTTGGTGGATCGGGCGAATCTTTCCGCGCCGCATTCTCGTCCCTGCGCCGCCGGCCACAATTATTTGGTGATCGATCATTTTGGCCGTGTCGCCAAATGCCAGATGGCGATTGACAAACCGGTCACCGATATCTCAGCAACCGATCCTCTGGCGGTGATTCGCAGCGACCGGCGCAGCGTGCAAAATTTTTCTGTGGAGGAAAAAGCCGGCTGCCGCCACTGCGAGTGGAAATATTGGTGCGCCGGCGGTTGTCCGCAAGCGACGTTCCACGCCACCGGGCGATATGACCTCCAATCGCCAAATTGCCATATTTATCAAGCGCTCTATCCGGAAGTGGTTCGCCTGGAAGCATTGCGGTTGCTAAAATTATCTTGCATCTGACATTTCTTTTTCTATATTAAATGCGTAAACGCATGCTGTCGCTGCGTTCCCTCTTTGGGGCAGGAAGCTCAATTAATCAATCTCGCGCGAGTCAACTCTGTGCTATTCACGGGTGCCGTCCTGCGAACGTAGTCCCACGGACGTGGTCCCGTAGACAGAGTCCGAACTTCATCCTTAGGGAGGCGTTTCCTATGTTCGGGAGCATCATTCGATTTGCTTTTCGCGAGCGCGCCCCATGGATTCTGTTTTTGCGTGGTATGATTGGCTGTGTGGTTTTTTCCCTTGCAAGCATGAGCCAGTCCCAAACATTACGGAATTTAAGTGCGCCGACCATCCCCAATCGTTCCGCATCACCTCAGGTAAATTTCACGCAGGCTCATGATCCGGCCGGCATTGCCAACAATCCCGACACCATCAGGGTGGTTGGTCTTTCCCCGAAGTCGGTCTATCGTGAAGCGGCTGCCGGCCATCCGTTGTATTACATCTTGTCCGTCTCCAACCTTGGCAATGTTGAAGATCAATACACTTTGTCAGCGGTTGGAAATCGTTGGCCGCTCACGTTACTGAGCGCTGACAGCTTGACGAAGATCGCGATGACTGCTGTGGTGGCACCGGACAGCCAATTCCAATTTGTCGTCAAGCTCGACGTTCCGGGCAATGCTGCCATCGGTACCATTGATACCGTTCGGATGATCGTACACTCCGTGGGCTCGCCAGCGGTCACCGATTTTGCAGTGCTTACCACAAGCTCATTGGGTCCAGCAGCCGGCTTGCCATGGATCGAATCATTTCCCAAATCGTCCCTCGATCGAGTGCGCTGGCCATATAATTCCGGCCCGGCCGCGGTCAATGAAAAGGCCTTAGACAAGCCGAGTCCCCCGTACGCTTTGAATTTCGACGGGTATTTGCTGGGCGGTGATGAAGTGCGTTCCCAACCCATCAATCTTGCCGGCAAGTGCGATGTGGTGTTACTCTTTGCGGTCGAGCGCGGCGGCGCCGGCAACGCGCCTGAAAATGGCGACGATTTTTTCGTCGATTATTTCAACGCCGATGGCGAATGGATCAATCTGTTGGTCTTGCCCGGTGGCGGTCCGGTCATGACCAGCTTCAGCGTCGAATCTGTGGTTCTGCCGGCGGACGCCTGTCACAGCAGTTTTCGTTTTCGTTTTCGCAACCTTGCCTCCATGGGGCCGTTTGATGATTGGTATGTTGATGACGTGAAAGTGTTCGAGATGGCGCGCGGCCGGATACCTTTCGTCGAAACTTTTCCAACCTCAACTCTGAACACGGACAAGTGGCCTGTGAACACCGGCTCCTTGGTCGATACGCTCGGACAAAATGCGCCGAGCCTGCCGTTTTCTGCAAATCTGAAGGGCAACAGCATCCTGCAAACGCAACCTCTCGATCTCTCTTTTCAAAGCGCTGTTGCTGTGACATACTATTTTCAACAACAGGGCTTTGGTGATGATCCCGAAGCCGGCGACGATTTGATCGTGGAGTTTCGTGATGCGCGAGGGGATTGGGTGTTACTGGCACAGCATTTGGGCGTTACCGGCAGTTTGCCGAATTTCACCCGCCAGGAACTGATCCTGCCGCCGGCTGCGTACCACCGTGATTTCCGGCTGCGCTTCCGTGCCACCGGCGACGTCGGTTTTGATGATTGGTTTGTCGATGACGTGACCATTGACGTTTTCTCGCCGCCGGAGATCGAGGTGACGCCAACGACTCTCGCAGCGACGCTTTTCGTCGGTGATTCCACTATGCGTGAATTCACTATTCACAATACCGGCGCTGGTGAGCTGTTTTATCGTCTCCGGGTTGCTCCTGCGTCGGCGACAACGCCAAATTTCAAAACCAGCGTATTTGCCTCTGCCGGATCATTGCCCGCTCTTAAATATCCGAAAGATTTCTACCAAATCGCGCTGAAGAAAAATGAGAGCGACTGGCGGGTCGGACAGCGCGTGCTTGCCAATTCCGGTGGCCCGGATGATTTTGGCTACACTTGGCGGGACAGTCGCGAAGCCGGGGGGCCGGTGTTTGGGTGGATCGACATTGCCGCGACGGGCAAACGGATTGGAAGCCAGCCGGATGATGATAATGTCGGCCCGTTCGATATTGGTTTTGCATTTCCCTTCTATGACTCCGTTTTTACCAAATTTCGTTTCTGTACCAACGGATTCATTTCGTTCACCAGCAACTCCAGCCGGTTTACCAATGATCCGCTGCCGGGCGGTGGTGTTGGCGATTTGGTGGCGCCGTTTTGGGATGATCTGGATCTCAGTGCGCCGCAGAGCGCAGCGTATTATCTTGCCGATGGCAAAAGGCTGATCGTGCAATGGACCAACGTCATGAGTTC
>JAPDQK010000080.1:0-5461 GCA_034505955.1 Candidatus Zhuqueibacter pondensis
TGCGCGAGGCGTACGAAAAGCAATATCTCCTGCACGCCTGGATGGCGCGTTTTGAAACTTTACGCGCTTTGCCCGCTGACCGGTTCCCCATGGAGCTGACTCATAAGGATCTCGAGGCCCTGCGCGCCGGCTTTCGTGAAAACTGGGCACAGGGTAATTACGCGATCATCGTGGAAGTAGCGAAAAAATTGCCGGCTGATATTCTCCAGCGTGAGCATCTCTTGACCGCTTACGCTGCCGCGGCGCGTGAACAGCTCGAACGCAACTCCTAAAGTTTCAAAAAGATTCTATCGCCATCGTTTGGGGGATAATCTGCTTCGATCCAACGCCTTGGGCAATCCTGCCGGCAAGCGCGCGTAGTGGCGAAATTCTGCCCGAGGTTTTCCGGGAAATTCTATATGGGGCAGACTCATCCTTGTGCTGGCAACGTAGGTTCCAAATTCTGATGAGCTTATCTTGTGCTAACGGAGAATAGAATTTTCTTGAGATCAGTATTTATTCGGTGGGAGGTGACACGAAAGTATACAGGGGCGTATACAAAGTCATAACCGGGGTGGCAAGATCAGAGGGAAAAGCGGTGTAGAAGAAGAGTGAAGATGGAACAAAAAATCATGGCGGGTTTTTGGGGCTTGACGCTAATGGCGGCCAATCACCTCACGCAAATAACACAGCCTTCACTTTCAAAAAACAACTTGCGCCCCCCGTTTAGCAAAACAATCATCCCACGATGTCTCCCTGTAGGCCAACAGTGAGGCCATGGCGAGCCCAAGGATGGCAGTGCCGAAGATCCTGAACACCTGCGGCACCTGATTCGACAGGCATCCTGTCAGATTACCCCACAGCACCGGGACAAACAGTTAGATGAGCACGAATATGGTCATCATGACCCCATGGACGAGGAATGTGTACCTTAGCCCAGGTGTGATTTGCTTTTCCATTTCATTTCTCCTTTCGTACTTCTAGGCCGGCCAACGAGCAAGCTGTGCGGACGCTGGCGCGCTCAGCGACATCCACAGCCGAAACCAAAAACTTTAGAATTTTGGACGATCTGAATTCCGCCCCGGCGCGCCAGCGTCCGCCACCAGCCGCTTGTCAGAATTTTGGGCTCTTTGATGTTTCAGCTGGCAAGTGGCAAACAGGACATTCTGCCGAGTCGACGAGCCGTCCGCCCGAAACACTTGTTCGTCAACTATCTCAGTTCCTTCTCAATCTGATCCCATGCGTTCAAGAATGCTGTGAAATCGCGCTTCTTATCCTTAAAACGGTCCAAGGCGACAAGTTCTCGGTCTGCGCTGTTTAGGCCCCTAGTCTCCCAGCATCGCCACTTCCTCGTGATGTTGAAGTACGATTGGATGAGCTTGTTGCTGTGTCCATGGATCGCCCGGAGACGCCTGAGAAGCTCGGTTGGGCGGAGAATAATGAAGTTTGTTTTTTTCTCCACGAAGGACGGGAGTACGAATATCCAGAAATCAGCTCTAGATTTCTCAATCTTATTAGGATCGTGAGTCCACCAGCCGCATGCGACGAAATGGCTCTGGACTAGTGGCGACGTGCTATTGGGTGTGAAGTCTTTTGAGAACTTCACCTGCAGGGCTACCATTCCCCTTTTCTTCTTGGAGGTCACCAGAAGGTCAACACCTGCATCCTTCGAGGGAACCCAGACTTCCCATCGCGGATACGTACGCTCTATGTATTCTGCGACTAAGTATTCGCCTGCGTGAATCGTGAATATCGGCTTCATCTAATCATCCCCTTATCGTGATTTAACGGCTTGCGCTTCACCTGCGCCGCAAGCGGAGTGGCGTTAGGTGAAGCGCGTGTTGGACATCATCTAATACTACTTACGAATAGGCTGGCGTAAGACGGTCTTTAGCTTCTCCGCTGCCGTCCTTCGGGGATCACTTAGGTATATCTCGTGATGCTTTCCGTTCAGTTCGTAGCCATTTTCTCTGATGAAATTATGAAGCCTGGCTATTGTCGGCTCTTCCGCAGCATAAGGCCCAATGTGCATAATTTGAGCCGATAGACCTTCGTGATAGGTTTCGAAGCGCACTCTCTCTAGTGCAGGAGAACCTTTCTTTTTCTTGACTTCGTCCAGAACTTCCGCAACCATCTTAACGGTAACGTATTCTGGTTGCATGATCATCGCTGTCCACTTCCAGATTGCCTTATTGCTCATACTGAACTGGCTTGGGTCGTCCGTCCACCAAAGTCCTTCCAAAGGCATTACGGCGTAGTCTACGCCACTGCTCTTCTTGATCCTGAATTTGAGCGCATAGGAGAGAGAGAAGAGCGCTTCCATTGCCTGTTGATATTCCTGGGAGATGTTTGGGTCGCCAGTGCCATTGACCATCAGAAAGTTCATCGGTGGAAGATCCACTACCGAAACTTCATTGGCCGATGGATTGTAGAGATGCTTCAAGTCTTTCTTGAGGTCAACCTTGCCCATGATTGTGCTCCTTTCTGCGGGCTTTGCCGCCCAACGGCTCGCGCTTTACCTGCGGCAAGCCGTCAGGTGCAAGCGTTCGTTGGGCTGCCAAACAAAACTCTATTGAGACTCTGGCAGTGTCAAAAATGCTTGTACGATTTCCAGAAGTTCGTGATGCTCAATGCCACCCTCTTCGTATCTGTCCATTTGTAGAATCTCCTCACAGGACATATCTTGGATGACTTTATAGACATTCTCGCCAAATAGCGCCTTCATATCCGTAAAATCGTTATAATCTTCCAACCTGCGTCCCGACCTCGCGATAGCGTCGCGATGAAGATAGTTCTCTATCTCGCGTTTCCGAAGGATAAAGAACAATCCACCTTGAGATTTGCACTTCTGCAACCAATTCAGCTTTCTGCCAGGAATACTATGTTGTGGGCTTACTCGGTCACTGTCCACGATAGCGCCAAAGCGACGATTTAGTCGTCCCATAGCTCGACTGTCAATCCAGTACTTCAGAGTTTCCCCACCGCATAAAACAAACCCTATCTTCTTATCTTCGAAATTCGCAGTTGTATGTCCGCTTTCCTTGAATTTCTGAGCAACGCTCTTCCAGAATTCAATATCGGACGGGCCTTCAACGAATATACAAGCATGATAGCCAGTGATTTGGTCAGAAGGCTCTATACCAAGTTGCTCTGCCACATCCGCGAGATCAAGCTCAGGTGTCTGGACAGCTCTAGCAACACCCGCCTCCCGCACTACAAGCGCTAGGTCTTCAATAGGCGACGCCCCAGCAAAGACTGGAGAGTGGGAAGTGATGATGACTTGATATCCTTCATCAGCCAATTTACGGAAAGATGTGACCAACTCCCGTTGAAGTCCTGGATGAAGGCAATTTTCTGGTTCTTCTACGGCGAAGATAAAATCACCACTAGACTTTCGTTCTCTCTCGGCCAAATACTGGAAGAATGCAACCATGAGAAGCCGCCGAATTCCACTTCCTCTCCTGTCTAAAGAGTTCTCTACATCATATTGGTCTCTTCCGAGTACTTGCAACGTGACCGCTTTGTCCCATGAAAAGTCAGGCTGTGCCGCCAAGCCAGTGAATACGTCCGTATGTCGCCGCAGATGAGCAAATATCTTATCAATTTCGCCTTGAAGAGCTTGACCTATTAGCGCCGTAAAAGTATCTCTGGCACTAATCACATCGGGCTTTTCAGCCGCTGTTTTGACTATGGGACGAAATTGACTTTGAAACGACGTCTCTCCAATCCCAAGTCTCGTATCTGTTTCAAACAACACAAATTCAGGCAGCAGTGTAGAGATCCTCCTCCATAAGTCATCTTTTACTGGCAATATAAGTTCGCGTTCTACCAGTTGAACACCCTCACTTCGGGCCTTTTCTCGTAGGGCCTCTCGTTTCCCTTTGTTCGTGATGCCTCGCCCTGATTTCGCAACTTCAATTCCAGCAGATGCACAGCGTTCATTCAGCTCTTTTTCTTTGAGAATAGCCAATCCTGCAAAGCGGTCGTTCTCAAAATCATATGTAATCAGAGAAACATCGAACTTCGCCAGATTACTACGGCGATATGTCTTGCGGATTCTGAGATAACCATTGGCGTCCAGCAGGTTCTCTTCTTGAAAAGTAGTTGCAATCCCATCCTCCAGCTCAATCACGGTTGGCAGTGAGGTGAAAGCAACCTCTATTACCACATCGTCGTTTGCAGACGCCCTATCGTATACATCGTTTTCCTCAATTTTCCGACTCTCAAAGAACAATTGTAGAGCGCGCAAAATGTTCGATTTGCCTGTGTCATTTTGACCAACAATTGTTGCCAATGGCCCAAGCCGAACCTCTTTTAGCTCCTTGAATGGACCATAATCCTTGGCGTAGAGACTATGAACTCTCATTGCAAGTACCCCACTGGTCTTCAAACATGTGTTCACCTATAGGCAGCCCAACTTGTATTGTACGACACAAAATGCATTTTCAGTCACAGTCAACTGCAGACAAGACAACAAAATTCAACGATGTTGGGGGCACGATTTTTTTCTCGTTATCACCATCAAAAGCTTTCGCATCTTCGCCCAAACGTAAAAACCCCGGGTGACGGCGGGCGTTGGGGAAGCCATTAGTCCCAGGGTTTTCGATCGAAGCCGCTCTCAGATTTTCTCCACGAATTTACCTCCTTGCCAATTTTTGGCACAATATGACAAATTCAAAATGGAAAGGCAACAGTTTTTTTCATACCGTATTTTTATCATGCCCCCATTGATTTCTCACCCCTAAATATTCCTCTCCGACTTCGGAAGGAGAGCAAGAAAAACCTCGATCGGAACAACCAGAATATTTTCACCGAAGCCAATATCGTCTTTGCTGAAAATAATGTAGTTTTTTATGGGTGCAATTGGCTTGACTTCGCGCTCGCTCACCTGCGCCTGATACTTCACCTCTATTCCAAGATACCCGCCATTTATTTTGAGCACAGCGTCGATCTCTTTACCGCTTTTGTCATAATAATTCCAGAGAAAAGTGTTGCCCTTCCTGATATAAGGCCTCTCCTTGTGCATTAAGAGGTGCATCACGGCAACGCCTTCCACCAAGTGGGATTGAATTTCTTCGTCCTGGAGCATTTGGTTGATAACCTCCCAAATCTCTCTTCCGCTCAAATAGGACTTGATGGCGTGGTGGAAGAAAGGGTCGAGGAAAAAGACTTTTTTTTCACCCTTCGATTTGATATCTTTTTTGCTGAAGTCGTAGGCGTATAACACCGAAAGAATAAAGGACTCTTCCAAAGCCTCGAGATAGTCAATCGCAGTGGCGTGGGTACGCTCTATTGCTTTTGAAAGTCGGGTAAAGCTGTAGCGCGAGCCATAACTTTCTAAAATCACTTTCAGTATCTCTCTGGCAACGATTTCCTGCTTTTGCAATCGCGAGAGATCTCCCAAAACATCTCTGATGAATATCTCGGCAATCGAAGCGTCGATTTTCTCCGCGAGCTTTTCATAGCGATGGACAAAATAATG
>JAPDQK010000080.1:5557-21909 GCA_034505955.1 Candidatus Zhuqueibacter pondensis
AGTATCTCTCTGGCAACGATTTCCTGCTTTTGCAATCGCGAGAGATCTCCCAAAACATCTCTGATGAATATCTCGGCAATCGAAGCGTCGATTTTCTCCGCGAGCTTTTCATAGCGATGGACAAAATAATGATTGATAACCCCCGGATTCCCACCGCAAATCAGATAAATTCTGAAAAGATATTGCAATTCGCTTTTAAAGGGTACGATCTTGAGAATTTCGCCTTTCATTTTCTCGAGGTCGGAATGAAGATCCAGCGCACATTCCGGTAGGGTCGATCCGAGGTTTGCAAGGGCCTGGCGAAACTCTTCGGCTGGAAGCACCTCAGCCAAATGATCCAGGCTCTGAAGTACAAATTCGCGAAAAGTCAAAGGCTTGAAGTAATATTCATTGCCCTCGAGCCCTCTCCCCGGCAGCAGCTCCGCTTTTTCTTTGAGCCGGACAGCGCTCGAGCCGGTGGCGAGAATGACACTTTTTCCCGTGATGCCCAGATCAGCAAGATATTTGAGCTCCAGATTCCAGTCGTTCAAGGCGGAGATCTCATCGAAAAGCAAGTAAATCTCTTCCGCTTCTCTGGTCGCATCCAGAAAGTAATTCAATGCATTGCGCAATTCTCTTCGGGAAGTAAAAAAGTCAAAGGAAAGATAGAGAATCCGGTTTGGCAATATCCCTTTCTTGATCAACTGTCTCACTGTATCTTTGAGATAAGTGGTTTTCCCCACCTGCCTTGGGCCGCGGAGGACATAAATATTCCCTCTGGCAAAGGCTATTTCATTTCTACGGAAGAAGATCGGTTTTGCCTTTGCCAGGTGCGGATCATGTTGGGCAAAGCCAATCCCTTGATTCCACCAGGGATTTTGACGAACAATTTCGGCGATTTTGACCATTTGGATAGCGCAGTCACCAAATTTTCTACTTTTTCGATAGTCAATTGACTAAAAATAAGGAAATCCGCTTTCTAAGTCAATAAGAAAAATGGGCAGGCGTACCTCTCAGTTTTCGGTGGACATCTGTTATCGCATATGCAGCGAAGCGATCTCCTCGAAATGTAAAGATTGCCTGCGGCCGTAGGCTTCACTTCGTCTGCCTTGCCCCTGCCAAGCCGTAGAGCATGGCATAAAGCCAGGGTTCGCAATGACTATCTGTGACTGAGGTATTGCTGGCGGAAAGGATAGTTTTTTCGGGATAAAACTATTTGCCACCACATTTGCCTTCACCCAAGGCTACGCCTGTAAGGCATTTCTTTTACCCTCCAGGCATAGCCTTCAAATCCTTCACCAACCGGCTGAGGTAAGTCCGCTGAATTCCCAAAAGCTCCGCGGCTTTGGATTGATTGCCGCCGGTGGATTCCAAAGTCTTGGCAATGAACTGCTTTTTGAATTTGAGCATGGCCTCATCCAACGGCATGCCAACAGTAATTTCCTCCTGCGGCTTCTCGGCCAGTTGCGCCGGCAAAAGTTCAGGAGTGATTTCAGCGCCGGTGGCGAGCACGACGGCGCGCTCGATGGCATTCTCCAACTCCCGCACATTGCCCGGCCAGTGATAGCGTAGCATCATCTCCATCGCCGTTGGCGAAATGGTGTTGACTCGTTTGCGCATGCTGCGATTGAAGCGCTCGAGAAAATGATTGGCCAGTACCGGAATATCCTCCGGACGTTCACGGAGAGGAGGGATCAGCAAACTCACCACATTCAGACGATAGAAGAGATCGCCACGGAAGCGACCGTCTTGCACTTCTTTCTCGAGATGTTTATTGGTGGCGGTGATGACTCGCGCATCGACGCGCATGGTTTTCATGCCACCGACTCGTTCAAATTCGCCTTGTTCTAAAAAGCGCAGAAATTTGGCCTGAATAATCGGCGAGAGATCGCCGATCTCGTCGAGAAAAAGGGTACCGCCATCTGCGAGTTCCACGCGGCCTTTCTTCATTTGATGCGCGCCGGTGAACGCGCCCTTCTCGTGGCCGAAGAGATCGGATTCCAAAAGCTGCTCGGAGAGCGTCGTGCAATTGACTTGAATGAAAGGCTTGTGGCGGCGTTCGCTCATGGCGTGAATCGCATGCGCCAGCACTTGCTTGCCGGTGCCGCTTTCGCCTTCGATGAGCACGGTGGCGTCGGTGGCGGCAACTCGTTGCGCGGTCTCCAGAACCTGCCGCATCTTTGATCCCTCGCCGACGATCAGGCGATAGCGCTCTTCGATCTCGCCCTTGAGATACAGATTTTCAACAAGGAGATTTTTTCTTTCCAGGGCCTTGCGAATGACGAGCAGCAGATGATCCGGCTCGCAGGGTTTCGGGAGAAAATCATAGGCGCCGCGCTTCATGGCTTCGACGGCGCGTTCCAGGGTGCCGAAAGCGGTGAGCATGATGACCGGCAGTTCGGCGTTGATTTGCCGTATGTGGGCCAGCGCTTCCATGCCATCCATTTCCGGCATCTGGAGATCCAGCAGCACGAGATCGGGATTTTCCTCGCGAACGCGCTCCACGCCCTCGCGGCCATTTTCGGCAAAGAGCACGCGATAACCGCTGGCGGCCAAGCGATCTCCAAGCAATTGGCGCAGCTCAGGATCGTCGTCGACGATCAAAATCTTTTCAGTTGGCATAGATCCCTAACAAGTAAAATGCGTGAAAAAAAGCAAAGATTTTTGAAAGACAAAATAATGGACGACAAAATGATGAAAAATTATTGTGACAAACTAATCAGGCCTTTTTAGAAGGCAAAACCATTCCTCTGAAAATAACTTTTGTAGTAGCTCCTTCAGGAGCCGGATGTTCACTACCGCACGGTGCCTAAAGGCACTACTACGAAACATCATTTTCATCTTTATCGGATGCCCAGTCGGGCATGGAAAATTTAGGGCAAAACTATTAAAGCTTTTAGGACGATGTCTTTGCCTTGATTTTCCTGGCCCGCAGCGGGGCTTTCAACAATGCTCCCTGAATAGTTACAAATTATTTTGTCGTCAATTACTTTGTCTTTTTTGGCTGCGCCCGCAGGGTTGCGGCTTGTATGCGTTGTGTAAATTCCTTTTGATTACGCAATTGGCAAAGTGAAGATAAAAGTGCTGCCGGCGCCTTCTTTGCTTTCCAGCTCAATTGTACCCCCTTGCGCCTCCACCAATTTTTTGACGATATACAACCCCAGTCCCAGGCCTTTTTCCCGCGCTTTCTTTTCTTGAGCGAGGCGCGCGAATTTTTCAAAAATCGTTACTTGCTTTTCCGGCGGAATACCAGCTCCTTCGTCGCGCACTGAGATGGCAACTTTGTCTGTGGTTTCGTCCCTGCGTGCGTTTAGGTATATGGTTTTTCCATCCGGCGAATACTTGATCGCATTATCAATCAGGTTGGAAAGAATTTCTTGCAAGGCATCACGATCAGCATAAACGCGAAGGTCATTCAGCTTTTCTGCTTGAATGCGAATATTTTTCTTGGCGGCAACCGGTGTCAGGGCCTGAACGCAAGCGGGAATCAGTTCGGCGAGGCGCAGCCGCTCCGGGAAAATCTCCAGTTTACCGGCCTCGATTTTCGTCACATCGAGAAGATTTTTAATCATCCGGCTCAGGTGGGAGCTGCCGTCATGAATGCGGGCGAGATATTCTCTCACTTTCGGCGAGGGGCTTTCCGGAATGCCATCCAAAAGATTTTGCACCGACCAGCGAATGGCGGTCAGCGGCGTGCGCAGCTCGTGGGAGACGAGGGAAACAAATTCCGATTTGAGCCGGCTCAATTCCTCCGCTTTTTCTCTTTCGGCTTTTTCGCGAATGGCCGCCTCCTGAAAACGAATGCGCTCCAGCGCGATAAACGCCTCTGCCGAAAGCGTGGACAAAAGCTCCACATCCTCCTGCAAATATTTGCTGCCGGAGAGTTTCGCTCCCAGCAGCAGAATGCCGCATTGTCCTGCGCTCAATTCCACCGGCAGAAGAAGTTCCATGCCAGTGCGGTCGAGCGCTTCCAGGGCGGGCCAATCCGCCGCGGCGCCGGGCCTGTCTGCCGCAGGCCAGGGATCAGCATGCCCTTTCCTCGCCAGAGGTCTGGGGTGAGGTTTGATTTGTCGAACCAGTTCGTTACTTTGGAGCCATCTTCTCTCTTCTTCGTTCAACCCATGAGTGGCGACAATCTCAAACTCATGATCACGAGGGAGTAAAATAACCATCTTGCCAACCGGCACGGTGGCATGGATTTTTGACAGCAACAAATCCAACACCTCGCTTTGAGTTGTGGCGGCCATCAAACTCTGGCCAAACTCCTTTATTGCCAGGCGATAGTTGTATTTGATCTGGTAAAAAGTTTTATCGACAAAATTCTGAATACGTTGTTTGGCCGGATTGAACAGCGCGGCGGCGATTAAAGTGCAAAGAATAGCGATGAAACTGTTGGCTTTGGCACTCATGGTCAGGAAAAAAGTCCCGGCCAACCCCACCAAAGCGAGATAAATCCCAACGATGAGCGCGGTGAGCAAGGCATAGACCAGGCTGCGGTTGATGACAACTTCGATGTCAAGAATGCGATATTTGACAATGGCGAAAGCAAAAGTAAGAGGAACAACCATCAGCGCCAGGTAGGTTACCTCTTCGGGAACAATTGGTGGCTTGCCCAGAATCTGGGGGATAGTCCAAAGTAAAATGAAAGGCGCGCTGCCTGCTGCAATTCCCCACAAAATCCATCGCACTTTGTCTTTTTCGCTTCTGGAGTCTGCGGCGAGATAGGAGTGCAGCAGGGCCGCCATCGCCAGCAGAAAAAAGACGACGAGATAGCCGCGATGAAATGTGAAAACGAGATGGTACTCGCGATAAAGCTCCATGTCACCGGAAGACAAAGCGCGCAGATGAAAAATTTGCAGGAGCAGGATGAACATCATCGCGGGAAGATAAATGAGCCAAGTCTGAAGCGACGGCAAGTGGAGAACCACCTTTTCCCTCGGGAAGATCATTGCGAAGCGAAGAAATAGCGCGGGAAAGAAAGGATAGACGGAATTGTAAACCACCGGTAAAAAATAGCTCCACGGTCTCGGCCCCGCAGGAAGGCGCGCTGTCGAAATCATAATCGACACCCCCAGAACGAGAGCAAGGCAGAAGAAAACAAGAGCCGGTTTATCCCCTGGCTTGCGCAGAAAAACATAGGCGCCAATGAGCCAAACAAATAAGCCAAGAACGAGAGTGATGATCACGTAACGGCGGGTGTGATAATAACCCAATACAATCGGTACGGAAATTTTGTTGTCCTGTCGCAAAATAGTGGCGGCGAGATTTTCACCCGCGCGTCTACCATCGAGAGCAAATTCAATCTCTGCGACGCGACGAATAGGCTTATGATCAATCGCGAATAATGTATCTCCCTCTGCCAGGCCTCTCGCTTCAGCTTGCACTTCCGCGATGATTACAAACGCCCCCCGATCTTCGCATTGGAAAGGCACACCCGCCCGCACCCACAATCGAGTGATGCCAAAGAGACCGACACCCAGCGCTGCCAAGCTTATCAAAAGAAGGTACAATCTGTGGGCCGTTGGCTGAACGCCAGGTTTAATTTGTGCCGCCATCGTGCCATCTGCTACGGTTGGGAGTTTTTGACAATATAGGCATTATGCAGCAGCGATGCAATCAGATTTTTCATGCCCAAAAAGCAAAAATTGAGAGCGTTACACGTTTCGCCGGGCTCGTGTAACGTTCTCAAAAAAGTAATCTTTTTGGCAGCGCCCGTAGTTCGGCTCGTGCGGCTTATTAAAAACGAATCTGTAAGTGTTTTGGCCTTATCGCAAGAGCATGAATTTTTTCGTCTGTGCAAACTTTCCAACCTGCAGCCGGTAAAAATAAATCCCGTTGGCCAATCCGGCGCCGTTAAAGATCGCGTTGTGCCATCCGGCGGCTTGTAGTTGATCAACAAGACTGGCGATTTCATGGCCAGTGAGAGCATATATTTTCAACGTCACGCGATCGGATTTCGGCAGGAAATATTCGATGCGCGTGGAGGAAATCCCCGCCTCGCGGGATTTCGTTTCACTCAAAAATGGATTGGGATAATTCTGTTGGAGAATAATACTGTTGGGAAGTTGAGCTTTGGGTTCAATACGATCGATACTACCACTTGCAAACGGCGGCTGTGTCAAAGCAAAGTAAAGCCAGGCGGTCGGGGCGAGACCGGTCCACGAGGTCAGCCAGCCAAAGCAATCGCTCGACCAATTATCGGGTGAGCCCGGCATACCGCCATCGTCGCGTTGGAGGGAGAGAAGCATATCGAGAAATTTTTGCGCCTCCTCGCCGCCGGCGGAAACATATTGTGCTGTTCCTTCGCACCAAATGCTTACCGGCCCCATGCCGTCGAAGCCGCACCGAGTGCCGCTGTCATCAGTGGTCACCAACGTGCGGCGCACGAAGCTCAATGCCGCTCGTGCCATCTCGGGTTTATTCACTCGAGGAGATTTGGCAAACTCGCCCACCCACGTGGCGCAATCCACCGCGATAAAAGGATCGGGATAACCACCAAAGCCTCGCCACCAATATTTCAGATCGGCGTCCCAAACTTGTGTCAGCAAATAATTCTGAATCTTGTCAGCCTCGTTGAAACGTCTGGTGGCAATCATTGCCCACCAGACATCGACTGTGCCTTCGGTGCTCGGAACAACCTTGCCATTTGGATCAATTTGGGGGATGAGCCAATCGGCGCCTTTTTGCGCCGAGGCATGAGTCGTCATATCGCCGGATTTGGTCGCGTATTCCATCAGCGCCATGATCCACCAAGCTTGATCTCCCACCCACTGGTCATCGGCCAGCACCTGTCCGGTCTCCGATCTCCAGGTGCGGGCCCAATGACCGTCAGCTTTTTGAGCTGAAGTGAGAAAATCGACCAACTTCTTCGCCTTTTGCGCGGCGGGATTGATCGGTATGCCTGCATTCCAAATACCTTCACGAGTCAAAACAATCAGCACCAGCGCTTGATCATAGAGGTGTGATAATTCCGGTTTTTCTTCCTTCCAGGAAACAAAGAGACCGGTGGCTTTTTGTTGATTGAGAATATACCGAACGGCTTTCGCCACCGCAGCCGTATCGGAACGCACGCGTTCAAATTGCATTTGCCGGGGCCAATCCGCCGCGCGATCGGCTTGGAGATGGTCAATCGTGAGTTGACCGATGCCGCCTCCTTGCCCGGAGCCCGGACGCTTGACCACAATAAAAAAGCGATTGATTTGCGTCCAGTCGATCTTTTTTAGATTTGGACTCGGGCCAATAGTGAAGAAGTAATAAAACAATTTTTTCGACAATGGCAGGTTTTTCATCCAGCGGCTAATGGTGTTGATACCGTCGCAATCCATGCCAAAGAAGACGCCGTTGGTATCGGCGAACATGATGCTGATGCGATTTTTGATTCCGGTACTACCCCGGAGACTTACGCCGAAAATATCTTTTTGCGAAAGCTCTATCGGTTGTGGAAAGGTGTACTTGATTTGCACCCAATTGCCGGTACCGAGGTTCCAATTGAATTGCACTGCGTTGCCAATGAAGCCGGGAACGATGTCGATGGTTCCGGATGAACCATTATCTGCTTCAACCATCCAGTTTCTGGGGTCTTCGTCGCCGTAAATGAGCACTTGGCCGTTCCAGCCGGGGGAGCAGGGGGGAGGGGTTTGAGGATAGGCAATTTGCTCGAGATAAAGGAGCAAAACCATGACACTGGCGTTAAAACTATGCATAATGCACTTTGATTGAGGTAAATCGCTTCTTGCCTCTTCATCGAATCTTCATCAAATAAACCAGCCGATAATACGGCGGCAACAAATCTTTCTCGGCAATTGTGACACTTTGTTTGGTAATTCTGAACTCGTGATTGTGGCGCTCAATATCAAAGCGGGGTCCTTCTCCTTCTTTAAGCGGGAAAATGACCTGATTGGTCTTATTCACTTCGGCGCTAAACCGGAGTGTCGCCTGATGTGTGTGCGTGCGCGAGCCTCCGCGTTCTCCGAGTTTGGCAAAAGTAGTCGTTCCCAAAATGAATCTGTCTCTTAGATCCGGTGTTCCTTCGGTGCCGTCGCAGATATGCCAATTTCGAGGGATTCGACTTGATCTGCCCTTGTAAGGAATGATGGTGCCCACCGGTAGTATGAACATATCCAGTGTATCGCGCATTTCTTTGATTTCTTTCCAATATTTTGACGACTGTTCATAGAACTCCTCGATCACATTCGTCAAGGAGTCAATACGGGCTTTGGCCTTTATCTCGGCGCGTAATTTCGTATTTATTTGGTCTTCCACTCTTACCATCATTTTCGCCTTGAGATCCTCATAAGTTCCGTAGCCCAAGATTCCCAACAAAAGCACCGCAATTGGAACCACCCATAGAATGAGGCGTACGGTTATTTGGAGATTGTTGATGTGCGCGTTGCGATCACCACCATTTGCTTTGATCAGTCTGGTGGTGTACCAAAAATAGAAGCCGACCAGGGCGAAAAAGAAAATTAAAAAACCGACAATCAAGACGATGCCTGACATACCAGACCTCCAATTTTGTTATGGGATTTACCGCGTGGGGGGACTTCTTCCTGAACAAAAAGGCACAACCTTTTCCTGGCTGCACCTTCGCGCTGGTTGCTTGCCTGCGAGATGAAGCAATTTAGCAAATAATTGTTGACTCAAATTTGCATAACTTTTTGACAAAGTCAAGATTTTTTTAAAAATTTATCTCACCACCACGAGCTTTCGAGTTTCTACAAATTGTTTTGTTTTCATGCGGTAGACATAAACTCCGCTGGGAAGGTTAGTCGCGCTGAAGTTTATGAAATGATATCCCGTGTCAAATTGTCCGTCAGCCAGCGTGGCGATTTTTTCACCCACAAGATTGAAAACCTCGAGTTTCACATGGCTTTCATGCGGCAGAGCAAAATTAATCCGCGTCGCCGCATTGAACGGATTGGGATAATTTTGAAAAAGGCGGATTTCCGCCGGGGGCTCCAATGGTTTATCTTCTACAGCTATAACGATCTCCGAAGTCAACTTATAATAGATGATGTTCGCTCCTGCGACATTGTTCTTCCAATCAAAGCTGATCCTCGCCGCCGTAACCGACTTGGCGACTTCTATTGCCGTATCTCGCGCCACTGCATAAACATGAATGCGCAATGGATCAGGCCAAATCGCCGGCCTTTCGATGCTCAGCGGCGTATCGTTGCCCAACGGCTGCCAGACCAGAATGCTGTCCATCTTGGCTGATTTTTCAATGATGAGATAATGATCGCCGGAGGACAAAGGTTTGTTGTTATAGTTCGTGAAAATGCCGGCGGTCAAGCTGCCATCTTTGCTCGTGACAAGAGTGCCTTGGGATGGAATCGTGTGCGCGCCGGTCACATACGAATTCGGCGTTCCGTTTGCAATGACGTTGACGCTTTCAAAATTGCTCTGCGCCACGCCCTCTTGAAGAATGAAATAATCAATCATTTTTTCACCGGCATAGCGGCTGGCAACATGCGCTTGAAAAGTCGCGACCACCTCGCGCCAAGCCGGCGCGTTGAAATGGCCGGTGAAAAGATCGTAGCTCAGCATGTAGCCGAACGCGAGATTCCAGCTCAGTGTGGCTTTGTTCGTCGTCATGGTTTCCGGCGCCAAATCGTGTTGGTAAAACAACGCCTTGTCGTGGGACAGGAGGGAGGTGAAAGGATAGTAGCGCCAGTTACCGGTGCCCCACCATTGTGCCGTATAACCCAAACGTTCCGGCAGGAGCACACTGCCATGAAAAGCTGTTTCTGTTTCGAGCAGGCGGTCAAATCCCAGCTCGGTGGCGAGTTGTTTGGTCGAATGCTTGCGTGTGTGTTCGAGCCAGCCTTGAATATAGCCCAGTGGTGAAGGACAAGCTTTGTTGAAATCATAGAGCACCGGCCGCGCGCCGATTTGATCCTCAAATAAAAAATCACTTGGATGGTCAGTAGTCATCTCTTGAACCATCTTGTCGATTCGTTGGACAACGAAGGGATGGCAAGGCGATACCACGTAGCCACCGTTGCGCCCGTAGTATTCGTAAACCGGACGGCCATTTGCATCTATTACCGCAATGTCGTTGATGGTGAGTGGAGGCGGCAGATTACGCAAGGTCGGCGATTCATCGTCCCACCAAGTCGGATTGGTGTACGGCATCACCAGAAGGCCCAATTTTTGCGCTTTGACAAACAAATCGCGCAGCTCGGCGGTGGTTCCAAAAGCTGAATTCGGCGGCAGAAAATCCGGATAATTGTTATCAAATCCACCCGGCTGAAACGCCACGGGATGAAAAATCGCGGGCGTTGGCTGTTGCGACAGGAGACTGTCATAATCGGTAAATTTGCGAATGTGCAGTCCGAAGGCGATCTGAACCAGATCCGCTTTGAGCAAAGGTGACTTGGCAACGCGCTGAAAATCAGTTCCCAACTTATCCGCCACCGAGGGGAGTTGATCAAAACGATTATCAACACGAAAATGCTCGATGGTTGCTTGATGCGGCTCGGCCACGCGAATTCTCATCACCGGACTTTTCCATTCCTTGCCATTGTCGAGACGGAGGCGAAACACGTGGGTGAAAAAGGTCGTGTTGGGGAGGTAGGCATCATCGTGAACAAAACCAAAATCAATGATCGGAACCGGCCGATCATCGTAAAGCAAATAAAGCGCGAGATAGCCGCCGTGGAGTTTCAAAGAAACATAATCCGAAAAAACGCCCGGGTAACCGGGATATCGCGTGGTATAAGTGCGATGCTGCGCGAAAAAGGGTTGCTCCAATATCACGCCGGGCAAGAGGGGGAGGAGGGCTTCCTCGATTTCAGATTCCTGAAAAACCAGATCGGAAGGAAAAAGGACGCGGTCAAGTGTATTGCCCCAATTATTTTGCACCTGCATCTGCAGGTCAAAATACGTTTCTGCCGAGGCGATGATCGTTGCCTCGACCGTGAGCTGCTTTGCTGCGGTCAGATTGGGCTGATAATTCAGCGTGAGAATCTTATTGGCCTCGGACCACGTGTAACTGAATTTGTTCGGTCCGGAAGGATTGTAATTGGCGCCGCCGACATAGGATTCCCCTCCTGGAACTGAAAAAACCGCTCCCCAGAGCTGCTCATAACGCGAGCCTAAAGTGATTTTCTGCCCGGTGGTTTTATCGGTGAGGTAGATAATCGAGCCGTTGGTTTTGCGCAAGCCGATTTCGTAAAACGACGCATTGCCCAATCTTATGGAATTCGGGCTGGTGTCATCGAAGTAGATGGTTTGTGTCGTGGCTGTGGCGTTCAATAAAGCGATGAACCCCAGCGTCAGCCGAAGCCCGGCCCCGCGTTTCATAGCGCTCTTTGGTCAGTATAAATCCAGAACAATCTCATCACCGTGGATGGGATTCAGGGTTTCGGTCGTGGGATCGGGCGCGAGATCAAGATTCTCAAGAGGGATATATCCCAGCAGCGGCGGTGTATCCCCCGATAACTCGACTACGTCCACGGTACAAGTTCGATTGAGCACCGTCAGTCTGGCGTTGCCGTAAATTTCACGTTCGACCCTGCCATTCGCCGTTTTCACCCAGCGCATATCAATTTTATTCAAACCCAGTGTTTCTATCGTTGACTTCGGCAAGCACAGAAGGCTGGCGCCCGTGTCAACGAGCGCTTCTAATTCGACCCAGCGCACCTTTTCCGGCGGAAGTTGGCCGAGTTGGGCAAGAGTAAAATCGACGGCATTCTCGACTTTAATTTTTGCAGTAATTCGGCCCATTGTTCCACCCTCTTTTAATCTCAGAAAAAATACCTATCCTTTTTCTTCTTTAATTTTGCACGAATTTTAGTGAAAGTCAAGATTTTTTCCGGATCCTTAATCCTTAATCAGGATATTGTCTTCTGTAGTCAAGTTCGGCATTTCGCGGCACAGAAATATTTTGTTCAAGGAATTGCGTTGGCAGGGATGAAGGAGTGAAAATTTTCCATTTGACTTTTTGCATAATGTTTGATAATTTTCACCTGATTCGGAAAGGTGAACGGCATGAACAATTCAATAGAACCAACCAATAAGAATGTTCGGATTGACGACTTACAACAACAATTTGCCGTGCTCAAAGCCGCCAATCACATCGCACATCTCCTGGGCAAAACGAATGTTCTCGAGCAGGCGATCGAGCCATTAATCAATGAATTTATCGATTTGGTTCAAGCCGAATGTGGCTCCATCCAACTGCTCCGGCCGGGCTCGCAACAGACGCAACGGACTCTGGTGCGGAAATGTACGCACGGCGAATGCGGTTTCGATAACCGTCTCGAGGATCAGATTACCGGATGGATTCTCAAGCATCGTTCATCACTGCTCACAAATGATATCGGGGCGCACACCAAGCTTGGCGCGGCGGCGAAACGTTATGCGAGTATCTCATCCTTACTCGCGGTTCCGATTATGCAACACGACCATGTCATTGGCGTCGTCAATCTCATTCGTGTTCAGCCAACCAGTCCGTTTACCAACCAACATGTCGAAATGACGACTGCCCTGGCACATTGCCGTTAGCGTCGCCAGCATTCAACGAGAGCTCGCGCACTACCCGAATGCTTTGGGAGCCTACCTTTTGGACGAGACGGAACTGAACATACCTGTCCACATGTGGTTGGATAACCTCGGCCAGGTGATGGTCAACGTGGTCGCAAATGAAACCCCCGGTCCCGTCATTGGGCAACTCCATCTCAAGGTGCGGCCAGTTCTTGGCGCCACGGAACCACCGCCGGTTACCTCCGGCCAGTCCCTGTCCGCTTTAGGTGTCTTCACACCGGAGGACATCAGCCGATTGGAGGCGCAGCGTATCTTCTCCGTCGATGATCTTTTACGGGTGATGCGTCATGCCTCTGGCCGCGCCGCTCTTTCAAAGTTGGATTTACAGGCAGATTTGAACACTGTGCTCGAGCGGGCCGCGCTATTATCGCTGCCGATGCTGCCATCTCCAGTGGCCGAAAGCTTGTTACGGATTGGGTTTCAATCGCCCTCTGATTTTGTGAAGCAGGATCCGCAACAGATTGCTGATTTGTTATCCCAACAATTGGATCAGTTGATCCAACCTGAACACGTGAAAGCTTGGCAGGATGAAGTTCGTAAGTTTATCGCGCTACCGCTGCCAAAGGGACCCTAACAAACTATTTTGCATTCCTCGGGCAAAAGATCAGAACATTGCTTGATCAAAACCGGGGTGCCGGGTTTCATCGCTTCGTTTGGGATGGCAGAAATGATTTTGGCAAAGCCATGGCTTCCGGAATTTATCTCTATGTGATGGCAACTGCTGATTTCCAGTCGACAAAGCGGATGTTGCTGATCCGATAAAACGGGCGGGATCAAATGAAAAGGGGTTGTCGTGTAAACGGCAGCCCTTTTTGTTTTTTGCCGTTGCCGTATGAGGAATTACTCTTTTGGAGGATGCCATCCCGCGAGAATCCAATTGCGTCTCACCTCGACGGCCACTTCGTTATTGAGTTGCAATGCCTCAACTGTTGCACGGCCAATGGGTGAAAGGCCAATGATCAGCGTACCGTCCGGACTCCAGCGAAAATGTTCACTCCAGACTTGAGTACGCGGGTTAAATAACGGAACGGTTGCGCTAGTGAGTGGATCAACGGCGATAATTTGTGGGCCTTTATAACGGTTGCACAAACTGCAGGAAAGCCACAGGTTGGACTCGTCATCGCTCCCGCCTCGAGCGCGTGGGATGATGTGCTCGACCTCCAACTTGCCCATCACGTATTTTTGTGGGCTGAGACAATAACCACAGCGATGACCTGCAGCTTCTCGAACACGCTGGTCTACAGAAGGGAATAAATCGACAGGACTCATGGCTGGAGGGGTTCGCGTAATCCGCGTTGTACGGCGACACGGAGTGCTTGTGCTTTGCGCAGTAGGCCATGTTCGTAAAAACGCATCAACTCATCCAGTTCACGACGTCCTTCGGCATCCAGTGTGCCCTCTCGATTGCGGGTCAACAATTCGCTCAGGCGGGCCTCCTGTGAGGAGGTTAATTGCAGTTTTGTCAATGACAGGACTTCCTCGTCCGGCAATTCATCCACGGGCATCTCGGAGGCGGTTTTTTCCAACCATCGGGCCAAAACTTCTTCAACTCGTTGTTGGCTTTTCAATGCCAAATGCGCCGCTTGGCGCACGATATGATCCGGAACCTGGAGCGTAATTTGTTCATACATGAGTTTCACCTTGACTCGGGGAGATATTTCAAACATCTTGTCTCTGTTGACTTTTAAAACATACAAAAACATACAATCTTTTGCAAGGACTTTTCCATGGGTTCCAGTTGGCCAGTTGGGTTGACTATGATAATTTAGCTGGTCATTTGGGTGTAGCTGGGCAGATTATGATCGCGATGGCGATCAAGACCTTTTTCGCAGATCCCGCGCTTCGCGGGAAATCCGGAAACCGTCATCGAATTCGAGTTGCCGCGTACCAGAGCCGTCAAGCTGGAAATTTATGATCTGCTCGGCAAAAGATCAGAACATTGGTTGATCAAAACCGGGGTGCCGGGGTTCATCGCGTCGTTTGGGATGGCAGAAATGATTTTGGCAAAGCCGTGGCTTCCGGAATTTATCTCTATGTGATGGCAACTGCTGATTTCCAGTCGACAAAGCGGATGTTGCTGATTCGATGAAACCGCTACCCAAACGCAAAAAGGTTGCGGTGTTCACGGCAACCCTTTTTATTTTCTGCTTGGTTTTGTACCAAAAGCGTGTTAATTTTTTTCTCCTAATTCCATTCAGCCAAATTCGCCCGCGAAACACGTGAAATACACGAAAAAGCTTTTCGCGTTTTTTCCGGGGTATTCATATCGAATGTGGCCAGGTCGAAGTAGAAATCCCGGGGTGACGTTGGTGTACCTCGTCGATTTTCCCTTTCGCGGGCAACCCCTAATTTTTATTGGTTCTTTGCTTTGGGCGTCGCAAAAAAATGCAGAATATGATCGGGAAAATCATTTTGCATTATCGCATTTTCGAAAAACTCGGCGAGGGCGGTCTGCCCGTCATTTTGTCAATTTGAGGTGATGCCATGATTGGCAAAACAATTTCGCATTATAAAATTTTAGAGCAATTGGGCCAGGGCGGCATGGGCGTGATCTTCAAAGCCGAGGACACCAAGCTCAAGCGTTTCGTGGCGCTGAAGTTTCTCCCGCCTGCATTCACGTTGGACAAGGAGGCACGAGAGCGTTTCATTTACGAAGCTCAAGCCGCTTCCGGACTCGACCATCCGAACATCTGCACCATTTACGAGATCGATGAAACCGCCGAAGAGCAAATGTTCATTGCAATGGCGTATTACGAGGGCGAAACATTGAAGGAGCAAATGGCAAGAGGCAATCTGCAAGTGGCAGAGGCAATCGACATTGCAATACAAATCGTGAGGGGTTTGGCCAAAGCTCACCAGCGCGGAATCGTTCATCGCGACATCAAACCGTCCAATATCATCGTGACAAAGGAAGGCGTGGTAAAGATTGTCGATTTTGGCCTGGCCAAGCTTTCCGGCGTGACCCGTCTCACGAAAACAGGCTCGACGATGGGAACGACGGCTTACATGTCGCCGGAACAAACGTGGGGTGAGGAAGTGGATCATCGCACTGATCTCTGGTCACTGGGTGTGGTGCGATATGAAATGCTCACGGGCAAGCTACCTTAAACCTTGGCGAAAGCCTGCGGCGGATTTTTTTCTTGAAACCGGACCGTTTCCGAAGCCTTCGTGGCGGTGAGAATCTTGTCACCGATCGTCACCTCCAGCGCTTTCTTGAGATTGGGGCGGGGCAAATCTTTTGCACTTCGAGATGAGAAGCGTTCATCCACTTGAAGCCGTGTTTTGTGAGCAGTTTGCCCTCACGATCCCCGGCCGCCCAAGGCGGCTTGACCTGCAAAATATGCCCGCCGTTTTTTGTAAGAAGGGAAAAATGAACTCTTCCGGGGTATCTCTACTCATATTCAGAGCAATTGAATGGAGTTCAGCTCGAGAAATAGGGTAACTTCATAGTATTCCTTAAACCTCTACTTCAAGCATCGCATGCCTCTTTGCGACCGGCGTTTTGGTGCGTCGCTCATGAAACTCTCTTGAGATGTAAGAGTAAATCACCGGGATCACGTACAGCGTCAGCACGCCGGAGAAAATCAGTCCGCCGATGACCGCGATACCCATCGACACTCGGCTCTCTGATCCTGCACCCAAGCCCAAGGCAATTGGTGAGATGCCGAGAACGGTCGATAAGCTGGTCATGAGAATCGGCCGAAATCGCGCTGCCGCTGCGCTTTGAACCGCTTCCTTCACTGAAAGCCCGATTGCCTTGCGCTGATTGGCAAATTCCACGATCAGAATGCCGTTTTTGGTCACGATGCCAATGAGCATGATCTGGC
>JAPDQK010000081.1:0-21314 GCA_034505955.1 Candidatus Zhuqueibacter pondensis
GGCGAAGATTTTGCGTATTATTTGCAAAAATATCCCGGCGCGCTGTTCCGTCTCGGCGTCGGCCCGGCGCCGCCGCTGCATTCGGACATGTTTGATTTCAATGACGAGGCGCTGGAAATCGGAATGATCATGATGGCCACCCTGGCGGTTCGGTTTCTGGAACAATAACAATGGAATGGTGTGAGATATGTTTTTGCGGCATAAACATTTTTCTTTGGAATACCAGTTAATCTTAATTTGTGTCTCTGTTTTTTGCTTGTTTCTCTCTTGTGAGTTCGATCAGGGACTCGGTCCTTCAAAGACAAAAATTGCCGGCAAGGTGATTTTTCTCGATACCGCATCGCGGCCGGATAATGTTGATGAGGTACGGGTGATTGCCGTATCCGCGTTGCCGCCCTCGGGTTTCGGCGATGTTTACTTCAGCAATGCAGTGCGCTTTGATGTTGACACCGCCGCGTATGAGCTCTCGGCGCCATTTGGTTCTTATCCGGCGGTAGGGGTCGTCTGGAAGGCGCGGGGCAAAAATTGGTCGCTGACGAATTTAATGGGCATTTATGGATTCAAGCCGCCATTCGAATTCGCCTTGCAGTCGGTGCAGGTGACCAAAGAACGACCGGTGGCAGACAACGTGGATGTTTTTGCATTATGGACCTTCACTCAATTCGATGCCACCATCGAAGGGAAGATTACTTTTGCCGGCAATTGGCCTGAAGATACCGAAACCATACTTCTCGGCGCATTTGTTGAGGTTCCGGATCTTAAAAACATGGCCACCTCACTCGGATTGTTGGGTGGCCTCCCGCTCCCCATAACCAGTGCCGGCAAAGAACGCGACTACGAAATTGCTGTGAGAAACGGTGCATATAAATTCATTGGGGTGTTTTGGAAAGGCAAAAAAATCGACTGGAAAGATATTCGCTGCATCGGTTTTTATCCTGACCCTGCCAACTCTTCGCGCCCCGGCGCTGTGCAAATCGCACCGGCAGGCACCGTGAGTGGCATCAATCTCGTGGTTGATTTTTCAACGCTGCCGGAGGGGGTAAAATTAGGTGGGACGCATGGATTTAGCGGTCTGAGCAGGATGTCATTCTGGAGGCTACGCCCGTAGGGAACCTTTTGGGTCATTGTGAGCATCTCCGAAAAAGATTTTTTCGGCGATACTCGGACTCTTCGGCGTTTCTCAGCTGGAAATTTATTTGTTTTTGGGTAGTGTCTCACTCATTGGGGGGCGGCCATGGGAAATGTCATTCCGTAGGAATCTTTTTTCAAAGAAACGATCGAGTTGGATTCAAAAAAGATTCCCTACGGACGTAGCCTCCTGAATGACAACAAACCCCCTGTCAGTGAGGCAATACGTTTTTGGAAAGATTTCACTTGTAACAGACTAGTTCGATAAATCTTACCCAAGTCGCTTCGAGCATAGTGAGAAATCTGTCATGGAAAAACGAAATTTTAAAAATTTGCTTGTAAATCTGCTAATTTGTTTTTTTGTTTCACAATTATTTTTTGCGTCACCAGCCCAGGCGCAAGGCACGGGGAAAATTGCCGGTGTGGTTCGAGATGTTGAAACCGGCGATCCTCTCCCCGGCGCCAATGTCCAGATCAGCAAAACCTTGTTGGGCGCCAGCACCGAGGTGAATGGACGGTTTTTAATCAGACAAGTGCCGCCAGGACTGCACGTCGTCCGCGTGTCTTTCATCGGATATCGCAGCGAGCAGTTGCGGATTCGTGTACAGCGCGATTCCACCTCGCAGATTCAGGTGGCGCTGCGGCCCTCGGCCATTGCCTTTGAGCAAGTCATTGTGACCGGCTCACGCCAGCAGGAGGATTTGCGCAGCGCTGCCAACAGTGTCAGCGTCATCGCCCCGTTGGAAATCCGGCGCCGCAATCGCTTTCGCATCGATGAAAGCCTGCAAACCATCGCCGGCGTGACGCTCGTTGGTGAGAACGTCAATGTTCGTGGCGGCTCGGGTTATGCCTTGCTCGGCCTCGGCGCCAGCCGCGTGCTGATGCTGATCGATGATGTGCCGGTGTTGACCAGCGATCTCGGTCGGGCGAATTGGGATATTCTGCCGGTCACCGAAGTTGAACGCGTCGAAGTTCTCAAAGGTGCGGCTTCCGTGCTGTATGGCTCCGGCGGCATCAGCGGCGTGGTGAATATTCTGACGCGGCGCCCGACTTCGACGCCATCTTTCAGTTTTCGTCAAAGCGCCGGCATCTATGACGATCCCTCGGTTTCCGAATGGCACTGGACGCAGCGCAGTTTGTATTATTATCGTACCGATGTCAGTTTCAGCACAACCTTTCGCCGACTCGGTCTGCGTTTGGCGGTGTCCCGGCATGAGTCCACCGGCGACCGCGAGAACGGTGATTTCCGGCGCTGGTATTTTACCGGCAAGGCCGTGCATAATTTTCCGGATAATTCCGTTCTCACACTCTTTGCGACCTACAGTCGTGACGCGCGCGGATTCTTTTTCAAGCTGCAGGATTTGAATTCTCCATTGAAAAGCGATACGCACGACCGCATCAACGTCGATGGGACGGCCGCCTCGCTGGTTTACAACAAGCTCTTCTCTCCAAAGCTTTCCAGCAAAGTTCGCCTGTCATATAATGCCCAGCTCATCGGTCTGCCATTTGAAATTTCAAAGGATTTCAAGCCGGCACTCGGATTCAGCGGCGAAGTGCAGACGAATTGGCTGCCGCATCCGGATCACAGCCTGCTGTTTGGTGTCGATTATAAAAGAGACGAGGTCGAGGCAAAATATTATGGCACGCATCAAGGCAATGCCGTTTCGCCATATTTTCAGGACATCTGGAAGATTTCGCATATCTGGCAAATTCACGCCGGCCTGCGTTACGACACCTACATTCTCGTTGGCGATTCGGCGGAAACTCAACTCAGCCCGAAAATCGGTGCCAGCTACAATTTTCTTCCTGGTTCGATTTTGCATTTTTCGATCGGGCGCGGCTTCCGCGCGCCCTCGATCGCCGAGCGCTTTACCACGTTTCGGAGCAAAAGCGGGTTCGAGCTGCTCAGCAATCCTTATCTGCAACCGGAAAGATCGACGCTTATTGATGTCGGAGTACGTCAAAGTATCAACGAGAGTTTTTCGGCCGAGGTGACGGCTTTCTGGAATCAATATAACGATCTGATCGAGCTCGATCAGAAAAAAGCGCCGGAGCTGCGTTTCCTCAATTATGCACGCACGCGCATGCGCGGTATCGAAACCGAGTTGAAGGGACGTTGGTGGGCGAACCGGTTGGGTCTGCAAGCGTCGATGAGCTGGATGGAGGCGCAAAGCCTGTCCGACGACATACAAAGCGGTCTGAAGAAAAACCAAATGTTGCCATATCGGCCTCGCTTCACCGCTTTTGTTTCGCCGTCTCTTTCTCTCGGCCCGGCCACGCTCGAGGCGGATTATCGCTATGTTTCACGTTATGAAAAGACGCTGTCTTTCCCTCAAGAAGTGCCGCAAAAAGTTTGGGATTTGCGGTTGCTGTATCGCTGGCGCCAGTTGACCATGCAGTTGGGTGTGAAGAATGCGATCAACTACAACTACGCCCCGGTTGAACGCATTCTCGGTGAAATTCGCAATTTTTCATTTTCGATCTATGGAGATTTTTGAGTGGCAAGGATGTCATCATGAAGTCAAAAATCCTAAAAAGTCTGTCAAGTTCGATACTGCTCCTGTTGTTCTGGGGCGGATGTGGCTATGATCACGGCATCGATCCGATCCCTTACAGAATTAGGGGTACGGTGGTTTTCTTTGGTGGCACACCGCCGTGGTATGTGCGCGAAGCGCGCATCGCCATCGCCAAAAAATTTCCGCCGGAGGATCTGGTCACGGATCTCATCTACAGTGATCCTCTGCAATTCAATCGCGATACTTCGCGCGTGGAGCCGGATACTTTGCATTATGATTTGGTGGTCGATGCGGGAACCTATCCAGCGGCCGGCGTGCTCTGGCGCCGGAAAGGCGAGCCTTGGGACATCGCCAATATCCTCGGCATCTATGGCATCGACCTCACACGGGGATCGTTTACTCCCAAGGAAATTGTGATCACCCGCGAGCATCCGGTTGCCGACAGCGTCAACATCGAGGCGAGTTGGGAATTGACCAAGCGCGATGCGTTTATCGAAGGCGACATCACGTTCAAAGGTCAGTGGCCTGATGATACCGAGATCGTTGCACTCGCCTTTTTCCCAATTGTGCCGCGCGCCCAGCTCGATTTTCTCAGCGTGAAAGCGTTGGATATCACTGTGCCACGTTTTCGCCAGGCGCCATACCATTATCGCACGGCAGTCGGCAGCGGCGAGTACAAATTCATCGCATTGTTTTGGAAAGGAAAAACCACCAGCATCTTCGACATTCGGACCGTCGGCTTTTATCGGTGTCCGAATGATACGCTGCGGCCAAAGCCTGTAACCGTCGGCCCCGGAGAGACGCTCAGCGGGATTGATTTTGAAGCGAATCTCTCCTCGCTTCCGGCAGGTGTGAGTTATGTGAAGGACGGCGGGCCTTGTCCGTCAATACCGTAAATCAAGATTCAACATGTTAGAGAGATATGCAACGCATGCGTAATACTTCCTTCGTGCTGATCGTTTTGTTGTTCACAGCAGTTTCATTCATCTTATTGTACGATACTGCCATCGCCCAAATTTTCGGTGAGATCCGCGGCCAAGTGAAAGATGCGGCAACCGGCGAGGCGCTCCCGGGCGCCAATGTTCTGTTGCAGGGAACCGTGCTCGGCAGCAGCACGGATCTCAACGGCATGTTTGCCATCAAGCGTGTGCCTCCCGGAATTTATACGTTGCGCGTGAGCTTCATCGGTTATCAAATTGCCCGTGCCACGATCCAGGTCAGAGTCGATTCTGTAATGCATCAGAATTTTGCGCTCGAGCCCAGCACGCTGGAAATCGCCGAGGTGGTGGTCACGGCCAGCCGGCAACCGGAAGAAATTCAAACCGCGGTGGTCAGCGTCAGCGCACTCACGACGACTGAGGCGCTGCGGCGCAATCCGCTGCGTTTGGATGCGGCCCTGGAGAGCATCCCCGGTGTCAATCTGATGGGCGAAAATGTCAACGTGCGCAACAGCACCGGCTACACGCGCGGCCTCGGCAATCGCGTGCTCATCCTGCTCGATGGCGTACCGATGTTGACCAGCGATCTCGGCAATATGAATTGGGATATTTTGCCGGTCACCGATTTCGAGCGCGTGGAAGTGATCAAAGGTCCGAGCTCGGCACTGTATGGCTCTTTTGCGCTCGGCGGCGTGATCAACATTATCACCAAAGCGCCACAGCCGGAAGGACGCTTCTCCGTTCGCATGAGTGCTGGAATCTATGATAAGCCTTACGAGTCGGTTTGGCATTGGACCGATCGCACGCTCAATTTCAATCGTACCGATTTGAGTTATTCCAAACAAATCGGCAAGTTGGGAGTGCGTTTGTCATTCGGGCGTCATGAGTCCACCGGCGACCGGCAGAATCGTCATTTTCAACGCTGGAATGGGACCAGCAAACTGACCTGGACGTTCAATGATGCTTCCGAGCTGTCTCTCTTTGCTGCTTATGCCCGCGATCGGCGCGGTGAATTCGTGGAGGCGCGTCGCGATAATCCCTACCTGGTGCCGCTGGAGTTTTTACCCTATCGCCTGGCTCTGGATGCCTATACGTTTTATCTGCAATATCGCCGGCAGCTCAATGATTGGCTGGAAATGAAATGGCGCGCTTCCTACGTTCGGCAATTGACCGGCAACCAATACAAAAAAGCCGGGGATTTTCAACCGGCGCAAGGCCCGGGCGCGGATTGGCAAATTCATGCGCAGCTGGACAGCAGCATGAGTTTCACTGTGGGATTGGAGTATCATTACGATTTTGCCGAGCAACGACATTTTGGCCGGCACTTTGCCTATACGATTTCGCCTTATCTGCAGCAAATCTGGGAGCCGCACCGAAATTTGCGGTTCACTCTCGGACTGCGCTATGATCATTATTACTTGCTGCCCGGGCCAAAAGAGCAAACCCAATTTGGCAATCTGCTCGTGCCAGTGCAAAATCCGCTGCCGGAAGGTAAGGAAGAGCAATATGTCACGCCGCAGATCGGCGCGAGTTATCAGCTTTTTCCCGCAACCGTGATCCACGCTGCGGTCGGACAAGGCATTCGCATTCCGGCGTTGGGCGAGCGTTTCCTGCAATTCGATCAGCCCATTCGCTTCGAGCCGAATGCCAAAATCTCGACCGAACGTTCCTACTCGATTGAGTTTGGCATGCGTCAGCGTTTCGGCAGTTATGCCAATCTCGAAGTAACGGCCTTCTCGAATTCCTACCGGGACCTGATTGAGCCGGTGTTCGTGGCTGACGCGACAAGCTTTTATGCAACGCTGGTGAATATTCCACATGCGCGTATTCAAGGTGTTGAAACAGCGGGGCGCGTTCAATATTGGCAAAATCGGATCGGCCTCGAAGCCACTGCCACGTGGACCGATCCGGTAATCACCGAAGTGAGCGGTACGAGTACGGCGCCGATCAAATTCAAAAAAGGTGATCTATTGAGCTACCGTCCACGATTGATCGCCTATCTTTCACCTTCGCTCAACTTCGGCCCACTCTCCCTGCAGGCGGACTATGGTTTTGCTTCCAAACTGGCGCGCGAGCAGGTGCAGCTTTATAAAGACGATCAGCGCGTTCCGAAGAAGCAGCTCGACATGCGGTTGCTGTATCGCTGGCAGGGGCTCACTGCGCAATTCGCCGTACGCAATCTGTTGCAATATACGTATACCCAGGTTGAGCGCAATGCTAATGAAGTGCGCAATTTCGCTGTCGGAATGATGTGGGAAAATTGATCAAGGACAAATCATCATGTGGTCACAGCATCGTGCGTTATCCAGGATTTGGACTTTCGGCTCGCTCGTTTCGGTATTTGGGGCTTTGGTGCTTACCGGTTGTTCTCGCAAAACCACACCCAAAGTGGAAACGCAGCCTCCCCCGGCCGAAACGCCGCCGCCGATTCTGATTCAACCCAAGCCGCAAGGCCCGCCGGCGGGATCGGTTTGGGATGTGGTCACCCCGGATGGTCGATTGCCAAAGGATTTACTGCAGCACATGGCAAAACAAGGCGCGGAAGTCAAACGCAGTAATATTGCCGCTTGGAAGACGTGGTCGGTGGATGTGAATGGGGATGGCAGTAAGGAATTTTTTATCTCGAATGTGCCGGGTTGGTGCGGCAGCGGCGGTTGCAGCGTCTGGCTCTGGCAGCGCACGCCAACCGGGTTGCGCAACTTGCTGCCAACGGAAAGCATGTTGACTCTGGCCGTGGAGCTTGGAGATGCCGGCCTGGATGGTTATTGCGATATTCTGTTTTATCACCGCGCCATGGAAAATCCCAACAGGCAAAGTCTCGCGCAGGAACGCTTGCAATGGGATGGACAGACGTATCGCCCGCATTCAAAAACTTTTCTCGGAGATTACCTCAAAACGCCGCTGCCGGAAGGCGCGTGGCGGGTGATGAAATAAACAATGTAGATTTACACAACAAATTAATCTCCCAGTCATAAGTGAGTTTTCTTCATGATTGATCTTTCCAACCAAGTCATGCTTATCACCGGCGCCTCGCGCGGCATCGGTCGGGCGACAGCCCTATTGGCGGCCAAAGCTGGCGCCAGCGTCGCCATCAATTATCGCCAGGCAAAATCAGATGCCGACTCGTTGGTGGCGGAGATCGTGAAAAACCGCGGCAAAGCCGCAGCGTTTCAAGCGGATGTGGGTAATTATAGCGAAGTCGAAAAAATGGTCGCGGCGGTTTTGCAGCATTTCGGACAAATCGACATTCTCGTCAACAATGCCGGCATTTGGACTTATGGCGCGATTGATACCATGCCCGAGGCGGTGTGGGACGAGACCATGGCGGCCAATTTGAAAAGTATTTACAACTGTTGCCGGCTGGTGGTGCCGCACATGAAGGCGCGGCGCAGCGGAAAGATTATCAACATCTCGAGCACGGCCGGGCAACGCGGCGAAGCTTTCCACTCACATTATGCCGCCACCAAGGGCGCGATCATCAGCTTCACCAAATCCCTCGCGCCGGAGCTTGCGCCATACAATATTCTCGTGAATTGTGTCGCGCCGGGATGGGTTGCCACCGACATGTCCAACGCCGCCATTGCCGAGGAGGGTGAGAATATCACCAATCTGATTCCGCTGCGCCGGCCCGGAACTCCGGAAGAAATCGCCGGCGCAATTTTATTTCTCGCGTCGGATTTGGCCTCGTACATCACCGGCGAGATCCTCAATGTCAACGGTGGAAACGTTCTCGCCGGATGACGGCGCCAAGCGCAAAGGGCAGAGGGCGTAGCGCAGAGGGCCTCGTCACGTTATGCTCCATGCGCTATGCAAATAATTTTTTGACGTAGCCATGTTCTCATCGCACCGCTTGCCAGATTTTTTCCCCGTCGGCAAATTGCCGCTCGGCTTTTTAGAAACGCTGTTGAAAAAGTATGCCACACCCGCATCCGGCGATCACCGGGTGAAAGTTGGCGCCGGACTCGGTAAAGATGCTGCAGTGATTGAATTCGGCGATCGTTTGCTCATCGCCAAAACCGATCCGATCACGTTTGTGGCGGAAGACATCGGATACTACGCGCTGCACATCAATGCCAACGATGTCGCGTGCATGGGCGGCGATCCCAAATGGTTTTTGGCGACCTTGCTGTTGCCGGAAAGCACCACGACCCCCGATCTCGTGGAAGAGATTTTCAAGCAGCTCAGTCAGGCCTGCAAAAAAATCGGTGCCACCTTATGTGGCGGACACACCGAGATCACTCCGGGATTGAATCACCCCGTTGTTGTCGGTTGTTTGCTCGGCGAGACGCGAGCGGATCGTTTTTTCTCTCCCGAACGCATTGAAGTGGGGGATGCCATTATCCTCACCAAGGGCCTTGCGGTTGAAGCAACTTCGATCATCGGCCGCGAGCATGCGCAAGCTCTCGCGAAGGCTTTCGATATGAAGTTCGCTAAAAACTGCCGGCGCTTTTTGCATGATCCCGGCATCAGCGTGCTGCCCGAAGCGCGGCTGGCTTGGAATGAGGAGGGCATTCACGCCTTGCACGATCCGACCGAAGGCGGACTCGCCAATGCCATTCATGAGCTGCTCGCAGAACGCGACCTCGGTATCGAAATCGAGTTGGCGAGTATTCCGCTGTTCCCGGAAACCAAATTGTTGTGCGAGCATTTTCATCTCGACATACTGGGGTTGATCGCTTCCGGCGCTTTGCTGATTGCCGGCACTGAGCAGGCTTGCACAAAAGTGTTGTCACGATTGCATCGGCAGAGAATTTCAGCGAATATCATCGGTCGCATCTTGCCGGCTGGGGAGGGGAAATGGCTGTTCGATGGCAAACAGCGCGTGGAGCTGCCTTTTTTTCGCCGGGATGAAATCTTGAAAGTGCTGCAATAAACGGAAGATTCCGCGTTCTATCTCAATAACAGGAACTTTTTAGTCGCGCTGAATTTCCCGGCCACCAGCCGGTAGAGGTACACGCCGTTCGGCAATGCACGCCCGTCAAAGTGCACTTTGTATTCGCCCGCGGCTTGCCACTGATCGATCAGGGTTGCCACTTCGCGTCCCATCAGATCATGAATTTTCAGCGAGACGATTTGGCCGAGCGGCAGATAATAATGAATGGTCGTAATCGGATTTTCTGCCGCGCTCAATGTCGTCCCGGCCATGAGAGGATTGGGATAGCTTTGCAGGAGCTGGAAATCGTCGACAGGCCTCTCGGTCTTTTCAATGATACTGGTCACGGTGTCCATGATGATCGCCACCCAGACACTGAGATTGGTCGCCTCCATTCGCATCCAGATCGGATATACTTTTCCATTTCTGGCGGCGATGTTGATGTAATCGCCAAAGAAAATGCTCGCGCGCGGCGTGAAAGGTGAGGCGCTCACCTTGAAATTCTCAAACGATTCACCACCGTCACGGGAACGCGCCACATATACCTCTGTTTCATCACCCTGGGTGTTTCTCCGGTCGTAAAAGGCCACGTAGAGAATTCCGGTGACTGGATCAACCGTGATCCAGGGAAAGAACTGATGGCGCTTCGTGGCGTCGTCGTTCACCTTTTTGATTGGTCCCCAGGTTTTCCCGCCATCCTTCGATTTGATGAGAAAAATGTCAGTGTTGTCAGTGCCATTTCTTTGATCCGACCACAGTACGTAAATGTTGCCTCGATATGGTGAATTGCTGATATCACAGACCGTCACCGGCATGCCATTACAGCGATAAATTCCGGGAATCTTAAAATCCCACCCACCGGGCTGCGAAGTAATGAAGAGGTCCTTTCCAAATGTCTTGCCGCCGTCAGTGGATTTGTCAAACATCAGGCCAAGCGGGCCGGCCCAACTGAGGTAGATTTCTCCGTTTGGGCCAACCGCCGGTACTGCCCCTTCGACGGTGTTGTCGCTGTCAATACAGTCGCCGCCGCGATCGCTGATTCTGACTGGCAGCGACCAGGTTGCTCCTGAGTCAGTAGAGTGGGAGAAGAGTATGCGCGTGCTGTCCTTCGGGTTTGTGCTGCCATACTTGTCAAATTCCGTCCAAGCCATGTACAGGTGGTTTCGAAATGGCGAGTTGGTATGGTCTGCAATCAGCCATTCTTTATCCTGATGTTTGGGTGGATTCAATCCGGCGCCGGTGCCATCATTCCAACTCACGCCGCCATTCGTTGATTTTTGCACGACGATGCGATCGAGCCACGAGCCGGAAGCCGGGCGTGACAAGTGTGCATAGTACAAATTGCCGGCGGCATCGAAAGCCACGCATGGATCACCGGCCACGCCCAACGATGAACTCAAACGGCCCTCGTTCCATGTCGAGCCGCCATCAGTCGAAAAATAGTAGAAATCAATATTGGCGCCGGCGGCAAGATTGAGCGGGTTCGTTGGATCAATGGCAATCGTGACTTCTTCCGGCCAGGTGCTTTCCGGGCGACTGACTCTGATGTTCGGGTACTGCGCCAGGAGTGCCTCCATACAGAAGAGCACAATCAAAAACACGGATAGCTTTGCCAAGCGAGTCATGGTCTTCACCATTACGTATAAAAAGACGCTACAGATGCTGGCGTCTTCTGACGCATTTCGGGGGAACGCAAATAGCCTTTGCGCCTTTCTTTCTGCCGTGCCTGTCGGGCTGTCGAATGCATTACGTGTCAGGGCTTCTCGAGCGGCCGGCCAACGGGAATAAGATACAAAGCGCTTTGCTCTTTGGGCAGCTTCAGGACCTTTTCGACCTCCTCATCGTGAAACGCGCCGACCGGCACGGCGCCGAGGCCAAGCGCAGTGGCTTCCAAAAGCAGATTCTGCGCGACATGACCGGCTTCCATATAAACATAGCGTTGAGCGCGCTCACCGTATTTCCACATGGTTCGCTCAAATACGCCGGCGATGATGAACACGAGCGGCGCTTCCCTCAGACATTCCTGTCGCAACGCCGCGCGCCAAAGCTCCCGGCGTAAATCATTCTCGCGCGTGCGCGTCAATTCGTGATTGTGCGGCAGGTAATGATAAACACCCCATTCCATCACCACATATATCTCCAGCGGATAAAGCGCGCCAGCCGAGGGTGCGGTGCGAAGGCCGTCAGTCTTTTCGGTGATGCCATGCGCCGCCCACAAAAGCTGGCCGATTTCTTCCAATGCGAGCGGTGCCGAACTGAACGCGCGAATCGAGCGCCGTTTCGCCAGCGCTTCCTCGAGGGAAATCTGGCTGCTGGCATGGGGCGGCGGCAGTTTCACCAATTTGTCTGTTGGCAGTTCAAACATGAGAATGGATGTTGACAAACAGATGCGCATTTGTCGGACCTCATACCGAGACAAGCGAATGCCACATCTGTCGATCCGATTAGCGATCAACTGTGAAGTTCATCACGACCGGCTGGACCAATTTTTCGTAGTCGTTGTAGCGCATGCGCACGACGTCTTCGTGGGTGCCGGCATTGAAAGTGATCAATTGATCTTCTGTGATGAGGGGGCTGACATAAACCGGTAAATTATAGAGAGTGCCGAAGGGCGGCATGGCGCCAACTTCGCAATTGGTGCAGATGCCGGAAAATTCGCTTTCCGTGGCTAAGCGCACCTCTTTCGCGCCCAGCTCGTGTTTGACTTTTTCCAGGTCAATTTTGAGCATTGCCGGCAAAACGAACATGCCAAATTTGCCATCCACAACCAGGATGACGGTTTTGGCAAAGGCCTTGCCGGGCGTATGCGTGTCGGCGGCGGTGCGTTGCGCGGTGAAATCCCTTTTATGATGAATGATTTCGTACGGGATTTTGCGCTCGTCGAGATATGAGGTCAATTTTTGCAGCGGTGACATTATACCATCCTCCTTTAATGATGCAACCGAGATTTGTAAACTTCGAAAAAAGCGCTGTGGATTAGAATGTAAAAATATCACGCAGCGCGGCTCGAGCCGCAATCAGAATTTTGCGACGCAGATAAACGCTGATTGACACTGATTTGTAAATGCTCGGACTGGTTGTTTGTCGCAAGAAAGCCAATAACGCCAAAAGAACTGATCGTTTTTTCAGGGTAATACTCTATAACCATTTCAACGCCTTCATCCCTAAAATCTCAAAAATGCGCCGATGCCGCCGGCACTTTGCAAGTGTTGGGCCGCGACGCCACGCACCATCTCAATCTTTCCGCCACTGTCGGTCAAGATTTCAGTCATCCGTTCAACCAAATCATCAATTAGTCCCAGTTCGGTTCCGCAAAAAGCGCAGGATTCCGTCTCAGCCGTAAATAGACCGGCGCAACGCGGGCACTCCTTCCCCCGCGGCGTGAATCCCTCCGCATAAATCAATCTCCAAATGCGATTTTCTCGAAGCGCATTCAGCGTGGCTTGCAAACCCTGGGTTGCCTGCTGCAGTTTGGCCGAGGCCGTAAGCAGATCTTCAACCAGCTCAATTTCCGCAGCGCGCTCGACTTTCTGTTCGATCTTCAAGGTCTCCTCGAGCACTTGCTGCGCACTGGCCTGGATGGGCAACGTGAGGGTGGCAACCACACGCGAGCGCAGCCGTTTGGAAAGCAAGCGGCGCAGCTCGCTGGTGGCTGCAACCGGGCCGGCCAGCACCAGCCGGTCAAAGGCATGAATAAGAGCCAGCCGTTCCATCATTTCCGCCACGTTTTTGAGATGCCAGTGCACATGCATGTCCGCTTTGCGTTGAATATTCAACTGCGAGCGAAGTCGATCCTTCGATGGTGCTTTGATGTGTTTGACCTCGGCAGAAGCAAACGCCTCTTGCTGTTCTTCGATTTCACCCAGAAAAACGGTGAAAAGCCGCGCCGATGTCTTGTCCGTGAGAATTACACCAAAACGTTCATATTCCTCGAGCACTTCGAGCAGCGGCCGCAGATGCGGGGTCGCCTCCCACCAGGCTTGGTCACGCAGAGGTGCACGCAGATTGTGAATCTCGCAGAAGTTCTCGGAAACGTCGCAGAAGATGGCGACACTTTGTCCGCGCGGCTTGTGATCGACCATGAGTTGAAGCACGCGATCCGCGTCCGCCTTGAACTCGCTCCGTTCATTTTCCTTCAGTTGTTGTTCAATCGATTTGAGTATTTGCCGTAATACGGTTTGCATGGAATGCGTGGCGCTCAAGCCTTGCGAGCGATCCAGATGGAGATAAACACTGAGAACCGGACTGCCCGGTTTTGCCTCACGGCGCAACAAATTTTCCAGATCACGCTTGGTTATCATATGCAGCTCCTCCTTCTGGTTGCTACGGTTATCCATTTTGATCCGCAAAATACAAATCGCGCTCAACACCCGGCTTCATTCGGGTGAGGCCACACCATCTGCCAATTCTCTCCAAACTCTTCTTCAAACTTGTCTCATAGCCCCAGCACCTCGCGATAGCCTTCCATGTCCATAAACCCGTGGCCGCTGACATTGAAAGCGATGACTTTTTCTTCCTTGGTCTCGCGGCATTTTTCCGCCTCGTCGATGGCGCAGGCGATGCCGTAGGCGGACTCAGGCGCCGGCAAAAAGCCTTCGGTTTGAATAAACAACCTGGCTCTGTCGAATACATGTTTCTCATCCGTCGGGTAAGCGACTGTATCGATGTAACCCTTGTGGCGCAAAAGACTGATGATCGGCGAACACCCGTGATAACGCAAACCATCGCCTTTGATCGGTGGCATCTCGCGCTCGTGGCCCAGGGTGAGCATTTTCAGTTGTGGCGTCATCTGCGCGTGATCGGCAAAATCGTAGCGATACTCGCCCTGCAGATTGGGCGCGGCCTGACTTTGCGCCGCGATGAAGCGCGTCTGCTTTTTTCCTTTTAGAACTTCGCCGACAAATGGCAACACAAACCCGCCGAAGTTGCTGCCGCCGCCCAGACAGGAAATCATCACGTCGGGCCACTCACCGATTTGCGTAAATTGTTTCTGGGTTTCCAGGCCGATGATGGTTTGGTGCAACAACACATGATTGAGTACCGAGCCGAGACTATATACTGCTTTGGCGTCGCGTTTTGCTTCTTCGAGGCCCTCGGAAATGGCAATCGCCAATGAACCCGGATGCTGCGGATTTTTGGCAAGCAATGCACGACCAACTGCAGTGTTGTCACTCGGAGAAGCCCACACCTCGGCACCGTAGAGTTTCATGAAATTTCGCCGCGCTTGTTTCCACTCATAAACCGCCCGCACCCAATAGACTGTGCATTTCAGTCCCACCACCGCGGCCGCATACGCCAATGCCGTGCCCCACTGTCCGGCGCCGGTTTCAGTGGTGATTCTTTCGCATCCCTGCTTCTTGGCATAAAACGCCTGTGCCAGCGCGGTGTTGACTTTGTGGCTGCCCGTGGGACTGTAAAACTCGGATTTGTAGTAGAGTCGCGCCGGTGTTTTCAATGCACGCTCCAAATTGAGCGCGCGGAATAACGGTCGTGGCCGGCCAGCTTGTAGATAGAACTGCTGCACTTCTGGAGGAATGTCAATCCAACGTTCGCTCGAAAACTCCTGCTGCAAGCATTCGTGAATCATGAGATCGGGCAAAGACTTCAGTTGTTCATCTCCCTGCGGCGCCGGCAATGGCTCCGGCAAATCAGGCAGAATGTTGTACCATTGCTGTGGAAGTTCCTCCACAGGAAGGTGAATGACGCTACGAATTGGTTTCATATTGGCTCTCCGAATTAGCTTGATGATCAATCCAGCCCACAGGCCAGGGAAATCCTGTCTCAAAATCTCGGTGTCGCTGTATTATTCTCCCCTTCTCCCTCTCACCCACTCACCGCTTCTCCCCCCTTCTCCTTGCCAACTTGGCTCTTTTCTCTTTTTGCTTTTCATCTTTTTTAAATCTTCACCCTCAACGCTGCTGGAATGAGTGTAAATTCCACCGGCGCAACTCCGGGCTGCTCGCCATCGAGATCAAGCAAAGCCCGCTCCGCCGAGTCCACCGTAACATAATTACCGCGAAGCAACTGCACTTTGGGGTGGGTTAAGATCGTGCCGGCATAAAGTTTTTGCAGATTTGCCAGAAAAGTCATGGTGCCGATGTCGCCGACAATGACGACATCAAAAAGATGATCATCCAGTTTCGCTTCGGGCGCGATGCGCATACCGCCGCCGAAAAATTGGCCGTTGGCCACGACCAAAAGACTGACCACTCTTTCCTCGTCAAAATGGTCGTCGATGCGAATGCGCATTTTTTTGTTTTTGTATTGAATGAGCGAGACCAGCGAGCACCAAAAATAAGCGAGTTTGCCGGTGGTCTTTCCAGTTCTTCTATTGATACGTTCGACCGTCTCGCCGCCCACGCCAATGTCGGCGATATTGACAAAGAATCGGCTGACCTGTTTTCCCAAATGGTCAATAAAGATACATTTGCCAACATCAATCGTTTTTGCCGATTTCCCCAAAAGTCTCTCGACTGCCGCTTTGGGCTCTCGCGGGATTTGCATGGTTTTGATGAAATCCCCACCGGTGCCGACACACAAAATTCCCAGCACTGCCTGCGGATTGATGGGCTTGCCATCTTCAAAGAAACCATTGATGATTTCGTTGATGGTGCCATCGCCGCCCACTGCCACGATCATTTCGTAGCCCTCGTGAAGAGCTTTTCTGGCCAGCTCGGTGGCCGTTCCAGGCCCGGTGGTTGGTGTGAGATCGAAAGCCAATCGTTCTGCCTCCAGAAGCTCTTTGAGCACCGGCCACATTTGGCTGGTCTGGCCGCTGGCGGAAGCGGGATTGACGATGATGGTGGTTTTGAAGTTGTCAGGCATTCTTCCTCCGGCTGATAGGCCAACCACTGTTCACATCATTTATTAGGATACGGATGGCACGGATTAAACGATCAATACGGATTTTAAGTCAATACAATCCGTGGAATCCGTGTCATCCGTTCAATCCGTGTTCAATTGAGAAATAGCATAAGGATAACTCTTCCATTAACATTTCCGCAGCGAGTAGAGTTGTGTCGTTTTAGTAGATTCAGTTGCCGGAAATTCATTTGCCAAAATTTGCGCTTGGCGAAACGCCATCATTTCTTCGACCGCATTTCGATACGCTTCGACCTGTCGTTGCCTCTCCGCTTCATCCCACTGCAGTCGCTTGCCCATGAGATGTGCCACCTTCTCCGCGACGTTCAGACCTCGCTGAGGATCGAAATGCTGCAAATCCACTCTTCGCTCCATAAAATCTTTCAATGTCATCGCCATTTCATCTTCCACCGCGTAGATCACCTCGCCTTTCAGAATCTCGGTGTCGGAGGAAAGCGGTTGCAGCAAATCTCGATCAATCAGACCGAGCGAAAGGATTTTGAGATAATCGGTGCCGTAATGATGCAACAATCGCACGACGACCTTCGGCGCGAGTCCCCAGCGATTGCCCACTCCTTTCATTTCGCCGGCGACGTATGTCGCGAACTCGGCGATGTCACCTCCGTATAGCGGTATCTTTGCAGTCTGGCACTCCGCAAAGGGATGATCGAAACGTTCCGTAAATCTACCGAGAATTTCGTCCAGCAATTCTTCAGCCATGGAACGATACGTCGTGAGCTTGCCACCAGCAATCGTAACCAGCCCTTTATCGCTTACCGTGATTTCATAGTCGCGTGAAACCGTGGAGGGTTTTCCCTCTTCATTGATCAATGGCCGCAAACCGGCCCAGGTGGAAACAATGTCGTCAGCGGTCAAATGCACATCATCGAACGCCTCATTGGTGGATTGCAGGAGATAAGAAACGTCCTCGGCGTCGGCATAAACCTCATCGAGTGGGCCGGTATAATCTGTATCCGTCGTACCAATATAAGTAAATGCACCCAACGGTACAACAAAAATCATGCGCTCGTCGTGGGTGGAAATCACAACGATATGGCGGACGTTCAATTTTTCGCGATCAACGACGACATGAATCCCTTTGGTCGGCCGCAGCATTTTTTCGTTTTCCCCGGCAAAAGCACGAATGGTATCGGTCCACGGGCCGGTGGCATTCACCACGACTTTGGCGCGTATCGTTCCCCGGCCACCACCAAGGACATCCTGAAAATGCACGCCGGTGATCATGCCATTGTCGGTTTCCAAGCCCACACATTTCACATAATTGGCAACCACAGCGCCATGTTCGGATGCAGATTTGAGCGTTGCCAAAGTCAGACGCGCATCGTTGACCAAACAATCGTAATAAACGAATCCCCCATGCAAACCCGATCTTTTGAGTAGTGGCTCTTCGCGAATGATCTCATCCGCCGAAAGCTTTTGATAATGGGCGAGGGATTTGGAGCCGGCGAGGATGTCGTAACCGATCATGCCGATTTGCAGCTCGATTTTCTCCAACCGGCCTTTGTAGGAGGGGATCAGATACGGCACCGGATGCACGAGATGGGGAGCAAGGTGCAGCAGGGTCTCGCGCTCGCGCAGGGATTCTTTGACCAATTTGAGGTCGAGTTGTTTGAGATAGCGCAAGCCGCCGTGAATCATTTTCGAGGATTTGCTGCTGGTGCCGTTGGCAAAATCACCTTTTTCAATGAGCGCGACTTTCATGCCCCGCATTGCCGCGTCGCGGGCAATGCCGGCGCCAGTGATGCCACCACCGATTATAACGACATCGAACTGTTCTTTTGCAAAGCGGTCGAGATTTTCGGCACGGGTTCGATGGGAAAATGCGCCACGAATCTTTTGCGCCGGCAGATCAATTTCTTCCCGGATCACCAATTTGCCGGGATTCATGAGGCCTTCCGGATCCAGCGCGGTTTTCACGCCGCGCATCATGCGGATGCCAAGATCGCTCGCATATTGTTGCAGCCACGGTTTGTGCATCGCGCCGATACCGTGATGATGGCTGAGTGCGCCGCCGTTCTGCACGATACAATCGGTGGCGGCGTTTTTCACGCGCTGCCATTGCGCCAATTCCTGCGCCGGCTTCTGTCTTGCGAAAAACGTGTAATAAAGCGAAGCGCCATCAGGATAGGCATGAGATAAATGCGTCAGCACCAATGCTTTCTCTTGCTCAGCTTCAATCGCTTGCACGAGACTCTGTTTGACGGCACGATGCAACGTCAATAGATTTTGCCAGGTCGTCGCGGTTTCCAGCGTGTCCACCATCACGGCACGATCGAGAAGCAGGTCACGCAAATACGGCAGCTCGAAGCGTTTTTTGTGCCAGCTTTTGCCGGCGCTCTGGCCGATGAAAAGTCCGCCGTTTTGTTTCATCACTTCTTTGGCAATTTGCAACTCGGCTTCCAGAAGGGTTCGCGCCGCTTTTCCGGCCCCGGCTTCAAAACCAAGAATCAATACCGCCGAGCGCAAGAAAGAAAAACCTTTCTTCTCGATCCACCATTTGCCGAGGCGATTTTTTATGCCCCGTGTCAGGCCGCCCAACATCGCGCCCATTTCAGTTTCGGTTTCATCGGAAAGGCGCAACAGTGTGGGCCGGATTCCCATCTGCAAAAGCTGCCGCGCAGCGATCACGCCTTCTTCAAAAGAATGAAACAGGAAAGAGGGGAATTTACGATAACGCGGCAACGGATGCAGCTTGACCGTGGCCTGGGTGATGATTCCATAATTGCCTTCTGATCCGATCAGCATTTGCACGAGATCGGAGCCGGCAGCAGCGGCAGGAACTTGCGGCGTTTGGATTGTTCCTGTGGGGGTGATCACCCGCAAGCTGCACACCATGTCTTCAATTTTGCCATATTGGGTGGAATACTGGCCCGCGGAGCGCGTCGCAATCCAACCGCCCAATGTGGAAAACTCAAACGATTGTGGGAAATGGCCGAGGGAGTATCCGGCGGCATTGAGTTGTCTTTCCAACTCCGGCCCGAGAATGCCGCACTGAATGGTCGCCAGCATCGATTCGCTATCGATGGATAAAATTTTGTTCAAGCGTCGCAAATCATGGGTGATCACTTTTCGCGAATCAGCCGGAGGCTCGACCCCACCCACCACCGAGGTGCCGCCGCCAAAGGGAATGACGATCCAATCTTTCTCGCGCGCCAATTTCAGAATGGCCTCAATCTGGGCTTCGGTTTCCGGATACACGACCACGTCGGTGGGATGAGCGATGTGGCCTTGACGAATGCGAATCAAATCGGGGTAAGATTTGCCCAGAGAGTGAACCACGCGATCATAAGGATGCGCCGATACGTTCTTTTCACCGGCAATATTTTGGAGAAGCTTCACGTCGTGATCGGCCAAACGACTCGGACGGAGTGTGATGCGGTCAAGGGAATCAATGGCAGGATTGGAGCTTAAAGGGCCGAGTTTTTGTGTCAGAAAATTCCAGAATGCCGAAGCCGCGGGCAGATGATAGGACTTATCGCTTCGGCCCCATCCCGACCATTTGATTTCGGGAATTGATGGCATCGTTTTCTTTAAATTGAAAATCAGAAAAAGTTAAAAACTTCCAACGGATAGATCAAGACCGACGGAGGTTTTTATCTGTTGGCTCAATCTATCCATTAGGGGAAAATTTTGGGGTTGCGGCGTGCCCGTGGTAGATGAATTAGCCAGTCAAATTATTTGTTTTGCAAATTGCAACACTTTTTCCGATAGCTCTTCCGTATGATACCCCAGCTCCTTGGCGCACTGCAAAAGTGTGAACAAGTTTTCTCGCAGGAATTGTGTTTTTCCCAACCTCTCGGTTTGTTTGATTAAATGTGTATAGAAAGCAGGATCATCGCCGCTTCGTTCCAAAACCTCCCAAATATGCGGCAAATCCTTGTTGAGCATGCTGAGCATTTCCAAGCTTACTTCGAAGCGCTCCAATGTCAATTTGTCAATGATCACATCCCAGGGATGCGCAATGAGCAAATGCAATCGGTAGGTTTGGCCGTCCACGTCGATGAGCTGCGAAAATGGGCCCCTGAGCTGCGCCGTGCCAAGGTAAAAATCGAAATACCCTTCGCGAATGATGCAATCGACATTCGTCCAGCGACTGTTGAAGCACCACGTGGTATGAACAAAGTGCAGGCCGGTGCGCTGGCTGATGCCCTCTTCCAGAAATTGGACGCGCAGTTGCGGATGCTTTTCCAAGCGGAGAAAATCAAACAGCGCGGTCTTGTTACGAAAAATCAGATCGATATCCCACCACTGCAGCTTTTTGGCCATACCCTGCAAGAGCAGCGCCGCCCCGCCAATCAGCAAAAAGGTTGGAGTAGTTTTGTCTTGCAATTGTGAAAGCTCCTGCAGACAGGATAAAAACTCGCCACGATAGGTGCCGGTAATGTAAGAATACCACGGCTTGGCTTCTGTCATTACCTCTGCCATAACGATTCTATTGGCTTTTTCATCAACTTGGCTGCCTCAAATCCCCAACGGACTCACTACGTTGAATCAAAAAACCATAGCGTAAGCTGTGGGTGAATAAATGGGGCAAGCTATATATGTTCCACTGCGCCCATCGAAACTCACTCCGTGAGGAGTGGGAGCATCAAACTTGGTCGCTACACGAGCAGTTTGAATTACCCACTCCTTACGGGATAGGTTTCTGAAGTGCGGCAGTTCAGAATTTTAAGTACTCACAGCTTACGCTGTAAGTTTATATGTCGATCTCATAAAAATGAAGTGAGAATTTAGCCAACTGAACAGGGTGTCATTCTGGAAGCCTGCCCTGCCGCAGGCCCAGGGAATCTTTTTTGGTATCTGCAAGCATCTGTTTAAAAAGTAAAAAGATTCCCTACGGGCGTAGCTTACGGAATGACATTTATAAAAAAGTTTCATTCTTGGGCGTACTTCTTTTGTCCGGAATTTTAACCCAGAATGAACGGGTGAATCTTCTGGCTCGGTAGTGGTTGGCACTTGATGCTTTAAGCCGTTTTC
>JAPDQK010000082.1:0-19459 GCA_034505955.1 Candidatus Zhuqueibacter pondensis
TAATCTTTTTTGATATCTGCAAGCATCTGCTTAAAAAGTAAAAAGATTCCTCTGAAAATAAACCGGAGTGCAATGCTTTAGCATTGCCCGCCGCAACGATAAATCGTTGCACTCCGATTTCATCATTATCGGGTGCCGCGACCGGCATGGGCAATTACCACGAAAATGCCGTAGCGCAGGCTTCCAGCCTGCATGCAGACAAGATGTCTGCGCTACGTTTTCATCGTGATGGGTGTGCAAACGTACATGACAATTCCTAATGGAGTCGAGACGAATTTTTGACCAGTCGGACTTGCATAGAGATTTTCACGATCGCGACATGCCAAAATCCGGCTTCGCCCATTTCCTAATCACAGCAATGGAACACCAGCACCGAGCGATTGCTGTGCCGCACCACCTGCTCGGAGGTGCTGCCCCAAATGATCTCCTTCAATCCGGTTTTGCCTTTCTTGCCGATGACGATGAGAGACACATTCTCCTCATCGGCGACGCGGTTGATCTCGGCAAACGGGCTGCCGACGTGCAAATGGGTGTGAACGGAGAAGCCGCGCTGCTTGAGCTCGGCTTTCACCTCTTCCAGCCGGCGCAAATCGTTTTGACGGAACTCTTCGATCTTTGCCGCATCGACGAGGCGCAGCCCGCGCTGGTCCATGACGTGGCTGACGACGATTTGGCCGGTGACTTCGTGCAACTTGATCACCTGTTCCAGCGTTGCCTTCGCGCACTCCGACCAATCTGTCGGGTAGAGCACTTTGCTGAAGAGCCGATGGCAGAACTTGTCGCAGCGTGAAGGAGAGGTCATTTCCTCTTCCGTCAATTTGATCACCAGCACGGGCAGCTTGCTTTTGCGGATCACACGGCTGGTGGTCGTGTCCAGCTTGTCTTCCTCTTTGCCGCGCCGGCGTTGCGTGCCGCCGAGAATGAGCGAAACTTTCTCCGCCTCGGCAACGCGCACGATCTCGCTGCTGGGAATGCCGGTGGTGACCAGCGCTCTGGCGCGCACGCCTTTCTTTTGCAGGGTCTCAACGTGTTCGGTCAATTTGATGTGCGCAATCTCGCGATGGCGGGCTTCATCGGCCTCGCGAAACGAGGCCAGCAAATTGCGATTGAGCTCGTCCACGTCGATCACATGCAACAGAACCACTTCTTCGAGTCCGGCGCTCTGCAGATCGGCCAGGCACATCGACAAATGACTGGCGAATTCACCGAAATCGGTGGGGAATAAAATTTTGCGGAACATATTAAGCCGCCTTTCTTTCAAGTTTTGGAGTTGCCGCCACCACCTCCACCGGCGCCGGCGCTTCGCCAAACAATCTCTGCCGCGTCGCTCGCGCAAACCACACCAGCACCAGCATCACCGGCACCTCGATGAGCGGGCCGACAACTGTCGCCAGCGCCACGGTCGGATTGAACGCAGTGATGGCAATGGCGATGGCAATTTCAAAATCTCTTCCGGTGGAATTGAACGCCACGGCGGTGGCATCCTTGTAATTGAAACCCAGTTTCCATCCCACCAGATAAACGACAATGAAGATGCTCCAGAAGAACAGCGTCATCGGCACCGCCAGCTTGAGAATGATGCCCGGCTCCGCCACGATCAAATCGCCTTTGAGAGCGAACATGACGACGAGGGTGAAGAGCAAGCCGATGATGGAGAGACTGTCGAGATAGGTTTTGACTTTTTTGAAACCCTCTTCGCCGTATTTTTTCACGCCCCAGCGCCGCGTGAAAAATCCCGCCACCAGGGGAATGCCGAGATAGAGCACCACGCTTTCGGCCACCACCCACACGTCGAAGCTCACTTCACCCAACAGCCATTTGGCGTAAACCGGAATCAGAATCATCTGCAGAATGGAATTTAGCGCGACCAACACAATCGCCATCGCGGTATTGCCGAAGGAGAGAAACGTGAAAATAATCACCATGGCGATGCAGGGCGCGAGGCCGTACAGCACCAGGCCGGTGTGAAAATCACTGCCGGGTGTCAAAAAGAAATTGGCCAGCAGCAGCATCCAGAACGGCGCGATGGCAAAATTGAAAAACAGCACCACCAACAATTGCTTGGGCGATTTTAGTGAGCGCCCAAGATCTTCAAACTTGATGTTGGTCATGGCCGGATACATCATCAGAAACAAGCCGATAACGACGCCGAGCGCCAGTGTGTTGGCCAGCGAAAAGGTGTACGTGCCGTGGAAGATCGAAACGATGGCGTCAATGGGCGGCGTCAGCTCGAAGTTGGAGATGCCGTAGATTTTGCCGATGCCGATGCCGATTACCATGCTGATGATGACAAAGAAGGGAAGTGATTTGAAGTCCTGAAGCTTTTCCAAGATGCGGACCAATTTCATTTTTGACTCCTTTCGGGAAGTAAATTCCGAGATGATTCATTCATAAAATGATATACACGCCCACGACCACGAAAATCGCGCCGCTGATGCGCTTTGTCCATACGGAGAACGTTGCCGCGCCTTTCGATTCGATGAGATATGTGGCAATGCCGGCGAACGTTCCCACCAGCAACATCAGCACCGAATGGCCCAATGCGTAGACAAAGAGCAGCGAGCTGCCGTACAAAATTTTTCCTTGCGCCGCGACGATGGCGAGTATCACCGCCAGCACCGGCGTGGCGCAGGGCGAAGAGATCACGCCGAAGAGCAGGCCGAGCAGAAACGCGCCGACCATGCCGCGACGCGACGGCCGTGTTGCGGCGAAATTCGGCGTGGGAATCTCGAACAGCCCGAGCAGTTGCAATCCCATCACGATGGCGACGCCGGCGATGAGATATTTCCAAAACCAACCGACGTCGCCAAAGAGACGGCCGGCCAGCGCGGCAATGAGGCCCAGCGCGGTGAACGTCACCGCAATACCGAGCACAAATGCCAGCGAATAGGCAAAGGCCCGGCGTTTGGTGACGCCAACGGCGCTGCCAACATAGGCAATGACCAGCGGGATGGTGACGAGCACGCAGGGATTGGCGCCGGTGATCGCGCCGCTGAGAAAGGCGGCGAGATGCGCCAACGCCGGAGAAGCCTCCAGCCACGCGCTGAGCTGCTGCAAGAAATCAGTCATGAATCACTCCCAATTCGGTGAGCGTGGCCAGCATCTGTTCTTCCGGCCAGTAGCCCATGTGGCTATGGATGACCCGGCCGGCGCCATCGAAAATGATCTGCGTCGGAATGAGCCGCACGCCAAAGCTGCGCGCCAGATTCATCTCCTCATTGACTTCCACATTCGCCACCAACAATTGATTGGCGTATTGCTGTGAAAGCTTCCGCAGGAGCGGTTGCATCTGCTGGCAGGGCTTGCACCAACTGCCGCCAAATTCGACGAAGGCCGGTTTTCCGGCGCCGACGGATTTTGAAAAGAGCGCCTCGTTCCATTGCGGCACGATGACTGCAGCAGTGGCAGAGACCTGAGCGGTGCTTCTCTCTGCATTCCGATCGCAACCGGGAAGAATAACCGTCATCGTAAGAAACAGGATGATGAGGTTGCGCGAATGATTCATGCGATGATGAAGCTTGCGTATTCGAAACATAATTCACCTTTATCTTTTGAGTTCAAACCCGGAAGGGCCGTTTACCGGCTATCCTCATCATACGACCGCCGCCGCAGGCCTGGCAAATTTGGCGCGCAGCCCGCGCAGCTTCGCCACCAGCTCCTCCTGGCTCGGAAACGTCAAAGCACCGGTGGAGCAAAATTCCGCGCATTTGTTGCAGCCGACCACGCAGTTGTAGGGATTCTTCACCGTCATGATCTTCTTGTCGTCATCCAATTCAAAAACATTATTGGCGCAGAAATCCAAACACTCGCCGCAGCCGGTGCACATGTCCGCGTCGATGGTGGGATACCAGGGAATCTCCTCGCGAGGTATCCGCATGAAAGCTTGACCTGCCATCACGACACCTCTTGAGTTTTCCTTTGGATTTCTTCGAAGACTTGCTCGGTGTTTTTGAAGCTCATCATCACCGGCTTCCAGTTTTCGTTCATCGGCACACCGGCGCGTTGAAACGCATCGCGCAGGAGTTTTTTCTGCTTTTCCTCCTTGCAAGCCGGGGTGAGGTAAACCGTCTCGTTATCCAAAACCTTGGCGAGCAGTTCTTCGCCGTTCGCTTCGCACAGGCGCGGATGCAGCGCCATGTAGTCGTGCGGCACTTCGAGACGAATGCGCTCGGCCAGCTCGCCGAAATCGATGTCTTTCATGCTCGGGCAGGCAAAGCTGCACGTGCACATAATGATTGCTTTTTTCATGATTAACTCCTTTAAACGATGGAACCAGTTCAATAACATCACAAGATTTCCAGAATTCCAGCACGTTCGGCGAACTGTTGCTTGACGATTTCGCCGGCCAAATCCACCAGGGTGAAGACGCGCGGATCGGCGACATAGTACATCATGCGCACGCCCTCTTTGCGCGCCACCACCAGTCCGGCTTCGGAGAGCGCCAGCAGATGCCGCGAAAGATTCGACTGCTCCAAACCGAGCTTGGGGCCGATCTCGCAGTTGCAAATCTCGCGACCAAAACGCAGCGCTTCGAGAATGCGCAGGCGATTGGGATGCGCCAGCGCCTTGAAGACGGCAGCTTTGAAATCATGCGTGGTTTTGGGCATTGGTGTTCTTCTCTTCGCTTAGCTTAATGACTTCCAAGCAACCTGTCATGCTGGAAGCATCTTTTTTCAATCTGGCACGAATTGCCCGAATTGCAAAAAGATTCCTACGGAATGACAGCCGCCTGCACTTAATGATTGAGTACTGATTACTGAACACTGGCTTATTTCGCCAGCCAGCTTTTGATTTCTTCCACGGTCGGAATCTTGCCGGAGGCCTTGGTCTCGCCATCGATGACAACGGCCGGAGTAAACAGCACACCGCGTTTGGCGTACTCTTTGGGATCATAAACGTGAACGACCTCCGCTTGCACATTCAATTCTTGAAGCGCAAGCTTGACGTTCTTCTCGGTGGAGTGGCACCGCGCGCATCCGGGGCCCAAGATTTCAATCTTCATTTTCATGTCTCCTTCATTTTTACGCCTTACGTTTTACGTTTTAGAAAACCACCTTCCCGGCAAACCATCCCACCAGCGTGCCGAGAATGATGATGGTGATGACATAAATAACGGCTTTCTTCGCACCAAACACCCGGCCGATGGCGAGCCAGTTGGGCAGGCTCAACCCCGGTCCGGTGAGCAACAGCGCCAGCGCCGGGCCTTTGCCCATGCCCAGGCTCATCAGCTTATCCACGAACGGCGCTTCGGTCATCGTGGCGAAGTAGCTGATGGCGCCGATCATTGTCGCCAAAAACGATGACAGCAGGCTGGAACCGCCAAGCCAATTCTGAATCCACTTTTCCGGCAGAATGGCGCCAATGATACCGACGATGAACACGCCGAGCAGCAAGAGCGGAAAGATAATACGCACAAACCACCAAGTTTCTTTCAGCCAGCGGAGAATGTCTTCCCTGCTTTTGGTGAAGTACGCATACGCCGCAATCATGACCATGCCGGCCGCCCACACATAAACTTTGTGCAGATAGGAACCGGTACGAATGAGATAATTGGGTGCCAATAGGTCGGCGACGATGAGCAGAATCAAAATCACATCTTGGCGGGACATGATTTTCTCCCCGGGATTGGCCTTGAATTGCGTGATGCGTGTGGCTTCTTCCTGACGGAAAGCCATCACCATTACCGTGCCAACGACAAAGGCCATGGTCACCGCCGCGGCGATGCGCACCGCCACCATCTCACCGCCGAGGATCGCTCCGGTGTAAACCAGCGCCAAAATGTTCGCCGCCGGCGCCACCCACAAGAGAATGAAAGCCGGGCCGACACCGGCGCCGCCGTAATAAATTCCGCTTGCGACCGGAATCACCGTGCACGAGCAGGCAGCGACAAAAAAGCTCGAGATCGAGGCGAGGCCAAAGGATTGCAGTTTATGCGCCGCCGCGCCGAGATAGCGGATGATGGTCTCGCGCGAGATGAAGGTCACCATGGCGCCGGCCAGCAAAAACGCGGGAATGAGGCAGGTGAACACATGCAGGGCGATGTACTCTTGCAACGCCTTTAAACCTGCAAGAATGATTTGCCAAATCATGTTTTCAAACTCCTTTGCTATGCAGTATGTCCGAATCAGCATTTGAGCATGGTCATAGATCAAAATATGCTCATTTGAATATATGAGCAATTAGTCATAAATGAACGCAAAAGAAAAAGCATTTCTGCTTAGCCAGAGAGATTCAATTTTTATGCCGCCCGAGAGATTGGGAAATAGGCCTTGTTTTTCATGATATTAACTCAATTTTATCGTATGCGCGCGGACCGTATATTCTCAAAATTCGGAAAAAAGACTGGAGTTTTTTTATTCTTGAGAATGAGGCAAGTGTGCGAGACAGTGCGGGATAGGTCTGACTTTAGATACAAGCCTACTTCGGGATGAATGATCTCATACTGAGGGAGCATGACCATTGGCGTATCTTCTTGGGTAAAGTAATTCACCGCGTCTCGAAATTCAGGAATGTCAAAAAAATCAGCGTATGTCTGTAATTGGGTGACGTGGACTTGATGATAGTATTCATATATCGTCAGATGCCAACAGTAGAAAGACGAATTTACACTTTTGACTTTCCAACTTGGATAATAGTCGGAGATGGTTCTGAGTCCCGCTTTGAATAATGTCAGGGCAAACGCATCGCGAGTGACAACATAATAGTCCCATATTCCCCATAAAGCGTAGAGCATCCCGTTCAATACATGACAAAAGTCCTCCGTCGGATATTCTTCCAGCCAATAATAGCCTTTGTTGTCAAGGCCGAAGCACCAAAGGGAATCGGTGTTGGTGTAAAGCGTGGTGAAGATGTGCTTGGCACAGTCCAAGTATTTGTTATCACCCGTTAAGTGAAGGCAACAGATAAAGCTCCCAAACCTTGTCCTTGGGCCATTGCGGAAATCCAGCCTTTTTCCATTACCGGCGCGAACGCATGCTGATATCTGAATTCATATCGAAAGTAATAGCTTTTGTGGTTTCTCATCAGCCAGTTGATATTGTTTAGAAATCGGGCTCTTTCAATGGCATCCCCGGTCTTAAGATATTGATTATAGAACGCTATGGCCGTTTGGGCGATGTTCACCGGATTACGATAATTTCCAAATGGATATTGAACAATCGGAACCATATTCGAATCCAATTTATCCCAAACCTTGTAAGGATAAAATCCGGGCATCCCTCTGCTGGCATAGACAGAGGCAATACTGTCAATCTTTTCAAGGCCGTCATAGAGTTTCAATTGATGGCCAGAGGGATTTATTGCAAGATTCAAAAAGTTGTATTTGGACTTGGGAGGCCGATGGCGGTACCCTACGGTCAACACGATCAGCAGAAAAAGCAACGACGCCAAGAAAACCAGAATGCTAATCGTATTCATTGTGGAGGCTTTTCCCCCGTTGCTGATACTGGAAAATGAATGATTCATTTGATTGGCCTCACCCGAAGCTTGCCGAATAGAGTTCTAATGGGTTTGCTACTAAATACCACCAACAGCCTGAACTTGCCGAATCAATTTCTTCGGAAATATCGAATCCTATCCTTAGCCTGAATTATTCAGAACCGCGAAGACGCGAAGAACGCGAAGTTTGAAAAAGCTTGGTTTTGTTTGGTTTGGATAGAGGCCAGCCTTCAAACTGAGTTTGATGATAGCTTTTATGGCAACGTGTTGTTCTTTGCGGACTTGGCGTCTTCGCGGTGAAAATTTGTGAATAATCCAAGTTAGAGTCTTACCGTCTACGCGACTTCGGTGGTTTGAATTTAGTGGGGCGATATACGGGAAGTTTTCCTCCACAATCACACAAACTGAATATTCCGGTGAATCCCAATTGGAACAAAGGCGGATTGCTTATTATCTTTGGGGATGAGGTTGCAAGCCAATTCAATATACGAATCTGTTCATACAACAGCCAGTGTGAGAGCATCTTTCTTATTTCTTCTTCAACACAAAACCAAATATTGACCCTTTGCCCATCTCGCTCTGTACTTTTACCTCGCTGCCGTGCGCTTCGACGATGTGTTTGACAATGGCGAGACCCAAGCCGGTGCCGCCGACGGCTCGGGAGCGCTCCTTGTCGACCCGGTAGAAGCGCTCAAAAATTCTGGAAAGATGTTCAGCGGGTATGCCGCGTCCGGTATCTGCAACAAAAATTTCCACACTTTCTTGATTTTCTTTGTAGCCGACCTCGACTTTGCCGCCGGGTACATTGTACTTGATCGCATTATCCACGAGATTGGTAACCACTTGCGTCAGTCGCTCGCGATCACCGAGAACGGAAACCGTACCGACCGTTTGCGGCCTGATGAGAGCGAGAGTAACGTTGTATTCTTGCGCTCGCGCCTGTAAATCCGCAACTTGCTTTCTCAACCATTCGTCAGGATCAAAATATCGGAAGCTCATCTTCATTTCGCCGGATTCAATGCGCGCAATATCGATGAGGTCAGTGAGCAAGTTATTGAGGCGCTCGGCCTGGCGATAGGCTTTTTCGACGAAGGCTTTTCGTAACGAAGCGTTTTTCGCTTTGCCTTCGAGCAACGTTTCGAGATAACCTTGCACGGCAAAAATCGGCGTGCGCAGCTCATGGGAGACATTGGCGAGAAACTGGCTGCGCACGGTTTCCAGCTTTTGCATCTTTTTCAAATCTTCGCGGAGTTTGGCAAGCATTTCATTGAGCAAATCCGCCAGCTCGCCGATCTCGTCGTCGGCGGAATGCTTGAAGTGCGCCTCCAAATCGCCTTTCTTCACCAATTCGGCAACGCGTGCCAACTCCTGAATCGGTGCGGTCAACTTGCTTGAGGCCCAATAGCTGACCAACCCAATGAGCAGCAACGCCACGCCGCCGCTGAAGAAAATATTCCAGCGGATTTCCTCGAGCGCCTGCTCCACGGTGACCAGCGGAATCGCCAAGCGAATTACGCGCACCCGATCCAGCAAGCCGGTTTTGTCTCCGCGCAGCCGTACCTTTTTTGCGGCATAAAACAAGCGTTGATGAACGGTGGCGCTCAGACGTTCGGCGCGGCCAACGCCTTCTTGCAGTGCCATCTGCACTTCCGGCCGCGTGAGATGATTTTCGACGAAACGCAACGAATCTTGCGGCAGGCCGGACTCGAAGACGACGATGCCGGCCGAATCGATCAACGTGATGCGGAGCTGGCTGGCGGCCGCGAAGCCGGCAAGCAATTCGTAGTTCAGGCGGTCCTGATCGTAACTGAAGCTCGCCGATTCCAAAAAATATTCGAGGCCGTCAAGTTGGGTTTGCAATTGCTCCAAAAGGCGGGACTTGTAGTAGCGCTGCAGCTCATAAGTGATGATCGTCCCGGCGGCCACCGTTACCACGAGCAGCAGAAAGAGATGGGTGAGAATAAGACGCTGGCGGAGGGAAAATTTCATGCGTGATCACTCGTCTGCTTTGAACCGATAGCCAACGCCTTTGATGGTCTCGATGAAGTGCATATTTTCCTCGCCAAGCTTTTCGCGAATCTTTCTGATGTGCACGTCAATGGTCCGGTCGATGACAACAACATCATCTCCCCAAATCTGGCTGAGTAATGTATCCCGCGTCACCACTCGACCGGGCCTTTTTGCCAAATAAACGAGAACCTCGAATTCCTTTTTGGTGAAAGCGACCGCCTTGCCGGCCACTTTGACCGAATAATTGAGGGGGTTGATCTCGACGTCGCCGAAGCGAATGACGGCATCGGTTTCCGGTGCACTAACCACGGATTTGCGCAGCACGATTTTGACACGCGCGAGCAATTTGCGGAGGCTGATCGGCTTGATGATATAATCATCCGCGCCGAGCTCGAGCCCGACGACCTCGTCAATCTCGCCGCCCTTGGCAGTCAGAAAAATGACGGGAATGTGCCTGGTGCTTTCGGTTTGTCGAAGCTCGCGGATGACCTCCCATCCATCTTTGCCGGGGAGCATGACATCGAGAATGATGAGGTCCGGAGAGCTTTGTGCCAGCTCCAGCGCCTGCAGGCCATCCGTCGCCGTCATCGTTTCGTAACCTTCGGCTTCGAGATTGTATTTCAGCAAATCGAGGATGTCTTGTTCATCGTCAACCAGCAAAATGCGTTTTGCCATCATCGTTCCTTCAATAATGTCATTGCTTTTTCTTTCCCAACTGCTGCAAGATCTGCCGCAACCTCTGCAGGTTTTTCTGTGAATTCTCAATCAGCGGATGGCAATGTGTTTCGATCGTCACATGCTTGACCAGATCGTCCCGCACCAACGCCTGTATTTGTTTTTCCCAGTCAATCCGGCCTTCTCCGATGGGCACACATTCCAGTAACGCGCCTTTGATGGTGTCTTTGACATGAACGTTGAAGATCCATTTCTTGAGCGCTTCATAGCCATCCGGATAGGGAACTTCGTCAGTACCCAAAGCATTGGCCGGATCCCAATTGGCACGTAAAAAGGGTGAGTTGACGGCGGCAAGGATGCGTGCCGTATTCCGACCTGTATCGCACCAAAAGCCGGGCTCATTTTCGATGGCCAGCATCAGGCCGTGTTGTTCTGCCAGAAAGGCGATGCGGCGAAAAGCTTCGACCACCTCGGTTTCCAAAGCATCGGGCTGATGCGGCAGCCGTTGAAAACCAAAAATGATCACCAGATGTGTCTCGAGCTTTTTCGCCAGGGCAAAAGTGGCCGGCAAGGTTTCGTCCAGCTCACGAGCCAGCGTTTGTTGATCGTCAATTGACCCTTTGCCCGTGCCCGGCGAAAGTGCGGTGTAGCGAATTCCGAATTTATTTTTGAGCTGCAACAGCGCATCGACCGTGGCTGGTGTTATTGCCGGTACTCGTGTTTCTCCGACCACGCGCAATTCATAATCCTTGATTCCCCAACCGACGCCGAGACCAATCGCCTCATGCACGTCGGTGCTGATTTCATCTGTTACGATGCCGATGCGCATATTTTCTCCGAGTATCGTTTCAGGGTAAAAGTCTCATTACAAGTTATGCCAACGTGTTTAAAAAGTCAAGTCATGGTCTAAAAAGAAGAGATCTTGTTCCAGGTCTCGAATACCAGATAAACATTTTCCGGTTTGGCGCCGGGGCCGAATTCACATTGCGCAATGACGCCGCCCTTTTCATATAATGCTTCTTTCACGCGTTTGACCGCGTTGATGATCTCCGCAGTTGTTCCATAAGGAAGAAGATATTGCCGGTCAATTTCTCCCCAAAAAGTGATTCGACCCTTGAAGCGTTCTCCCAATTTCTCTACACCCATGCAGAAGATTTGCGCGTTGATGGCATCCAGCCCGATCTCGATCAGGTCCGGAAGAATATCGAGGATATAACCATCGGAATGCATGAATGCATATTTGCCGTGGGCATGTGCGATCTCGATGTAATCGCGATACAGCGGCTTGAACAGCTTTCGCCACATTGCCGGCGAGATGAGCATGGAAGTCTGCATGCCCCAATCGTCCATGAAGGTCAGGGCATCGACCGCAGTGTTTGCCCACACCTCCATTTGTTGGCAATAAAATCGATGCATGCGCTCCAGCAGGACAAACAGCTCGGCCGGCTGCCGCGCGAGGTCGAGCAGAAGATTTTCGGTGGTGCGAATGAATTGCAACTGCTCGAACGGCCGCGGGCAGCAGCCGGAGAGTACAAACTTGTCGGTGCTTCGGCAAAACGCATTCACCTGCGCGGCATCAATGCTGAGAAGTTCTTCCGGAATTCTGATTTGATCGACTTCCTGCCAATCTCTCAACAGTGGCTCCTGGACGATGCCGATGATGCCTGCTTCGGCATTCTCAAAACGGCATCCCCACTCATCGACATAAACGCCGGTGGCATACCGATCGCCAAAGGTCCGGGGCGGCGTCCGATAGAATGCCGGCGCGCTGACGATATCATCAGGAAAAGTTTGTTGGATTTTGCGCAGCTCTTCGGGGTAGCGCTCGCTGGCCCAGGGCAAAAACCAGAGCTGCCGCGGAATTCTCGCTGGCGCGGCAAAATCCAATGTGGCTTTGACTAATTCTCTCGAGGTCATATTCTCATCTTAACATGTCATGCCGGAGGCATCTTTTTCAGCATAAGCATAGTGCTCTAAATGAAGAAGATCATTCCAAGCCTCTCCTTGTCGTAGGCCGGGGATAATATGAAAATAGGTAACAGTTCACCATCCCCTTTGAAATGTCATTCTGGAAGAATCTTTTCTCGTAGTGAGTAAGATTCTAAAATTGAAATCGTACTTAATGCGTAAAAAGATTGCCTACGGGCGTAGCCTGCGGAATGACACCGTAATGGGGAATACTAAACTGTTATGAAAATCGTAATTGCCGTACCAACCCTGAACCTCAATTTTTGTACAGGTCCTTGTCAATCTGTCGCGGTTTCGGGACCTTCGCTTTTTTCCGCGGCCGCTCGACCAGTTTATCGATCACGTATTTTGCCGGCGCGAACAGGGAGTGCAACGCTTGCTGGAATCCCTCAAAAATATCAATGCTGCGGATGGGCCGGATGACGTTGATAATATGCGCGACGGATTTGGCTTCAGGCTCTCGAACATATCGTAATGCCCAGAAAGTTCCCACCCGCAACAGCGCCGCCAGAAAAAAGAGAAAGTGAAAATGCGCCCAGTGAAATTTCCCCAGCGTCAGTTTCCACTCGGCGAAGACCAGCGCCAGGCTGCCGCCGATCAGCGGCGCAATTGTCGCGGCAATGCCCACCACGGTTCCATCGACCGCGATGTAATTCGCCCGCCGATCCGCCGGCGAAATTTTGTAAACCAGATTGGGAATCGCAATCGCGTTGCCGGCATCGAAGACGCCGAAAAGATGGATCACAATGTAGAGCCAGAAAGTGTTCGGCGTCGTAAAAATCCACAACAACGCAAAAATGGTTTTCCCGATCATGCAAATGTACAAAATCGGCTTGTTGCCGAACTTGTCGAGAAACCTGCCCCAGGGTTTGAGCGCGAGCAAATTGGTGAGCGTCGCCAGCATCGCCATGGCCGAGACGAAGGTGAAGCTCAATCCCGCCTGCTGCAGCATGTAAACGCCGTAAAAGGTTCCGGCGATGCCCATTGACAGGTCATAAATGATTCTGAAATAAAAGACGCGGCGAAAGTTCGAATCTCGAAACGGGATTTTCAGCGATTGCCAAAAGGTCAGTTGTGCGGCCGGCTTGACGAAAGGCGGATCGTACATTTTGTTGATGATCGCCACTGCCCACAGGCCGAAAGCAATGCCGCCGGCAATTAATACCACAAAGCCGTGGGTCGTGGGGCCGATTTCGTGCGCATTCCACCAGTCGATAAACTTTCCGGCAGCAACGCCCAGCACCACGCCCACGGCGCCGGCGGCGAGATTGCGTTGCGCAAAGAATCTGCCGCGCACTTTTTGAGGCACCATGTCCACCAGCCAGGAAATCCACGGCACTAAGCTGAAAATGCCGAGACCGGACGAGAAAGCGATGAGAAGGAGCAACAGGCAGATTCTGTACGATATGAGCGGCTCGAAGTTGATCAACGCCAAACCGCCGATAAGAATCCATACTAAACGCGAGGCAGCGGCAAATTTTACTGCCATGGCCTTGCGGTTGCCGTTGCGCTCGAGCGCGCGAAACGCGCGCACTTGCAGCAAGTTGGCGCCGACTTGGATGGCCGCGATCAACCCGATCGCGAAGGCGTTGGCGCCGAGCGCCAGTGCAAAACCGGTGAGCACCACCCCGCCGGTAAAGACGCTCATAATGCCGGTCAGCCCCCCCTCCCAAATGGAATATTGCATGCTGCGATGAATATGTGCCGGAATATTTGGCTCGGTAGCAAAAACGTCAAAATGAAACGGCGAAAGCTTTTTTAGCATGAAGTTGGTTTTATGTGTGAGAGCTTTGGTGGCCTGTTTTCAATCATAAATACTTTCGTTTAATCCGCAAAACCTCATTAAATTTAATGGTTGATCGGCAGGATAGCAAGAGTTTTTATGCCCACTCATTTTGATTGAAACAGGCGCAAGAAAATTCTTGACAATAATCTCGACCCGATTTAAGTTGGTTTAACCTGGATAAAGGAGTATCATGGCTGGTGTGTAGGGAGAAAGCTAATTCCCGGTGAACGCCATTCTCGTACGCAGTCTGCCAGCGCCAAAGGACATTTTCACCTCGGTACTGCTTCGCTTCTCCCTTCCTCTTCTGCTCCATAGTTTAGTGGTCGCCGCCAAGGAACGCGTTTATTTCAAATTTTGTATGGAGTTGGCTATCTCATTGCCCTTTCTTGGAGGTGAACTCATGGCGCAGTTACTGTTTTTCAAAAGTCAAACCATGCAACAGTTGGTTCAGCAGATCGAATCAATCGCCGCCTCGAATGTTGCCATTTTTATTCACGGCGAGACGGGAGCAGGCAAGAACGTTATGGCCGAGCATGTTCATCGCCGTAGTGGGCGCAATGGAATATTTCTACCCCTCGATTGCGCCGCGTTGAGCCGCAGTTTACTGGAAAGCGAGCTGTTCGGACATGAAAAGGGGGCCTTTACTGGCGCCATCGAGCAAAAGAACGGCTACCTTGATCTGGTCCGCGACGGCACGCTTTTCCTCGATGAGGTCGAAAATCTTGACGAGGAGATACAGATCAAATTATTGAACGTGCTCGACACCAGGCATTTTCGGCGCGTCGGTGGACGCGAGTTGGTAACCACCGAATTCCGCCTGATCTCGGCCACGAACGTGGATATTCAACAACGCATTGAATCCAACAAGTTTCGGCAGGATTTTTACTATCGCATCAAAGGCTATACGCTCACCATTCCTCCTCTGCGGGAGCACCGGGAGGATATTCCGTTGTTGGCTGAATACTTTTTGCAGGAGTTTTGTACACGATACAAGAAAGATCTCAGATGCTCGCAGGAAGCGCTTTTCAGTCTAACCAATTACGATTGGCCGGGCAATATCCGCGAACTGAAGATGATCATGGAATCCGTTGTCGTAACCACGGAAGGTCATCGCATCGAGAGCGCGCATCTGCCGCTGGAGGTGCAACAAAGGGCGCTGCTGAAAACTGCAGAAGATCGACAATGGACAGCAGATAAGTTGCTCGATGTTTACGTCCAACGCATTTTGGCGCTCACCTCCAATAACAAAACCCGCGCAGCGAAGATGCTGGGATGGTCGCCCAATAAACTCAAGCGCCATATGCAACGGATGAATCAATAGTGGCGGATGTCACCCCATCCATTTTGGACAAGCTGACAAGTGACAGGGTTTCACGGACTTGCAGAAAAAGCTCGAAAAACTCGTCCATTTTGGATAGGCTTGCAGCTTCAATAAATTTTTCGTGCTTATGGGACATAGGTCATAAACTTGTCCATTTTGGATAGTGGAGCTTTAAGTATGCCCCAATACGACCACGTAAAATCAATGAGTTGATACTCGTAGAATTTTGGCACATAAGTTGTTTGTGATTGAGGTGCGTTGAAATGAAATCCTGCTTTAAGAATTTCCAGACTCCATGTAAACCACGGAGGTGAACCATGAAAGGCAAACTTTTTCTCATTATACTATTTGCGCTAATATTCGCAGTGCAAATTTCCTGGGCTCAGCTTACCATCACGACAAGCGGCCAGATTGGAATTGGAATAACAACTCCCAATGTGAATACAAAACTTCATGTTCAACATACCGATTATTATGCGGGCTATTTTACTTCAAATCGGGCAAGTGGAACAACCAAAATTATAAGAGCAGAATACACCGGAACTGGTTCTTATGATGCTATTGCAGTCTATGGTAAGTCCGTTCCGACACCTTATTACGGCTATGGTGGATGGTTTGAAGGAGGATGGAGGGGAATTTACGCATTAGCAACAGTTTCAGGAACAGGCTCCAGATTCGGCATCTATGCAGGGGCAAGTGGTGGCAGTGATTCCAATTATGGGATTTATGCATACGGAAGCGGCGGAACCGCTAACTATGCTGGATATTTCTCTGGAAATGTCACTGTCACCGGTACTTTTTCAAATCCATCGGATATCAAGCTTAAAGAGAATATTCAGCCCATTGCGGCGGTTTTACCAGACCTGATGAAATTGGAGGCAAAAACATTCAATTATAAAAAGCTACCTGAGTATGAACATATGAATTTGCCTTCGGGCAAACGATATGGTTTCATAGCACAGGAAGTAGAGGCAATATTTCCGGAATTGGTTACGGCTGAGGCCCATCCGTCTGCCGGCGAATTGGAAGGGAAAAAAGATGAACGGCCGATAACTTACAAATCCATCAATTATACCGCATTGATTCCCCTTTTGGTGGAAGCAATTAGGGAGCAGCAGAAGATGATTGATGACTTGAAAAGTCAGTTGAAGAAGTAAAGTTTTCTCCAACGGAAAGGAGAAACTTTAATTCACTTTCATTGTTTCAATGAATGAAGGGATCAAAAGATGAAAACCACAACCTTCGCAAAGATAGCCCTGACGGGCGTGCTAATTCTCGTTTGCACGCCAGATATTGCCAAAGGCCAGCCGGCAAAGGAACCAAGTCGTAAAGAAGCGCTTATTATAAGCTCCGGTACGCACGATGGAAAGGGGGAGGTCGGGACAGAACCTCGTTTAGCATTCAAGGGTGTGGCTCGAGTTTTCAATGCCCCTTGGTTAAGGCTATATTTTGGCAATAGCGAACTGGGTCATGCCAGCTTTCTTAAAATAACCTCCCTTGAAGATAGAGCCTATCAGTATCTCAATTCGGTTAGTTTAAAGCAGTGGCAAAATAGCTCCGCTTTTTTCAATGGCGATGGCGTAGAGGTTGAACTCTATATTGCTCCTGAAGATAAAGGGATTTTTTTTGAAATTAAGGAAGTGGTGGTCGGTGAACGCCCAGCTAACTTGGGTAAAATTAATGAGACCTCTCAAGCTGCAGGTGACCCTTGTGACCCTATTGTTTGGTGTGGTATATGTGGCAACACAGATGATCGTGTTCCTTCAAATGACCGGGCTATACTTCGCATGACCCGTATAAGAGCTGCCTACGGTGACACTGTCGAGCAGTGCACCGGATGGATCGCCTCAAATGGGGCTTACCTAGCTGCTGGCCACTGTTTCCGTGATACTGACGTGAGAATTCTAGAGTTCAATGTACCAAAGTCTGATCCTGACGGTACTATCAATTTTCCGCATCCCAATGATCAATACACAATTGATGCAACGAGTGTTGTTAGGGAGGATTTAGGAGTCGGCCGTGATTGGGCAATTTTCAAGTGTTATCCTAATTCTAATACTGGATTGTTACCGGTACAAGCGCAAGACGCCTTCTATCGCTTGTCTCTTGATAGTACCCCGCCAACATTTCACCTTACAGGTTATGGTCGGGATGAATGTCCACCTGGTACTAACCCCCAGACTCAAAGAAATTCCGACAATGCGACGCAGCAAACAGACACAGGACCAAATAATAATCCGCCTACGTATGGAGACATCGGAAGTGGCAACTATGTTTACTGGACTTATTGCATCGATCATAGAACTGGAAACTCTGGAGGCCCGGTTATCCCAGAGGGGACTAATTTATCAGTTGGGATTGTCTCCCACTGTATCCCCATTGCAGCTACTTCCTTTGATTGTGATGCTTTAGAGAATGCGATTAACGTGTTCCCCGGATCAAATATCGTGTACGCAGACAACGGTCATTCTTTTGCTACTGGCGCTGGTACAGTGTTCAGGCCTTATAACACAGTCGCTGGAGCAGTCAATGCAGTACCGGCAGGTGGCATCGTCAGTATTGTCAAAGGATCATATAATGAAAGTATGACCATCAACAAAGCCATGACCATAACTGCACCCGTCGGCAACGTCACTATTGGACCGAGTGGGCCACCTAAGATTGCAGAAAGCAGCTTCGATCCTTATGAAAAGGGTCGTCAAAATGAATCTGTCCCTACTGAATACAGCCTTTCTCAAAATTATCCGAATCCTTTTAATCCGGAAACGACAATAGAATATACGCTTCCCAAGCCAAGTTTTGTGAAGCTTGAGATTTACGATATGCTTGGCCAGGAAGTGAGAACTTTAGTGAGCAAATTCCAGCAGGCCGGGGTTAAATCAGTGGTTTGGGACGGTAAAAACAATCAAGGCCAGCTCGTTCCGAGTGGTCTTTATATTTACAGAATCGTCGCCGATGGGTTTGCACAGTCGTCCAAATCAGTATTGTTGAAATAAGCTTTAATCTGGCACACAACTGCTGCGACAGCTTCACTTGAGTGTATAAATTGGTGCTTTGAGATAAAAGCAATGGTGTTTTGCAATGAAAGCTATGAAAGAGCGTAATCGCCAACAGGCCGCCAACTTTATTATCGTAATTATGCTTTTAGCATTATACATGACAAAATCCGCTTTTGCGCAAACTTACCAAGTTGGCGTCCCAGTTTGCGACACACTAGTCACTCAGATTACTTCTTACAGTTATCTCGGAGGCTGCGGCCCAGATGACTATTTGTGGTTTAGACTTACCCCTTCGCTTATTCCGTACGTAACAGGCCTAAGTTTTCAAATCATTATCACCGAAATAAATGGCAAAATCTGGTCTAGCCTATCAGATACTGTGAAAGTCGGAGACATATTACCAGTACCAGCGCCTGTAGATTCAGGAGTAAAAATTTTCATGACATTATACAGTTCTTTTAACTTCATCACCAGAATTGTTGGCACGCCCACGGTGGCATATGAAAACTACTATTGTGAAATCAAAACATCTTTAACAGCAGCAGCGTGTTCCAATTCATTAGACTATTATGGTGAAGGGCAAATCTGCCAGGTTCAACCTGCCACTGCTGTCAAAATGGGTAATGAAAATATTCCAACTCAATTTCAGCTCTTGCAAAATTACCCCAATCCTTTCAATGCTGTGACGACCATCGAGTTTGATCTGCGACGTTCCAGCGAAGTAAGCTTAAAAATCTTCAATTTGCATGGTGAAGAAATTGTGACCTTGCTCAATCAAAACAAGCTTGCGGCAGGCAGGTATAAAATCAAATGGAATGGAGAAAATTTGCCTAGTGGCATTTATGTTTATCGCTTGCAAGCTGATGGCAATTATCTTGCCATGAGGAAACTCGTTTTGCTGAAATAGATTGCAACATGACCATATTTTTGTTTTGCTTCAAAAAACTCTCTCACTTTTTCACCTTCTATTCTTTTTTCATCGACCCTTCCATTTTTATGTTGGCTATGCCGCCAATTTGTGTTGTTTTATTTGGCTGTAGTGCACCCCATTATTTGGACACAAAATTGACGTTTCTTAATGAACTTTGACCTCCATTCTTTGACTTTGGTTCCAGTGATTTTCAAATTCCGCCGGCGTCAAATAGCCTAACGACGAATGAATCCGTTTGGTATTGTAAACCTCGTCGATGAAACGCCCGATTTGCTGATAAGCGTCACGGTAATCCTGATAGTCGGACAAATCGACCTCTTCTTCCTTCAGGG
>JAPDQK010000083.1:0-19183 GCA_034505955.1 Candidatus Zhuqueibacter pondensis
CGTTACCTGCGATGGGAATCGGACTTGGGATCGCCCGGTGCGGGAAATCCGCTCGCCGGTAAATATAGGGAATCGACCCTATCGCGATAACGGGAGCCCGGTGGTATGACCACCGGGCGACCCACTCCTTTTCCAATCCAGCACGGTGCTTGATAATAAAAAAGATGCTTCCAGCATGACAGCGTCATGGTTCATTAAAAACTGAAGACCTACAGTTTGTGCATTTGAAACGTATCGGGCTTGCCGCCGAGCATCGGATCTTGATTGAGCATGTCGTAACCGGTTTTCCGTGCCTGCAATTTCACGCGGGCGCCGAGCGGCGCTTGAATTTCAAATTTATATTTACCCCATGCGTTCGTCGTGTCCGTGGCGTCGTAATCTGGCAAATACACGATAACTTCTGGCAAGGGCTCGCCCTTTTCATCCACGATTTGTCCTTCCAGGATTTGCAGCTTCACTTCGATGCTCACTTGCGTCGAGTCCGCTTTTATCGGAGACTTCAGCAAATGGCTAATTTTCTCCGGCAAATCCGCCAGTGTGGCGACAATGCCCAAGATGCCGCCGATGATGGTCACCCAAAACTGCCAGCGTTCCGATAAAGGTTTTTTGGTCTTTTTCTTATGGCGCATCAGTAAATATTGTGGCTACTGATTTTTTATTCTCACCGCCGGCATTTGCGCCGCGAGCAGATATTCGTGCGGCACGCCAGTGGCGGATACGGTCAGGTCGAAAGTGTGGTAACGCATGGCTTCATTTATTATTTATTACAGACATGGGAACTCCGTTTTTGTCACTCACTACGGTGAAAAGGGGTTCGCAATTATTAGCCCCGATAATTCACGCAGTGCGTAAATCGGTCGCACTCTGCTTTTGGGCACAGCCTGAAAATATTATGAATTATCGGGGTTAGCAGCGACATTATCCACATCACGCATGACACGATCGGCATCGGAGACACCCACAATCCGGTGATTTTGGTCGACGCCGATAACAAGCTGGCCGCCGTCTGTATTGGCAAAGGCAACGAGGCCGGCCGCCAAATCCTCGGAATGAGCGGGCCATTCTTTGAGTTCGGTATGAAGGTCTTCCCAACGGGCTATGCGCTTTTTGAGTTCAGTCAGATTCACGAGCAATCGCAAGTCAAAAAAATTTTATTAAATTTTCGGTACAGTTGAATGTCCCCAATGTTTATCAATTATTCAAATGACAAAATAGATAGAATTTTGAAAAACCACAAGAAAAAAATCGATCTGGCGAGTATCACCTCAGTGACGGGGAAGTAGCGCAAGCATCTTGCTTGCAGTCAGGCTGCGCCCGCAGGGATGACTGCGCTTCATTCCCCCCTGTGAGTGAGGCATTACTCTGGCGAGTACCCCCAGTCTTCGGTGGACATCTGTCATCGCGGGCGCAGCGAAGCTCTATGAGTCGTAGAGCTTCACTTCGCCTGCCCTGACGCAGGCCGTGATCTTTACCCACATTTTGGGTACTGGACACAGAGGGAGATCATAACATGCCACCCGTAGGGAGTTTTAGGAAATACGTGTTAAGCCAAGAAGATGTCGATGCCCTTGTCCCGTAGGGACATTTGATAATAGCCCAGAAATTCCATTTCTGGGAATGAGTTTATATCCCCCATCTCACAAGTCCCATAGGCTGCGCCCGCAGGGGACGATTGAAAAATAACTTTTGAGATGTTGTCAACGTGCTATTTTCATTCGTCCCTTTGGGACTCGAGGAATAATTTGCTCGCTCCGTTCCCAGAGTTTAAACTCTGGGCTATTGTCATACGTCCTTACGGGACGGAATTTCGACCCGTTTTGTAAGTACATTCTTAGCTTAACACCTATGTCCTTTAGAGGTGACATGTGAATGCCAGCCTTCTGTGTCCAGTAACAAAATTATGGGACATGATCAGGACGCAGGCCAGGGTTCGCAATGACCACCAGAAACTTGTATTTCAAATTTCTCTTGCTCTGGAACGATTTGTGAGATATTATTTGATAAGAATATTTGCAAACAATCCGTGCAAAATACTGACCGGAACCTCCAATGAGCCAAAAGAATTCCTTTGTCCCGGCATGGGCCGCAAAAGCCGTCTGGTATCAAATTTTCCCCGAGCGCTTTTGCAACGGCGATCCCAACAATGATCCGACCATCGCTGACATTCGCGGAGCGTATCCGCATGATGTCACCTCGCCGTGGCAGATTCATCCATGGACTTCGGATTGGTACGAGCTGCAGCCGTACGAGCAAAAAAACGGCAAAGATATTTGGTTCAATCTGCAGCGCCGGCGTTACGGCGGTGATGTGCAGGGCATTCTCGAAAAATTGGATTACTTGCAGGAGCTGGGCATCAATGCGATTTATCTGAACCCCGTGTTTCAAGCGCCTTCCTTGCACAAGTACGATGGCGCAACCTATCATCACATCGATCCGAACTTTGGACCGGATCCGGCCGGCGACCGCAAAATCATCGCCAGCGAAATTGGTCATGACCCCGGGACCTGGAAATGGACCGCGGCAGACAAATTGATGCTGCGCCTGATTCACGAGCTGCATCAGCGTGGCATGCACATCATTTTCGACGGGGTGTTCAATCATGTCGGCATCAACCACTGGGCGTTTCAAGATGTCGTGAAAAATCAGCAGCGCTCGATTTACAGAGATTGGTTCAAAATTCTCAAGTGGGATGATCCCCAAACCGAAAAGGGTTTTGAATATTCAGGCTGGTGGTCGGTAAAAGAGTTGCCGGAATTGCGGCAGGACGAGACCGGCATTGTGGATGGGCCGCGGGAATACATCTACGCAATCACACGGCGCTGGATGGATCCGAATGGCGATGGCGATCCGGGTGACGGCATCGACGGCTGGCGACTCGATGTGGCCGCCTTGATTCACCACAATTTCTGGAAACAGTGGCGCGCGCTGGTCAAGCGCATCAATCCGGAAGCCTATCTCACCGGAGAAGTGGTTGATACCATCGAGGGCCTGCAGCCGTATTTGCAGGGCGATGAATTCGACGCCGTGATGAATTATAACTTCACCTATACCTGCACCGAATACTTCATGGATGACCACACCCGCATTTCCACCGGTGAGTTTGACCGGCGCTTGCGTGCGTTGCGTGAAGCTTTTCCCGCGGAAGTGGCGTATGTCATGCAAAACTTGCTCGACAGTCACGACACTGACCGTCTCGCCTCCCGCATCGTCAACCGCGACAAGATGCCAATGCGCAAATGGCGGGAATACTACAACTGGTCACGTGCGAAAAATCCGGCTTACGAGATACGTCGGCCGAATGCCGAAGAGCGCCAGGTGCAAAAACTTCTGGCGATTTTTCAAATGACTTATCTGGGCGCGCCGATGATCTATTACGGCGATGAGGCCGGCATGTGGGGCGCCAATGATCCATGCTGCCGCAAGCCGATGGTTTGGGAGGATATGAATTTTGCCGATGAGCTTTATTTGCCCAACGGCACAAGGCGCGAGCAACCGGATGCCGTGGTCTTTGATCGTGAGATGTACGACCATTACCGCCGGCTGATTCACATTCGCAATTCGCATCCGGCATTGCAGGTGGGCGATTACCACACGTTGCTGGCCGATGATGGGCGCCAGCTTTTCGCGTTTTCACGATCGCATCAGGATCAAATGATCACCGTGGTGATCAATAACAGCCGGAACCATCAACACCTCGATCTCGCGGTGCGCGGCGAAGGCCGGTTGGTCGATCTTTTGGAAACGCAACAGCGCTTTGCCATCACCAATGGTCAGATCGAGCTCGAGCTGAAGGCGAAAACCGGTCGCGTTCTGGCACGTGTGACGCCAGAGTTGCGTTAACCCAGATAATTCATGAGCCATTTTTTCAGGCTTGAACCAACCCCGCGAGATGACAAGCACAACAGTATCTCACGGAGTCAATTTGCGCACAGCGTGAATTATCGGGGTCAAGATCGATAAAAGTCGAGCGGGGGTTTGAAGGGCTGACGTGGCGTGGTTTATTCGAGCTGCTGGCTGGCAGCGTCCAAAAAGACAAAAAAGTAGCGCGTCACAGTACCGTGATGCTATTTTTCTTCATCATAAAGCACCTCACCAAATTCCATGATAATTTCACGAAATCCCGGCCTGACATAGCGCAAGTTCACGAGGTCGATCGGGAAATGCAATGTCTCTCCAAGCTTGAGATACCATTCCCACCAAGCCCGAGATGGCATTACAACGGCAAGATCAAGATCGGAATCCAACTTGAAGGTTTCTTCGAGTACCGAGCCAAACAAAATCACTTTCGTCGCGCCATGCTCTTTAAGAATGGCAGTGGCTTGCGCAGCGATTTCGCGGGCTTTCGCTCGACGTTTGTCGATCTCTGTCTTCTCCCGTAACTGGCGGCGTTTCAAACCGGCAATGTACGGAGCAAAGTCAGCGATGTCAATATTTTCTTGATGATTTGTTTGCATGACGCCGGCCATGGTTGGCATGATCATGGGTCATTCATTATGGTATTAACTTGGAAAAACTATCACAACCACGAAGATTTTCTAAAAACAAAATGATTAACGACAAAATTATTTTGTCATCAAATTATTTCGTCTTTTGGGCTGCGCCCGTAGGCTACGCCCGTAGGCTACGCCCGTAGGGGGGGTTGCGGCAAAAGCTGCGTTATATATTATGAGACATTCCAAAATTTCAAATCCTCGCCGCTGCGCATCTTCGTGAAAAAAATAATTTGTCCGGTATGGTACGAAAAATGTTCCACGACATGAAAGATGGCGCCGAGCACGGTCACGTTGAATCCCTGAATCACCCGTGGCTCGGTCAATTCATCAGGCGAGAGCCCGGCAAGCACGGCATCGACTTCGGCCAGGGTTGTTTCCAATCGCTGCAACAACTCTTCTTTGGACGCAGACTCCTGTGCGGCAAATTCCGCCGGGCGATTGCGTAAATCGGCTGTGCCACCGACGCCGTGAACAATCCACTGCCGGGCGTTCCCACAGAGATGCAGAATGAGATTGCCCACGCTGTTGCTCGCCGCATTGGGTCGCCACCACAGGTCTTCGCTGCACAGTTTATCGAGACAAGTGTGGATCCAGGGAAGATATTCTTGCATGAGATGGCGCCGGGCTTCGGCAAGAAAGAGTTGTGACGAAGTTGGTTTTGCACTCATAAGCGCTCACCGAAATTGATAAAAAAATATATAAAATCCTTCGGAAAAACCCAAGGAACTTTTTGGACAGAAAAATCTCCTTGACACTTTCCTCAGCTTGATGTACAATAAAAAACGTTTGATCGATATTACATTTCATTGATGAAAGGAAACCCATGGAACGAAAAGCCGAGGAACCGCTGCCGACGCCGGAACCGAAAAAAGGGCGCAACCCCTGGTTGTGGGTGCCGAGCCTGTACTTCGCGGAAGGTATTCCCTACATCGTGGTCATGACGGTTTCCGTGATCATGTACAAGCGCATGGGGATATCAAACACGGATATTGCACTTTACACCAGCTGGCTTTATCTACCATGGGTCATCAAGCCGCTCTGGAGTCCCATCGTTGATATATTCAAAACCAAGCGATTTTGGATCATCCTGATGCAGCTCATCATCGGCGCCGGGCTTGGCGGCGTTGCGTTGACCATTCCACTGCCCAATTTTTTCAAATATACGCTGGCTTTTTTGTGGTTATTGGCTTTCAGCTCGGCAACGCACGACATCGCTGCTGACGGCTTTTACATGCTGGGACTTTCAGAGCACCAGCAGGCTTGGTTCGTGGGCGTGCGCAGCACGTTTTATCGTTTTGCCATGATTACCGGCCAAGGCCTGCTCATCATCCTCGCCGGTTATATCGAGAGCCACAGCGGCCTGCCAACGGTGGATGTAGCCGTTTCTTCAACACCGGATATTCAGCACCTCGCTGCCAGCCATCCTGATTCCATCGCCATTACGCCTGTTGCCGGCAATTTGCGAATTCTGGCGCATCCTGCAAGCTTGGAGATAACCACCGCCCGTCGCCGAAAAAACGAGGTGGATTCGGTGGTTGCGTTCGCCAAAGCATGGAATATCAGGAATGGATTTTATGCCGAAGAGAAAAAAGCCCAGGCCGCAAGGCCGCAAGCACCATCCTGGTGGCAACGTGTGGTCGCAACCAATCTGAAGGCGTTTCTGAAAAAGAATTTTGGTCCCGAACAGAAAGCCGCCGCGCGAACGGACTTTGTGGGCAACTTCGGCGCTGTGTTTTTTTATCTGTCGAGCAAGCCGGAAGCTGGAAAAGAAATTGTCATGAACTTCGGCCGGGAATCCGGCGATAAAAGCATTGCATTGATAGAGGGGGCGCGTTTTGTTTTCAATGATCAAAATTGGAACCGGCCGGCGATGGCTGTTATCCAATTGGATCCGAAACTCAAATCCGCCTCCTCGGCGCTTTTCCAGGTGCGCGCGGGAAATATTCCCCTGGCATGGTCCATCACATTTTTTGTGCTGGTCGGCATGTTTATTCTGTTCTTCCTGTATCACAAGTTTATTCTGCCTTATCCAGCCGCCGACACTCCCGTGGTAACCGGCAAATCGAAAAATCTTCTGCGTGAGTTTCTTCGAACCTTTGTTTCATTTTTTCAAAAAAAACAAATCGGAGTCATTTTGGCGTTCCTGCTGCTGTATCGGTTCGCCGAGGCACAACTTGTGAAACTCGCTTCTCCGTTTCTTTTGGACACCTCGGAAGCCGGAGGCCTGGCCTTGACCACAGGACAGGTCGGCTTCGTTTATGGAACCGTGGGGATCATCGCGCTGACGGTAGGGGGCTTGCTCGGTGGATTTGTTGCGGCAAGAAATGGGTTGAAATTTTGGTTATGGTGGATGGTGCTCGCCATCAATGTTCCGGATGCCGTCTATATTTATCTCTCTCACGCGCTGCCCGACAACTTCTGGGTCATCAATCTGTGCGTGGCAATCGAACAACTCGGTTATGGGTTTGGGTTCACCGCCTACATGCTTTATATGATTTACGTTTCCGAAGGAGCGCATAAAACCGCGCATTTCGCAATATGCACCGGCTTTATGGCGATGGGAATGATGCTGCCGGGAATGTTCAGCGGCTGGCTGCAGGAAATCATCGGCTACCAGCATTTTTTTGTTTGGGTTCTTCTCGCCACTATTCCGGGATTTCTCATCGTTCTCTTTATTCCATTGGACCCGGAATTCGGGAAAAAGAACAAGAAATAAAATTTTATTTCACCGCATAGTCTTCCTCCACTTTCACTTTGGTGGCTGGAAACACTTCCGAGCGCCGAGCTTACGGTGCCGCCGGTTTGCGCCAGTATTGCTCCGGCACACGCAGCCGTGCCACCGGCTTGCCGCCGATCAAATGGCTCTCGAGGATTTCATCGACGTCGTCGAGCGTGACGCGGCCGTACCAAACGCCGTCAGGATAAACCACGACCGAAACGCCCAGTTCGCAGGCATCCAGACAGCCGGCCTTGTTGATGCGCATCATACTGTTCAGACCGCGTTTGTGCAATTCTTCCTTGAATTTGACGACAATCGCTTCCGAACCCCTGGCGGCGCAACAGCCCTTCGGATTATCTGGTGGCCGAACGTTGGTACAAATAAAGACATGGCGTTCAAATCTTGACATACCTGCCTCACTTGGCATCACGCTTCACGCTGGTTCCCTCGAACGCTTTGAGCTGCTCCCGTGCCTTTTGTGCAAGCTCGCCGGAAGGATTCGCTTCGATGACTTTATGCCACCATCCTATTGCATCTTCATGTTTACCCTGTTCGTGCAGAATAACGCCAAGATTGTACATGGCGTAATCATAACCCGGCTGGTATTTCAGCACCTGCTGCAATTCGTTTAACGCCTGTTCGCGTTGGTTGCTGCTGTAATACGCACCGGCCAAGCTCATGCGCACCATGACGTTATTGGGCGCGATTTCCAAATAACGACGAAAATAATCGGCGGCTTCGGTAAAAAGGCTGGCCAGCTCATACATGCTCCCGAGCGCCAACAACGCGGTGGTATCTTTTGGATTGGTCTTCAAATCATTTTTGTATTTTTCGATCTGTTTGGTGACTTCTTGCATCGCCGCCATATCCATGCCTCCGCCCGGTGCCGGCGCTTCCGTCGCGCTGATGCTATCACTGGCACGTTTCAGTTGCGGGTTTTCTTTCTGGTGTAGCAGAAACCAGAGTATCACAACGATCAATGGAATCCCCAACAGAGGCAGGAGAATCGCCGGCCAGGAGCGAGAGGGCGTTGATTCTTTTTGAAGTTCTGACGCAGTTTCAGCCACGGCCTCAACTTCCGTCACCTCGGCTGGCGTGCCGGCAGAGGCGGAGATGTCCTCCACTACGTGACCACAAGAATGACAAAATTTGGCTGCGGGCTTGAGCACCTCGCCGCAATTTCGACAATAATTCAAAGCGGCTTCGCGAACTGCAGCGCCACAATTTGAACAAAATGCCGCTTGCGCCGGCAATTCCGTGCCGCACTTTGGACACTGACTCATTTTTTTCCTCGCAAAAAATTCAATTATTCCTTTCCCAACGCGGGCAAGCCGCAACCCCCACGGGCGTAGCCTAAAAGACAAAATGATTAAGGACAAAATAATTTTAAAATCATTTTGTCTTTTGAAATCCCTGCCCAAAAAGCAAAGATTTAACTGATAAAAGACTGTTGTACTGATTGGGCATGACCGAATTCTCTGAAGACAGGGGGAAATTGCGGCAAGAGCAAAATCAGGCTTCGAGAATTTTTAGAATCCTGCCCAAGACTTCGGCTTTGGCCAGATCATCACGATGATGGTAGATCACAATCAAATTTCTGATCATGCGGGCCATGATGTCACGCGGCCGTGCCGGGGAGAGAAAGCTTTCATGAAAGGGATGCCGGGCGCGATTCAAGAGCATGATGCAATCCGCGCGTGTGAGCATCTTGCCTTTATTAAACGGATCGAAATAAAAAGAGTCCGGTGGAGAATAATATTGGCAGATGAAATGAATCGGCAGATTGATGCCCCGAATCGGCAGTTGTAACCGCCGGGCCAGCAGGAGATAAATGACCGAAAGCGTGATCGGAATGCCGGTACGCCGCTCCAACACACAGTTGATATATGAATTGTCGGGATCGTAATAGTCTTCAACGTTGCCCGAGAACCCCTCCTCATCGAACAGAAATTGATTCATTACCCGCAGAATCCGGCGGTTGTCGCGCAACGGGTGCAAGCCGTGAAGGCGCTGTGCGATCGCCTTGGCGAGCAAATCCAACTCCCGCTGGTAGGGTACAATATCGAGATCGGGATAACCAAAACGTGCCAGCAGAAACACCGCGTGCTCGAGATCGATTTGCTCGTCATCGAGCAGGCTGAGCAAATAGAATGATCCGGCCAAATCCTCCTGGCGAATTTGCGCCAGCACGTGCCGTGCTTCGATGCGGATTTTGCCATCAACATCCATGTTCCCGGCTTCGCGCAGAAATTCGGTGGCCTCTTCGCCGATCTGCAACAGCCGCTCGCGCGCGATGTCACGCACGTGCGTGTCGTCGTCACCGAGAAGAGTGATCAATGCCTGAATTTCACCGGTTTCCTTCATGTTGCCGTCCCTTCGATGTTGGCTCAATGATGACAGACATGGACACCTGTTTCTCCTGCACAAGAATCACCAATTCAGTCTCGAGACCACCAAGTTGCCTGTCTTGCCGTCAATTTGCGGTTCGGGGTTTTCCGAAACGGTTTTCCGTGCCTTCAATCAGGCGCCGAATGTTCTTGCGGTGCGTAAAAACAATCAAAATGCTCACGAGCATGCTGAATAGAAAGAGCGCATCCGGCACGTCCTGGTCAAAGAACTCCTGCATCAACCACAAGACAATCGGCAGACTGAGGGCCGCCGTCATGGAGGCAACTGACACATAACGCGTGGCATAAATCACCACGACAAAAATAACCAAACAAATTACCGCTGCCACCGGATAGAGCGCGATAATCATTCCACCGGCGGTGCCAACCCCCTTGCCGCCGCGAAATCCGGCGAACACCGTCCAAATATGGCCGCAGACCGCCGCCAAGCCGGTGAGAATGGGCAGAACCGTCGCATCAACATAAGCCGTGCCAAACGGCTGCCAGGTTGGCACCCACAACGTGGCCACGACACCTTTGAAAACATCGACGAACGTCACGACCAGCGCGGGCTTCCATCCCAAAACACGAAACACATTCGTGCCGCCGGGATTGCCGCTGCCTTCATTGCGAATGTCAAAATCCCAGCCACGCACGATTTTTCCAACAATCACCGCGCTTGGAATGGAGCCCAGCAGATATCCAAGCGCTATGACTGCGATCAGCGTCCACATGATCAGCACTCCATCATCGCATTTTTCATTCTCCGAGGAAGGCAATGCCCACTGCCCCTGGTCCCGCATGCGCACCAAGGGCCGGTGAGGCACTGACGATCGACACTTCGGGAACCTCGAAATAGCGACGAATCTGCTCAGCGTAGTAACTGGCCGCTTCAGGCGCATTGGCGTGGGCGACGAGAAAACGCAGCTTGCGCTTGCCCCTCGCTTCCCGCTTCACCAGCTCCAGCAGCTTTCGCTGCGCATATTTGCCGCCGAACGTCTTGGTTACGACTTCAACTTTTCCGGCCGGCGTGACCTGCAGAATGGGCTTCAAATTCAACAGCCGGGCCAAAGTGCCGCGCACTTTCGATACCCGTCCGCTTCGCACCAGATACTCAGTCGTGGCCAGACTGACAAAAAAGCGGACGTTTTGGATCGCCCAGTTGATCCGCTGTTTCAATTCCTCGAGATTGGCGCCGGACTCGATCGCGTCAGCGGCTTCACGCAGAATCAAACCGAGGCCGATGCAGACGTTTTTCGAGTCGATGACCTGAACATCGATCCGGTCACGCACCGTTTGTGCGGCATGCTGCGCTGCTTGAAGCGTGCCGCTCACCGCGCCGGAAAGAATGATCGCCAGCGCCCGCTTGTGATTTGCCGCTGCTTGCAGAAAAACCTCTTGAAAATCTCCGGGCGCAGGTTGCGAAGTTTTGGGGTGATGCGGTGAAGTCACCAACATGTCATAGAAATCACGATCGGTCATGGTGACTTTGTCAATGTAGCTTTGATTGCCAAAAATGACCACGACCGGGACCACCCGAATGCCGCGGCTGATGAACTCATCCGGTGGCAAATCACATGAGGAATCCGTAATCAGCGCGATCGTGTCCGCCTCGGGATCGTGATGCGCCTTGGTATGCTGCTGACGCATGTCTTCTTTCTTGGTGTGCACCACCTGACCGTAATTGCGGGCAATGGCAAACACCTGCTCCGGTTCATTCGTATGAATGTGCAGCCGCACGCGTTCATCGGAGCCGGCCACGATCATGGAATCGCCCATTGGTCGAAGCCGCTCTTTCAATGCGCTGCGATTGATGTTCTCGCCGATGATCAAAGCTTCGGTGCAATACTGAAATGTGATTTCTTCCGGCGCTTCTTCCACTTTGGCTTTGGCATTGCCAAAGGTCAAAGCGGCATGCGCGACTCGATCAATTTTTCCGGATTGAATGAAATGCAGAACACCTTCGAGCAGGTGAACGAACCCTTGAGCGCCGGCATCAACCACCCCGGCTTTGGCGAGCACCTTGAGTTTGCGCGGCGTTTCTTGCAGTGACTGCGTCGCCACATGCAAAGAATCGGCAATCAAAGTCCGAAAATCCGCGGCCTTCCGCCACTTCGTCTGAATGGAATGCGCCCAATCGCGAATCACCGTCAAAATCGTGCCTTCTTTCGGATCGGCGATGGCTTCTTCGGCACAGCGGGAAGCACGTTGTACCGCATGGGCAAAATCTTCCAGGGTCGCCCGAACCCGTCCGCGCAGGCCTTCTGCCAGACCTTGAAAGAATTGTGCCAAAATTGCGCCCGAATTCCCGCGCGCCGCCATCAATGCCGAATCTGCCACGGCCTGGCTGATGCTTTGAACCGATCCCTCTTTGCACGACAGGGCACCTTCCGCGACACTGCGCATGGTCAATGCCATATTGGTGCCGGTATCCGAATCCGCCACCGGGAAAACATTGATGTTGTTCAGTTGCTCCTGCATCTGAATCACGCGTTGTGCACCGGAAATCACGGCGCGCTTAAGATACAAACCGCTCAGATGAGTGATTGGCATGCAGAGCTTCTACCTTTCTCTTTTCACGTGTTGTTCTGTTTCCTTCTTGTTTGTCTGTTCCATTTCGATCATGGTGTTCGTCCATCTTGCCGATGTTTGCTAAAGTCTTAATGTAGCTGTCGAAGCGGGAAAAGTCAAGAAAAAAATGTCTGCGCAACGGAACAGTTTTATCATGCGTGTGTTTAATTTAATGATCATCCCGGTCATTTGCAATTTCGTGTTTACGCTGTTGGTCATGAGTCACTTACTGATGGAATAGTTCATCCCCGGGAATGTCATTTTGCTGAAGTATATGAAATAGCGCTCGAAACGTGGACGAACCCCTTCATATTTTTGCAGAACAATTGAGCCCGGTTCTGATTTTTTGATGAAGTTTTTTTGAAAAATCCACTTTCCGTTCACGCCGCTCGTGCCGGTGAAGATGCTTATAGCGCTGGCTTGTGCCAAGCGTAACAGGGTGGGGAACATAATCCACCAATCACCGAGGGATTATTGCTGTTCAAAAATTGCTGAAAAAGTCAAATTCCGTCATTGCATGTCGCCATCCATCCCAATATTGGTCATTTGTCTGAGTTTCGATCTTTCCGCGCCGGTGCCGGCAAATGCCGGTACCTTTTTTTTAGAATCTGCCAAAGGACATGCTGCGGATTCCCTGGACGCCGGCGCCATTTTGCGCGGTGCAACCATGTGGGTGCGCGAGCAATGGCTGCGCCGCCGGCTGCTCGTGCAAGATATTCTCACCCACACCTCAACCGACCTGAGCGACTCAACTTTGTTTTTTCGTCTGCAACAAAAATCATTGCTGCGTTTGAGCCCATCACAACTCCGCAACCTGCCGCCGCGCGTCGACATGATCGAAGAACGACTCCGCCGCGAGCAGCTTGATTTGCCGCCAATGTCGAATATCGGAAATCTTCTGGCTGCCGGAACTAAATTCCTGAAGGAAAAATTGGGCGGTGGCGGAGCAAGTCCCCAAGCGCTTGCGGTGATTCCCTCCGAGCTCGAGATTGATGTGATGAAAGTTCTTTGGAAAAAAGATGCAGCGACCACTTCCGAAATTTATTCCCACCTCGATAGCATCCGGCTAACCGCCGTCGATTTACAGCAAGTGCTCGATACCATGACGGAGCGTGGGCTGCTCGAGCGCCAACTGATCTCGCCCCGCCATGAATTTACGATCTTCGGCGGTGTTGCCATCGAAATGAGCGCAAAAAATCGCAGGAACCGTGAATATCTTTACCATCCCCTGATTACCCGCCAAACCATGCTCTCGTTTCTCGATGTGACCGCTTTTTCCCTGCGTTCTGTGTCTGAGAATAAAAATTCCCTGATAATTGAATATCTGCGCAAGCTGATGAATCGTCTGGTCGTCGCGGAAGAGTTTTGAGATTTATTATTCGTTGATTGCGGCGGATACAAAACTTTAATCACTGACAACCCAAGAGCGCCACCTTAATCTGAATGCCGCCGGCAGCGTGTAATGATTCACCTAAGAGGTGAGCGCACCACGCTGGCCAGTATCAAGACCTGCTTCATCAACGGCAATTTCTTCGTCTGTGCAAAACCTTCGGCTTCCAATCGGTAGAGATAAAAACCGGAAGCCGGCCGGCTCGTGTCCCAATTGACTTTGGATGAGCCCGCCGCGACTACCGTAACTACTTCGTCGATCCTATCCCACCGCTCACGACTGCTGCCAAACCATAAGAACAATCCACGTTAAATTGGAAAGAGTTGCTCGCCACATTTGAACGCGAACATGGTTATCCGCTCGCTTATTCCTCCTGTTTTTCATAAAAATTTTGACACTACCGGTGCAAACCAATTTAAGCGTTTGCCCACAAAAAAAGATGTGCTTCACCGAAGGGATACACGACTTGTGCACTTTTGTAGTATCGCTCCAACAACACAAAGCAACTCAATACCCCTTCAGTGCCCAACAAAAATCTTGTGCATGCCCTGTGCATACCTGGGAAATCCTTTTCCCACATAAGTGAGTAAACCTTTACCCAACACAAGCCACCAAAGTCCCAAAAACAGCAGGAAAATCGCAACTTAGGGGTGTGGCACATCCCTTGCAAAATGAAATAGCAGTGGCAGTATGCAGTAGCACTCATCCCGACTAAACGGGTGTGCTACTGCTACTGCAACTGCTACTCTTCACAAAAATCATCTCCGGAGAAATCATGCCATGATCCAAGCCATCGACCTTACCAAACGTTACGAGGATGACGGTCTGCTCGCCCTCGACCATTTCAATGTGAACATCCAGCCGGGACAGATTTACTGCCTGCTGGGCGCCAATGGCGCGGGCAAGACCACGACGATCAATCTCTTCTTCAATTTCATTGAGCCGACCAGCGGCACGGCCCTGATCAATGGGATTGACTGCACGAAAAATCCGCTGGAGGCCAAGAAGTATGCCGCGTACGTTTCGGAAAACGTCATGCTCTACGGCAACTTCACAGCCAGACAGAATTTGGATTTCTTCACCAAACTGGCCGGAAGAAAAAATCTCAAAAAAGAAGATTACCACATGGCCATGCGGCAAGTCGGACTGCCGGAATGGTCGTTTGAAAAGCGCGTGAAGACCTTCTCCAAAGGCATGCGCCAGAAGCTCGGCATCGCCATTGCTATGTTGAAGCAGGCTCCCGCGTTGTTGCTGGACGAGCCGACCGCTGGACTCGATCCAAAGGCAGCGACAGAATTTGTTGCTTTGCTGCTCCAACTCCGCAATGAGGGCAAAGCCATCCTCATGTCCACCCACGACATCTTCCGCGCCAAAGAGATCGCGGACAGGGTTGGAATTATGAAACAAGGCGTGCTCATTATGGAAAAGACGAGAGAGGATCTCGAAGGTGAGGATTTGGAGAAGCTGTATTTGAAGTACATGCAGATAAGCTGAGAGAAGGTGAGTGGGAGACTTGGGGAGAGGGAGATGGGGAGAAAAGTAGAGAGAAAGAAAGGAGTCGAAAGAATAATTTCGCGATACGGCTCCATCCGGCGCCGAGAGCCTGGTCTCAGGGTCGTGAGATCTGCTCTTGCTGATGCTGTACAGCCTCCTCCCATTTGCCGTGACCCTTTGGCGTTTTGCAGGCAAGAAGTTGCTCCTGTTCCCGGGGCATGAGCACCGGCATTTGTGACAAGTTGTTCTGATGTTAACAAAGGTGTTTGCCATGCTATTAGCCATTATCACACGAGAAATTCAGGAATATTTGAAATCCCTCAAATTCCTGATCGGCTTTTTGCTGACGATGGTGTTGATCATCATCAGCACGATCATCAACCTCCATTTCAGCTTATTACGCCTTCAATCGGAGTGATGTGAGATGATTTGGACAATTGCCAAAAAAGAACTGCTCGAGCATTTCTACTCACTGAAATTCAGGGTGGTAGCAGTGCTTTGTGTCGGAGCAATCATCGCCAGCAACCTCATTCTCCTGCAGGATTACCAGCGGAGAATGGAAGATTATTCACTCAATCTCCCGAAGGAAGGGCAGGCTCGCGTGGTGATGAAGCCCTCTGTGCTTTCCGTATACGCCAATGGACTCCAAAAACTGATGGGAAGAGGGTACGACCTCCGTCCAGGCTCATTGCTGATGTTCCCAAGCGCCAGCATTTTGAATCTGGACTTTATTTCTTCCCGCTTTGCCGTGCCGGATATGGCATATCTCGTGCGAGTGCTGATCAGCTTCCTCGCGATGCTCATCGCTTTTGACACGTTCTCTGGTGAAAAGGAACAAGGAACTCTTCGACTCTTCCTCTCCAATTCCATTCCACGCACCGAGGTTGTCGTGGGAAAAATCGTCGGTAATCTTTTGATCATTCTGGCGCCGTTCACCTTTTCTTTTTGCCTCGGCTTGCTTTTGATCTTGCTGTTTGGCGGCACATCAATTTCGACTGAAGAGTTTGCAAGAATCGCAATCTTCTACATTGGCTCAATTTTGTATGTGGCGATTTTCATCATGCTGGCCGCTGCGGTATCTTCACGGACACGGACATCCAATACCAGCCTGGTCGCCTGCTTTTTTGCGTGGGCGATTCTTGTGTTTGGAATTCCCAATCTCAGTGGAACCATCGCCCGGGCAATTTCTCCTCTGCCATCATCACAGTCATTGGAAGAGGAAAAATTATTGACGTGCTACATTGAAGGCAATTACCGTCAAGCAAGGGGAGAAACAAGCTGGGACGAGATCTACGACCGGTTACGACATCTTGAACACGAATACCGGAACCAATTGAACAGCTATGTGGAAACAACCCGCAAGGTGTCGCGTCTTTCTCCTGCCTCGTCTTTTATCTATTTTGCCTCAACCATTGCTCAGAGCGGGTTTGAGGATGAGCAACGCCTGAAGCAGGCAGTTCTGGAATACCGGGACGCGCTCCAAAGAAGTCCCGTAAAGGTTGGGGAGATTCATTTCCTCTACCAGCCGTTGGCATTTACTGAAAGCCTTCAACTCATCTTACTTGATTTGCTGGTGCTTTTCTTGTTTCTGGCATTGTTTTTTGCCGTGTCATATACAAGCTTTTTGAGATACGATGCGCGATAGGATGCGAAAAGAAAAACCGAAAGAGACGCCATGCTTGCAAATATTATCAAGAAAGAATTTTTGGAGAATCTGCTGAATCAGCGGTTCGCCATCTCGCTGGTCCTTGCGGCTTTGATCTCCTGGACAAGCGCATTTATTCTCACGAAGAATTACAACGATGAAGTCAAGGACTACTACAGGCGGGTGAATTTGCAAAACCGGATGATTGACGATTACTTTCATCTGCGCGGCTGGGACGGTGGTTTGATGATGCCCCCCAAGCCCGCTCCGAAGCTGTCATGCCTGGTGCAAGGCATACAAAGAGGATTGACGATTTTGGGTTCCATTGATGAAAATCCGGTGATCGTTCTGTTTCCATTCATGGATATCCTCTTTGTCATCGGTATGATCATGAGCATTGCAGCGCTCATATTGTCCTATGATCGCCTCTCAGGTGAAAAAGAGGCAGGGACGCTCCGGTTGCTTCTCGTGAGTTCACACGGTCGTGCGAAACTTTTGCTTGGCAAGTGGGTTGGCGGTCTTCTTTCGGTGGTGATCATTCTCGTCATTTCCCTCCTCGGCAGCGTTCTCATCGCCTATACGCTTTCTGAATCTTCGTGGACATCGACTGAGTGGGTTACGCTGTTGGCACTATTTGTTCTCAGCATGCTGTATTGTGCAGTGTTCTACTCTCTTGGACTTGTGATTTCTGCAAAGACGCACACGCCATCGGATTCGATCATCCTTGCACTCGTTTTTTGGGTACTGTTCACCATCATTCTGCCGACGGTTCCTCCTTACATTGCCAATGTGCTGCATCCGGTGCCCTCGCCAGCCAGGGTTCAGTACGAGGCTTTTGTCATCCTCAAACAAGAGGAAGATGCCGCCATTAGAAAAATCCAAGAACCATATTACGCCAAGGGAATGAAAGATGAAGAAATCAGAGCGATGACGAAGGCTGAAGTGGACAAGATCGTTGCCGACTACGAGGACAGAGCGGACAAACTAAAGACCTCCGCCGTGAGAGGGTCTGCTAAACGCGAGGGCATCACTGCGCTGTTGCACTTGCTTTCCCCATTTTCCAGTTATGCGCTGGCAGGCGCGGAATTGACCGCAACAGGCGCATTGAGTCAATTTGATTTTTACGATAAAGCCAATCGCTACGTTGGAATATTATATCGCGGTTACCTTCCGAAAAAGGAGGAAGAGGCAAAAAGGGCTGATCCAAACTTCACCGGAACGACGAAGTTGGATATTCGCGACCGGCCAGGCTTTCAGTATCAAGAAGAATCAATCACCTCCCGGCTTCTGGCCTCGGCGGCTCATACGGCTTTTCTTTTGATCTACACTGTGCTCTTCTTCGTGCTGGCGTGGAAGGCATTTTTGCGATATGATGTGAGATGAAGCAAGGAGCCAGGAAGTCAAAAAAGATAAAAAGAAATATGATTTGGACCATTGCTAAAAAAGAATTCTTCGAGAAAATCCTCGACTCACGCGTGACCATCTCATTCCTGATTGCCATGGCTTTGTCCATCGTTACGGCTATCGTGGTTGGTGAAGATTATCAAGGCAGGAAGAAAGCTTACGATGAGGCGGTGGCGCAAGCCCAGGCCGAGCTCGAGAACGTCAAAGTCTTTTCGGAATACCAGCCGGATGTTGTTTTTCCACCCAGCCCGTTGAGCATCTTCAGCAAAGGCATCGAGCTGGCCTCGCCGATGACGCTGAATATTCGGCCCGATTGGGTGCCGCGCTATGAGCCAGCCGAAGCCGGATCAAACCCCCTGATGCGAATTTTTGAGGCGCTGGACATTGCGACGGTTCTGCGGATTCTCTTCGCGTTACTGGTGATCTTGCTGACTTATGACGCCTTTTCAGGTGAGAAAGAAACCGGCGCATTACGGCTCACCATGTCCAATCCGGTCTCAAAGGTCAAGCTGCTTTACGGCAAGCTCATCGGAGCGCTCATGGTCGTGACGATCGGCGTCTTCCTGACATTTGCCATTGCGCTCATTTTGGCGCAGGCGCTTTATGGAATCGCCATGAGCAGCGAAGATTATGTGAGGGTGATTTTGATTCTCGCAACGACGCTGCTTTATCTTGCCATTTTTGCCGTGCTGGGAACTTTGGCGTCAATCAAATTCAGCTCTTCAACCTCCCTTACCGTTCTGCTTTTTGTCTGGTTTGTGGTGGGAATTTTGCATCCCGATCTGAATACGTTTGCGGTTTCTGAGCTTGGCAGCACACCGCGGTTTGCAGACCTCGAGCCGGCGCTGGACGAGGCGAGCTATTCGTATGCCGCCGATCTTGAAAAGCTGCAGGCACAATACGGAGCGGTGCTCAACGACAAATCCAAACAAAAGTTTTTCGAAAGCGCAACTAACGTCGGGAATGTTCCGGTGTATGTGATTGTTGCAGACGCCGATTATAAAATTCTGGAATACCTGATCAAGCAGACGCAGCTCTACCGCAAAACTTTCGATACGGCTGAAAAGGAATGGCAACTCT
>JAPDQK010000084.1:0-19157 GCA_034505955.1 Candidatus Zhuqueibacter pondensis
GACCACGGTCAGTTTCCCAGCCCGAAAGGGCTTTGGCGCCGGATTTGTAGGTGGCGGCCACAGCAAAGCGGAGATTCGCAAAAGCCACACGGCGATAAAATTCATCCCGCAACGGATTGGCCGGGTTAGAAGGATCAGGATCGCGTTGGCGCCAAAATTCTGCCACCAGACTGTCGCGCTCGGCTTCGCTAGCCTCGGCCATGCGTTTGTATTCGGCGCCTTTAACCACATAACGCAGCGGCTCGAATAACAAGGTTTTGTTTTCAGCCAGCGACGCCATGAGATTTTGATCCGAGCGAATTTGCACCTGAAAGTTTTCTTCGGCGGTCGCTTCTTTCTGTCCTGCGATTGCACCGGCCTCGACCCGTTTGACCACAAGATGAAACGTGTACATGCCCGGCATTTTGATTTTGTCATCGAGGACAGCGAGATGGCAAACTGGTGTCCGCACGACCCGAATATTCTCGCTCCACCGCTGCACGCTCTGGCGGCGCCAATCAAGAATTTCATACTGCAGTTGCAACGTTTCCCCGACGCTGGCGCCATAGATTTCGAAATAGGCTCCTGCGCCAATCATCCGGGTCGCAGCGGCATGGAGGGAGTCTGCACTTTTTTCCAAAGGCTCATTGAGCCGCGAATTTTTCGGTTGGCCTGTTAATACGGGCAAGTTTGTCAAAGTCGCAGTAAGATTATACGGCAGCGAATCGCGCAACCCGGCGGGACTCACGCCATTCCACGAAGCGAGCACATCCGCTTCGCTGTGTTCCCCGGTCATGTCATTGCCGCGTAAACGAGCAGCCGGAAAGGGTTGAGTGAAAACAATCGAGCTGAGGTGCAAACGTTTTTCCTCCCCAAGGGCCAATTTCAGCACTCGTTTTTCACGCAGATGTTTTCCAGTATCCCGGTCAGTGATCTCAAGTGCAATTTCATATTCTCCCGGCACCAAGTCAAAGGTGGCACGCTCCAGGTTGAGTTTTTTACGGTCATTCGTGGCGTCAAAACTGTCCGCGAATAAATTTCGTTTCCAATTGCGGCTGTCAATGACATTTTTCTGCTTGTCCAGGATGATGATATTGACTTCGTACTGGGCGCGGTACCGAACGTCGTCAGCGGAATCAGACGAAGTTTTCACGAATTGCAGAATATCATTGACCATGCCGATATACACCTCCACATGCACCCGGCCTGGAATTGCGGCGGCAAATTGATAAGTACGGAATACATACGCCGGCATGCCGATGGTCTGATCGAAATCCACCCTGGCAGGCATGCGCGAATAAGCGGGCTCAATTTGGGCCTGCACGATTTCAGGCACAATCAGAAAAAGACAAAATTGAAACAGTGAAAAAATAATCCATGCAAGAATGCCCGAGAGGAAAGGAAATGGTGCCGCATGACCATCCCTGTCCGTGACCTTCGGAAAACCATCAGGCGATCCGGGGCCGTTGCGTAACCACATAGAATTACTCCCGCTTACTTAGCATAAAAAATACCGCCAAAACTTGTGTTCTGCGGAATGGCTCGAGTTGTGGAAAATCTTTGCCGAAGAAGCCATGATTTTACTTGTAACGCCCATGTCAATTTTCCAGACAAGCCTGCGGCCGTACAAGTTGAAAACTGGAGCTCCTGCGCAGCCTGCAGCCACAGGCTGCAAAGCACAAGCTTTGAACACGGGATCATAATGTCCTAAAACTCCGTGCCCAACGAGAAATAATAGCGCGGTTTCGAACTGCTGGTGTAAAGATCGGTGGTCCAGGCAACATCGAAGCGCAGCAACAGGAATCCCAAATTTGCTCGCGAACCGAAGCCATAGCCCATTAACAGATCGTTTAAATCCGGCGGAAAACCGGAATTTTTCTTGAAGGCACGGAAGCGTTCATACTTGCCCAATTTTCCTTCCCAGGCAGCGCCGATGTCGGTAAACAATGCGCCCCGCACGTTTTGCAAGCCGATTGGCAGCGGCCAACCGAGAATGAGATAGCGAATCATCGGGAAGCGAAATTCGAGATTCATCAGAGCGAAACGGTTGCCGGCCTGTTCATAATAGCTTGTTCCTCGCAACGGCGTCTCGAAGCTCGAGAAGTAGATATCTTCCGGTCGGTCGATGCGAATTCTGCCGCCGCGAAAGCTCTGGTTCAGCCAGTTGTCCAAACCGCCAAGAAAGAATTGTTGCGGCTCGCTGCCTTCGCTAAGCCCGCCGGCGAGACGGAAGACGAGATTATACTCTTTGCTGAATTTGATGTATTTCCGCAGGTCGCCGCGAAAAGTGACAAAACCCAATCCATTCTCCCGGTCATATTTCGGAGAATAGGTGAGATTGAATTCGCTGCGGCCGCCGTTATTGGGTCCGGTCCATCCCCACAGGGCGGTATCCGTCACATAGGATACACTCCCGATCAGCACGCGGATTTTGCGAGGGGGAAACTGAAAATAAATTTGATGGATGTAATCCTCGAACACATCGAGAAACTCGCGATTGATGTTCAACCAAGCAATACCACCTTCCACTCTTCTGAAGGTGTTGAACGGTCGCGAAGCATAAAGGCTCAAACCGTAATAGCGGTCGCGCATCCATCCATATCCGCCGTAATACGGATCACTGTAGAAAAACCACGCATGATGAAAAGCGCCGAAGCCGAAATCCGTGCGCTTGGGCAGATAGAAATAGCTCACCTGATAATTCGAGTTGCGAATGTCATAGAAAAGGTCGGTGTAAAGATCGATGCGATGATTACCCAGGACATCGGAAAGTGAGAATAACGTTTGGCCTTGCACGCCAAAATACTGGCTGTAACCGGCGTTGCCATAAATGATATCCGGAGTAAATTTGGTTTTGTATTTGTGAATTTTGTAGGCTCCGGTTGCGTTTTTGTATTGCGAAGTGTCAAGAAATGCCACTTGCTCGGCCTTGGTTTTCACCACGCCCTCGGCAAAGGCCTCACCAAAAACATAATGGCGGTATTTGTCGCTGTCCCGATCCTCGCGCGCCTCGGCTGCGGTGATGTGCATGTCGACGTGCTCTTCTTTCTGGCGCTGTTCAAGCTGTGTGAGAAAAGCAGTTTTGGCCGGATTGATCTCTCCGGGCTTGATGTCAAGCGGGTTCTTCAGCAGATAAATATCGTATCCAGCGTTATAAAACGAGACGAAAGCCATACGCGAGCCATCCCCTGCCCAGGAGAGATGGGAAACACCCGTAATCACATTGGTGATGGGATACTCGTTGTGACTGTCAAGATCATGAATGTAAATATTATAAATTCCGGTGCGATCGCTCGTGAAAGCAAGTTTCTTGCCATCCGGCGAAAACACCGGCGTTTTCTCAAAATAGGGTGTGTCGGTGATCTGCTCGATCCGACCGCCGTTGGCAGTGCCAACCGCGTCAACCAGATAAATATCCAGATTGCGGTAGTCCATGCGCCAAATCTTGAAATTTTCAGGCAGCGTGGACATATCAGTATACCGCCCGCGGTCGCTGACAAAGGCCAGTCGGCTGCCATCCGGGGAATAGCATGGCTCGAGATCGCTGAACACGTCGTCGGTAACCTTGCGCACGGCCTCGCTACCGAGATTCACTGTGTAGATGTCACTTGCACCCGCTTTGATGCCCACGAACGCGATCTCATCATTTTGCGGGGACCAGGTGGGAGAGAACACACCATCCAAACCGAATTTCATCGAGCGCACGATCTTCCGCTTTTTGACCTCGACAATTTTCAATTCATCTTCTCCGCCGGATTTGGCGGCAAATGCAATGTACCTGCTGTCCGGCGACCAGGTGATGCCAGGACGCAGCCAGTGTAATTCTTCCAGCTCGCCGGTCTTTTGACCGCTGACCAGCTTGGAGAGGATCTTGCCATCGATCGCGCTCATTAAATAAACATCGAAGTAATCGGACTTGTCGGAAAGAAACGCGATTTTGTCGCCCTTCGGAGACAGCGCCGGACTATTGTTGATGAAATTGCGATATTTGGTGTGATCCGTGAGCTGGCGGGCGATTTCATCCGGTTCCTGCCGGCCGGCGATATCCGGCCAATATTCTTTTTTCAAATGTTTTTGCCAGCGCTTGTTGAGATCTTCCACGCCGACACCGATGGAGCTCTTCAAGCCGCGCTCCATGCTTTTATTGATTTTAATTTTCCCCAACAACTCACCGATTTTTTCGCCGCCGTATTTTTGCGAGATATAATATAATATTGATTGTCCTCCTTTGTAAGCGAGAAAACCGTTGAGATATGGAATTTCCGGAATGTAACCATTGAGCGCCGCATCGCGCATGAACATGTCGCTTTCCGTATCCCAACCGCGGCTCTCGTATTCCGACAAACCCTCGATAAACCACAAAGGCAGCTGCAAGCGCGTCAAACCCGTGATGATCGACTGCACGCCGGAACCATAAACCATTTGCAGCATCACCGCGTGGGTCAGCTCATGATGAATGACATGCCGAAATTTTTCCCAGTTGCCTTCGTAGGGAACAACCACGCGATTTTTGAAAAATTCTGTGAATCCACCGACCGATTCCTCCGGCGGTGCAATCTGCACGTTGGTCTGCTCGAAATCGTTATGGCTGTTGTAAAAAATAATGGTGATCCGGCTGTTCAGCTCATAACGAAAATCTTCCTTAATCTCTTTGTAGCTCTGTTCAGCCACTTCGGCCACAAACTCTGCGATCGCCTCGCCTCCTTCATGGAAATAAATGTCGAAGTGCTCGGATTGGATGTATAAGGTCTTGAATTCCTTATACTGAACGTGGTTTTTGCCGAAAGTCTGGCTGTAGCCCGGCTGAGCGAGCAAAAGAGTGACGGCCATCGACAAAATTCCGCCGACAGGGGCGAAAAATAGTTTTTTCATGACGAAGCTCCAAAGTATCAAAGTATTCGGACTTGTGGCAAAATAATCTTTGCCGACCTTGTCAAGGCAAATCCGCTTGAAATAAATTCGGTATTTTTTTCATAAATATCAACAAAATAATTCGTCGATTATATTCCTATATGACATAACTGCTGGCTTTTGCAAAAGTTTCCTTATCTGGGATTCGATTCAATGGGGTACGGTTATCCAATCAAATCAGCAAAACCGTTGAAATGCTCATCCAGAGAAACTGTTTTGATTAATATCGCGATTAATCGCGGTGTTGATGAAAATCAAATCAGCCGTTTGCGCCGTTTTAACGGCTTTTTTGAGTAAATGGATAACCAAACAATTGAGACCAATGCTTGTCTGTGCTGCCTATTAGACGCGAGGAGGCCGGGCAAGGTTCAAAGCAAAATCTGCGGAAAGCCACAAAATAACGCTTGCGCATGAATCAGATAATATTCAAATTAATTGAATGAATATCGCTGATGACAAGATTGGTCTTTGTAAAACCTGCTGCCACGTTCGAGAGATCGCCAGCAGTCGCGGCAGCAGGTTTTATCTGTGCCAACTTTGGGAGAAGGATTCACGATTTCCCAAATACCCACGGCTGCCCGTCCTGGCATGTGAGGGATATGATGCGGGCACGGTTACTCATGAGTCGAAGGTTGTTCCCTCGAAGACAGATGAAGAACAATGAAGTTCTTGCTTGCTTTTGGTGTGAGGTTGTTATAAATTGCAGTCGTATCGACACGAGGCGCATAGTGGAATTTGATCATACGTTCGGAGAAACTCTCATGAAATATGCCCTGGTTATTTTTGCCTTGATTTTGTCAGGCCACTTGCTTATTTCCTGCGGCACGCGTGATGACCGCAACGACATTCGCGCGCAATATGGTGAGCCGGATGCGGTTCAACGAAGCGGGTTCGATCCGTATTGGAGTGAAATCTGGTTTTACAGGCAGATCGGAGTGGCGTTTGAATTTCGCCGCACTTCGGGCTGCGGCAGTACGCGGGATGTCTATCTGTATTTCTCCTATCCGATTTCCATTGATACCAGCAGAACCGATTGGCCAAAAGCAAAATCCGATACGACGAAACATTTTGGGAAAACACTTTGGCCGGTCGCGCCGAGGTGAAACCTGCTCGACGATACTCGATCCGCCATGTTGACAGGAGTTTTCCACCCTGAGTCTCGATTATCAAGCATCCAGTATCAAGAATCAAGCATCCGTGAGCAATGAGTCAACAATATGCATATCAAAGAATTAACCACTTACCTCGACACTTACTTGCAGCTCACTGAGTTTGTCGATACTTCACAAAACGGTTTGCAAGTGCAAGGACGCGAAGAGATTCACTGTATCGGTGCCAGCGTCGATACCTGCCAAGAAACGATAGACGCCGCAGCGGCTGCAAAAGTGGATTTGCTTCTGGTTCATCATGGCCTGTTTTGGGAAAAACCGGAAAAAATTGTTGGCACGCACTATCATCGGGTGAAAAAGCTGCTGGAGGCGGAGATCAATCTTTATTGTGCGCATCTGCCGCTGGACGCGCATCCTGAAGTCGGCAACAATGCGGTGTTGGCGCGCCGGCTGGGCTTCGAGCCGACCGAAGGTTTTGGTGAACATCACGGTCGAGAAATCGGGCGTATTGCAGTCTCCACTGTGCCCATTTCACAAGGCGAATTTCTTCGCAGACTGCACGAGGTGCTCGGCAACAATATTCGCACGGATTTTTTTGGCGCTGATACGATTCAGCGTATTATTGTCGTTACCGGTGGTGGTGCGTTTCTGCTGCCGCAAGTGATCGCCGCCGGTGTCGATGCTTATATCACCGGCGAGCCGAGTCATTCGCGCTATCATCTGAGCAAAGAAAACCGCCTCAACGTCGTTTACGGAGGACACTACGTTACGGAAACGTTTGGTGTCATCGCGCTCGCGCAACACCTCGAAGCAAAGTTCGGCCTCCCATACCAGTTTCTCGATTTTCCGACAGGCTTATAAATTTTAAAAATTTGAGAGGAGGGAAAACGCGGACAGGATGCACGGACAAAAGTCAATAGCTAGTGTCTGTCCGGAAATACCGATTTGGCCTGTCATTGTGAGCGTTTCTCAGCCTGCGGCCGCAGGCGAAGCGATCTCCTCAAACCTGCATCAAGCATGCATTCAAGAAGATTGCCTGCGGCCGTAGGCTACGCCTGTAGGGTCTACGACTCGTAGAGCTTCGGCCAAAAACGCCTCCCAAGAAACGCTCTCCTTTGTCATGCTGTAAGCATCTTCCCCCGCATGAGTACAGTGCCAGTACGCTGGAAGATTCCTTGCGGAATGACATTCAGGGTGGTGTGTTTCTGACCGAAAGAATGGCACATTAGCCATCTACCACTCGCAATGACGTCAAAGATGGAGTTTTCGGACATACACTAGCTAAATGGGTTCAAGAATCAGAAAATGCCCAAAAAAATTGAAGCGGCTCCCGACAAGTCAATGAATCGTCGGATCTCTCGACCCGCGGTGGCAGTGAATTTTATCTACTCCGCTCAAGTTGTTTCGCCTTGTGGAATCCGTGTGAGTTTTGGCAATTCCCCCTTGCTTCTTTAATTTGTTGCGACTATTTTTTGATAAAGACCGAGATACAAACAGCCACCGCATAGCATACTGTTGTCACGCACGGCGCTTTGATCGTTGATCTTCTGAGGTTTGCACGGGAAAAATTGGCAGATAACAAAGCACGTTGAGTTCCGAATGGTTGAGCGGTGATGTAGAATTGGTATACACATCGAAGTGTTTTTAAGAGCAACACCATGCGCCAACGCCTGTTCACTCCCGGGCCAACCCCAATTCCAGACCGCGTAGTCCTCGCAATGTCACAGGCAATGCCCTATCATCGTGGCCCGGCGTTCAAAGAATTATTTGCAGAAGTCTCGGCTCATTTGCAGTACATTTTTCAAACGCAAAGCGAGGTATTGCTTCTGACGGCCTCCGGTACTGGCGGCATGGAAGCTTGCGTGGCAAATTTGCTTCTGACAGGCCAAAAAGCGCTGGTCATTGTCATGGGCAAATTCAGCGCGCGTTGGCAGGAATTGTGTCACGCTTATGGTATCGAAACGGTTGTGCTCAACGTGCCGTGGGGCAAAGCGCCGGATCTCGCCGACGTGAAAATGATGTTGCAAAGACATGCTGATGTGGCCGCTGTTTTTTGCACACACACCGAGACTTCAACCGGCGTGGACAGCGATGTAGGGGCAATTGCCGAGCTGGTACACACCTGCAGCGACGCGCTCGTGATTGTCGATGGCATCACCTCGGTTGGCGTGGTGCCGTTTTACATGGATGATTGGAAGATTGATGTCTGCATCACCAGCTCTCAGAAAGGTCTGATGGCTCCTCCAGGCTTGGCCTTTGTGGCGCTGGGAGAACGCACGCTGAAACAGTTCCAAGCGCAGCAATGGGATGAGATGCTGAAGAAACGGAGATTGCCGCGCTATTATTGGGATTTCGCAAAAGCGCTGGAGGCGGCAAAGGACCACTTGACGACTTGGACGCCGGCAATTACGCTGGTGATGGGTTTACGGGAATCGCTGCGCATGATCCATGAGACCGGACTGAAGAACTTGTGGAATCATTATTTGCGACTCGGGCAAGCAATGCGTGCCGGCGTCAAAGAAGTCGGGTTGGAATTGTTCGCAGAAGTCCCCTCGAACGCGCTCACGACGGTTAAAGTGCCGCCGATTATCGAGAGCCAAAAGTTGATTGAAATTTTGCGTGAGCAATATGGCGTCATGGTTGCCGGTGGTCAGGGTCCGCTGAAGGGAAAAATTATTCGTATCGCACACATGGGCTATCATGACCATCTCGATATGATGGCGTTGATGTCGGCACTGGAGCTGGCATTGGCGGCCCTGGGCTGGAGGTTTGAATTGGGAGCCGGCGTCGCCAGGATGCAGCAAATCTATGCAAGGGATTCGAGTGGCGTCGTGGCGTGAGGGATTACTAAATTATTGGATTGCGGCATTCGTGCTGGTAGTAAGTTTACTTCAACAGACAGCAATCAATAATTATTCATTCCAACAGTTGAAACAATAAGTTTCAGACGAATGAGGTGTGGTTATGCCCAGCATCCTGATTGTTGAGGATGATCGTAACACGCTTTCCGGCCTGGTGGAAATTTTGGAAGAGGAGGGTTACGAAGTCAAAGGAGTGGACAGCGGCCCCAAGGCGCTGCGGATTTTGGAGCGCGAGCGTTTCGATATTTTGCTCACCGATCTGAAAATGCCGGAGATTGACGGCATGCAGCTTTATGAGCAATCCCAGACTCTCGCGCCGGAAATGAAGACGATTGTCATGACCGCCTACAGCTCGGTCAAAGAAGCCGTGGATGCCATGAAGCGCGGCGTTTACGAATATCTCACCAAACCTCTCAATCTCGACGAGCTTTTCGTCATTCTCAGGAAAGCGCTGGAAGATCAGAATCTGCGGCGTGAATATGAGGAGTTGAAAGATCGCCTGCAAGTCAGTTATCGCTTTGAAAGTATCATCGGCAAGAGCCCGGCCATGCAGCAGGTGTTCAAAACCATTTACAAAGTCGCAAAGAGTCAGGCGACGGTGCTCATTCGCGGTGAGAGCGGCACCGGCAAAGAGCTGGTGGCACGCGCCATTCATTACAACAGCCCGCGTGCCAACGGCCCGATGGTGGAAATCAGTTGCGCGGCCTTCCCGGAAACCTTGTTGGAGAGTGAGTTGTTCGGTTACGAAAAGGGCGCCTTCACCGGCGCTGATACCCGCAAGAAAGGCCGCTTTGAATTGGCGCAAGGCGGCACCATTTTTCTCGACGAGATCGGCGACATTTCGGCGAGTGTGCAAACCAAGCTGCTGCGCGTATTGCAAGAAAAAGAAATCAGCCGGCTTGGCAGCAACGAATCGATCAAGGTGGATGTCCGCGTTATCACGGCGACAAACCGCGACCTCGAACAGGCGCTCAACAGTGGCCAATTCCGCGAAGATCTTTATTACCGTCTGAATGTGATACCGCTTTTTCTTCCACCTTTGCGCGAGCGCCGCGAGGATATTCCTTTATTGATTGATCATTTCATCAAACGCTACAGCCGGCTCAACAACAAGCCCATGCTCAGTATTTCTGCCGAAGCACTCGAACTTTGCCTGAATTATAATTGGCCCGGTAACGTGCGGGAACTGGAGAATGCAATCGAAAACGCCATCGTTTTGGGCGAGGGCGAAATCCTTCTTCCCGAACATCTGCCGGTGACGCTCGCCATGCGCAAAGCAGCCACGGAAAGTTATGTTCAGCCAGGCGTGGACAACCTCTTTGCCACCAGCGGCACCAGTTACCGGGAAAAAATGGAAGCAGCCGAAAAACTGGTCTTGGAGGAGGCCATTCGCCGCGCCGGTGGCAATAAATCAGAGGCCGCCAAGCAACTTGGCATCAGTCTGCGGACGATGCGATATAAAATCCAGAAGTATAACTTGTAAGCTGACATAGGAAAGATAATTGCCCAACCCCGGAGATGTTCCCGTGTCGATAGGGTCCTTCATTCGTTACACTCGATATGCTGTTGCTGTTTGCTCTGTGCTCATCTTTGCCTGTGATGAGTCCCTGCCGCCTTATGATCCGCCCCAAAACCCTCTGCGTGCTGAGCTTGGTGTTGCAGATGGTTTGATTGATCGACAGGTAATTTGTACCGCGGGATTCAAAAGCTGGAATCTCAGCCCGATACCATTCAAGATCAGCATCATAAACACCTTTGATGAAACACTGCAGGGACCGGCAAATTCGGTATCTGGAAAATTAGAGGTGTGGAAAAAAGATAGTCCGGAATTTGGTAAAATTTTTTCGATACTCGGGGCTGTTGATCCGCGGCATGTGCGCAACAACATTTTGACTCTTGATCCCGGCGATACGCTGGATATCGGCTTTAGCTGGTACCATGATGACGAGCAAAATCGCCGCATCTGGAAAGTTTTTGGCGGTCATTTTTTTACTTCGATCCAAGCCCGTGCCCGCATCAAAGTTTTCAAGGAGGCGCCAGAGCTCTTTCCGCCCGAACTCGAGATTAAAATCAAATATGATATTGATTTGTCAACCTCGATTTGTAATCAGTAAGAAAGTGAACGAATTTTTGGAACCGAAATGGTTGATATGATCAAAAAGCTTCTTCTCGGCTCGGCCCTTCTCAGCCTGACCGCACTGCCACTTTTTGCCGGTACTACCGGAATTCTGGAGGGTTTTGTGCGTGACAAGGCGAACGGCACGCCGCTGCCGGGAGTGAACATTATGGTGGTACAAACGGGGCAGGGCACAGTCACCACGAACGAGGGTTATTTTCGCATCCACAACATTCCCGCCGGTACTTACGAGGTTCGAATTTTCCTCATTGGTTATCAAACCGTGACGTTTCGCGCCATCGTCATCCAGCCGGATCTGGCTTCTCGCCTGAATGTGGAAATGACCGAAGCCGCCATCAACATGGGCGAAATCGTGGTGCACGCCGAGCGACCGCTCATCCAACGAGATGTCACGGGCACGATTCACCAAGTCCAGCAGGAGAAGATCGGGAAATTACCCGTGGACAAATTTCAGGAGGTTGTCGGTCTGCAAGCCGGCACCACGATTGAGGGCAACATTCGGGGTGGCAAATCTCGTGAAGTGGCCTATCTTGTCGATGGCCTGGCGGTGCAGGATTTGGTGAGTGGAGGCTTGGGCATCGAGGTGCCCAAGAGTGCGATTCAACAACTGAATATCAAAACTGGCGGCTTCGATGCGGAATACGGCAATGCGCTTTCCGGGGTGGTCAATGTGGTGACCCGCAGCGGCAGCAATGCGCGTGAATATTTTGTGCGTGCTGACAAGGATGATCTTTTTGGTGGCAAGCAAGTCAGCAAGACCAATGAAGCGGAGTTTTATCTTTCCGGTCCCATTCGCAAAGATCAGCTCTACTATTTTTTTGCCAACAATATTTATATGACCGATACACGCTGGTGGCAGGACTTTCAGAATTTCTTCGATTCGCCGGTCCGCACAGAACTGCACAGCCTTGCCAGATTGGACTGGCAACCCTCACCAACCCGGCGCCTTGCGTTACAAGCGTTGTATTCCATGCAAAATTGGCGTGATTACGAGTTCAGTTGGCGATTCAATCTCAGCGGCCTGCCGCCCCGGCGTCAGGGGGCTTACCGGACGGCGTTGACGTGGTCACACACTGTTTCAAAAAATGCTTTTTATTCGATCCATCTCAGTCACTCGCTCATTCACTCGCGAATTGGCGAGAGCGACCCTGCAGCGGCAAATTGGGCACCTTATCAGTATGACTTTTTTTTGCAGTATATCGTTAGTGGCAGTCGTTTATGGGCTGGCGAGAATTTTCAACATCTGTACAACGTGAAGGCAGATTTCACGGCGTTGTTGCCGCCGCGCCATTCCCTGAAAGCCGGTGCCGAGTTCAACTATTATGATGTGCAGGCCGAGCTGCGCAAAGTGGAGCCACAATTGACTTACTTTGGCAAACCGCTGCTCGATCAGCCGCTCTTGAATTTCAGCAGCACCTATCACTATCTCCCACGCTCCGGCAGCGTTTACGTGCAGGATAAAATCGAGTTTGGTTATGACGGCTCGGTTGCCAGTTTGGGATTGCGCTTTGATTTTCTCGATCCACGCGCCAGCCGGCCGGCAATCGAATTGATCCCGGTCAAACCGAATGAGTTTCGCGAAGAAATCATCGGCTTCGTGCCGGCGAGAATGAAATACAAGCTCAGTCCGCGCTTTGGTTTTTCGGCCCCGCTCACGCCACGCAGTTCCATGTTCGTTAATTACGGTCACTATTTTCAATATCCCCTTTTTGACTATTTGTATACCGGTCTCGATAATGTGAAATTTCGTGGCGGCGTGAATGTCCTGCGGGGCAATCCGGATTTGCAGCCGGAGCGCACCCAGGCGTTGGAAATGAGTGTGCATTACATTCTCGAAGAGAATATTGTCGCGACGTTGACCTATTTCAAAAAAGAGACTAAAAATCAGATTGACACAAAAACTTTTGTGCCCACCAACAGTCGCATCGCCGGCGATTATGGATTCGCGGAATATGTCAACAATCCCTATGCCCTCGCTTCAGGCCTTGAGTTGGTGGTAACGCGCGACCGGGGCTCGTGGGTGACCGGAACCATCTCTTATACCCTGATGAAAGCAGAGGGGTTGAGCGAATATGAAAACCAGGGCATCAATTATGCCCAATGGGGTTTTCCGGTATTCAATCGGCCATTCTATTTGAGTTGGGATCAGCGGCATACTCTGAAGGCCGATTTCCTCTTTGATTTACCGAAAGGACTGAATGTGAACCTGCTGTGGCAGTTTCATACCGGCCGGCCGTTCACCTACTATCCTTCCAAAGATGGCTTCACTCCGGATTTCCCGGACCGGCCGTTTTTGCCCAACACGGGACGCATGCGGAGCATCAACGTGATTGATCTTTATGCGGCCAAGGATTTCGATCTCAGGCGCAACGCCGCGGGTGCTATCAACGAGAGAAAGTTCACGGTCTATGTGGATGTGCGCAATTTGCTCAACGCCAAAAATGTGCGCTGGGTTGACTCCTCCGGCCGAATCGGCGGCGAGCTTGGTGATCCCTCTGCATATTATTCGCCAAGACGCACGGCGATTGGCATTCGCGCAATTTTTTAGACGAACGAAAAAATGGGGGTCGATAAAACCGGCGAAGCGCAGTGGGTTTTCATGTTGGTTCATGCGCGCCGTCATGAATGGGCGTGTTGATTACAACAACAGCACTGCCGTCAGTACAATCCCGCTCAAACCGCAGGCAACATTCACCATGTCATTATCCAGCCAGCGCCATCCGGAGAAGTAAGTTGTCTTTTGCTTGCAATGAGCGCTTCGCTCCGTGATTTTGCCGCAAACAACACAACGATTCCGGCGCTGCAATGTCGCGCCGAGCAGGCTGTCAATGAAATTTGCCAGGATACCGGCAACGGCGACAGCAATAAACCTCAAACTGCCAATTTCAAATTTTTCAAAAAAATTATAGCTCCACCATCCTGCCAAAGTGACAAGTGCGGCGCCGAGGCTGGCGCCCAAAACGCCGGCAAGCGTTACTCCTCCCGAAGTGCCGGACGGAACAATTTTTCCCGTTGCAATCGAGCGCGGTTGGCTGCCAAACATCAATCCGGTTTCGGTCGCCCAGGTATCGGCGGTCGCTGCGGCAATCCCGCCGAGATAGAGCAAAAAAGCCATCTTCGGCTGGAGCCAGAGGCTGGCAATCGCCACGAGAGCCGGCAACAGGCCGTTTGCCAAGACTTGCCCGGCATCACGCTGGCCACCTTTGGCGATGATTTCTTTCGCCTTTTTCCCCGAGCGTTGCGGCAAGTGTGAAAGAATGCTCGAACCGATGAAAAACACCAGCAGCGGGATCGCAAACAGCCATTCGCCAATTCCGAAAACGACTGTGCCAATCACGAATGCGGCCAGCGCGCCGCTTAAATCCAATGTTTTTGCCCAGAAAGCAGCCACAGTGATTGCGAGCGCCAAAGCTTCGCCGACAAGAAACTGCTGCTGCATTTGAGGGTGCAGCACGACATACAACCCCAATGCCGCCAACAATGGTACCGACAAATTATCCGAGCCGCGATAGGAGAGCGCCTCTGCGGCGGTTGCCAGCATACCGATGGCAATTGCCACGACGGCGCTCATGGTCCAGGACAGATTATGGCTTTGATGAAAAATGACCAAACCTGCTCCCACGATCAGCGTCGAGCTGACAAACATGGCGGCGCTGCCTTGCACGGATTTTTGGTCCCACGGCAGCGGCAGGATTTTGCGTTGCGCCACATTGCTGGCCACGATGCCCGCGATGGCATCGCCAAAGGCCATCAGCGCGAATGAAACGGCGAAGATGACATACTGCCGGTGCCAAAACAACAGCAGCAAAGTTGCAAACGAAACCGGATAGAAAAACGTGCCGAGCGAGGTGCGCGCAATTTCATGAATGGATTTCAGCTTGCCGCGCCGGATCGACCACAAATTTGCTGCTGCAAATAAAACTGCGATCAGGAAAATCGGCAGCCAGGAACTAAAAAGCACCGGCGTGGGCAAAACTGCCACGCCGGTGACAATATGAACGAACTTGCGCAATGCCTCGGCGCTCTGCGGGTACATCCGGTAAAAACGCTCCGCCAGCGCCAGCAGCACGATCATGCCGAGCAAAAATACAATGCCGATCAGCCAATCCGAAAGAGGAACTTGCGTCAGTAGTGGCATTTGCTTCTCAAAGGGTCAGTAAGGTCCATTGAACACGGACTACAGAGATTGCAGGATGTTCGTGGAGTCATTTTAAAAACTTTGCGAATCAGTTTCACCCGACGGACGGAGTCCGCGCATCCGTGTTCAAAAAATTCTTTATTGCATCATCATGCGTGGCTGTTGTTCCGGTTTCGGCATTTGTTTGCGCGGCAGCTTTTCGTCGCGCATGGCGGCGTGATAAACGAAGGAGGCCATGATCACCGACGCCTGCATCAAATCGCCCTGGAGCGCATGATCGTAAACATCCATATTGGTGTGATGCGTGCGTGTGCCGTAATCGATTTCATCCTGGATGAATTGAAAGCCGGGAAGGCCAACCGCATCAAAGGAAAGATGGTCGGTGCCGCCGGTGTTGCGAATGGTCAGCGTGGTCGCGCCGAGATCGTGGAATGGTTTGAGCCAGGCTTCGAAGATCGGCCGCACCATATCGTTGTTTTGGAGATAAACACCGCGAATCTTGCCGGTGCCGTTGTCGAAGTTGAAATAGGCGGAGAATTTTTCGTGCTCCGGCTTGGGTTTCATATCCGCAGGATCGGCAAAATGCTGTTTGACATAACCGCGCGAGCCGAGCAGACCCTGCTCTTCGGCACCCCATAATGCAATTCGAATCGTGCGCCGCGGCTGCACCCCGAGCGTTTTGAGAATACGCACCGCTTCCATGACCACGGCACAACCGCTGGCATCGTCTGTGGCGCCGGTTCCCGCATGCCAGGAATCAAGATGCGCACCGAGCATGACCACCTCGTCTTTCAGTTTTTTGTCAATACCGGGAATTTCCGCGATCACATTGTAGCCCAGCGTGTCGTTATCGTAGAAACGGTTTTGAACGTTGATCTCGAGTTTGACCGGCAGGCCTTTTTCCAACAGCCGCGCGATGCGCGAGTAATGCTCAATAGCGACCGTGAGCGTTGGCAGACCCGGCTCGGCGTTGCGGTTGCGTGATCCGCCGTCAACGAACACCGTGCCGTGCTCGCCGCGGCTTGGCTCGAGCAGCACAGCGGCATTCTCATCGCGAAGGAGCTTCATCATTTTTTCCTGCAAGGCGCGGCGGGCGCGAAATTCTTCCCGTCGTGCGGCCCATGGCGACGGCGCGCCCGGCTCCGGCGCCAGCGCCAGCTCTGTAAGATTTTTTTCATCACGGCGCCTGGCATCAGCTTCAAAATGCGTCTCCGCCTCGCGGGGTTTTTGCGTCAGCACAATGGCGCCGCGCAATATGCCTTTGTACTTTGCCAGATCATCTTCGTTTTTGATATCCACCAGAATCGGCGTGCCGGAAACCACGCCATTGGTGCCGGCGGTCCACGCTTGCGGCCACGCGATAATCGGTTGATATTGCGGCGCGATCATCTCGATGGAAAATTTTTCCGTTGTCCAGCCGCGACCAAATGTGCCCCACGATTCCAAATGTGCATTCGCCAAGCCCCATTTGGTCAATTGATCACGACTCCATTCGCAGGCGGCTTTGAAATTGGGTGAGCCGCTCAAGCGAGGGCCGTGCACATCGGTCAACCAGAACAACGTTTCCATCACTTGCGAATTCTGGAAGCCCTCGGCCTTGATGCGTGAGACCATGTACAGATCCACCGGTTCTTGCGCGAAGACCATGGGCACGCAAACCAGCAAGAATAAAACGAGAATGACACGGTAGCGTTGCATTCCATTCCTCCTCATTTTTAAATTTGATTTTTATTCATTGTGCCTATGGGAATAATGACGTTCCCAAAATTCACTTCGTTTAATTGATGCGCAACTTTTTCGCGAAGCGATCAATCATGCCGACGATCTCGTCGACGCGAAAAATGTATCCCATGCCAATGAATGCGATCACAAATACGGTTCCGAGAATCAGACAGATCAACAAGCTCCCGACAGGAGTCGCATGATCGATTCCTTGCAGCAACCGAGTTTTGAACCAGAGCAGCAACAGGCATACGATGGCGCTCAGGAGGATAATCTTGGCGAAAAATCGATAAACCTCACCGCGGCCTTCGTTGTTGGTTCTGCGGCCCCACAGCGCGTAGAGCAGAGTCGTTTGGATGATGGCTGAGGCAGACATCGCCAGCGCCACGCCTTTGATGCCGATGAGCTGCAGACCGTACCAATACAGCGGCAGACTTGCCAGCACCGCCAGCGTGCTGAAAATGGTTGGAAAGAGGGTGTTCTGCATTGCGTAATAACCGCGTACAACCACCGTTTGTCCGGCAAAGGCGAAGGCGCCGATGAGCAGAAACATCAGCACCTCGGAAGTTTGTGCCGTGGCGAGGGCGGTGAATTTGCCGCGCTGAAAGAGCAAACGAATCACTTCGTAGCGCAATACGATCAGCAAAGCCGAAAACGGAATCACCAACGCGATGTAGCGCCGCAGCGTGTCATTGAGCAGCCGATTCATTTCACTCAACTTTCCCTCGGCAATCAAACGGGCGAGAAAAGGAAACGAGGCCACTCCGGAGGCTTGTCCGAACATACCCACCAAAACCAGCATTACCCGCAGCGCATAATCCAATGTCGCCACTCCACCCGGCGGCAGATAAGATCCAAAAAAACGGTAAAAAAACTCCGTCGAGAAGGTGGCAGTAAGTCCAAGCATCAATGGCAGTGTAAGCAAAACATATTTTTTCAAATCGGGGTGACGCAGATCGAAGATCAATCGAAACTGCATGCCGGCGCGTTTGGCGCCAATATATTGCATCAAGAAATTGCCGGCGAAAGCCCCGGCCAACACTCCCCAGGAGAAACCTTCCATGCCGAGCCAACGGCTGAGGAGAATGCCGCCCAAAATAATTCCCAGGTTGTAAATCAACGGTGCGAGCGCCGGCCGTGCGAATTGCTCTTTGGCGAACTGCACCGCCATGAGCATGCCGCCGCTGAAAAAGAAAAACTGCGCCGGCAGGATGATTCGTGTCATCCGCACGGCGCTGGCAATTTGCGTGGAATCGCGCAAGCCCGGTGCCGTGATGGCAATTAATTGCGGTGCAAAAATGAACGCAATGCCGATCAACACCAGCAGCAACACGCCGAAAGCAGTGAAGATGAGCGAAAAAACTCTCCAGCCCTCGGATTCTTTATCCTGCACGAGATAGCCGGAGAAGATCGGAATAAACGTCACCGAGAGAAAACCGCTGGCCACGATGTGATTGAGAATTTCCGGAATGACAAAGGCGATTTGGTAGGCATCCACCGCGCCGCTGGCACCGCCGATGTAGCCGATCACCATGTTGCGCAGCAAACCGATGACACGGCTGAGCAGCACCGAGGCCATCATGATCAGCGCCGCGAGACCGACTTTTTTAGTGAGGGAAGGATTCAATAGGCAGCCTTTCGAACAGCCGCTCCGTCGTTAAAAATGCAAGACGAGTAAACTCGGCTCCTGTGCAAAATTTCCATACAGGCCGATTCATCGGCCTTTCATATTTTCGCCTGCTCCATTCATGGACAGGCGGTCATTCCAGTTCGCCCCGCCGTGAACAACAGGGCTAAAAAATGCAAGACGAGCAAACCCATCTTCTCTTCAAAAATTTCCATTCAGGCCGATTCATCGGCTTTTCATATTTTTTAGCCTGCTCCATTCATGGGCAGACGAACTATGCACCCGAAGAAATATCTTGATTTTTTACAGGTCCTTCGTTATTTTTATTTCAGCACAGTTAAGAGTGGGCTACGCCCGTGGGGTTTGGCACTTGCTGAGCTTCGAGCATCAGCCCTTACGTGTGCACATTAATTTTGGAGGTCATTATGCGCAAACAAAAAAAGACACAAAAGCAAACACCTGCCCGTTATTGGGATGACAGCGATTGGGCCATCGCGAATGCCCAGACGCTATCCGAACAGTGTCCCAACCAATGGGTGGCAATTTACAACAAGAAGGTTATTGCCCATCATAAGGAACTTGGTCAGGTGGCTAAGCAAGTCCAGAAACTGGGCATCAATGATCCTGTTTTTACATTTAGTGAGAGGGGAATTCACGTCTATAGTTATTCCAC
>JAPDQK010000085.1:0-18991 GCA_034505955.1 Candidatus Zhuqueibacter pondensis
TGGCTCTGGCAAAACTGAGTTCATCAGAATTTCCTCCACTTGTTAGTCATTAGATGACTGTAATATAATAAATTGTGGAGCAAATTCCTCGAACTTTTTTCACTTTTTATGAATAATTCAGGCTAAAGAAATTTCAAAAAAATTTTATAAAAATAGCCAAGGGCTGTATAAAGTCCATGATAGATTTTCTTTCGACAACCTTTTTAGATTGTTGTTGAACAATGATTTCGACCATGAGCAAGCTTTGAATTTTATCTTTAACAATTGTTCGCTCAGCACCCTTGTGTTTCAAGAGAGAATCTACAACAAGTATTATCTGAAGCTTTCCACTGAGGATGCCATCTCTGATGATTTACTTGCCTTGATGTATCAAACTTTCGTTGAACTTGGTGTAGTTCACAACTTCAACATCGAAGGAATAAGAAAAGCAATTTCCGAAAAAATTAAAAAGTACGCTAACATATCCGATCTCGAATGTGGAGATGATAAAAATATCTGTTCGGGGAAATATTCGGAAGGATACGGTCAGAAGCTCAATGGCAAAGTCACCGAAGCAATTAAAACTATCTATGGTCAATTGGAAAACAGGCTTGGGGTTGATATTGAACCGGCTCCGGATGAATGGGATCGACTATACAACTTGGATTTTTTCATCGAGGTGAACGGAAAATACCTCGGGATTCAAATCAAACCCACCACGTTCAAACATACATTCGAGGATTACAAATGGAAAGAAATGCAGGAAGCCTCCCACCGAAAATTTCAGAAAAAATTCGGCGGGAAGGTCTTCATTGTATTTTCTGTTACAGAGGGCAAAAAGAAAATCATCGCCAATCCCGAGATTATCGACGAGATCAAAAAGGAAATTGAAAGGCTGAAGGGACCCGGCGCTTGAACCTATCCACGATCCCGAAACAAAAGAGGGGAACAAGACACTGGCGGGTTTATATCTTGCGTTGTCGTGATGGCAGCCTTTACACCGGCATCACCAATGATTTACCAAAACGGATGCGAGCGCATCGTGACGGAACCGGCAGTCACTATGTCCGCAGCCGGTTGCCAGTCGAATTGGTCTATTGCGAGAGTGCGGCTGGTCGACGCGCCGCCCTGCATCGCGAGCTGGAGGTCAAACGCATGACCCGCCGGCAGAAATTGATTTTGATCAACAAAAATTCTTTGAAGTGGTCAAAAAAAGTGTGAGAAAATCGCGATTGGGCGTGTCTTATCATTGTGGATAGGTCGGACTGCCGCTTGCCATCCTCGTGCTCAGCTTTTCAGATTCACAAACTGCAGCGGGATCCTTATTTTGCTTTCTCGCAGCATTTTGATGATGGCCTGCAGGTCGTCGATCTTTTTCCCGCTCACCCGCACTTGCTCATCCTGAATGGCTGCTTGCACCTTGAGGCGGGCTTCTTTGATCATTTTGACAATCTCGCGGGCGACGTCGGCCGGTATTCCCTGAAGGATTTTGATTTCCACTTTGACGGTGCTGCCGAGTGCGGGCTGAATATCGCCGTACTCCAGCGCTCGCGGATCGACCTTGCGTTTGGCGAGATGAACTGCCAGCATTTCATGCAATGCGCGCACCTTCATCTCATCTTCGGTGTGCAGAGTAATCACACCGTCTTTTTTATTCAGCTCGATGGTGGTTCTCGAGTTGCGAAAATCGTAGCGCGTTTGCAGCTCTTTTTTGGTATTGTTGATCGCATTGTCGATTTCCTGCAAATCCACCTTGCTGACAACATCAAAGGATGGCATGGCCAGCTCCTTTCAAAAAAGCGGTGCGTTTGATATGTGGTTTTTATTCAACCGCTAAACCGCCGTGCGGGAGTGCAACAAACTTTCGACGACATTATTCGACCGGACTGAACATTGGCACTATAAGAATGTACAACGCGACCGAAAGAAGCGCAAGAAGTTTCTGCCGGAAATTTTGTGTGCCGGTCCCGACTTTGTACCCATAAAAAGTATTGAACCCAGGAACCTTTTTCCAGGTCATTGGTATGTTTAACTATGAGAAAGCCAGTCCATTTCAAATCCCCGGCTTTTATTGTTAGAAAACTGCTTATTTTTAAATTGCTTATTTTTTAAAATTTCAACTTGCATTATTGAAAAAAATTATATACCTTTTTGGTAATTTATGGCGTTTTTTACACGGTTTTATGCTAATTCCCATTTCCCCCTCTACAGCTTGCCTGACTGCATTCATTGGGTACAGGGGGCAAAAGGATGACCGTAACAGGTATTGAAGCGCCAGGAGGCGCATGATTTGACAACCTCTTGCAGGATCATCGGGTAAAAAATGTTGATGGTATAAACAAGAGACGCGATCCAGGCCTGAGGCTATGGAGATCGGCAGCAAGAACTTTATTTTTATTCCGAAACCGGCATGGTCTGAAATCTGCATAAATTAATTCATCTAACATTGACTGAACCGGGCATAATTTTTTTGTTAAATTTTTTGTAAAAAGATGTAAGATTTTTGCACTTGAGGTCACTCATATTATAAAGAGAGGTTACGGTATAATCTCTATTGGTGTCGCAAGCCCCGATTTTTTCCCTTAACCCCGATAATTCATGAGCCACATTTTCAGGCTTGAGCCAACAACAGAGTGCTGTCAATTTATGCACCGCGTGAATTATCGGGGTTAAATCAGCACTGTGCAAGCCTGTGTACTTTTAACGCAGTCTTAAAATCGGGGCACTCTCTCCTTCATTTTCCGGCAACTTGACGGTCCAGCTGCACTTTCACCTTTGCCTTTGCCCCGCGACCGTTTCATCAATCCTGATCGCTCATGAGAGACTCAAAGAGTGACAGGACGATAAATCCAGTTTTGTAGTCATGCGCGAAACGCCTGGCACGAGTAAGTCTGCCCTAGTTTGTTGTACCCAAGCGCCGGGGAAATAATACAAACTAGAACCGCGGGGTTCCTATGATCAAATCAAAAGTATTGATTGCCTGCTGCCTTTCGAAAAGGCAAATATTGAGGCGACATGCCGCACTGATCCTGGTTATCGGTTTAATCCTCTCAGCGCAAGCGTTTGCCCAATCCGGTCTGGCCGATAGTTCCTGGCCCATCTTCCGCCATGACGTGTCTTTGACCGCGCGCGCCTCAAGCGTGGGTCCCAGCATTCCTGCAGTCAAATGGACCCTTCCGCTTGGTAACGGCCGGCTCGGCTCACCTGTGGTCGGGCCTGATGGCACGATCTATGTGCCTGGTAACGAGGACAATAAACTTTATGCGGTCACCCGGGATGGGCGCGTGCGGTGGGTTTTCACTGGCATGCCGGATGAGCAATTCGTTGCGCCACCGGTTATCGGCCAGGATGGAACCATCTACTTCGGCTCCACCAAGAACATTTTTTATGCGCTCAATCCGGACGGCAGCGAGCGCTGGCGCCTCACCTTGAGTGGCGAGGTACGCTCCTCCGCCAACCTCGGCAACGACGGAACGATTTACGTGGTAACGAGGGCTTACCGGGATTACCGGCTTTATGCCATTACACCCAAGGGCAAGGTCAAGACTAATTGGCCAGTCGACTTAGGTGAAATTCCGGAGAACGGGCCGGCCATTGCATCGGACGGCACCATTTATGTCGTTGCCGGTGAATTTCTCAAGGGCTTCAGCCCGGAGGGTCAGCCCCTGCTTGAGTTCAATTGCATAGATATCAACGACCTCTACGGTTTGATGGTTGAAAATAAGGAACTGATTTATGTTACTTCGATTAAAACTCCTGCCATAAAAGCCATTCGCAATGATTCTACACTGCGCTGGCAGCACTCTTATACCGATAATTTTGGAGGCGCCTTGTGCCCGGCGCTCGGAAAAACCGGCAATATTTACTTTGCCAGCACCAAAGATGGAGGCCTCTTTGCTCTTGATCATGACGGGAACAAGCGCTGGACCTTCGCGCTGCCAGGCACGGAAAATCTCACGGAGATGGTTCTTGATGCTGACGAGAATATTTATATCGTCAATGACAGCCTCGGATTGATGTCCGTTTCTCCGGAGGGCAAGCTGCGCTGGAATCTGCCGGAAGTGCGTTGTGCCTTTTCTCCGGCATTCGGCGATAATGGGATAATTTATATCGCCGGCGATAGTAAGCTTTATGCCGTTGGGCCACAGCCGCCGTATGCTGCAAGTTTAGTGAAAGTTTCCGGTGACTTGCAAGAGGGTTGCATTGAAACCATTTTACCCGATACCATCAAAGTAAAGGTAGTAGATCAATATGAAACTCCATATCCGGGACAACAGGTTGAATTTAATATTCTCTCTGGTGGCGGTGAAGTTTTCATTATTAACAACATTACAGATCAGGATGGAATCGCGCGCGCGCGTTGGAAGCTCGGTTCGATTCCGGGGGAACAGAAACTGTTGGTGACATCCAAAGGCATCAGTGACTCTCTCATTTTCACTGCGACTGCAAAACTGGCAAAAATCAGTGGCGCTCCGGAAGTTCGCTTTGACACCACGGCGGTCAAAAGTGTTTCCAAAAAGATTTACGTTATCCAGAATCCCAGCAGTTGTACACTGAGCCTCGACAGTCTGAAAATTCTGAACGGCTCCAGCTTTGCTGTGACTGATACCGGGTTCCCGAAGCAGATATTGCCATTCGATAGCTTGCATTTGCAGTTTCAGCCATTAGTCGCTGGCACGCACAGTGCCACTCTACGCATTTTCAACAACAGCGATCAGCCGCAATTCGATGTCAAGCTGTTCGGCGTTGCGGTTGACCGCCCGAAGATTACGGTCGAGCCGGAGACCCTCAACTTTGGCGGAATTTGTACAGGCAGTTCCAAAGATTCCTTTTTGACAATTTTCAATATCGGTACTGCTGATCTTGAGGTGACCAACTTCACCGTCACGGATCCTGCGTTCAAAGTCATTGATGATCCCACGCCTTTCGTTTTGCGCCCAGAAGGACAACGGATGATCAAGGTGCAATATACACCCAAGGAGGCAATTCCCTATGACGCCACATTGTCGATTTTCAGCAATGATCTGAATGCGAATCCATATCCGGTGAAATTGCTGGGCAAGGGTGTCACGCCGGATGTTGCGCTCACGGCCACACCTCCTGAATTTGGTCGAATTTGTCTCGGCGAGGCCGTTTCGAGCCAGGTTTGCATTGTTAATCCGAGCGATTGTGTGCTGCGCGTTGACTCAGTGGCGGTTTCCTACTCGGAAGGCATGCTATTATCACAGAGGTCACAAAATCAGCCAACTTCAACGCCGATTATCATCAAACCGCATGAAAAGTTCTGTTTTAATGTCGGGGCAAAGCCGAAAAGCTTGGGCAAGTTTCAGGTAGAAGTCACGGTTTGGTCGAATGCCTCCCCAAGCCCGATTTCTATTGTCATCCCCGGCACCGTCGGCGCACCGAAGATTACGGTTTCAAAGAAGGCAATAGAATTTGATTCTGTCGAGGTTCAAACTTGTGCCGGGAAAACCAATTTTGCCACACAACCTTTGGCAATTCGCAACGTGGGAAGTTGCAATCTGAAAATCGACTCGTTAATTACCGCGCTGCCTTTTTCTGTCGAGCCTTTGATCCCGCCACCGCAACTTTTGCCACCGGACAGCAGTTTAACTGTCACGCTGAAATTTACGCCGGACGATTCAGGTCGTTTTTCAGGGAAATTGCGAATTGTCAGTAACGATCCGAGTGAACCTGTTATCGTCATTCCTCTGCAGGGCCGGGGTGTGAAACAACCGGATATTGAAGTGACACCATTGGCTCTTGATTTTAAACCGGTGCCGGTCGGCGATAGCGCGTTCAAGTCAATCACGATTGCGAATGTCGGTGAGCTGCTTTTGGCAGTGGAACGTCTGGTCGTAAACCCGCCATTTTTCATCGAGACCGATGAATTCGCTCTCGAATGTAACCAGGACAGCGTGGTGCAGATCGCCTTTATTCCGAATGCACCCGGCAGTTTTTCCGATACCCTGCGCATCTTCAGCAATGACCCGGATGAGCGAATAGTCAAGGTGCCTTTGCATGGTATCGGCTGTATTCCGGATATTGCGCTGACGGCCACTCCCCCGGGTTTTGGGAAAATTTGTCTTGGGAGTGTCGCATCGACTCAGGTTTGCATCATTAATCCGGGCGACTGTGAGCTGCGGGTGGATTCTTTGACCGTGCTTTTTACCAGCGCGGCGTTGTTGAAAGCCTCACCACAACCACTGCTCACTCCGGCTCCGGCAATGCCGATCATCATTCCGCCGCACGAGAAGTTCTGTTTTAATGTGAACGCAAAGCCGCAAAAGGTGGGTGACTTTTGCGTGGAAATTACGATCTGGTCGAATGTACCTGCCAAAAACCCGATTTCCATTTCTGTCTGTGGCACCGTTGTGCCTCCGGTTATTGCCGGTGATGACAGCGTCAAATTTGGCAAGGTCCCGGTTGGCGACGCGCTGCAAAAAGTAGCGCGAGTATGGAACGCAGATAGTTGTCATGTCGTCATTGACTCACTGCAGATAGTAGGCCCGGAGGCAGCGGATTTCTTTACCTGTGGCATATCGAAGAAAGAGCTTTCCCCTGGCGATACGGCAGAGATTTGTGTAGGCTTTACGCCAAAACGTGATGGTCTCCGCACAGCAACTTTGTTGGTTTACAATAATGATCCTGCACGCAATCCCTGGAAAATCGCTTTGACCGGCGAAGGGATATGCACAGGGCCTCAACTCGCAGTCGAACCAGAAGAATTGCACTTTGGTGATGTCGCTCTTGGCGATACAGAAGTTGACACACTTACAGTTAGTAACCCAGGTTGCGCCATATTGCCGGACATTAAGCTCAGAATTACGAGCAAAGTATATTGGGTGAAACCGGAAGATACAACGTTTGCTTTGCCTGCAAAAGCCAGCCGTCAGGTTCCGGTGTATTTTGCGCCGATGGATGCCATCTATTACCCCGACTCGTTGAAAGTTGTGAGCAATGTTGGCACTGTTGTTGTGCAACTCGATGGACGGGGTAAGCCACCGTACATTGCTTCACCCGACAGCCTGAAATTCCCATCTCCCGTGTGTATAGGTAGCAGCGCTTTTTTAGAAGTCAAAATTTGCAATGTGAGCAAGCATGAACTGGTGGTAGACACGGTAATAACGGGACAACCACAATTCAAGCCCGAGCCTGCGAACGATATTTTTATTCCATCCGGTCCAAATTCTTGTAGAACAATTATTGTTGGTTTTACACCAGATAGTGCTGGCACCTTTGAAGATACGCTGACTGTCGTTTGGGCGAATCTGGCTCCATTGAAAATTCCACTGTCCGGTACGGGTATAGCCCCCAAAATCACCGACTCCGATACTCTGTTGCGCTTTGATCGCATTCCCATCGGTAGTTCGCAGAAGAAGTTCGCCAAGATTACCAATACCGGGAAATGCGAACTGCGCATTACGGAGGTAATAAGTACGGATCCCATTGCTTTCCAGCCGGATACGGACCGATTGCCGTCGACGATTCCTCCGGGGAAAGAGGACTCCATTGGCGTCACTTTTACGCCGAAGCACTTGGGTATCCACATGGCAACTTTGGTGGTTTTTAATAATGATCCGGAGAACAAACAATTCAAGATCGCATTGGTGGGTGAAGGCGATTCGTGCGCAGCCGTGATCGCTGTTGCGCCTTCCGCCCTGCCCTTTGGCGCGGTAGCGCTCGGCGACACGCTCGTGAAGAAGGTGACGGTGAGCAACATCAGCACCTGCAATAGCACGTTGCACGTCAGTGGTATCAGCACAACGAATCCAGTTTTTTGGGTGAATCCTGAAGATCGACAGTTTAATTTGTCAAAGGGCGACAGTCACGAGGTCTTCGTATATTTTGCGCCCAAAGATGCAATACCATATCCCGACTCCCTGAAAGTCACGAGCGACGACCCGAAACAGCCCACGGTCAATGTTCCGCTCAATGGCAGTGGCAAGCTGCCTTATACTGTCGACCCTCCCAAAGTTAGTTATGGGCAGATTTGCGTTGACAGCGTGATTTATATCCCAATTAAAATTTGCAATGTCAGCAATCACTGGCTGAATGCCGATGCCATCAGGACTTCCCAGCAACAATTTAACGTTGAACCCAACGAGATTGGTATTCCGCCCAATTCCTGCCGCACGGTTACGGTCAGCTTTAAACCGGACACAATTGGGACCTTTGTAGATACGTTGATTGTGGTTTGGACAAAGGATCTCAATTTGCCGCCTCTGCGCGTGCCGCTTGATGGGAAAGGAGTCGCTCCGCAAATCGCTGCCGCGCCTGTGGAGTTCGTTTTTGTCCATATTGGCGACACAGGGAAAAAGTTTGCCACGATCAAAAACGAAGGCGAATGTGTTCTGCGCATTGATTCCTATGCAATCGTTGGCCCTGATGATTCTGCTTTTGTGGCCGACCAGAAACCTTCGCCGTGGCTGATACCACCGAAATCAAGTGACCAGATTGGCATTACATTTACTTCTGTCACTTTGGACACACATAAAGCATTCTTGCGGTTATGGACGAACGATTTAGATAATAAGCAGTTTGAGGTGCGTTTGACGGCGTCCAAGACGATAGAATGTGCTCTTGCCGTTTCGCCCGAGAAGCTACTTTTTAAAAATCCAGTCAGAATCAATAGCTCGGACAGTGCCTGGGTGCGAGTTACAAACACTGGAAACGTAGAAGTGCTTGTGAATTTTGAAATTCAAAACCCCAATTATCGTCTTGATAGATATTCCCTGCGGCTTTCACCTTATTCCGTGGATTCAATCCAAGTCATCTTTACTCCTAATATTGCTGGCGTATTGAAGGAAGATCTGAAAATTTACCCAACGGAACTTGCCAAGGGGTTTTCTGGCACTTGCAATCCACAAAAAGTTGTTCTGTCCGGAACCGGGCTGGGCCGGCAAGGGGCTTACGTTTACGTCCGGCCGAATCCGTTTACACCCAATGGCGACGGTTACAACGATGTGGACACGCTTAAATTTCACGACTTTGTATTGTTCAAGCCTGTTTGGAAGATCTTTGATTTGCGCGGTGCTCCGGTGAACAGTATTCAAGCCAAAGACGGTGCGCGCGAGATTCCCTGGAATGGCCGGGATGACCGAGGAAACTTGGTCCTTCCTGGTGTCTACGTGTGGATTCTGCAGGACGGCAGCAACAAAGTGGCAAGCGGCATCGTTACGGTCATCCGTTAAATTTCAGCGCTTGTCCATTTCGTGAGTATGGAAGCAATTAAACTTTTCGTACAGCCATGAATACCATCCTTCGAAGAGAAAAAAATTTCCTGACTGACTGGTCGCATCATTCGACGAGTCAGTGGCAAAGGAAGAAGGCATTGCTCCTGGCGCTGTGGTTTTGCCTTGGTTTCGGCACTGCCATGGCCCAAACGCTGATCAATTCCAATCCGGCGGACATGGGAGACGCGCGCGCCAATTTGCTCAACCCGGCGATCGTCGCGTGGCAAGATCCGCTGTTCATGGCAGGAAGCGAAATTCTGTTTCCCGGGATCGTCGAAAACAACTTCAGCCTGCGGAACAACTTTTTCAGTCTGACTTCGGTTGATCGTAAAATTGGCAGAATCGAAGGATTCGGTTTCGGCGTGCAAGGCCAGTATCTCACCACGCCCATGATGAACAACTTGATGATCAACGCCATGGTCAGCAAGAAATTTTTGGATCGATTTTCTGTTGGCGCCAGCCTTGGCTTTTTGAATCGCGCGTATGATCGTACAGGATTTGGTGAGTATGATCCGGAGGACCCGTTGCTAAAAAAGGACCTCTCGAAGTGGACCCCATTCAATCTCGGGTTCGGGCTGTTGGTAGTTCCTTTCCGCCATTTGACCTTTGGCTTCAGTGTCAATCAGCTCAGCCGGCCAGACATTGCATTGAGCAACATCGAGGCACGCGTGCCGCGCGCATTTAATGCCGGCGCGGCAATAGGCATGAGCTACTTTCGCGCCATCCTGGGTTTCATTTCGGAAAACCACCATTCTTCACCCACAATGGCGCTCGAGGCGTTCCGTCCGGAGCTGGGCTTTCTCAAAATGGGCTACAGTTCGGATGCGGCACTGTTCGAGGGCCAGTTGCACGTCGGCAGGGGCGTCAGCTTGAATTATCGCTACCACTATCCGGTCAATGATCTCAACCTTGCCAGCAGCGGTTCCCACGAGCTGGGGTTGGTGTTCAATTTCCGGCGCCAGGCCTCGCTCTATGACCCCAGTTGGCTGAAATTTACTCCGCGCCGGCCCGTGATCAACCCTGCCACCGCCTTTGTCGTGGAATCGGTTTTCGATACCCTGTTGATGCAGGATACCTATATTCATCGCAAAATTGATCCTCACGTTCGCATGGAGGATCTGGCGGAATTGCCGGAGGATCTTTTCTTCTCTTCCGACAGTCTGGAGCCCGATTTGCCGAAAATGGGCGCCAGCCGGCTGATGAGTAGATTCGAGGCAGTCAATGGCATCCCCGAGAAATATGAGATTCCAAACGACAGCGCCGCGATCGTTTATGCCATGCAAAAGGATCATAAAAAAGAATATCTCGAGTTTCTGCACAATCTGGCGCAGCGGATGAAGGACCCAACCTTCCGTGCGACCATCGTGGTTCCGCCGGAGGGACGGCGCGCCTATCTGCTGTTGAAATATCTTTCGCTCTATGGCGCGTTGACCGACCGGATCCAAATTGCCGTGCAGGATACGGCACAGAAGGCCACGCCAAGCAAATTGGGCGGCCGGAAAATTCCAGAACATGTTTATTATCGCACGGTCAGGGTGCCGGCGGACACGTTCAAATTCGATCTGCAGATTAAAGACCTGCGCTGGGGTCCGGTGTGGTGGACGTTCATTCTGGAGGACAGCGAGGGCAAGCCGATTCACAGCATTTCTGGCGAGCGTCAGTTCCCGCGCCGGCACATTTGGGATTGGCGGCTGGATGGTGGTCATCAGCCCCTGCCAGGTACGTACTATTATTACATTCGGTGGAAGTCCGGAGATGGTCAGGTTTATACCTCTCCGCGCAAGCCGCTGGTGGTTCGCCTGGACAATCGGCGCATTGCCATCGCGATTTCGCGCGGCAAGGATTTTGAGCCGAATCCGCGCTCGATGGCGACGATTATTGTTCGTAATTGAGAAAAAAATTGTTATACTCGTTTAGGGTGAAAATTTCACTGCGATGTCATTCAGGAGGAATCTTTTTACGCATGAAGTAAAGCGTGAATTTTTAACGTCTTGGTTGATGCTGAAAAAGATTCTTGCAGAATGACTGACGAGTTTGGTGGCATGCAAAAACCAACCCTAAACCAGTATAATTCATATTCATTATTGAAATGGAGATGGTCTTATGTTTCATTGGCGCACAACGAGCGTAGTCCTTTTAGGAATGTTGTTGCTGCTGGTGGCGACAACCGGGCCGGCGTTCGCGGTGCAGAATACCTCCACTCCGTCAGCCCAACAGACAAGTGGCGCTACCGCGCTGACTTCGGGAACGCCTACTGCAACTTCCCAGCGAGCCACTACGAAAGCCGATACGGTGAAAGGTGGCATGGCCAAAAATTTCGCGCAATGGACCAGGCAGGGCGGCGTGATCATGTACCCGATCTACTTGGTTTTCATCATCGGCCTGGGTGTGCTCGTTTATCAGATGGTCAGAATCGTTTTTGACAAAAAACGGATGAAACCAATCAGAGCAAACATTGAGAGAAGCTTGTCGCCGCAACAGGAAGAATTCGATCGGAAGAGCGCGGTGCTGGGAATATGGAAGATCGTCGCAGAGTATCCTCAATCTCTGATGGCACAATTGTTCGAGAAGCTGTGCGGCCTTTGGCATCGTGACCCCAGCGCCGAATCGCTGCAAACGGAAATCCAAGGCTATATGGAAACCACCAAAGAGCGCTACGAATTGTTGCGGAGTTTTACGGTTCTGCTTTCCGATACCGCCGGCGCCCTCGGTCTGTTGGGTACGGTGTGGGGAATGTATATAACATTCATGCCGGGCAAATTGGAATCCTCGCAGGTCATCCTCGGCATGGGCACTGCCCTGGTGACCACCATTGGCGGCTTGGTGGTGAGCATTCTGCTCAATTTCGGCATCGCGTTTGTTCATAATACTTTTCTGACACACCTTGGATACATTGAAGAGCAGGCGGACAAATTTCGCTATATTTTCGGCAAAGGGCAATCGGTTGCCGTTGACACCTCTGCCATACTATCTTCGTTGACGAGTGTGGCCGGGCAAGTGGCCCGCCCGCCGGTCCCGGAACCGAGGCCCGAGCTTTCGCGCCCGGTGCCAACCACCATGAAGATTCTCTCGGGCAACCATCAGATCGCCGAGGCCGGCAGTGAATTGCCCAAGCCGCTGGAGATTGCCGTGTTGGATCAATATGGCAAGCCCATGGAGAATCTGCCGGTCATCTTTGAAACCGATGGCACAATGATCTCGCTGGAAGATGGGGACAATATCAAGAGAGTCGAAACCGATTTTGCCGGCCGCGCCAGGACTCACGCACGTTTGGGAAAATTGGTTGGCAAGCATACCATCGTGGCGCGCGTTGATGGCGGCGCCAATCTCGAGCAGGAATTCGAAATCGAATCCCGGCCCGGGGCGCCGGACAAGCTGTACGTGCTCTCCGGCCATTTGCAAACCGGCCGGCCGGGCGCCACTTTGCCGGATCCTCTGAGCTTGAAATTGGAAGATGCTTATGGCAATCCGGTTCCCGAACAATCCGTCGTCTTCGAGGTGACTTATAACAACGGCCGGCTGGATCACGACAAGACCCGCACAGAAGTTTACACCGATGAAGATGGCATCGCCAGCGTTGGTTTTCGTCTCGCTGAGACTCCCGGTGCGAATATTGTCAAAGCGGCGGTGAAATCCAAAACCACGCGCAAACTCGAGACCTCTTTTGAGTCCATGGGACGGGAGTGAGGCTTTATGAGCGCCGGCATGATTGTGCGCATGATCGATATCGTGATGATTTTGCTGTTCGGATTCATTTGCACCGCAGAGCTGAGCACACAAAGCAAAATCACGCTACCGGCGACCGTGGAGTTGCCGGCGGTCAATCCCGATCCGGAGATGGTGGTCTTTGTGGGAATCCTCAGAGACGGCACCTATTTGCTCGAAAACGAAACCAGCGGAACTCAGAGTTTGGACAAGCTTGAGCAATATTTGCTCGCCAAAAGAAATGAGCTGGCGAAGTCTCGTTATAAAATGCGTGTGCGGTTGCGGGCCAATCATGACACGCCCATACGTTTTGTCATGAAAGCCGCGGATATTTGTGACAGGATCAATAGTGACACCATTCCGGTGCTCAAAACCGTCGATGTGCGCATCAGCTCGAAATATACGAGGTGAGATGGAAATATGAGCAAAGGCGGCATCATCATTCGCTTGATCGACATCGGCCTGACCGTGCTGTTCGGTTTTATCTGCATCAGCGACATCGAGCAGAAAACCCAGGTGAAACTGCCGAGCGTCACCGCGGTCAGCGTACCGACCCAAGTCAAGACCGTTTCGATTCTCATCTTCGACGGTCCGAAATATACCCTGATGGAGGGCGGGACAGAAATTGCCACCCACGAGGATTTGGAATGGATCGAGCAGATATTGCTCCAGGTGCGTCAAAATTATCAAGCACGGAATGAGGACATCATCGTCCTGATTCAGCCCGATCCCAATTCGCCGATTCAACTGACGGTCAACGTCTTGGATGTTTGTGAGCGCAATCAAATCAACCGAAATATCAACTATGTCGAGCCTGGTGTATAGCCTGCGCTGGCGCCTCAGCCGCATCGAGCCGGAGAAATTGTGGACGTACATTCTGACCACAATTCTTGTGCTGCTGATTTACTTCCTGGTGATGCAGATCACTCTCGAGGAGCCGCGCTTCGACGTCGAGAAATTTGCAGAAATCGATTTTTCGAAATACCTGCCGCCCAAGCAGAAATCCGCGGAGCCGACGAAAAAACCGATGGACAAAACCCCGAAAGAAATTTCTCCGGAATTGCCCAGCCCGAGCACGGTGGCGCCTGATGTGATTCCGGAAATCGATCTGTCGGCGTTGAAGGATTTGGGGAATCCGGCCAGGCCTTCGGAGCTTTCACCTCTGCAGCGGGTTGCCACGCTGCCGCAGGCCATGCAGATGCCGGACATCAATGTGGGCACGATCATTAAGCCACCGGACAACGCTCCGGTAGTACGCAGCCAGCCCGGTGGGTTGCCGGTGTACGGCACTCCGAGCAACGTTTATAATCCCAATTTGGCAACAACGAAGGCGGGATATGGCGGAGTACCGGGAGCCCGGAGATATTCTCCCGGCACAATTAATCCGGTGCTTTCCGGGCGCCCGGCAGTGGATGCCACCCCCAAAAAAGTCGTCGTGAAAAAGTTCGGCGAGGCGGATTTGAAAAAAGATCTTCGGGAACTTTTTCGAAAGCTGCTGAAGTGGCTTCGTGAGCACCCATATGAGTTTCCGCCGGCTTTGCAATATTACATGAGATACAAGGAGGGCGATGCAACCTCCAAAACGGAAGTGGATACTGGCCCAACGACATATGAACTGTTTATGTTATGCAATGAGGACTCGGAGGATTTCGGTATCCTGTTGGTGGCAAAAGGTGACAGCGCCCAGGCAATTTGGTTGCGCGATAACGGTTTTCGCAAACAAAGTTTCTCCCTGAACAAGGGCGTGGCCGGCCGCCGGGATGGCGAAGTGGCCTCGTTGAGCATGCTCGAAAAAACACCGACCAAGGAAGAGACTTCACGATTTTACAGCATTTTCCTTTCCTGGTGGGAGGGTATTGAAAAAGCCGAAGGACAGAAAAAACCATGAAATGGTGCAGTTATTGTTTAGTTGGTCTGATTTTGTTTTCTCTGGTCATAGCCGGTTGCGGGAGCAGCAACACCATTCGCAGTTTTGACGGCAAACGGGCGATCAAAGTTCCGCCGGGAGTGACGCCGATCGTGGCAGCACGCGCGGATTCCATCGCCGCCGGCTTGTTCGTTTCCTTGAAAAATGAGCTTGCGGCCGAGGCGCTCTTTGAAAAGGGCCTGCGTCATTATGAGGTGAGCGATTCCCTGTGGCGGATTATCGACGAAGCCAGGAAATCACCGGTCAAGTCGGTGAGTAAAGAAGATTCATTGGCTGCCGTGAAGCAGGCGATTCCCGGCGCATTGCAACTTATTGAAGCGCAAAGAAATATCGATAAATACAAACGTACTCAGGAACAACGCTTGATCATCCAGGCGAGTTACAACTTGAAAGAAGCGCAGAAATATCTTGAGCAATCCCTGCAATTGAATCCTTTCAATACGCAAGTTCAGATTTATCTGGCATACACGTATAAATTGCTGGCCGCTCATTTTCCCAAAGAGATGACCTACGATAAGGCTTTGCACTTGTGGGGAGCTTTGGCGCGCTTGGAGCCTGGTGATTATTTGCATTTTTTCAATCTTGCCAACACTTATTACGCCATGAAACAATGGTCGGAGGCACTGGCGAATTACAAAAAGTGCGAAGAAATTCTGGTGGCCTCGGCTGAGGTCAATCCGCAGCGTGTGCAAAACCCCGCGTTGCCGGTGGAAAGCACGATGGATACGACCACGAGATTTCTCTCCGTTTATTGGCGGGCGCAAGCTGCCATCAAGCTGCTGGATTCGCAGGAGGCCCTCTCTGCTTTGCATCACGCGAAGGAGTTGACCAAAAACCCGCAAAATCTTTCCATTATCGATACGGATATTCAGTGGATCAATTGGGATGATGGCAATATCCCGGCCTCGGTGTGGCGGGATTCCGCAAGAGTGCTTTCGACGCTGGGGAATTTTGACGACGCGGGTAAGATTTATGAGAAAATGCTCAACGGTATGTTGAAGACGCAGCACACCAGGGATGAAATAAGCTGGACGTATGCCATGATTGAGTATACCAATCTCAACCGCAAGGCCAGCGCGGTTTCCCGCCTGTTGGAAGTGATCAAGGCCATGCCAAAAGATGAAACCGGTGCACCGCTCGATACCATCCAGCAAAATTACTTCGATGCGTATGGCACGATGTGTTATAACCTGGGAATCGATACTTTGCGCAGTGACCGCAAGCTGGCTTATACCTATTTTTCGCAGGCGGCTGAGATCCACTGGAAAGGCCGTGGGAAAAGCTTCCTGCGCATGGCGGACTTGTCACGCGCGAACCCCACGCTCATGATCGCAAATGCGGAAAAAGCGCTGGCATTATCCTGGCAATTGGATGCCGATGAATTGCAGAATCTGTACAAATTGTTGGTCGATGGCTACAGGCGCCTGAATCAAACGGAAAAGGCCAAGTATTATTTTGAAAAACTCAGATTGATGCAGTAGCAAAACAGACGACGCGCAGCGCGCGGACTGCATATTTCAAATTCCATCTTGAAGTACCAGGAGGTATGTCGATGAAACGCAAGGAGACCACAATAATCGGTGGATGGCTGGTCACGCTGTTGGTAATCACGATTTGCACGCAACCCGTGTTGGCCCAGTTGTCCGAGGATGTGATTGTGACGCGCAAGACCGTGCGCGTGGCAACGGTTAGAGACAAACCCACCATCAAATTCTTTGTCGATGAGTATTTCATTACCGAGGATAAAATCGACAGCATAGAGGTGATCGATATTGTCGGCGACGGCTTCAACGAAAAAGACATGCTCGAGGTTTATCCTTCCAAGCAGCTTTACAGCTTGAGTGCCTCGGATACCGCGCTGGCGGTCATGCGCAATTGGAAAGTCGCCAATTCTATCGAACTGGTCGGCTCCAAAGACAAGAAAGGGGGGCAATACATCATCCCTTCTTCCGACAAGCCTGCTGCGACTGCCATTTTTGCCGGTTTAATGCGTCTTTTGGAACGCACCTACAAGGGCAAGAAGCTGAGCCTGCGTTTTGATTTCGACGAAAAAGAGGGAGTGGCCGGTCTGCAGATTTGGGGCTATCAAGAAAAGGATTTGGAAGACATCAAAAAGCCCCTGGAACAATTCGCCGCCGACTTGATGTTCTACACCCGCACCGACACCATCTACGTGCCGAAGCCGGTTTATGATGTCATTTATATTCAGCAGACCGTTACCGATACGGTGTATGTCAGCAAACCCAGCGGGTCGTAAATGCGGAAATGTTTAAGGGCGGGCAATTACCAGGCGTGGATCGATTGGAGTCTCAATTTTCTAATAACCCCCATTTCGGGGGTTTTTAGTTTTGTGAAATTTCCGGCAAGAGACAAATGCGCAACGGTTCTTCCGGTCGAGCGGAAAACAGGTAAGCACCGCGCTGCTCATCAAAGACCCAGCGGTCGAGCGGAAAACGGTAGTCTTGGTGAGAAAAAAGAATAATTCCCGGCCTTGACCACAAACGTTGCAGAGTGACCTGCGAGACCGCCTGCAAAAAGGCCAGCGACCACCGCAAGCGCAACACCAACCAGGAGGTGACAAACAGCAATCGACTTTTCTGTTTCATGATTGCACTTTGGTTGTTGTGACAATGTACGACGAAAATTCGGAGAAAGCAAGAAAATTATAGGGGTGGTAGTAACCCCTCGGTCACGGGGGTGTCATTCTGGAAGAATCTTTTTTGATTCGAAAAATGTACTTGAATTTTAAAAAGATTCCTCCGGAATGACAATTACTCCCCCCCATCACTGAGGCATTACGGGTGGTATAATTCACTTATACCTACCCGGAATAGATCATTCCCAAGGCATTACGGATGATAATAATCCAGCAACCTACAACTTCAGCTTTGCAATATTTGCTTTCACTCTTTCCGCCGAGTCGTGCAGCATCTTCATTTCCGCCTCTGTGAGTTGTAATTCATAAATCTGTTCGACGCCGTTTTTGCCGAGCTTCACCGGCACGCCGACGCAGACCTCGTTCAAACCGTATTGTCCGGTGAGCCAGGCGGAGCAGGGAAGTACGCGTTTGGAATCGTGCACCACAGATTCCACCATTTCGGCGACGGCAGCGGAGGGCGCATAGTAGGCGCTACCTTCTTTGAGATATTTGACGATCTCGGCACCGCCATTTTTCGTGCGCTCAATAATGGCGTCGATGCGGTCTTTGGACAGCAACTCGGTGAGCGGAATGCCGCCGACGGTGGTGAGGCGCGGCAGCGGCACCATGTCATCGCCGTGGCCGCCGAGCACCAGTGCCGAAATGTCGCGCACCGAGACGTTCAGCTCCATCGCGATGAAGGTGCGATAGCGTGCGGTGTCCAATATCCCGGCCATGCCGAACACCCGATTCGGCTCGAAGCCGCTGACTTTCATCGCCACATAGGTCATCACATCCAGCGGATTGGTGACCATGATGATTTTGCATTGCGGCGAGCCGTTGACGACGCTTTCCGTCACGGACTGCACGATCCCGGCGTTGGTCGCCTGCAAATCCTCGCGGCTCATCCCCGGCTTGCGTGCCAGACCGGCAGTAATGACGACGATATCGGAATTCTTGGTGAGCGCGTAATCATTGGTCGAGCCGATGATTTTGCCATCGAATCCCTGCACCGGCGCCGATTCCCACAGATCAAGCGCCTTGCCCGAGGGAATGCCTTCGAGAATGTCGATCAGGATGATTTCATTGGCCAATCTTTTTTCCGCCAGGCGCAGCGCGGTGGTTGCGCCGACATGGCCGGCACCGACAACGGTGATTTTCATGGGGATTCCCTTTCTTGTCATTTCACGTAGATTTATAAAGCCACCATCATCGCACAACAAGAATCTGCTTCAGTTCGTCAGTGCCAACGCGGATACGTCCTTCGGCTGAATCATCAAGTGTCTGAAAAAAAACTCTTGATGGTGGCAGAGAGACCAAACAAAACTTACATAACTCTGCGCTCTTTGTCAATGTTTAAAATGAAAAACCGGTAATGCCGCATTGACTCATAAATATTGTTACCGAAATCACTTGGAAATTGAGTCGTTGCCTCATAATATGTGTTACCATACTTTGGAGCCATATTATGAGCAAAAAATCAGTTCAAGAATACTTACGAGCGAT
>JAPDQK010000086.1:0-18635 GCA_034505955.1 Candidatus Zhuqueibacter pondensis
CGGACGGCTTGACAAACCGTCTTAGGCGTCGCCCGGTGCGGGAAAGCCGCACGCCGGTAAATATAGAGAATCGACTCTATTGCGACAACGGGGAGCGGGTGGTGAAAGCCACCCGCTTACCCGCTCATGGAAAGTAAGTAAGATTTCAAACGGCTAAACTTTTACTTGCCTTTAAAGCAACGATTTCGCCTTGCAGGAACTGACGAACGATAAAACCGGTCAATCCAACCCCTTTTTCTTTAAAAATTCCGATAGCAGGTCTGCAATTTCGAGATTGTTTATATCCGACATCGGAAAGTGGGTATTGCCGCGAATACCTGTTTCGGGCAGATGCACAACGGTGACATCACCGCCTCGGCGGTTCACGGCATCCATCCACAGCCTTGCCATCGCCAGTCGCACGCGCCAACCGTCCTGGCCCGGATTCGCGCTCGGCTCCGTCGGAATGTTGTCGCCGTAGAAGATGATGATCGGAATCTTTGTCAGCGCCATGAACTCTGACAGCGGCACGCCAAGCGCCTGCAGCGTGCCGCCGGCGCTCGGCATCGGCGGAGGCACTTCGCCTTCCGGGAAGATGAAGCCGCTCCCGGGCTCGTAGGAGACGATGGCGCGGACGTTCGAGCTTTTCACTGCGACGCGCCAACCCATGCCTCCGCTGTGTGAATGGGTCACGAGAACCCCCGGCCCGATCTTTTTGAAGAGTGCGGAGACCGCATCCGAGTTCAGGGCGGGATCAAGCGGGCCCGTGTCGGGTGTGATTTGGCGGAAGTATTGGTTCAGCGCCTCCGGGTCGCGTGAGAACTGCACGCCCGGGAAAAAGTCCGGCCAGATGCCGAGGCGGAACGTGCCGAACCAGTCCTGCTCGTCGGGCGTCGGCGTAATCGTCGCCGGCAGCGTGCTGCGACCCGCGCGGCCGCGTCGTGGCTGGTCGATCACGTAAACTGGGAAGCCGCGACGCAAGAAGATATTCTGAAAGCCCTCGCGCCCATCGGGCGTGGTTTCCCAGGTTTTCGAGAACTGCCCGAAGCCGTGCCATAAGACGAGAGGGAGTTTGCGAGCATTCACCGGAATCTGATAGAACACATAAGCATGGTCGCCGTGCAACGTCTGCCCGGCAGGGCTTCGGTTGATGTGGTCGAAAGTGCCGGGGGCGGTGATGACCGTTCCGCCCACTGCGAAGCTGCCTTGCTCCTGAATCACCAGCGGCTCGGGCTTGCTCTTGTTGGTTTCTTGTGCGCTTTCTGAAATGAAAAGGAAGGCTGCGATCAGCCAGAGCGCGATGAAAAACCTTCGATGTTTCCTGCCCATGGGATTTGCCTCTTGCCGTTATTGATTGCTCTTTCCAGATTCCTGCTTTTGCCTGAGTTCCTCCGAGAGACGCGATCCTTCATTGTTCAACTTTCTCGGCTAAATACCACCACGTGATTGTATAGCAACCCTCATCTTGACGGCCTTTTCAATCACATCCAGTCTCGCTTTCCTGGGATCTGGCTTGCCGACCGGTTTACCATCGGACTGGATATCAAGGATCTCTTCACTTTTAGTATTGTAAACGGGCCATTTCGGCAGTCCCTTACCGTTGGGATCACCGGTCTTGGCGAAATTTGCCCAATAGGTGTTCAACATCTGCGCTACCTTTTTATCTTCAGGTGCTGCCTCTGGGGCACCCCAGCGCGCATTGAGGTTGTTAAATACATACGCGACTTCGGATCCGTGTCCGGCGCCATACCGCATCCTCTCCTTCATTGCGGCGGGGACGTAATCGAAATGATAGATGTAGGCCGGCTCTCCATTAGCGACAAAAGCCCTGGCGGCAAAACGGGCTGGCTCACCCCATACCCAGTCGGTGTTGAACTTTGTTATGACCTCAGCGAATTCTTTGTTGCCTTCAGGATCATAGGCAGCTTTTGCCTCACTCTCCAGTTCCCCGAACAGTGAAAACAGTTCTTCCTTTGAACTGCTGGCATTCACAAAGCCTCCGCCTATTTCCGCACTCGTATTCCCGATGATGAGCGGAATGCGTGCCTGCCTACCTGCCTTGTATGCACTCTCAGCAGTCTCTACCACCAGTTTACCGTCGAGGATAGGTCCCGGATAGGTACGCGGACCTCCTTGCCCATCAGTTTCCTGTCCCCCGTCCACAATCGCCTCCACGCTCAAGGCGCGCAGCTTGGCCAGTGCGGCGGCATCCGTGCCTTCGATCCCATGTTTACGGGCAAAGTTTATCCCGATCGTTTCAGCCGAAACGGTGTAGAAGGGATCGGCATTTTCCTTGTTAATCGGCCTGCCGGTTAGAACACCGTCTCTGCCGCCGCCGGATTCACTGATTGCTTTGTGGAAAAGGCCTTTTGCATCCGGTATGGTCATGAGTGAATGTACCGAGACGCCGCCGGCAGAGAAACCGAAAATAGTAACATTATTCGGATCGCCTCCGAATGCGGCAATGTTTTGTTGTACCCATTTGAGGGCTGCTATCTGGTCCATGAAGGCGTAACTGCCCTTGGGTTCTTCCGGATGCTCCTTGCTCAACGCCGGGAATGCAAAATGACCGAGGCGCCCCAGACGGTAGTTGAAGGTCATCAGGATGACGCCCTGTTTGGCAAATTCATTTCCTGCAGTACCGGAATCGGAGCCGCTTCCACCCACAAAAGCGCCTCCGTGGATCCACACCATCACTGGCAACTTTGCTCCCGGCATGGTTCCGGCAGGAAGCCACAAATTGAGATAGAGACAATCTTCCGACGAGCCCTCCGCAATTGATCCAGAACCGCGGGGCCATGCTGCCTGCGCACAATTTGCGCCGAACTTGCTCGCGTCAAGCACGCCCTCCCATGCGGGTACGGGTTGTGGCGGCCGCCAGCGATATTCGCCAACCGGCGGAGCCGCATAGGGAATCCCCCTGAAGATTGAGACATCCCCTTCCGTCACACCGCGCACGATTCCGGAAGCGATACGAACCGTCGGCCTCTCGGATGCAGGCGCCTGTTCGGGCTTGCTCTTGTTGGTTTCTTGTGCGCTTGCTGAAATCAAAAGGACGGTTGCGATCAGCCAAAGCGAGATGAAAGACTTCCGATGCTTTCTGCCCAGAGAATTTGTCCCGATGACCCCAAGGGTCGAGACTTTCAGATTGCTCTTTCCAGGTTGCTGCTTTTGCATGATTTCTCCTTTCGCAACTCATTTCTTCTCGAAAACTTCCCTAGCCACGGCGATGGCGGTTACCGCGTTCGGCCAGCCCGCGTAAAACGCCAGATGCGTGATGGTCTCGATCAACTCCTCCTGCGTCACGCCGTTCTCGCGCGCCCTGACGAGGTGAGATCGAAGCTGGTCCGGACGGTTCAAGGCGATCAGCGCGGCCACCGTCACCAGGCTGCGGTCACGCTTCGACAGTTCCGGACGTTCCCAGACATCGCCGTACAGCACGTTGTCAGTCAGCTCGGCTAACTTGGGGGCAAAGTCGCCGATCACTTTTTGAGACGGCCGAGACTGCGCGCCGGGCGCGGGCGTCACTGGATCTTGAGCGCGGAGCGGCGCGCCATATTGCGCATCACTGACCTTCTCCATCCATTCGACGGTCTTGCCGTCGAGCATTTCGACAATGGCGATGTGCGCCATCGAACTGTTCGGCGCGGCCCCGTGCCAGTGCTTCTGGCCGGGCGGAATCCAGACCACGTCCCCCTGCCGGATCTCGTCCACGGAGTCGCCCCAGCGCTGCACACGGCCTGTGCCCGCGGTCACGATCAGGATTTGGCCCAGCGGGTGAGTGTGCCACGCCGAGCGTGCGCCCGGCTCGAATGTGACGAGAGAGCCGGCCGCGCGCGCCGGAGCGTTCGCTTGGAACAGGGGATCGATGCGCACGGAGCCGGTGAAATTCTCGGCCGGTCCTAGCCGGGAGGGCTGCGAACCTCTGCGAGTGATTTTGATTGTCTGTGAATCCTGAGCCGACGTGGAGGCCGCCCCCGCCTGATTGGACTGGGCGAACGCCGAGGCGAGCAGAGAAAGCGACATGATGGTCGTGACGAGCAGTTTCATTTCCGACCTCTCAATTCGTTGAACCTGAATTTTACATTGTGTTTTGTCCAACGTCCGCCTGTGGATGAATCCACAGACTAAGATTTGAAAGTCGCATGAATGCGACTCCCACCCAGTGAGTGACACTCGTATTCAAACGACTTGCGCCTCTTAGCCTGTGGTTTTCAACCGCAGCAGAGATGGGCGTAAATAACGTGCAAGATTCAGATTGAATAAAGGTGGAACTCTCCACACGGCACGCAGGGGTGTTTACCCAGCCCGCTGCTTGCGCCTGTAATAACGACGACTTTTTCTTCGAGGTTAGTGCTCATAATCTCGAACCCAGGTTTGTCATGACGGCTGTTCAGCGACCGGTCAACTTCTCCAGATGTTCGGGGTATCGCGCCCCGTGTAACTTGATTTTTGATGTGGCGCTCTTAATCTCACGGAGATCGCCGGGTGTAAGCTCCACAGCAACTGCTCCGATGTTCTCCTCCAGCCGATGCAGCTTCGTGGTTCCTGGGATGGGAACAATCCACGGCTTTTGCGCCAGCAGCCAGGCGAGCGCGATCTGAGCCGGTGTCGCCTGCTTTCGTTCCGCGATCTTGCCGAGCAGATCAACCAAAGCCAGATTCGCTTTCCGCGCCTCCGGCGTAAAGCGGGGAACGATATTGCGGAAATCGGTGCTATCGAATTTCGTATTCTCGTCGAACTTGCCTGTGAGGAAGCCCTTACCCAGAGGGCTAAATGGAACGAAGCCAATTCCGAGTTCCTCGAGAGTCGGCAGCACTTCCTCTTCAGGGCGTCTCCACCATAGCGAGTATTCGCTCTGAACTGCGGTGACCGGCTGGACGGCGTGTGCGCGACGGATCGTTTGCGCGCCTGCTTCCGAAAGACCAAAGTGCTTAACCTTACCTTCCCGAATCAGGTCCTTCACCGCTCCCGCCACGTCTTCGATGGGCACATTCGTGTCCACGCGATGTTGATAGAACAGGTCGATGGCATCCACCTTGAGCCGCTTGAGTGAGGCCTCGGCAACCTGCTTAATATGCTCTGGCCGGCTATCCAGGCCAACCCAACCTGGCTCTCCATTGGGCTTAAGTTTGAACCCGAACTTGGTGGCAATCACGACCTGCCCGCGGAAGGGAGCGAGCGCTTCGCCGACGAGCTCTTCGTTTGTGAACGGGCCATAAACTTCAGCAGTATCAAAGAAAGTGATGCCGCGTTCGACGGCTGTGCGAATCAGTGAGATCATCTCCTGCTTGTTTGCAGGCGGCCCGTATCCAAAACTCATTCCCATGCAGCCCAGGCCGAGAGCCGAGACTTCCAGATTGCTTTTTCCAAGCTTGCGTTTGTCCATTTTTTTTCCTATCTTTTGCCAAAAATATGCAACCCTTTGTTAAAATATATGAACTTTGGGGCGCAGGGTGATATAATAATTTTCGAAAATTATTGTACTATTCTGCAAAATATTGTAGCGCAGACATCCTCGGACGCAGTCTTGGCTGCAGGCAAGGATGCCTGCGCGACATAACGAAGAACAAGCCCAGAGATGCCTATGGATTCAAAGGAAAGACAACAGGCAAAGCGCGAGGCACGGATGGCGCAAGCCAACCGAGACGAGTTGGTGGAGTGCATCGCGCGGGCTATTCGTGAAGACGGGAAGATTGAGCCGATGAAAGGCCTGTACCTCAACCGCTGCTCTTCGACGATGGAGTCAATCCACACCGTGACCGAGCCATCCTTCTGCGTAATTGCCCAGGGCAGCAAGGAAGTCTTTCTCGGCAAGGAGCGTTACCTGTACGACCCCTATCACTACCTCCTCGTCACCGCCGAGTTGCCTCTCGTAGGTCACGTTCTCGAAGCGTCGAAGGAGCGGCCGTACCTCAGCCTTCGCCTGAAACTCGATCCCACTCTCGTTGCCTCGGTCATGGTCGAGGTCGGAGATGGCGTCTTTAGCCACGCCAGCCATCCCTCCTCGCAAAACTCGGAGAAGGCGTCTTTAGCGACACATGCCGAGGTGAGGGCCATCAACGTCAGCTCGTTGGACGCCGGCTTGCTGGATGCGGTGGTGCGGTTTGTCAGGCTTCTGGACAGTCCTACCGAAGCTACTTTTCTCGCGCCGTTGATCATGCGGGAAATCGTCTACCGGCTCCTGAGAGGAGAGCAGGGTGGCCGCCTCCGTCACATTGCGGCTCTAAACGGCTACACCCCCCACATCGTCAAGGCCATCGAGCGGCTCCGTAAAGATTTTGACCAACCGCTTCGAATCGACAGGATTGCGCGTGAGGTTGGGATGAGCGTCTCGGGGTTCCACCATCATTTCAAAGCCGTCACCGCCATGAGTCCTTTGCAGTTCCAGAAGCGGCTGCGGCTCCAGGAAGCGCGCCGTCTCATGCTCGGTGAGGGCCTCGACGCGTCAAGTGTTGCCTATCGCGTGGGTTATGACGATGTCTCGCACTTCACTCGGGAGTACAAGAAGCTCTTCGGCTTGCCGCCGCTTCGCGATGTGGCGCGGTTGCGGGAAGCCCAACGGGCGTAGCCGCAGGGAAAAGCGCTGGCCGCGTTGGATAAGTGGATGGGGTTTGATCGATTGATGGAGAAGTTCATCCTGCGGACGCCGTCCAACGGGGAGCCGATTAGAAATCGAAGTCGAGTGGGTTGAGAAACAGGAAGCCACTTTGCTCAGCGCCGCTTCGCTGGTGGTGCGCAACGGCGAAATCATCGGGGCGGCAACAACTGAAATACCTCCTTTACCGAACCGAACGGACGCGCGAGATCGGCATTCGGTTGTCGGTCGGAGCGCGGGGCCGCGATATGCTTATTCGATAGGTGTAGTCGCTTTCGGGCTACGCGTGGAGGGCGACTTTCGTTTTTAAGCCTGGGAATTTATTCTCAGACTTACTCCCATTTTTCCCGGGCTCATATTTGATTTTTATTTTGGTATGCACCCAACCGTCTTCCTCATAAAGTTGAAAACCATAGCGATCTTTAAACATCAACTCCAGCCTTTGTTTGAGATTTTCCAGTGAGGTGCCGTGCGCTTCCTCCTTTTTGCCATCGGCGCCTTTGATGAGTTTTCCGGTGTTGGAGACATCGATCGACAAGATGCCGTCGTTCAAGGTGATCGATATCACGACCTGCAGCGGCATGGGACTGGTTTGCATGCCGTACCTGATGGCATTCTCCACAACCGGCTGAAACAGGAAAGCCGGCACCGAGCATTTTCTCGCCGCTTCGTCAATTTGAAAGGAAACCTTCAGCGAGTCCATATAGCGAATTTTTTCGATGTGCAGATAATTATCCACGGCTTTGATCTCCTCGTCCAGCGAAGCCGCCACCTTGTCGAAATTGAGCAGGGTGTAGCGAAAGAACTCCGACAGCTCGGTGATCATCTGCCAGGCGCGATCCTTGTCGATCAGTATCATCGAGCGGATGGAGTTGTGCGCATTGAACAGGAAATGTGGATTCATCTGATAGCGCAACAGTTTTAATTGAGAAAGATTCGCCAGGGCCCTGGCTTGCAGCGCATTTCTTTTCTGCACTTGATAATCGTAAAAATGCTTGACGATCAAAAGCAGCAGGGCGATGCCCAAAATCTTGAACCACCAGGTTTGCCAGAACGGCGGAGTGATGGTCACAATGATCGAGGCCCCTTGTTCATTCCAGACACCGTCATTGTTGGCAGCTTTGACGCGAAAGGTATAGGTACCCGGATTGAGATTGGTGTACGTCGCAAAACGTCTGTTCCCCACCCAGTTCCAGTCTTTATCGAATCCTTCCATTTTATAGGCATATTGGTTTTGGGCACTGATGGCATAATTCAATGCGGCAAATTCAAATGAAAAAACCGAATGCCGATGGGAAAGCGTTATCGCGTGGGTCTCGGTGATGGATTTTTTCAAGATACCATCCGGCCCGGCGATTTCCACCGGCTTGTTGAAAATTTTCAGACCCGTGATCACCACCGGCGGGACATAAGCATTCTCGTGGATATTCCCCGGATAAAAGGCGGTGACGCCATTGATGCCGCCGAAAAACATCTCGCCGCTCCGGCTTTTCAAAAAGGCATCGTAACAAAATTGATTGCTCTGCAGGCCGTTTTCTTTATAGTAGGTTTTGCTGGCATCGGTCTGCGTGTCGAACTTTACCAATCCGTTCGCGGTGCTCAGCCAGAGATGCCTTTGTCCATCCGGCAAAATGCCGTAAATAATATTACTCGGCAAACCGTCCTGCATCGTGAACGCTTTGAACGTTTCATCTTTTCGATTAAAGTAATATAACCCGCCTCCCGTGGTGCCGATCCAAAAATTGCCAGAGGCGTCCTCAAAAATCGGCCTAATTTCAATCGTGATGATGTTTTTGATGGGAAGTTGATAGTGCTTGAATTCCCGCTTTGACTTGTCCCAACAACCCAGGCGCCCGCGATTGGAGCCAATCCAGATTTTGCCCTGGCGATCCTGCATCAAAGCGCTGATCATGCGATAACCTGGCAGACCGAACTCAGCAAAAAAATGAATGAATCGACGCAATTTCGGGTTCCAAACATCCAGGCCGTTTTCGTATGTCCCCACCCAAAGCTCTCCCTCCTCGTCCAGAAGCAGCACCGACACCTGATTTCCAGCCAAGCTGGTGGGATCATGAGGCCGGTTTTGATAATGGTAAAAGCGTTTGGAGTGGCGCTCAAAAAAATTGAGGCCGCCTTGAAACGTGCCGATCCAAAGATTGCCGTCGCGATCCTCGAGTATGGCCTTGATATTGTTGACACTCAAACTATGGGGATTTTCGCTGTCATGTTTATAATAAGTAAACAATCCGGTTTTTCGGTCGAGATGATTCAAGCCGCCTTCTTCGGTGCCAAACCACAAGTCGCCCTGCCGATCTTCACAGATCGCATAAACGACTTTATTGTTCAAAAACCGGCGATCGTGGGCTTTGGCCTGATAATGCGTAAAACCGCTGATATTGGTGTTGATGAAATTCAGCCCATCACGGGTTCCAATCCAGAGATCTCCCTTGGCATCTCGAAAAATGCACTGAACCGAATTGTGGCTCAAGCTGTAGGGATTGTTCGGATCATGCTGATAATGAGTAAAGCGATGGGTCCTGGTGTCAAAATGATACAGCCCGCTGCGATTGCCGACCCATAGATTGCCGGTGCCATCGTCGAGTATGGCCCGAATGGTGTTGCTCTCCGCGTTGTTTCCATTCGGGAAAAACCGACGAAATGTTTTCTCCTTTCTATCGAAAAGATTCAAGCCGCCAAAGGTGGTGCCAATCCACAAATTGCCTTGAGAATCCTCGTGAATCGAGCGGACATCGTTGTCCCCAAGACTGTGGGGATCGTTCGGCTTGTGCTGATAACAGGTAAAGCTTTGTTGGCTGCGATCAAAAAGCCAGAGGCCGCTATTCAGCGAACCCACCCACAAATTATTTTGTCGGTCCTCATAAACGACGTTGACGATTCTGGAGATTCGGGGCGCGTGCGTGAAATCCGGAGGAACGTAATTGATCACCTTCTTATTCTGCAGATCGAAAAGATCGAGGCCGTTACCGGTGCCCAGCCATAAATTGCCCTGCCGATCTTCAATGACGGAATTGACGTCCTCGCTGCTGATCTTGATTTCCGAGGAGGAATCCGGCGTAAAATGACGAAAAGTATTGGAATCTCTGTCAAAAAGATTGATGCCACCGCCTTCGGTTCCGATCCAGAGATTGCCCTTGCTGTCTTGTAACACAGCCCGCACAAGCTGTGCTGACAAGCCTTGCGGATCATTGGGCTTCCAACGGTACACGGTGAACTCATAGGCATCGTATTTATTCAGCCCATCATTCGTCCCGATCCAAAGAAAACCGCGTTTGTCTTGAAAGATGCAATTCACCTTGCTATGGGAGAGGCCGTCTTCAATTGAGAAATGCTCAAATTTCAGATCATGTTTTTGTCCATAAAGCGAATGGGACAGGACGAAGAATATTCCTGAACCCAGAATGAGCGTCCTGAGAGCACTTTTCGTTTGCATGGCTTTGCCCTTTTTTTGAATTCGGAACACAATGCCCGAGCACGCATTGACAACGTGGGTTGCCTTTGCAGGATTCAAGTAGAATTATTCATGAAAAGAAAATACAAAAAAAACTTTTGAGATAACAGTCTTTTTTTGTAGTACCTCACTTACTGGTAGAAAAATAATTCCCACGGATGTCCTTCTGCAAAGACTGCGTCCGAGGAATCCGAGGCATTGCTTTTTTTAGAAAAACCTTTGCAATTGACCAATATTTTGATTATTCTTTTCCAAGAAAATGAATATTTTTTCATAACTTCCTCAACCTGCATTATTCACGACAGAGAAGGCGGTCTGTTCTACGAGTTGATGAATAATTCAGGTTGAAAACACTTAGCCATGAGGAGGAACGAACATGAGCTGGATCCGAACGGAGTGGACGCCCCACGACGCCGACGAGTGGACCAAGGAAGACTGGATTGCCATCGTGCTCTCTTCCTTGTCCTATATCGCGTTGACTGTGGGCGTGGGTCTGTCCCTCCTGCTTTTGTGGATAGGGTATGTGGTTCTGGCCTTGGGTGTCGTGTTTACCATCGCCATGTTTGCGGTGATCGATCCCAAGCTCAAAAGTATTTCGTCAGGATATGAAAAAAAACAAAAGGAATACCTGGAATCGCTGGAAAAAATTATACGCTGGGAGGAGACCAAATGAATCAGGGATTGGCAGTCGTCATTGGGCTATCGATAGCCTACCTCGCTTCCTTTGCGGGGATGATTTTCGCCTATTTATACTATAAAAAGTACAAAGGCAAAGGCGCCCCGCAGCGCTCAAGTCCGGAAAGGAGGGAAGCATGACGCTACTACTCATGCAAGCGGCAGCTCGGAGTGGGAGCCCCCTCGTTGGGGTAATCGTCCCGCTGGCCGTTTTTGCTGTTTCGTTTCTGGTTGCCTATTTGCTTTTCCGTCATTTTTCCAAACATACATAAACCTCGGAGACTGCAATGGTCCCATTTACATCGTTAGATTGGTTTTGGGTGATTGCTTATGTGGTGCTCATGACCGGTTGCGGCATTCTTTTCTACCGGCTCGGAAAACGCTCGGAATCGGATTTCTTTTTGGCGGGCCGGGGACTACCATGGTGGTTGCCTGCGACCTCGGTGTATGCCACCCATACCGCCACCGATACCCCGATGTGGGTCAGCGGGGTGATCTATCGATATGGCTTTGCCGGGATTTGGTATACCTTTTTTTCTGCCTGGTGCGCCATCAGTGCATTTGTCTCGACTCGCATCTTCCGCCGCTCGCTGGCCTACAGCCAGGCCGAGTGGCAAAGCCTGCGTTTCAGCGGCCTCGGCAGTGAGATGCTGCGCGGTTGGGTAGCGGGCTGGCAGGTGTTCATGAATATGTTCATCCTCGGTTGGGTTGGCATTGCCATGGGCAATCTGTGCAACTATGCCTTTGGCTGGCCGATGTGGGTGGGGCTGGTGGCGTTTTCCTCGGTGTGCGCCATTTATGTTTTGGCGGCGGGCTATTGGGGTGTGGTCATGGCGGACTTCCAACAGGGAGTCATCGCCTTTTTGGTGATTTTGATTGTATCCGGGTGGGGAATCGTCGCGGCAGGCGGACCGCATGCGATTATTGACAAGCTGGGAGCATTGGGCCAATCCTGGCGAATTAACCCATTTCACTTCACCGGCTGGTTCAGCGGTGACTTCCCCTTTGCCTGGTTCATTACCATGTTGTTTATTGCCCTGCTGGGTGGCTTCGGCATGGGCACCAGCATCGACTGGTACGTGGAGGCCCAGAGAATCCAGTCGAACCGGACGGTGCGTGATGCTTCCTATAGCATCTGGGCCGGCACCGCGCTGGTATTGACCCGCAACGCCATCTGGGCCCCAGCCATTCTCGGATTTTTTGTTCTTTACCCCAACCTTACCGACAGTTCCGAATATCAAATGGCCTGGTATCGCCTGGGCTTCGAGTTTCTGCCGGCGGGCATGATGGGTTTCTTTTTTGCCGCCATTCTGGCGATTCATTTGTCCACGATTGCAACCCACCTCAACCTCGGCGCCATGTACGCTACTCGCGATCTCTATCATCATTACGTCAATCCCGAGGCGTCGCAGCAACGCTTGGTTTGGGTGGGGCGAGTTTCCACTTTTGTCGTACTTTTGGGGTCCTTCATTTTCGGTCTCATTATCGGAAAGAAAATTACCGAGTGGCTCATCTTTGCGCTGTGGCTAATGGCGGCCGGAATTTGGTTGCCCAATATTCTTCAGGTGGTGTGGTGGCGTTTTAACTCATGGGGCTATCTCTCGGCCTGGATGGCGAACTTGGGATTGAGCTGGTTGGTGGTGTGGGTGCTGCCGCAATTTGGCGTCATACCTGCCCTGCCGGATTACTTGCAGTTCTGGTCGCTGATGGTGTTGAATGCTCTCATCTACTTGCCGGTGACTTTTCTGACCAAGCCGGAGAACATGGATCATTTGGTGAAATACTACGTGATGTCCCGGCCCATCGGTTGGTGGGGGCCGGTGCGCGAGGAGGCTAAGCGGCGAGGATTGCTGGAGCCGGGTAAGTAGAGAGCCTGGCCTATGTCCCTGGTTTGCAGCAAGCGCAAGCCAGGGACATATCAAAGGGAATTCAGACGAAAGCTAGGGTGGACTCGCTATTTCCCTGTCGCGGATTCTGACTCAACCTCACCTCAAACTTTGACCTTTCACCTGCGCGGTTATCCAATCAAATCGGCAAAGCCGCTGAAACTGCTACTCCCGCATGGTTAACCAGAACTATTGATTCTCACTAACACCGTGATTAATCAATGCGGTGTAAATGAAATCACTTCAGCCGTTTTAACGGCTTTTCTGAGCTAAAGGGATAACCGATTTTCACCTGCGCCAAGTCAAAATTAAGCATAGACGCTTTGCCGAGCCTTGCCGCTCACAAGATTATCTTGCCGCTCACAAGTTTCGCCTTGCTATTTCTCAGGACCATCTTTAAATTCCGGCGTAAATCCGGCCTGGATTAGCAGCCATGGGAATAGATGGGATGAAACAGCTTAGAACACTGATAATCGACGATGAGTGGCTTATACGCTCAGAATTAAAAAGCATGCTAAGCCAATATCCCAACATTAACGTTGTCGGTGAAGCCGCTAATTTGACGGAGGCCGTGCAAGCCGTTCGCGAAACCAAACCTGATCTGATATTTCTGGATATTCAAATGCCCGGGGGATCAGGTTTTGATTTTTTGGACCAAGTCGAGATCAATTTCAAGATCATTTTTGTCACTGCTTACACACAGCATTTTACCAAAGCCCAAAAATACAACCCCGTCGACTATTTGTTGAAACCAATTAGCCACGACAGACTGGCCAGAGCCCTGCAGGAATTGTTGAACATGCCATAACGAGTTGTGGCGCTTACAATCTCATTATCATTGGATTTCGATGAGCGACGGCTCGCTACGCCCGGGGTATGCATTGAATCAAGTTTACATTTAAATTTTTGCGTGGCTGAAAATAAGGAAGGATGGAATGGATCAGTCAACATGACCATGGCAGATTCATGCTCATTGTCATTCCGAACAAGGGAAGATTGCGCTCAGGGGGGATTCTGCTCAGATTCATTTGCCGATACCGAAAGCTCCCCCTGCCTGCGCGCGAAATGACAATCATCTCTGACATGGTCGAACCAAGGACACTCATAACCGACAGAGAAGAGACGCTATGAAAACATCATTCCTGAGAAACATGGCCGCCGTTGTGTTTACCCTAATTTCGACGATGGGTTTCGCACAAGGCACTTTGCGCGGTGTCGTTACCGACTCATTGACGGCTGAGCCGCTTGTCGGGGCGAATGTTTATTTGCTGGGCACGGCTTTAGGCAGTGCGACAAATTTGGAAGGCGTTTATCGCATTGATCGAGTACCGGAGGGCACGTATACGCTAAGAGTATCATATATCGGCTACCTGACCAAACAAATAAAGATCAACATCCAAAACAATAAAACTCTTGTTGTTGATGCTCCATTATCCCCTCAGCTGGTCGAAGCAGGCATTGTTTTAGTAACCGCTCAGGCCGTTGGCCAGGCTGCAGCCATTAACCAGCAAATCACCTCGAACACCATCATCAACGTGGTCTCGGAGGAAAAAATACGGGAATTACCGGACGCCAATGCCGCAGAATCCATTGGCCGGTTGCCCGGCGTTTCAATATTAAGATCCGGCGGCGAAGCCAACAAAGTGATCTTGCGCGGTCTTGAAGACAAATTTACCAATATAACCATTGATGGAGTCAAGATTCCGCCCACCGATGCCACCAGCCGAGGAGTCGATTTGAGCACCCTGTCACAAAGTTCGTTAGCCGGGATAGAATTATATAAGGCGGTGACGCCGGATAAAGACGGTGATGCCCTGGCCGGAAGCATCAACCTGGTCACGAAAAAAGCGCCGGAAACCAGAAGAATCAAAACAGATTTGAAAGGCGACTACAACAAGTTGATGGAATCCGCCAATCAGTATGATCTTTCCTTTCATTACGGTGAAAGATTTTTCAATAATGTTCTCGGCGTGCAACTGTCTGGAAATCTGGAAAAGCGAATCCGAAGCAACGAAAGAATCGACGTGGATTACAACCAATCGCTGAGTGGTGGCACGGATTATTTTATCGATAATTTCGGCCTCGAGTTTACGGATGAAATCCGAAAACGAGATGGATTCAGTGTGTTATTCGATTTAAACACCCCGGACAACGGCACGATTCGAGTCAACAATGTTTATGGCAGAACCAAAAGAGATTATCTGTGGTCCACAAGAGATTATCCCTCCAACGGCGGAGGAAGCCAGCAGGGCAACCCGGTTTACGATTACCGCGACCGCGAACAGGAAATCAATACTTTTAACAGTTCGATTCGCGGTGATAATAATCTTTTGGGAATGAACCTGAAGTGGGGGCTTTCGTTCGGGCAATCAGAATCCGACTTTCCGTTTGATTATGAAGCAATTTTTGTAGAACCTTCGGGGATGCGGGCTTCCCCCATGCTCAAGACCGGGCCGGAACAGCTCATTTCTTATGCCGTAAATAATTTTTCCAATGCATCATTATATTGGACGTACTACCGTTCTCAGCATAATTTCGACAAAGAGCGGACGGCGTTTTTGGATCTCGGCAGACAGTATTTGTTCGGTCAGAACATTTCGGGCGAGATAAAAATTGGCGGGAAATACAAGGTCAAAGACAGATCCAACAACAGAACTGAAGATTTTACCCCCTATTACCTCGGCAGGTGGCAGCCATACGAATTGCTGCCGGACGGGACTTTCAGAAAGAAGGATTTTACCGGAACCTATTTTGAACAATGGCAAAAGGCAGGGGGTCTCTTCATCCCCATCGATCAATTCTTCAGTCATCCTGCTTCGAGAAGTGTTTACGGCTCATACAGGTTAAATCCACTCATCGATAGAAACCGATTGCGCCAATGGTATGAGCTCAATAGATACGGTATTGATGCAACCAAAAATCAATTTGAGGTTTGGTCGAATCCGCTCATCCGATATGATGATCATGATGTCACGGAAAGAGTCGGCGCCGGCTACATTATGAACACGCTCAATCTTGGGCAAAAGGTCACCGTCATTGCCGGCTTGAGGGTCGAAAAAGAAGATAACGATTACATGTCTACTTACATGCCTCAATCTGTCGGTGGTTTTCCAGTTACTGCCAATACCATCAGAGACACAAGTTCATCAGCCGCTCAAACCGTGCTTCTGCCCAACTTCAACGTCGCTGTCCTGCCGTTGGATTTTATGAAATTGCGTTTGGCCGCGTACAAGGCATTGGCAAGACCCGATTTCAATATGCGCTTGGACCGATATATTGCCGGCCGTCCGGCCGAGGTGGGATCTCAATTGCAGGTTTATGTCGGCAATCCAAAGCTAAAGACGGCGCGGGCGTGGAATTATGAGGTGAACACCTCTTTCTTTGGCAACACGATCGGACTGATTTCCTTGTCGGCTTATTACAAAGAAATTGACGACATGTACCACATGCTGAACAATTTCAACACGACGGCAGTGCGAGACAATAAAGGCGTACCGCAAGATACGCTGATGCAGCGCTTTGGAATAAAATGGCCAAGCCAGATGGGAACTTCGCCGTACAATGTGACTCTTCCCTACAATTCGCCCAAACCCACAAAAGTATGGGGATTCGAGTTTGAACACCAGATAAATTTTGACTTCCTTCCCGGGTTGCTTAGAAACATTGTCTTGTCATATAATGCTTCCATCGTGCGGTCGGAAGCTTTTATTTGGGCGTCCAAAATAGATTCCGTCTACTATGATCCTCCAGGACCAATACCCCCGACCTGGAGAAAATTTACCGTACTCATCGAGAAAAAACAAAAATTGGAGGGCATGCCGGAATTCTTTGGCAACATTGCACTGGGTTATGACATCGGTAAATTTTCAGGAAGAGTTTCTCTCTTTCATCAAGGAGAACACAATGTTTCATATTCTGCCAGCGGCTTGAGTGATCAAGTAACCAATGCCTTCACACGTATTGATCTCGCCCTCAAACAGGGAATCACAGACAACCTATCCCTGTTCCTCAACCTCAGCAATGTGACAAACATCGAAGATGGCAACTCGATCTATAACAGAGTCTTTGACCGTAAATTGTTCAATCAAAGTGAAAAGTACGGCTTGACTGCGGATTTTGGTATTACCGTACAATTAGAGTGACCGATTGATTTTCTCTCCCACAAATTGAAGACTGCGTCCACAGGAAATCCCATCGAGTGAGAGTTTTGATCTGTGGGTTTCCTACAGACGCAGTCTTCGATCGGTGGGCGTGAAAAAACTGCTGGAAAAATAACAGGCTTTCTTTACAAAGACCTTTCGTCTCAGTTCTCAGGAGGTGATGCCCCAAAAAAATATTTTGAGAGTGTATAAACCATGTTATCACCCTTATCAACCAAAGGAGGTTCTAATGCGCTACAAAATACTTGGAACAATTGCCATCATTTTTTTCCTGTTGGCCATCCCTCTCTATGGCCAGGAAGTCGTGGTAAAAATACGACCCTATGATGGCACTCCTGCTACGTTCGTAAACGCACAAATCGTGGCAGATACCGTCGCTGCTGGCGGATTGTCTGCAAACCGTGTTTATGAATTGGAAAGGGATCAATATTATCTTGCCAATGCCCTTTTTACCGTTCCGAATGGAAAAACACTTCGTCTCAGAGCCGCGCCGGGTTCCGGTAAAAAGCCGATTATCTATCTCTGGGAAACTGGAACCGGCTCGACCCCGACCAGACCACCGGGGAATTTTGTGGTCTTGAACGGCGGCAATTTGGAAATCAAGAACATCTGTATCGCAGGTTTTTATGAACCGGAACCAGACCGCGTGGATGGGGTGCAAGGCGGCCTGATCAATACGACAGCGGTTGGCTCTTCGATTGTTCTTGATGGAGTGATCATGTCCAATATCAACGGCCAGCACGTCCGCACCGGCAACAATACCCGCAAAGTACAGATAACCAATTCGATTTTTGCGAACATGGGCGCCTTGACTACTTCCAACCTCGGCGCCGGCAAAGGGATTGATTTACGAGAGGCCGCTTGCGATTCCCTTATTATTGTCAACAACACGTTTGTGAATTATCAAGATCGTGCCATTCGGCATTATAACTTTTCCAATCCGGCGGCAGGCACGGGGGAAATCAAATACGGCAGGATCGATCATAATACCTTCATCAACGGAATGGGCTTTCATGGGCTTTTATCACTTGGCAATGTCGGTCCGGAAATCATTATTACGAACAATCTGTTTTTTGATGCATTTGCTTTGGGAGAAGATTCCACCGATGCCACCCGCGCGGCGGAGTGGGCCAATACCGGTGAAAAATATCCAAACGGCAGAAACCGGATCACCTGGATTTTCACCGCGCCGAATACCACGACACAATGGACTGTTAGCAATAACTATTATGCGATTAGCGATTCGGGATGGGCATTCCTGAATGATTTTGGATACCCGCCAGGTTCTCCGCTTTCGTATCACATCAACAGCAGGCTGGGCGCTGATTCCACAAAGGCTTTCACCCAAACCACGCTTGCCCTCGGCAAAATTCCAAGACTGATGACGAATATGATGCGCTGGTACGAAAGCCCGACTGGCGGCAACAGAACGAAGAACACCCCGAGTGCCGCCTTTAATCGCCTCACCGATGATTATGACCGCCGCCCGATTGAGTTTTATCGTGACACCTTGGATGCCTCTTATTCAACGGCGTCGGTGGCCTACACGGGCGCCCAAGACGGCTTCCCGGTCGGTGATCTCAACTGGTTCCCGGATAAGAAAGCGCAATGGGAACAAGGAGTTCCTCAATTTTCGATCATCGTGGATGGCAATAAAGATGCGTTTTACGAAACCTTGACCGGACCGAACGACGGTTACCTCCAGCTCAAATACTACGCGGGCAATGACAACGGCAATCCTTACAACAACGCTGACTTGTCCGCGAAGGTTTGGACAGCGTGGGATAAAGACTGGTTCTATTTGTATGAAGAGGTCATGGACGACACGCTGGCCGCGAATCATCCCTCGAACGTCTGGGAAGAGGATT
>JAPDQK010000087.1:0-17327 GCA_034505955.1 Candidatus Zhuqueibacter pondensis
CGCTGCCGGTCGCCGACGCGCGGGTCTGGCGTGAACGCGACGTGGCAAATCTCGCAAATCTTGGTAGGGGTTGGGTTCATCTCTAATCCGCCAAGGTCAAAAACGTTTTGGCGGAATTAGATAACAAGATTTTGTGAAATCGCCAAAATTTTCAAAGAACAGGAAGAAAATGAATCAAATACAGTTTGTATGCATCTCTGGAATCAGATCGGTTAGAATCAAATCACTTTTAATATACGAGACATAATAAAAAGCTTTTCTTCCTTTGCGAACGCATAGCGTTCTTTGTGGTTCAGATTGCCTGTTTGGCTCCATCCGCAGGGAATCTTTCTACATTAAAGAAATATTTGCTAATGTCAAAAAGGATTCTTCTGCAATACCATCTTGTTCAATTGGCTGAATTCATACGGAGATTGAAAAACAGAGAAATTGTTTGTGCGTTAAAGACGCAATATAAACAAGAAAATTCGGAAAGTCAATGTCTTTTGTCGGCGGCGCAGGATCTTTGCTGTCTTCCGTGGTAAAACACCGCCCGGACGGTCCGCTCGCGGGCATTATCATGAGAAGTATTACCTCAGAGACGGGTGGATAGCGCCCCGCCACGCGGGGCAGTCAGACTGCGATCATAGGGATGACTGCGCTGCGATTTTCCACCATGACCGAGGGATACTTTTCGTGCAAAATTTTGCTTGACAAAGATACTGTTTTTTTGCTAATATTGATTGTCAAATGTGCGGACGGCAGCCCATCGTAACCTAATTTTACAGGAGGGGAAAACGATGCCGTCAAGATGTTGCAGGTTGCGCAGGTTACAAGCCCAAATCCGACGGATGTCGGTCTCACCGGCTTGAGGCAATCAGGCCTGAAAGTGAGACTACGCCCGTGGGGTTTGGGCTTTTTGGTTTGGGGATGGGGAGATGAGAAAAGGGTGTGGCACGTTGGCGCCAAATTATGACAACGGCTATGCCCGCAGAATTTATGGACAGAGGGGGCGAGGGGCGTCAAAAGCCCAGCGGATCTTTTGTAGGGCATGTGTGTTGAGATCGATCTGGGCAAGCCAGTTAGGGCTGTCGGTGGAAAATGGAATCGCCGGCAGCAAGTATGGGAACTGCCTCACCAGGATGTTCTTCAATTGGGTGCACTGCACTCTCTTGCCATGCGACATTTGCTTTATTTACTTGATTCTCTCGATCTTGTATTTCTCTAACACAACTGGAGGACAGTTCACGGAATTGCTGGGAAGTTCGCTGGCAGTTTTCTTGTTTGATGATTCCCGGTGCTTTGTCTCATCTATCTTGTAAAAAGCACGGCGCTTCAGTTCAAAAAAGCATCGGTTTGTTGCTTCGACATCTGCTTTGGAACTATGAGCAATACCAAAGTTATAACCGAATAGAAAGAAATGAAGCTCCTGAAGCGTTGGCCATTTGAAGCCTTTACCCCTTCGTTTGGGAAGCTTGCAATATGGCGTTGTTGTTCGCATGGTACAAATAACTGATAAATGACCGAAATCAAGAAATATCTGATGTCGAGCTAATTCCGCTTTTAGAATATCGAGATCGAATTTCACATTATGCCCGACAATAGTAACCTCTTTCAAAAACGATATGTCTCGCACAAGGCGTTGCAACACCTCTTTGCAGGGTTTACCGAATTGCAAGGCATCATTATGAAAAATACCATGGATTTTTGTAACTTCATGAGAAATGAAAAAACCGTCGGGCCGTATAATGTGGTTTTCCATTTTCTCAACTATACCATCAGGGCGCACAATACACCATGTCAAGCTAACTAAATGTGGTTGCTCCCTTTTGTTGGGTAGCCCGTCTGTTTCAGTGTCCAAAAATAAATAACGCATTTGTAAAAAGATTTCAGTTTTGATTATTCAAGAGTGAAAATCTTTAAACACAGGCATCCTTTAAGAGAGTACTTTCACAGCATCGCAATTGCAGAGAAAATTAAAAGAGCGGTGAGGAACTCAGAATAGCCGGGCATTCATAAATAATGAAAACAAGTCATCCGAATCAAATTTCGTACATCCATACGCCCAACGGTTCGTGCTGTGGACTGCGGAGGCAGATGCATGATTTTCATATTGCGCAAGTTTCAACGTTTCGTCTTCGATCAAACTCTGTCTCTCCCCCGCAGCCGCAGACGAATGCGTTAGCCTGCCGCTTACGTGAAGTGAATATTGAGCGATAGGCTCGTTTGAACAGGAGCAGGCATGCTCTACCATCAGATTGTGCCGCCGCGACTGGAAAGCGCCAGGATCTACAATCATCAATTAGGAGGCAAAGAAAATGATTGGTTATGTGGGATGCATCGAAAAAGTTGCCGGCAAGAACAAGTACTTTCGGCAAGTGTTGTTCACAGGCAAGCACTTGCAGCTAGTGGTGATGTGTTTGCAGCCGAAGGAAGAAATCGGCAACGAGATGCATGAACAGGTTGATCAGTTCTTCCGGATTGAGGAAGGGCGAGCCAAATTCATTCTGAATGGTACCGAAGAACATCTCGTCAGTGCTGGGGACGCTGTGGTTGTGCCGGCAGGAACGTACCACAATGTGATTAATCCTTCTCCCAGCAAGCCGCTCAAGCTGTATACGGTCTATACGCCCCCGCAACATGCGGATGGAACAGTCCACAAGACGAAAGCCGAGGCGGAGGCCGCAGAGCACCATTGAATTGATTTGGCATCATCGCCCGAAAGGCAACCGCTGACCACACCTCCCTCGCGCCTCTTGGGCTATCGAAACCGCCGCCTTGAGGCGCATAATCGGTTTCAATTCGACTGTCGCGCCGCGCGGGTGATACGGAGTGTTAGAGCGCCCATTAGGTTCAACAGGGGAAGAACCTGCCGGATTTTTCACGAAGTGGATCAAGTCGAAGTAGGGAGAAGCACAGGGTGGTCAGCGAAGTTGCCGCGTTAACGCACTTGGGTTTGTTATCCGCCTTTTGCACATCCGTGTTCCGGTGGTGGTCTAAGAACAGCATGCAGCGGACGAGGCTGCGCGCTTCAGGTTGAGCGGGTCTTTTGTCACCATATTCTGGTTTGTGAGTGAATCTCCATTGGACGCCGCGCGAGCGGTTGATGCGAGACTACTTGCGCTCACAGTAGTGAAAGAAACAGAAGAAGACTATGATTGCCAAGAAGAATGCTCAAGCGAACGCGGAATTCCTCGATATGCAGGCTGAAGTCGGTGTTACCAAACACATTGGCGGCTTTGAAGCAACTAACGAGCTTCTATCGCTATGTCACATCGAGGATGCACGGGAAGTCCTGAATGTAGGCTGTGGGGTAGGCGTCGGCTCAACCTACATCGCCAAGAAGTATGGCTGCCACGTGGTGGGCGTGGATATTTCGGAGAAGATGATTGAATGGTCACGACGACGCGCAAGGGAAGAGAAGGTCGAGGCCAAGGTTGAGTTTCGCACTGCCGACGTGTTGGACTTGCCTTTCGCAGCAGGTCGCTTCGACGTAGTCTTCGCCGAATCGGTGCTGATATTCGTAGAAGACAAAGCGCAGGCGATTCGGGAATGTGTGCGGGTGACAAAACCTGGCGGCTATGTTGGGCTGAACGAAGGCTTCTGGACTGAGCGACCACCTCCTGATCTGGTTGCGCTGGCTAAGGAAGCAGTCGGTCCTTGTGTTCCGACTATAGAAGACTGGCGGGCACTATGGGAGGCATCCGGGTTGCGGGAGTTGGTGGTACAAACTCACCAGATCGACGCCAGCAAAGAAGTCAAGGGCCGAATAGAGTGGATTGGCTGGCGCTGGCTTTTGAGAGCCTGGGGGCGGGCGCTGCGTTTGTACATCACGAATCCTGCAATCAGGCAGTCCATCAAGAAAACGTTCGCTGTGCCACCGGAAGTGTTTCAGTACCTGGGATATGGGCTGTTCGTCGGCAAGAAGTCAGAGTGCTAATATCATCGGGACTCAGTCACAGAGTATGCTAACGGACTACACAAGCAACGCTCAACTTTCGGAAATTCTGCTCGCTTACCAGGTAACGGAGAAAGTATGCGCGCCTAACACGCGCTTCCAGCCGACGCCGCGGCGCAGGTGAAGCGCAAGCCGTTAGCCTAACGTATTGCTACGCACGTAGGGTGACCAATTTTGTGTAAGAGCAATCGTCACAAAACAAAACTGTGGTGCGTCAATGCAAGATGAGGGTGAATTCCGAAACCACTTGGCATCGCGAGCAAAACCTCAAATCCTGTTGTGATTACTATGAAAGGTCGAAACAGGAAACGGCAACCGGCGGAGAAGGCTGCAACGGAAAGTCGAAACAGGAAGCGGCCGCCGGCGGATTCCCGGCTCAATCCTCCCAAAAAATTCCTATTCATTGGCGTGCTGTGCGCCATGCCCTTTCTTCTGCTGGTTCTCCTGGAGTGTGCGTTGCGGATCGCCGGAGCCGGCGAGGATCTGCGGCTCTTTGTTTCCACGCCGGACAAATCTTCCCCATACTACGGCATCAACCTGCATGTGGCTCAGCGCTACTTCTCGTATCTGGGCGAAGGGTTTGATCCGTATCCGATCAAAGACCTTTTCCTGAAGAAAAAACCCGACAACGGATACCGGATCTTCGTTCTCGGGGAATCGACGACAGCCGGTTTCCCCTACGCCAACAACGTCTCCTTTGCCCGATTCTTGCACCGGAGACTGGCGGAGACGTTTCCGGACCGCTACATCGAAGTGGTCAACACCTCCCTCACCTCGATCAATACCTACGCTCTGATGGATTTTACGGATGAGATTCTCGATTTCGAACCGGACGCCCTGTTGATTTACGTCGGGCACAACGAGTACTACGGCCCGTTCGGCCTGGCGTCGAAAGCCTCGCTTGGCAACAGCCGCTGGGCCGTGAAGATGCTGTTTTTACTTCAGCACTCCCGGACCTTCCTGTTGCTGCGTAATGCAGTCCTGTCTGTTCTGCGGGGAGGATTATTCGGCAGCGGAGCGGCCAAGTCGATGAAACCCTCCGACCCTGCGTTCATTGACATGGTCACCATTCCCTACGGCAGTTCCAAATACACCCACGGACTCGATCAATACCGGCAAAACCTCGAAGACATCATCCGGAAAGCTCGGAACAAAGGCGTGCCCGTGCTTCTTTGTGAGGTTGTCAGCAATGTACGCGACCAGGCCCCGTTCCCTTCTGTTGACAAGACGCTGCGACCGGCGGATATCGCGTTTCAGGAAGCGCGGAAGCTCGAGGCGGAGGGTCTCTATTCCCAGGCACGCGAAGCCTATTACCGCGCGAAGGACCTCGACCCCATTCGATTTCGCGCTCCGGAAGACTTCAACGAAATCCTTCACCAGCTCGGAGAGCGCTATGACGTCCCGGTCGTGCCCCTGAAAACAGTTTTCGAGAACGCTTCGCCTCACGGGCTGATCGGCGACAATCTGATGGTGGATTACATCCACCCCAGCTTCGAGGGGTATTCTTTGATGGCGGAGGCGTTTTATCGGACGATGCAGGAGGAACAAATGATCGGCCCCCACTGGCCCGGCGACGCAGCGAATGCCTTCGCGAACGACCGCAAAACCTGGGGGTATACGCCGCTGGACAGCATTCACGCTTCCCTGATTCTGATGAATTTGAAAAGCGGATGGCCGTTGAACACGGAGCATTTTTCCACGATCTCGGTCAAGGAAGGCATCTCTGGATTCCGACCCAAAACCCGGCTGGATTCGCTCGCGCTGGCCACCATCCTGAGGCCAAACTACAGCCTGTTGCAGGCGCATCTCGATCTCGCCAGACTGTACGAGCGGGAGGGAGAATTCGACAAGGCCTTCGCCGAGTACAAGTCAGTGATCTACACCATCCCAGGAGTGGATTTGTCGTATCAGGAGGCGGTTGCTTTTCTGTTTCGGATCAAGGATTACGAACGGGCCCGCACCCTCATGGAGGACGCGCTGAGATACAACCCCTCCGCCTATGTCTGGAAATGGCTCGGCATCGCCAATCTCATGCTCGATCGAATCCGGGACGGGATTGTCGCGCTGCGCCGGGCACACGAGATCAATCCGACGGACACGCAGGTCATGACCAATTTGACGCGGGCGTACTATCTGATTCTGGAATTCGAAAGCGGTGACGTGCTCCTTGCCGCCTATCAAAGACAAGTCCCCGGCGATCCGAATATCGGCAAACTAAAGCGATACCGGGACTACGTGAAAGGCAGGTTGCCAATCGTTCAAGCCTGTCTCAGCAGGGCCAAGTCTGGCATGGAAGCTCCCAAACCCGATCAGGCAGTCCTCGATCTCAAGCGCGCCATCGAAATCCACGAGACCGCCCGGGCCAATGAGATGATGAGCTTCATCATGATGAAAACCGGCAAGCTGGCCGAGGCGGCGAAGTATTTGGAAAAGGCGTGGCAATTGTCCATAAAAAGAAACCCCGAATTGCTGAAACATCTGGCGTTGTTCAAAAAGATGTTTCCAAACTCCCCGGAAGCGAAGCAACTTGAATCCCTGATGAAAAGTGGGGATTGATCCTCGGAAGCTCGATTCACAACTGCTTCCCTTGGGCCTGGCCATACTCACCACCGCCATCATGAAAGTGTACGTGGACCCGCAGAAACTCGAGCCAGCCCTGCTCTAAAAGACGGCGCAGGAAATAAACTATCGACGCGACGTGAGGTCGTGCAGTTCAATAACATACGTAATGTATGACCGGGAATCACTTGTGGAGTACTTGATCAACCTTCGTAATACTTGGTTTGCCTACGGGATGTGCCTTGGCAAAGTACCAAAGTCTGAAAAGAAGACCCCCAGAAACCAGATGTCCTTTATGCCGATGAGCAAGCCAGACTGCAGCGTGTGGCTGAGAATTACGCTTATTTTCCCAAGGTCCGTGACTCCTTCTCCTATTTCAAAAGTGTTGACATCTCCAACCCAAACCAGCCGCCCCCCACAGGCGGCTCAGCCATGCAGGCAGAATAATTTTTTGGTAGAACGATTATAGAATTATTCTGCCGAATAATCATTCTGCATTTGGAGTCTTTGCTTTTTATGTAATGGGTCAGTACAGGTGGGTAACGCAAGCATCCCTACGGACGCAGCCTGACTGCAAGCAAGATGCTTGCGCTACCCATCGTGAATTTGCTTGACAATGACATTTCTTTCTCATAAAATAAGGCAGGGTCAAAATCGAGGCGCGCATGAAAGTTTTCATCTCCTCCACCTTCATCGATCTGAAGTCTTATCGCCGCGCTGCGATCGACGTGGTCAATCGCTGCGGGTGCCAACCCCTGGCCATGGAATCTTTTAACGCGCGGACCGAGGAACCCACCTCCGTCTGCGAAGAAGAAATCCGCGCCTGCGACATTCTGGTGGGAATTTACGCCCATCGTCACGGCACCGTGCCGCCGGGCCAGGAAAAATCCATCACCCAGCAGGAATATGAGCTGGCCATGGCCTTGGGCAAGGATTGCCTGTGTTTTGTCGTGCAAAAAGGCTTTGCCTGGAACCCGGATTTCATCGAATCCGACAAGCAAGCGCAACTCGCCAGCTTTCTCGCGCAGGTACGAGATCAGCACACTGTCGCCTTGCCGCCTTTGCGGGATTATGCCAGCCAGCGGGCGACGGCCGAGGAGCTGGCGCCGGTTTTCGAGTATTACTTGAAGATGGCAACGGAGCAAGATCAGCATTTGTACCGCGATGAGTTGGGCGAAGCGGCGCGGCAATGGCTGCATGCCGAGCTGCCGAATTTGCATCATTTGTGGGATGTGCAGCTCGAGAAGAATGAAAGGCGCTGGGTGCTCTCGCTTGCAGAGGTGTTGTCGCGAATTTATCAGGATGGTGTGCGCACCGGCGCCGTGCGGCTGCAAACTGCCGCCAAAGCTGCGGCAGAAATCGGGGCCCGTTTGGGGGAGGCGAATTGCATCCATTTTCAAGCTTTACTTGAAGTAAAAGAGGAGAACCTCCCCATAGCTCTCTCCAAATTCAGCCGCGCCCTCGCCATTGCCGAAGCCATCGCCGATCGTTTCACCCAAGCTTTTATTCTTTTGGAACGTGCCGACCCGCTGCTCAAGCTTCAACAAAAACCTCGAGCACAGGAAAGTCTGAGCAAAGCCATCGTCTTATTTGAAGCTATTAGCCGGCCCGACCGCGCGCAACAATGCCGCGACCAGTTGGCGGAAATCAGTAACTGACAAAGATAAAAAATGATTTGTTGGGAGAAATTGCCATGCCACGTTGTGGCATCCATGATGATGAAAATTGAGACCACTCTTGGAGCATGTCATGCAGGAGGCATCCTACGGACGCAGTCTTTTTAAACTCGAGAACCCAAGCCTCAGCTAAAAAAGACTCCCTGCGGGTGTAGCCTCCTGAGTGACAGCGGTGTATTTTCGTGGCAAATTCTTTTTGGCGTACCGTTTCAAGGCGGAGCTGCGTTGCATGTGGATTTTCAAACGGTCACTATTATGTACGATGATGCTTTGGGGAGTGAATGAATCTTTGCCCGCCGGCGACCTCGAGGGCGTCCTTCATTTCCCCGTCGCCAAAAAAGAAGTTTTCCGCTTGCTGCCGCGTTATGGGCGTCCCACTCCGGCGGATGAGACAATGATGCCTCCGGCGCGGGAGGTAAAGGCCGTGGTCTATATTGCCGATACGTTTCCGGATTCCACGTTCGCACCGCCCCGGGAACATCCGATTATGGACCAGCGCAACGAGCAATTCATTCCGTATATTTTGCCGGTGGTAGTCGGCACTACGGTGGATTTTCCCAACAACGATCGTGTCTATCACAATGTCTTTTCTTTTTCCAAAGCCAAAACTTTCGATCTGGGCAAATATCCCACCAGAACGAAGAAATCCGTGACTTTCGAACAAGTGGGGATCGTCTCGCTCTATTGCGAGATTCATGCCCATATGAATGCTTTCATCCTGGTGCTGCCCAACCCTTATTTTGCCACCGTCAATGCGGATGGCAAATTTCGGATTCGTCATATCCCAACAGGAGAATATACCCTCAAAGTATTCATGGGACGCGGAGAAGAAATCGAGCGCGCCGTCGCTGTTCCAGAGAACGGTGTGACTCATATCGACATTTCCTTTTAGGAGACCATTATGCCACGGCGGTTTTGGATAAATCTTTCAACTTTCGTTTTCTTGCAGGCCACGAGCTTGGCGCAAATGAATCTGGCCGGGCGCATGGAGGTGGTGTGGATCGATGCGCAGGAGGGGCAACCCGGCGAGGAGCCCTCGGAAAATATTGTCAATCACGGCGAGCCCACTTTTTTGTGGCGGCTGCGAATCTATCTGGACATGCCCGTATCCGAACGCTCCTCCATATTTAGCGACTTGCGCTTGGAACCCGAGGGCCTGCAAGTCGACTTTGCCGCGATCCGGCTTTTCCTCAATGCGGCCCGAACGGTTTCGGTGCAAGCCGGGGTGTTGGGGACGCCTATCGGTAACGTCACGCCGCGGCGGTCGTCAAAAGACAACCCGCTCATCAATCTGCCAGCCATGTATGACTATCGCACCCAGTTGCCCGGCGAGGCGGCGTTCGATTATCAGGCGCTGCGCAGCAATCGGGGGACCGGCAAAGGCCTTCGCCTGCTGAACCTGGGCGCCTATAGCCCCGGCGCTGCGATTTTGGTGAGCTGGTGGGATAGGCTGGATCTCAACTTTGGAGTTTTCAATTATTCCCCCTCGAATCCGTACACGGCATATTCGCAATTGAACCTGACGCAGCGCCTCGGTTGCCGCCCGTTGATGGGGTTGAATGTCGGCTTCTCTTTGAGTAAGGGGGCTTATCGCCGCCCGGCACCCGAGCGTCCGGATCCCCAGCAACTCCTTTATGATGTCGATTTTTCCTATGAGCGGGGCCATCTCTCGATTTTTGGCGAGGCAGTTTGGAACCGGTGGGATTCACCGGTGGATGACAACCGTTTCAAAGCGCGGGGTTATTACCTGGAAACAAAATACAAATTCCATCCCCATTTCTTTGTTGCCTTGCGCGTGGCAAGTTTACAATTCAATGCCATCCGTTTTCCCGATGGTATCGAACGCGCTTGGGAGGACGATCTGCGACGTTATGAATGGGGTTTGGGATATTACTTTGCCCGCGAAACCTTGGGGAAATTGGTTTATCAGAAAAACGTAACGGAACGGGTGGATATCCGTGACGATTATGTGGCGCTGCAATTGTCCTCCGGCTTTTGATTTGATGAGCATGAGCAAATCCCAGCGAAGCCCCCATGGTCAGATGGGGGGCTGTAAAGTGTGTGCATAGCTGGTGTCGTGAAAAACCCACAACTCACGTTGTGGGGTTCAAATCGCAGCGAGTGGCATTGACCTTTTTTGAAATAACAAATCAATCCGTGTCAAACCGTGTAATCCGTGGGTGAGGTTTTTCCTTTTGGCAGCGCCCGTAGGGTTCCGGCTCGTCCGGGTTAAGACACAGCAAGCTACTGCCATGCCTTTGAGTTTTCGCAATAAGATCTTTTTCTTTTTGGCGTCTCTGATTGCGATGGCCATCGTGCTGATTCTCCTGATTTTGAATTCGCAGATCAAGGACAAAATGAAAGCGACTTTGGTGGTGGATTTGGAGCGCATTTGCAACATCCTCTCTGCCTATCAGCAGTCGCGCGCGGAGCTGTTGCGGATCAAAAGTAATTTCCTCGCCGAAGAGCCGCGTTTAAAAGCCGCCATCGAAACCGGCGACTCGGAAACGGTCAGCCGCGAGGTGCAGAAATTCCAGCCCATTGTGGAGACCGATTTTTTTGTGGTCACCGATGCGAGCGCCAAAGTTCTCACCAGCATCGGTGCCCTGCCGGCGAATGTGCGCACCGGCGCCGAGATCCCTTCGATTGCGGCGGCTTTGCGCTATGAGCAAGCGGCAAAACTGGTCATCATTGCCGATCGCATTTTTTACATCATCTCCACCCCAGTGACCATTCTGGACCAGTTTGAGCGCCAGGTTCTACTGGGAACGATTTCCATCGGGCAGCAAATCAACGCGGCCTTCCTCGCGCAGGTGCGAATGCTGACCGGTTGTGAAGTCGGCTTCGTCGTTGAACATGACGCCGCCGGTGCGTCGAGATTTTGGCAACAATTTTCGTTTCAAGATCGCTCGGTTGCGCTTTCGTCGCACCCCCTCGACAGCCTGATCGTACCCGTGGTTACGATGCCGCGGGCGCGAGAAATGAAGGTGAGGGGGCAAGCGTATCTGGCGCAATCCGTTGCGTTGCTCCCCGACCCTCCGCGCCATGGCTTGCTGTTGTTGCGATCGCTGGATGAAACCTTGACCCCGATTCTCGCACCGATACAAAATTCGCTGTTTGTCTTCGGGTTGATCTCGCTGCTATTGGCTCTTTTGTTCAGTTACCTGTTGTCCCGCAATATCACTTCCCCGGTCATGAAGTTGGTGGAAGCGGCGCAACAAATCGGCCAAGGCAATCTGGAAACCCCGGTGGGATTTGCCGGAAAAGACGAGATCGGCTTTTTAGCGGCGCAATTCGAGCAGATGCGCTTATCGCTGAAAAAAAATCTGGAAGAATTGCAGAAAACTCATGCCCGGCTGGTACAGTCCGAAAAGCTGGCGACCACCGGCAAATTGTTGGCCCAGCTCTCGCACGAAATCAACAACCCGATTCATAATATCCGGAGCGCTTTGGAGGCGTCATTGAAAAAATGCGACCGGGGGCATCCGGCCCAAAAACTGCTCGAGGTGGCGCATGAAGAAATTTTGCGGCTGGCAAAATTGGTTCGGCAAACCCTGGATTTTTATCGCCAGGGCCCTCGAGAGCGCGCCCCAGTGAATGTGAATGATCTCCTGCAGGAACTCATCGCCGTTTCCGAGCGAAATTTTAGCCGGAGTCATGTCCGAATTCACACCGCGCTGGCCGCGCCCCTGGCAAAAGTTCACGCCAACAAGGATCAATTGAAACAGGTGTTTTTGAATATGATGCTCAATGCCAAAGAAGCGATGCCCAGCGGCGGGCTGTTGTCCATCTCGACTCGAAATGTGAACAACGGCATCCAGATCGAGTTTACCGATACCGGCGTTGGCATTCCAGAGGAAAATCTGGATAAAATTTTTGATGCTTTCTTCACCACCAAATCGCAGATCAGCGGGGTGGGACTGGGACTTTCTGTGAGTTATGAGATTATTCGGCAGCATAACGGCAGCATCGCTGTCGCCAGCGAGGTCAACAAAGGCACCTCTTTCATCATTCATCTGCCGGTGGATTGAATCATCACGGTGAACTGAGTCGAAAACCAAATGCCACGATCCTTTAAAATTCTGATTATTGATGACGACGCGGCTTTCCGCACGGTTACCGGTGCCTTACTGGAAGACGAAGGTTTTGAGATCGAAACCTCGGCCAGTGCGGAGAACGGCCTGAAAATGGTACACGCTGGCCGTTACGATCTGATCTTGAGCGATCTGAAAATGACGGGGATGAGCGGCATCGAATTCTTGCAACAGGTCAAAAGCTTCGATCCTCAAATCATGGTGATCATGATCACCGGTTTTGCTTCGATCGATTCCGCGGTTGCCGCGATGAAATTGGGCGCCGAAGATTATTTGACCAAGCCCTGCAGCAACGAAGAATTGATCGTCAAGATCAAAAAGGCGTTGGAGCGAAAACAAGCGTATGAAGAGCTGGAGCACTTGAAATCCAGCCTGATCGAGCGGCACCAATTTCACCACCTGATCGGCAAAAGCCCATCGATGCAAAAGGTATACGCGTTGATCGAACAGGTGGCCGCGACCGAGGCGACGGTTCTCATTCAGGGGGAAACCGGTACGGGTAAAGAATTGGTGGCCAAAGCGATTCATTTCAACAGCCAGCGAAAGAACAAGCCATTTATTGCCGTGAATTGTGCCGCTCTGCCGGAAACCCTGCTGGAAAGTGAACTCTTCGGGCATGAGCGGGGAGCATTCTCCGGCGCGATTCAACAAAAACTGGGGCGATTTGAATTGGCCCATGGCGGTACGCTGTTTTTGGACGAAATCGGTGATATTCCCCTTTCGACCCAGGTCAAATTACTGCGGGTCTTACAGGAGCATGCCTTCGAACGAGTCGGCGGCACCAAAACCATCGTTACCGACATTCGCGTGATTGCCGCGACCAATAAAAATCTGCGCCAGGAAATCGAACAAAAAAGATTTCGCGACGATCTCTATTTCCGGCTGAATGTGGTGCCGATTGCGCTACCGCCGTTGCGCGAGAGAACCGAAGACCTTCCGCTGCTGGCACAGCATTTTGTTGGTCGTTTCGCCGAGCGTTTCAATAAGCCGGTCACCACGATTTCGGAAGCCGCCCTGAAGCTTCTGCTGAATTACCATTGGCCAGGTAATGTGCGCGAGCTGGAAAACGTCATCGAGCGGGCAGTGATTCTCAGTAACGGGAAAAGCCTCGAAGTCGAACATCTGGTGTTTCCTGAACAGGGCAAGGATATGGCGCTTTTGCACGAAGCCGTGCAAAAAAGGCTGACAGAGCAGGAGCTTTCGGAAATCTATGCGCGAATGATTCTGCACGAGCTGAACGGCAACAAAAAAGAAGCCTGTCAAGTCTTGGGCATCAATTTCAAGACACTGCAAAAACGCCTGAGAGAGCTTTAGGAATTGCAAATTTTCCTTTCGATCAAGCTCAATCATGCCACACACTCCCACCGGTAGCTTGTTTGACCCGACCATCCCATTGGAGAATTTCCAATCGGCCGCACCCTTCCTATTGTAAAAAATACAATCTCTCCTCGCATCTCAGACGACGACACATTTTTATAATCTTTGTAGAAATAATCGCTTATTCCCCATGTTTCAGCGCCAGAATTTTTGGCATGGTGATTGATTGGGAAAGGTGAAGCGCAAGTTAACCTAATCAATAAAAGTTCATTTGGAGGATGAGATGGTAAAACGAAGCTTGTTGCTGTCGGTCGCTATGCTTTTCGCTGTAATAAATGTGAATGCATTTGCTCAAACCTGGGGTTCACAAACCAGCGGTACCGCCAATATTCTGGAAGCCGTTTGGTTCACCGATGTACAAAACGGCTGGGCGGTTGGAAATTCCGGAACCACGCTTCTCACCACCAATGGCGGACAAAGCTGGAGCGCGATCAGCCTGACCAGTGAAGATTTGAAAGATGTTGCCTTTTTCAATCAATCCCTGGGATTGATTGTGGGCGATAATGGCCGAATTTTTAGAACGACTAATGGCGGCACCAACTGGACGCAGATTGCCAGCGGTACAAGTAGCAATATTTTGGCCGTGGCGTTTGGCGAGGGCGGCATGGCTTACGCTGCCGGACGCGATGGTATCATTCTGCGCTCAGCGGATAATGGCGCTTCCTGGACGGTGGTTGAAACCGGAACCACCCGTTATCGTGGCATTGCCGCCAAGGGCAATCAGTTCGCCATCGTAGTTGGCGAAGGAGGAAAAATCAAGATCACTGCCGACGGGGGGTTGAACTGGGTGGAAAAATCCAGCGGTACCACCAGCGACCTGCACGATGTTTTCTTTTTGACCACGACCGAGGGTTGGATCGCCGGACAAAACGAGGTACTGCTCTATTCCAATGACGGCGGCAATAGCTGGGCTTCCAGAAACACTGGGATCACGATTGGCCTTGAAGCTGTGGTGTTTTTGAATTCAAATCATGGCTGGGCGGTGGGCAACAGTGGCGCCATTTTCAAAACGATCAATGGCGGGCAAAACTGGACACCCGAATCGGGCGGGGTCATGCATGAGCTGAATGAGGTTTTCTTTCTCAATGCCGCCAACGGTTGGGCAGTCGGCGATAATGGCACGATTCTCTATCGAAAGGACATCTCCGTTCCTTCCATCATATTGCAATTGAGCAGTATGAACCCTCATGTTGGACAAAAATTCGAGGCGCGCGTGGTCGATAAAGCCACCGGCTTTGAAGCGAGTCGCAGGTCTTTGGCCGCCATTCCTTCGCCAAATTTTAGTGTTACTTTCGATAACATTGAATCGGGTCACAGCTATTGGATCGATTTCTATGCCGACCACAATGGTAATAAAGTCTATGATGCTCCGCCGGTGGATCATGCCTGGCGATTGGAGGCCAATAACGTGACCGGTGAGCAGACGGTTCTTTTTACCCACAGCACCAATTTCACGGATATCCAATGGCCGGGCACAACCGGTGTCGATGAGGAAAGGGATTTAGCTGAAGTGCCAGCGTCCTTTCGTCTGGAGCAAAATTATCCCAATCCGTTCTTGCGCGGAGCGAAATCCCCCGCTCTTAGCGGGGGAAATCCTGAGACCGCGATCCGGTTTTCACTACCGCAAGCTGCTCAGGTGAAACTGGGAGTATACAACATGCTGGGGCAGCGCGTACGGGTGCTGGTCAATGGTCAACTCGCGGTGGGCCATCATGTGACGAGGTGGGATGGCAAGGACGATTTCGGTCGCGCCGTGAGCTCAGGGATTTATCTTTATCGTCTGGAAGCGGGTCCGTTTGTAAAAACTCAACGAATGATCATGATACAATAACCCAACGTGGACGTGAACAGCGCAATCCAATTGTCTACAAAAACTGGCTGGGACTGATTGGTTTGGTGCCCATTCTTACCGTGGCAATTGGCTGGTGTACATCATACGTGCCGTTTCGCATAACGACATGCAAGACGAACTCATAGCATCGCGAGATCATGGGGAGAGAAAATTTTGAAATTTCTCTCCCGATACCATTCAACTTTGGAGACTTTAACATGGAAACCACAAATAAACTCAATCGCCGACAATTCATTGAAACTTCCGGTAATCTATTGTTGACCGGTGTCGGGATGAGTGTGTTGACTTCGCTGCTGACAAGCTGCGGCTACAAAAAGAATCCGACTGGTCCTCCTCCCGGTAACAACAACGGAACCACCGGAAAAACCTTCGTGGTCAACCTCAACGAAAATCCAGCCCTGCAGCAGGTGGGTGGATTCAAGATTTTTGAATTGGGTTCAACTCCGGTGATTTTGTTTCGGGTCAGTGAATCAACCTTCAAAACGCTCTCCCGCATCTGTACGCATCAGGGCTGTACTGTCAATTGGCAGCCGGCGAACAACAGATTTGAATGCCCCTGCCATGGCTCACGATATGATCAAGATGGAAATGTGCAGCGGGGACCTGCGCCCAGAAGTTTGTCAACTTATCGAACGGAATTCGACGCCGCAAATAATCTAGTGACCATCTATTATTAGATCGAAATAAGGGGGGAGCGGTGGAAAGGATTCGGCCATGCCCCAAGTGCTCGGCCAGAATCACAAGAGAAGCATCTGCCAAATCCATCGGCAAGTTTGCATATTGCTCCATAAGCTCATGGATACGCCCGGCGTGTTTCTCCGATAAGTCAAACGTCTTGAAAGCCCCGGCGCCATAACTCTTGATGAAGGCAAGCGGTGCATTGGCATCCAAGCGCATGAGCGGCAAGGAGCAAGTTTCCGTCATGACCGGCCAAGTCGTAATCAGCGGCGAATTGAGGGTTGCCAAAGTCGACTTGGCCTTTTCGTGATGCTCATCTTTTTTGTTGGCCAAAGCGAGCCAAAAGCCGGTATCCACCATGACCATATTTGCGCTCCATCAATTTCCTCAAGTCATTTTTGTAATCGACTGAAAGATGGGCATCGCCTTCACCACAGCCAATAAAGCCAGATTCTCCCCAAAGGCATTTAATTTGTCTGCCGGTGATATTCGCGTAAGTTCATAATACAAATTGATCGAGTTTTTCAAAACCTCAGAAAGTGTCAATCGCGTGGTTTTGAGGAGGTAATCAATTTTTTCGGCAAGGCTGTCTTCTAAATATTCATTGATCAGCATGGCACTCTCCTCTGAGTTTTTGGGCAAATCAAGTTATCCAAAGTCTGCCCCCCGCAATGTCCGGCAATCCCATTTCTTGCGCAATTTGGTGATATACACCTACACGCCAAAATAAAAATAGCATTTTTTCGCAAAATCGCAGCAGGAAACTTTCCCTGCTGATAAGGCCCCGGCATGGGGTGGGAGCTCACTGTCATTCTGAGAACCTCAGTGTTTCAAAAAATCACTTGACAATGAGGCGCATTTCTGATAAAATGTTTTGCAAATCACAAAATTGGCAAAACGAGGCAGAGCAATGTGTGCACAAGAGAATGCATTTTGTCAAGCGTGGTGTGTGGTTTCGCTCCTGTTGATTCTCCTTGCAAGCACGAGCCATACGACTTATGGCCAAACTCAAAAGCCCATGCTGCACGGACGGCACTGGGTGGCGATCACCGGCAAACCTTTGGCTGCAACGGCAGGTGCAAAAATTTTCGAGCGCGGTGGCAACGCGGTGGATGCCACTTGCGCCATGCTCGCTGCGGTTTGCACCATGTGGG
>JAPDQK010000088.1:0-16681 GCA_034505955.1 Candidatus Zhuqueibacter pondensis
TTTCCTTTTCCATACTGAAAAGGAATATACAAAAAAGAAAATCGAGACGCCAGTCTTTTTTAAAAAGATGAAAATTTATTTTATGGCAGTGGGATGGCGTTGTCCACCTATAACTGAGGGATTACAAGTCGAAAAATTTTTCTGGTAATTTCAGTGGAAAATTCTATATTGATAATCAGGCAGTATCGGCTGGGGTAAGGCGAAAAGAAAAACTCAGGATCGTAAAGACAATCGCGGCTACGAAACAAAAGAGGCCGCTTGCCTTGTTGTCAAACGGCTCAATTTCACCTTGCCTTCAATTTAAGAGAGACAACATGCAAGTCGAAGAAATTCGCAAACGCTTATCGGTCCGGCCATTTCGACCCTTACTCATCCATCTGGATAACGGAACCACCCATCTGATCACTCATCCGGAAATCATCATTACTGAAACGATAGTCGTGGCGCTCGACAAGGACGGCGAAGCCGTATATATGGCCCCAGAGGCAATTAGTGAGATCACGCAACCCCCAAAATTATCCCTGCCAAAGCGACCGCGCAAAAGGCGAGTGCGAAAAAAATATCCTGAATAGAGAAAACATTTTCCCATAGTTTTCGTATTCCAAAAGCAGATCGAATTTGCTTTGCGTCACGTTAACCCCGATAATTCATGGCCACATTTTCAGACCTGAGCCAACAGCAGAGTGCTGTCGATTTACACACCGCGTGAATTATCGGGGTTAAGGCACTTTGCCAGTATCCGGAAAAATCATGGACACCAAAATTTTGCAACACTTTCGGGAAAATCTTTTGCAGAAACGGCAGAATCTGCTCGACTGGTTGAAGAATACCCCTGCGCCGAAGAAACAGATTCACCTCGGACCTGCCAATGAACAAAAAGTGCTGGCGCATCTGCAGGTGTTGGATGCCGCATTGGCCAAGGCGAATGACCAGACTTTGGGATTGTGCCAGGTTTGCCACGAATATGTCGAACCTGACCGGCTGGAAATGGACTTTACCGTCTGCGTCTGTATCGATCATTATTCGGATGAACAAAAACGCCGGCTCGAGGCCGAGCTCGAACTGGCACACAAGTTCCAGAAGGCGCTGCTGCCGCAACAATTGCCGGAAATTCCAGGCTTGCAAATTGCGGCTTTCAGCCAGCCCGCGGAAATCGTCGGCGGTGACTATTTCGATTTTTTCCATTTTCGTGATCACACGCACGGCCTGGCAATCGCCGACGTGATGGGCAAGGGTTTGCCCGCCAGCATGCTGATGGCGAGCCTGCAGGCCTCGCTGCGCATTCTTGGACCGGAAAATGATTCGCCGGCGGCTTTGGCCCAGCGTTTGAATGGGTTATTTTGTCACAATATTCACTTGATCAAATTCATCACTCTCTTCCTTGGCAGCTTTGATCCGGAAACGCGGGTTCTGAAATACTGCAACGCCGGCCATAATCCGCCGTTGCTCTTTCGCCGGGATGCCAAAGGACCGCATCAGGGTCAATGGTTGCAACCAACTGGCGCGGCAATCGGATTGGCTGAAAGCTTCACCTTTGGAATGGATACCGTTGTTTTGTCGCCAGGAGACATTTTGGTGCTCTACACCGATGGCGTCACCGAAGCGATGAATTCGAACAGAGAAGAATTTGGAGAGGCTCGCATTGTCGATTTGGTGCGTCAAAATGCCGATATGAGTGCCGGCGAATTGATTTTGGCACTGCGTCTCGCGCTGCGTGAATTTACCGGCGTGCAAAGCTACACCGATGACTTGACAGTCATGGTAGCAAAATAATCACTTGACCTCTCACAACGGCGCTGCCGCGAATCTCCATGATACCGCCGTTTAGTCAAGATAAACCCACAACAATTTCACGCTCTTCGCATCCAAGCCTTTGGGATTGGGGATGAGATAAAGGTCGTTACTCACGTCTTTGATCAGCACGTCGCCATTGGTGAGCTTGCGTGGATAATCGCTGCGACGCGTCAAGAAGCTGCGCGGCCCGGCAGTGGTGCGAACCTTCCAATGGAATAACTCCATCTCGTCGGTAATCGCTTCGATGCCGGTGATCCGCGGCAAAAAGTTGCGCTCGGCAAGCTCATCTTCGATTAGCTCCCGCGTGGTTGCGTCAAGCGGTTGCAGGTTCTCGAGGAGCAATTGCTCTTTGCCCTTGTCATCGCGCAGACTGATGAACTCGTGTGGCCGGCTCCATGGAAAACAGCACGCCACTTGCACCGGCGTTTCAACCGTCTCACCGGTTTCGTTTTTTTGACGCAGCACCAACCGGCCGTCGGCACGGCGGGACAAACTCCAAACCAAATTGCCAGCTTGGCCATTGGGGTCTTCTTTTTTAGCGGATTCAATAGCAAGGTTTGTTTCAAGGACTGTCGTCATACTTTTCCTCATTGAGTTTTTAGCTTGCCTTTTTCGTCTAAATTTGTTAAATAAGAGTCGACAACAAAACCAGGAGTAAACGTCATGAAAGATGAAATTCTCGTTGTTCCCAATCTCGAAGAGCATGCCGAGAAAGCGGAAGAACTTTATGAGCGCAAACTGAAAAAGAAATTGGAGCCGAAATACAAAGGCAAAATGATCGCGATCGAAGTTGAAAGCGGCAAATATTTCATGGGCGATGATTTGGCTGAAGCCCGCAGAAAAGCTGAAGCAGTTTTTCCAGACAAAATTTTTTATTTCAAGCGTGTGGGTTATAAAGCTGCTTTCAAAAAAACATGGTGAAAACATGAGCGCTACCGGCTATGTAGATAGGCTCCGGCAACCTCGAATCAAACTAACAGTAAAGGGCAATCGCAAATCTATTAACATTAATCCTGTCATTGATACAGGCTTTAATGGATATTTGAGTCTACCAGTAGCGATAGCGATTCCGCTCGGCCTTGAATTAAAAGGCGAAGTCCCAGTAGAGCTCGCTGACGGCTCGATGAAAAAAGAATTGACTTTTCGAGGCTCAGTAGTCTGGCAAGGTCTCGAATATGATATTGACATTTTTTTAACTGAATCGGTAGATGCTCTTCTTGGCAGCGGCTTGTTGCAGGGCCAAAGGCTGACCATCGGCTACGCCAACCGCTCCGTCACCATCGAGCCGGATGCTGTTCCAAATTTCAATAAGCGCAAAAAACGAAAATCGCAAAAGTAGCAATCAATTTCTTTTCCGTCTCTCCTTTGCAAATGATGGGCCGGGCCGATTGCCACTCCGAACCACCGACCCAACCAATAACCAGTAATCAGTTGTCAGTATCGAGCATCCAAGATCAAGCATCCAGCATCCCGCATCCAGTTCACACCGCAATCAACGCATGCAGTTCCGCCTGCGTGCGATGCAGCTTGGCATACACGCCCTCCGGCTTGGCGAGCAGCTCTTCGTGCGTGCCTTGCTCGATCAGCTTTCCGTCTTCCATAACGAAAAGTCTGTCGGCAATGCTCAGGGTTGACAACCGGTGCGCAATCGCAAAGGTCGTGCGACCGGCCACCAGGCGTTGCAGCGCTTCCTGAATTTTCTTTTCCGTTTCGGTATCGACGGAACTGGTGGCTTCATCGAGAATCAGAATGCGCGGGTTGTGCAGGATGGCGCGGGCAATGCTGATGCGCTGGCGCTCGCCGCCGGAAAGCGTCTGGCCGCGCTCGCCGACGATGGTTTCATATCCATCCGGCAAGCCGCAAATGAACTCATGGGCATTGGCGGCTTTTGCGGCGTTAATAATATCTTTCAAAGTTGTGTCATGTGAACCATATGCGATATTCTCCGCAATCGTGCCGTGAAAGAGATACGGCTCCTGCAGCACCACGCCGATCTGCCGGCGCAGGCTCGACAGTTCGATATCGCGCACGTCGACACCGTCAATCTTCACACTGCCGTCTTTCACATCGTAAAAACGACAGATGAGATTGACCAGTGTGGTTTTGCCACCGCCGGAGGGACCAACCAGGCCGATCATTTCTCCCGGCTGTACCTCGAACGACACCCCTTTCAGCACATTGCGCACGCCGTCATAGGTGAAAGTTACATTGTCAAATTGCACATGACCACGCAACGGTTCCAGGTGAATCGCCTCCGGCTTGCTCACAATCGTTGGCACCGTGTCCAACACTTCAAACACCCGTGAGGCCGAAGTGGTAACGCGATTAATCGTCCGGCTCATCATGCCGAGGTGTTGTACCGGCGACCAAAACATCCACATGTACCCGGTAAAGGCGATAAACACGCCAAGCGGCATGCCTTCGGCGCCGGCGGTCAGGGCGTAGCGCAAAACGCGCGGCGCACCGACGGCCCAGACGATGAGGCTGCAGACGTGCATCAGCATCACCACGGTTGGCCAAAAGCGCGTCCAGCGCCGATGCAGAAGCTCGGCCTCCGCTTCCACGGCCTCGTTCTTTTCGCGGAAACGGCGCACCTCATGCTGCTCTTGCGCAAAGGCTTTGACGACACGAATGCCCGGAATCACATCCGACAGCACCGCCGTCATCGCCGACCATTTGCGCCAGATGCGCAGAAACAGCACCTGCATCTTTTGACTGTGCCAATAGAACATTGCCGTCATTATCGGCAACGGTACCAACACGAAAATCGCCAGAGACCAATCTTGCAGGAACAGTGCTGCCGCCACACCGATGATCTGCAACACCGATACCACGATTTCGATGATGCCAAACGTGATAAAATCCCACAGCCGGTCAGTGTCCGAGCTGACGCGCGTGATTAGCGAGCCGGTCGTGCGCGAGCCGAAAAACGACAAGCTGAGTTTCTGCATGTGGCTGTAGATGTCTTCCCGGAGTTGCGTGGCGATTTTTTCGCCGGTGAGGGCCATGATGCGCAAACGTACGAACGAGATAAACTCGCCGATACCCCACACGGCCGCCAGCGATCCGATCACGACCCACAGCCAAAACCAGGCGTTGGTAATATGGCCGCTTTCCACCGGTCGCAGAATATCATCGACCAAAACGCGTGTCAGGTACGGTGGCAGCAGTTGCAAACCGGTGAGCAGAGTCGCCAGCAGCAGGCCGATGGCCACGGTTTTTTTGTGTGGCTTCAGATAAGCAAGCAGGCGGAGCATCACGCCCATCTTGGGCATGGCTAATGTCGCCTTCGCTTCCTTCACAGCCTTCAACACTGCTTCCTGATATTCTGCCGAGGCATCAAAATCCTCGGCCAGCTCTTTGGGTGCGATGTTCTCCAGCAAGCGTTTGCGAATTTGCTCAGCCACGAAATGCAAATTACCGATGGCGCGCGCCTGCCGGCGGGTGAACTGCACCGAGGCCAGCAGCTCATGCTGTGTACCGATCAAATTCAGCCGGCTGCTGGAAAGGCCTTCGAGCAATTCGAGTTTTTCGATGTCACGCAGCGCGAGCGTCCGAGTCATCCAGGCGGTGTGGCCATTCTTGAGTACGCCGTCCGGTTCGGCGAGAACAAGATGGCGCTCACATAAAACCAGCCACCGTTCGCCGAAACGCTGCTGGCCATCGAGATCACTCATGGCGTAAACTCGAATCGTCTCATCCGGCAATGCCAGTTTGACCGACTCGCGTAAAGAGGATGGCAATTCTTCGGCTTGTTTGAAATAAGTCTGTAGCAAGTTTTTGGTCATTCAATCTCCTTGTTGCATTTTCACCCCGTTAAATATGAGTGCCGCTGAACAGAACAATGCTGGAATGCACCGGTCAAAAAGCGCACGGCAGCATAAATGGCAAAAGTGCCGCCACTGAGGAAGCCAGTAACTTGAATGGGAGTAAATATCAAGCGCACCGATGGCAGCACGCCATCGGCAATTCAGAGATGGGCCATCTTGCCTGCGCGATTCAGCGCACCCGGCCGAATTGTTGGCTGGAATTAAGCAGGATCATTGCAGAAACTCCCCGTGAGAATACAGTTTTTCTTCGACCAATCCCTTTAACAGCCTTGCTCGTCAGGAATTCTCAGGCTGAAGAAGTATTTTTTGGTTTAATGTGTCTTTAAAAACATGCTGACAATATTGTTATAATATAAGCAAAAAGACCCGGATCGTGCAAGAGAAATTTTGTTTTGAAAAAAATCGTTGCTGATCGCAGAAAAATTTATTAGCTTCATTTATGTTGCTTGATCCGAACCGCATTGTCGAATTGCTGCAGCGTTTTCGCGGACGCTTTGTTGCCAACCGCCGCCTGAAAGCCTCGGCAATCATGATGATTCTGTTCAACTCCTCGCCGTCTCGGACGGCTGAATTGCAGACGCATATTCTGCTCATTGAACGAGCAAGGGACTACTCGCGCCATTCCGGACAAATTGCCTTCCCCGGCGGCAAGATCGAAGCCCTTGACTCTTCACCATTGGAAGCAGCACTGCGTGAAACCAAGGAGGAAATCGGGATTGATCGCGGGCAGCTCATGCTGCTCGGCAGCATGGGATTTTTTCGCACGCTAACTTCCGGATTCGATGCTTCAGTTCATCTCGGCTGGGCGGTTCAGCCTCTGAGTTGGAAGCCGCGCCAGCAGGAGGTGGCAAGCGTCTTGGAAATTCCTCTCGCCGATTTGTACGCCCAGTTCAAACCCGGGCTGCTTTTGCACCGACGCGTGGATTTGATGAATTTGCACTTTCATTGGCAGATTCCCGATTCGCAACGACAGGTTTGCATTTGGGGATTAACCGCCAGAGTGTTACATTGCTTTTTTCAAATGCTGCAAATTGAACAGGGGGAATATAATATTTGAAAATTGCAAAAATTTAGCGATGTGAATAAACTGCGAAATTGGAGGAAGGAAATGTATCTCATCAAACGGCTGCAAAACATTTTGCTCTCGCCGAAAATGGAATGGCTGGCGATCAAGCGGGAGGCACTGACCGTGGCACAAATCTACGGGAAGTATCTGCTTGTTTTTGCCGCCTTGCCGTCGGCAGGCTATCTTCTGAGCTTCATCGGAACACCAAACTTCATTGCGGCGTTGCGTCTGGCGATTATTAGCTACGTCGTTTGGCTGCTCACGTTCAATTTTGCGACTGTGATTGTCGACCTGCTGGCGCCCACCTTTGCTTCGAAGCGCAACATCAATTATGCTTTCAGACTTGTCTCGTTTTCCCTTGTTCCCATGCTCACGGCTGGCCTGTTGTCATTTATTCCCGTGCTTGGCCTCATTCTCTATGTGATCGGCGCCGCCTACAGCGCTTATGTCTGCTATTACGGCCTGCCAGTTTTACTGCAGACCCCGGAAGACAAGGTGGTGCCCTACACGGTCACTACGATTGTCACTGTGTTGATCATTTATTTCGTTATTATGATAGTTCTCGGTATAATCTTTGGAGTGAGCTTGCGACAGTTTTTTTCCTGGTCATTTTGAACAACCACAGCACAAGGAGGAAGGTATGAGTATCGTCGATCGCATCAAGAATATATTGTTTTCACCCAAAACCGAATGGAGCGCGGTGAAAGCGGAAAGCGCAGGTATTCAGCAAATCTATTTGCAGTATCTCCTGGTGGTCGCTGCCCTGCCGGCGATTGGAATGTTGCTTGATTTTCGACATCGGGGACTGGGAACCAGTCTGCGCATGGCCGTGATGGGTTATCTCGTCACGCTGGCGAGCATTTATCTCAGCGCACTGATCGTTGATAATCTCGCGCCCAATTTTAAATCTGTTCGCAATCTGAACAATGCTTTCAAGCTTGTCGCCTTTGCCTGGACCCCGAGCCTGGTGGCGATGTTGCTGACTTTCATTCCTGGATTGGGAACGCTGCTGGGACTGGCGGGGGCCATCTACAGCATTTATCTTTTTTATCTCGGATTGCCGGTGTTGATGCAAACGCCGCAGGAAAAAGTCGTACCCTACATGATCGCGACGTTTGTGGTGAGTTTGGTGGTTTATATCGTTCTCTTTGGGATACTGGGATTCTTTTTCAGCGTATTTTAGATGGTAATGGTCACTTCAACCCCGATAATTCATGAACTGCATTTCCACGCTCGCGCCGAGACTCAGGGCACAGCCGACAGAGGCACGGTGTGAATTGTCGGGGTTGAGCTGCTTTCTCGAAGCTCAATACTCCCAATAGGAGATCAGCTTGAGCAACTGCTCGCGTGAAATGCGTCTGGCGTTGAACGCATCAACATGCTGCTTTTTCACGCTGCACACGAGATAACGCGGACTGTCATCCGGAGCATTTTCGAGATCGGCGCTGATCACAATGTTCTCTTGCGGCCGGAGCTGGCGCAGGGTGTGGCCATAATCAGCGATCACCTCACCCAGCCGCAGTTTGAACTTTTTATATTCGGCAGTCCAATTTTCCCGGCGCTGATCGGAGGCGGTTTGCAGCTCGAGAATGCGGTGCTGCAGATTCTCTTCAGCCGCGGTTTTGCTCAGGTCTTCGATGATTCGGACGGCGAGATCCTGACCAAAGGTTGCGTTGGTAAAGAAGATCATGCCGAAGTCATCAAGATAAATGCCCCGGGAGTTGCTGCTGCGAAACCTCGGCTCTCGCGAACGCCCCTGCAAAGCCGTGTCGATGATCCGCGCCATGATGTCGATCTCCGAGCTCGTGGTCTCCGGATCGATATCCCGAAACGCCACCCGATTGTTGAAATCTTCCGCTTTTAATTGGCCGGTACGCAAGGCGACGATATCCGACTTGCGCACCACGGCCAGCATATTCTTGCTGCCGGCCTCTTCGCCACCACTTGAAGAAAACGCCCAGCCTGGACCGAATGAAAAAAACAGGTTATCCCCACTGGTGACATAAACGGCAATCCTTTCTGAATCTTCCAATTGTCCGATCGCGTCGGCATATTTGGCAAAGAACTCCAAAAGTGGCGCTTTTATTTTTTGCAGACCTTCCACATAGTCATGCGTCTCAACCCGGCCGCCGGCTTTTGCTTGCTGTGCAGCTTTTTTGTAAGCATCGATTTTCTGATAAGCTTCAAGGTTTCGCCGTCCCCTTTCCAGATCCAACTGAAAAACGCTAAAAGCACCGGCACGCCTGGGCATGAAAAAAATCACGCCATAGTTTGGCAGATAAATCCCCTTGGTCGCATCGCCGCCGATGCGAATCAGATGTCCGGGCGCATTAAACACCAACCGGTCGAGGATCGCATTCATGATATCAAGGTCGCGTTGCATTCTCGCCGTGTCGAATTTTGCTGCGACTTGCGCCGTAACGGGCATCGGCAGCGCCCCGGCAAGCACCATAACGGTGAGCAAAACAATTAAGCGTCTCATAACTAGCTTTTCTATTTAAGACAAAGTGTAAAGAAATGAGTGCACGACCTCGAGCACCCTACTTTTTCTTTTTGCCTTTTGCTCTTTTCTTTTTGTCAGGCTACTGCTGCGGCTGAAATTTGACCGAGCGTAAAAGCTGGTTGAGCACTTGATCATTGCGATTCAACCGCGAGTAGGTGTGTTGTTGAAACTCGTCGAGGCCGCGGCCAACCAACAATAAATCGCTTTGACGTTGACGGTTGAGCTCAGCCGCGAGTTGCGCCAGGGTGCGATTGAAATCCTCTCGTTGTTGCTGTTGGCTGGCGAGCAGCATGCGTTGGTACGTGTCATAGGCCTGTTGCTGAATTTGCATGACGAGCTGCGAGTCGATCCGGGCCATCCCGCTCTGGGCCGCACGCGGCACCAAACTGGCGCGATACGTGAAATCGCCATTCTTGAAGGAAATCTCCAGATTCAACAGGGCGCTGATCAAAAGCACGCCGAGTATAATTCCCGCCGAAACTCCGACCAGCTTTCCCCATGCCGGCGCCTCCGCGGGAAGAATTTTCTCTTTCAATGCTGCCCACCAGCTTTTACTTTCCCGCACAAAAACCACATGCAGGCGCGGCTCTTCATTTTCCCAAATTTTCAAGGTCAAGCTGGTGCGATTGAGCGTTTCGTACTCGGAGCGACAGGCCGGGCAGTTTTGCAAATGCGCCCGCACGAGCTTTTCGGATTCGGGCTCGATTTCATTATACAGAAAATCCATGAGCAGGATTTTGATTTCATCACACGTCATAGAGCATTGCCTCCTCGTCAAATTGCCACTGCGCGAGGATTTTTTTGAGCGCAGACAGTCCATAATACATGCGCGATTTGATGGTGTTCACCGAGACCCCGAGCGCCTCGGCGATCTCGGTAAACTTCAGTCCCTGATACTCCTTCATAATGACCACCAGCCGTTGTTCTTCGGGAATCTCTTGCAGGGCTTTTTGAAGAATATCGCGCAACTCGTTGCGGCTCACCACTTTGTCAGGATGCAGTGCCGCCTCCGGAAGCAAAGTCAATCCTGGATGAGCCGCGTCATCGAGTGCGCCGTTTTCTTGCAGGTTTTCCAATGAATAAGATTGGTGTCGTCGGTGTTGTTTGATCAGATCCCGGCAAAGATTGACAGCGATCTGATAGATCCAAGATGAAAAACGCTCGCGGTCTTTCAGGCGTGACAAATTGCGATAGACCTTGATAAAAACTTGTTGCGTCAAATCCCGGGCCTCATCGCGCCTGCCGAGATAGCGCAGGATGAAGTTGTAAATCGGCTTCTCCCAGCGCCACACGAGCATATTGAAAGCATTCATCCCCTCAGCGGTGCCAGGACCGTCGAGAAATTTATTGATCAGATCGCCATCCGTCATGACAATTCCAGTATGCTATTCAGATTTTAAGACTGCCTCAAGGCACAGAAAGTTTGACAAATTTACAAAATTCTTCCCTGAAATTCCTGCAATACCTCGGAGGTGGGATTATGGACTCCGCCAGCATGGGAAGAACAATAATCACAAAAAAGGCAGTGGCTGGTTGCCACTGCCTTTTGTATGAAAAACATCTTAAAAAGTAAATCCTGGTTATGGAATCTGAATCGCCGCATAAAATGTATTCTGCCCGCGACGGACGAGCACTGCCACGGTGTCGCCGCTGCCGAGGTCTTGGATCACTTGATTGAACTCCCGCACGTTGCGAACTTCGACACGATTCGCTTCCTTGATCAAATCACCGCGCCGCAGGCCGGCGTCATCGGCCGGGCTGCCACTTTCCACGTTGGCCACAATGACCCCGCGCTCATTGCGATAACCAAATTGCTGAGCCAGCTCCGGGGTCAGGGTTTGCACGGAGAGACCGAGTTTCTTGCTCGTTTGTTCGTCCGGTTGTTCTCCTCTCGTTCTACGGCGACCACCGTCATCCGGCCGTTCACCCAAAACCACCGTTATTTCCATATCACGACCGTCGCGCAGCACGCCGACCTTGGCTGAAGATCCAGGCTCGGCTTCTGCGACCATGTTGCGCAATTGTGTGCTGTTTGCGACTTTCTTGCCGTTGAAGCTGGTGATAATGTCGCCGCGTTTGATGCCGGCTTTGTCCGCCGGGCCATCTGGCGTGACATCTCCAACGAGTGCGCCATCCGTGCTTTTCAATTTCAGCGCCTTTGCCATATTCTCGTCGAGGTCCTGAGGCACGAGTGCCAAATAGCCGCGTGTCACTTTGCCTTTTGAAGTCAATTCCTCCATGACCTTTTTGGCCATATTGATCGGAATCGCGAAGCCGATGCCAACATTGCCGCCGGAGGGACTGCTGATGGCGGTATTGATGCCAATGACGTTTCCGTCAAGATCCGCCAGCGCTCCGCCGCTGTTGCCGGGATTGATCGAAGCATCCGTCTGGATAAAATCTTCATATTGCGCCAAACCCACCGAGGAGCGGCCCTTCGCGCTGATGATGCCGGCGGTTACGGTGTGCAACAACTGGAAAGGATTACCAACGGCGATCACCCATTGCCCAACACGCACGTCATCTGAATTGCCCAGCGTTGCCACCGGCAAGTTGCGTGCCTCGATTTTGATCACCGCCACGTCGGTTTGCGGATCGGTACCGATGACTTTCGCTGTGTACTTCTTCTGATTACTCAGCATGACGGTAACCCTGTCCGCATTTTGCACCACATGGTTGTTCGTCAGAATGTAACCATCATTGCTGACAATTACGCCCGAGCCCAAATTACGCACGCGCTGTCGCTCACCACCGCCCGGCGGCGTGCCGAAGAATCGGCGGAAGAAATCGTCTCCGAAGAATTGGCGAAATGGGTCGTCCCGCATGCTGAAGGGACTTTGCTCTTCCAACACCTGCTCGCTGAAAATCGGCACCACCGAGGGATTCACTTTCGCCGCGGCCTCTTCAAACGCGGCGCTAAATTGTTGCAGCAATGCCCGGCCTGAGACCGCACCCGGCGTGGCTTGCGGACTCTTCGATTTGTCCTGACTCTTGCTGGCGGTCACCAGCCAAAAGTTGAAAAAGGTGACGAGTGCAATAATCAGCACCGTCGCAAAAAATCCCATGCGCTGATGAATTCGAATCATGATCGTGCTCCTCTCCGGGTTAATGATTTTCCGTCTCTTGTCTCTTACGCACGCCTGAAATTTTCCTTTGAAAAGCGGGTAAGAGTATAAGATTGCTTCTATTTAACAAATTACACACAGAATACCAAAAAAGCAAGTGGTTTGTAATGCTCCATTTGCCGATGGAATAGATCATTCCCACGGATGTCATTCCGTAAAGACTGTGTCCCTGGTGGTTTGATCAGGGTATTCCCGTTCGGGCAGTGACAAACCCAACTGAAAAACCTTCTTGACTTTTGAAGATTTTTTGTTAAATCTTCTACAGCACCGCATTAGATTAGACTGTTGACCAAAGCGTTTTTTCCTATTGTCATTCACCGGAGTGAAATCATGAAAGGTTACTTATGACCACCTCGAATAGCGCCAACCTTCTCCCGCAGCCGACAAGGGCTTATCGCTGGATCGTGCTCGTGTTCATCAGCCTGGCCATGTTCGGCAATTACTACATCTATGACAGCATCAGCCCGCTGGCAGATGTCTTGAAAGCCCAACTCGGCTACTCCAATGCCAATGTCGGTTTGTTGAATGCGATTTACAGCATCCCGAACATTTTCATGGTGCTCATCGGCGGCTTCATCATCGACCGAATTGGCACGCGCAAGTCAACGTTGATCTTTGCTGTTGTCTGTTTGCTGGGTGCTGCCATCACTGCTGTGGCAGGAAAAGTTGAGGTCATGGCAGCGGGCCGGTTGGTGTTCGGGCTGGGCGCGGAATCCTTGATCGTGGCGGTGACCACGGCGATTGCCAAATGGTTCCGCGGCAAAGAGCTGAGCTTTGCATTCGGCATCAATCTCACGATCGCACGTCTCGGTTCATTTGTCGCACTCAACTCACCCACTTGGGCAAAGCCGGCCTATCAGAGCTGGCAACTGCCCTTGTTGATCGCCGTTGCTTTTGGCGTTATTTGCGTCGCCGGTGCCGTGTTTTATTGGATTCTGGAACGCCGTGCAGAGCGTGTGTATCAAATCGGCGAAGCCGGCGCGACCGACAAGGTGGTCTTCAGTGATGTCTTCAAGTTCGATAAATCCTACTGGTTCGTCGTTGCCCTGTGCATCACATTCTATTCCGCGATTTTTCCGTTTCAAACCTTTGCGGTCGATTTTTTCATTCACGCGCATGGCACCACTCGGGAATTCGGCGGATTCCTTTCGAGCATGCTGACGCTCTTTGCGATGATCTTTACGCCACTCTTTGGCCTGCTGGTGGATCGCGTGGCGAAACGTTCGCTCTTCATGATGTTTGGCTCTTCCCTTCTTATTCCCGTCTATCTGATCATGGCATACACCCATGTGTCACTGTACCTGCCGATGGCGATGATGGGCATCGCTTTTTCTTTGATTCCGGCCGTCATGTGGCCTTCCGTCGCCTACATCGTCGGACAGTCCAAACTGGGTACAGCCTATGGCTTGATGACCATGATTCAAAACATCGGGCTGGCGGGATTCAATCTGCTGGTCGGGTGGGCCAATGATTTTGGCAATGCCGGCGCCGGCAATCCGCGGGGATATGTTTTGGGCATGTGGATTTTCTCGATCCTCGGTTTTTGTGGTTTGCTTTTCGCCTATTTGCTGCGCAGAAGCGAAACCGGGCCGAAGGCGCACGGCTTGGAAACGATTACAGCGCAGAAAGCACCGTAGCCGAACCATCAGGGCCCGATCCCCGTGCTCCAGTTGGTTAAAATCGTGGGCACTGTTCGTCTTCGGTTGTGTTAATCCCGATAATTCATACGATGCGTAAATTGACTACACTTTGCATTTGAGCTTGAGCCTAAAATGCAATTTATGAATTATCGGGGTTAAAACTCTTCAGTGACGTCAATCCAATTCGCCGGACCCTGTGGGGATTCTGGTTGGCGGATTGGCTGTCGTGGCGTTTACCATTCCGCAACAGATCCATTGAGTAATCACCACGACAGGTGGCCCGGAGAGCAACAGCCGAAGAGACCTCTTTCGAATACGTAATAAAACAATTCGTAATAAAAAATTACTTGCTTTTTTTGAAATATTTTTTTATAATACATAAAATTGTTATATCCATTGAACCAGCCGGACAGACAATCCTTGGCTTGATGACGCGGAAAGGAAATTCCAACCTCTAAGTTTTCATCTCTCTTCATCAGACGCTTTTCAGGATTGCTGAGGATTGCAGATCATCTCTTCTTTGCACGCGCTTCTCTGTCTTTCATACAACAAATCTCCGCATGCTTATGCCATCATTTTTCACGCAGCACCGGTGTCGCGCGAATTTGCGGTCGTGCGCGCGTATGTGTGGTGTCCTTGCCGCCATTCTTTTATTCACCGTGCCATGCGCTGCGAATGCCCAGGATTCGCTTGTGGTTCTCGTCAATAATATTTCGATCTCCGGCGAATTCTCCTTGCGTGGTTTGACCGCTGCCTTCCCCTATCCGGTCATGACGGTGATGACAGTCATCGACCGGGCCGGCAACCCAATCATTGGGCTCGCCGATACTTTGCGCTGGCTCGGCCCGCAGGATCGTGCCGAGAATGGCAGCCCGATACCCCAAATCTGGAAGCGCCTTTTGGAATATCACCGTGACAACCCCTCCCTGCCGCTTGATCCGGATCTCTTCAATCAAAGGCCTGGACCATTATTTACGGAGGTACGGTGGACCAATCCGGTTGCAACCAGCACGATGCTGGTGATGGATGTGAGTTCAAGCATGAGAGAGGAATTACCCGAGGCCAAGGAGGGTGTCATCGCTTTTCTCGATCAACTGCACTCGCTCGATCGTGCCGGCGTGATTCAATTCTGTGCCGCCATCAGAGAGTTGCGACCATTCACCAATGATAAGAACGCGCTCAAGGCAAACGTCGCGGCCGCCGAATATTGCAACGGAACCGCCATTTACGATGCGCTCATGACGGCAATTCAGGAGACCAAGCTTGAAAACAACCGGCGTGCGATCATCCTTTATACTGATGGCGAGGACACTAGATCGGCGCTCAGTTATGAGGCTGTGATCGACAGCGCTAAATTTTATAACATTCCGATTTTTACCATTGCGCTGGGTGCTCAAATTGACACCGCGATACTGCAGCAAATTGCCGCCCAGACCGGTGGTCTTTTTTTTCAAACCTCAGATGCGGCGGAATTCAAAGCGGTCTATGAACGGCTGGCCGCCTTGCTTCAGAATTTCTACGTGATGGCCCACGGCTCACCCGATCCGGTGCGCAACGGCACCTGGCGGGTGGTCGACGTTACCATCGGTGATCCCATTCGCCCTGGGAAGGGAAAAGGAGAATATTTCGTTCCAGCGGGGCCGGCGCTGCAGCCGACCGATCTGGAACTAACGATGACTTCAATCACGAGTCGTGTCGTGTCTGAAAATGGCAGGATCATCAATGCGGTGCAGCCGGGTGAAGGTTACAAATATTCGCTCAGAGTACACAATCGCGGACCGGAACAGGCGCAGAGTATTATTCTCGCTCATGTTCTCCCAGACTCGGTGCGCTTCATTCAGGCAACGGCTTCTCCTTTTTATGTTAAAAATGATTCGCTGGCATGGCAAATCCTCAAACTGAATGCCGGAAGCACGGATTCGATTACGGTTACGGTGCAATTGGCGTCACAAGTACCGCAAACATTGCAAAAACTCATCAGTCGTGCCAACATTTTTGCCGCCAACGACAATTCACCCGCAAACAATTCCGCGGCAGACACGGTGCGCGTGGTATTCCCGGCGCCACCGCTGTTACCGACGGATGTGGCCGTGAACGTGACTTCGCGCACGGACACCACCATCATCGAGAATGGCCGGGTTGTGAATGCCACCAAGCCCGGGCAGCCGTATGCGTACACAATCGAACTTCGCAATTTGGGCCCGGCGCGCGCAGAAAATATTCATCTCCGGCAAAGCCTGCCGGATTCGGTGCGGTTCATCTCCGCCTCGCGCACGCCGGTGGCTGCTGCCGGTGATTCGTTGATTTGGCAAATTCCACAGCTCGAGGCTGGAACCGATGATTCGATCACGGTCACGGTTCAGCTCGCGCCGAATGTGCCACCGGAGATGCAGCTACTCATCACGAAAGTCGATTTGTTCGCCGCCAACGACAACTCACCCGGAAACAATTCCGCGACAGACACGGTGCGCGTGGTATTCCCGGCGCCACCGCTGTTACCGACGGATGTGGCCGTGAACGTGACTTCGCGCACCGACACCACCATCATCGAGAATGGCCGGGTTGTGAATGCCACCAAGCCCGGGCAGCCATATGAGTACACAATCGAACTTCGCAATTTGGGCCCGGCGCGTGCAGGAAATATTCATCTCCGGCAAAGCCTGCCGGATTCGGTGCGGTTCATCTCCGCCTCGCGCACGCCGGTGGCTGCTGCCGGTGATTCG
>JAPDQK010000089.1:0-16034 GCA_034505955.1 Candidatus Zhuqueibacter pondensis
TCAAGCATTTGGCCTCTTATTTCGGTTTACATCCGGAACTCAAGCTCAGCGGTGACGGCGTCTGGCGGATCTGCATGAGCAAGAAAGGACGTGCCGAACCCCGCGCCATTCTCTTTATGGTGACCCTAGCGGCGATCTGTCACAATCCGCTCATCCGAGAGCTGTATGAGAAGAAGATCAACGCCGGCATGCACAAAATGGCGGCTATCGGCATTTGCATGCACAAGATTTTGCGTATCGTTTACGGTATGCTCAAACACAAAACACCCTTTGATCCTAACATTGACAAAATCAACCAGGCGAGATCTCAAAACCACACACAAAAACCGAAAAGAGATAAAAATCGCCGCCTGCAAGATTTCGACGAGAATGCGCCAATTTCTCGGCGTCAAAACAACAAGAGAAAAGAGTTGTTGAAAACAACAAGCCGATCTGAGCTGAAAACGGTAAAAACCAAGCCTCAACCGGAACGTATGTCTGGCGGTTGGGTGAAATTAAGTGCGCTCTTGTCAATTTATCCACAACTCATTGAAAAAAATTCTTAATTTTCTCTTGACTTTGAACGGAATAACTACGGGTGTAGCCTTCGGGACAAAATAATACATGGCGGCTTCATTCCACCGAGTCCCGCCAGGGACGACGTGACAATAGCCCACAAATTCATTGGTGGGAAACGGGGCCACCAAACCCGCGCCGAGTCCCGAAAGGGACGAATGACAATAGAAGAAGCGTGATTCACCAACGCCCACCAAGTCCCGAAAGGGACGACGTGACGATAGCCCACCAATTCATTGGTGGGAAACAAGATTTACAACCCCCCCCAAAAGTCCCGAAAGGGATGAATGAAAAATCCCTCGTCCCTCACGGGACTCCATTCGGATGTTGTGGTTACCTTTCCCAGCAATGAATTGCTGGGCTATTGTCGATTGTTCCTACGGGACACACAAACGTCGTGCCCATTCTTCTCAAGTCCCGTCAGGGACGCCGTGAAAATAGCCCACAAATTCATTGGTGGGAAACGGGGCCACCAAACCCGCGCCGAGTCCCGAAAGGGACGAATGACAATAGCCCACCAATTCATTGGTGGGAAACAAAATCCACAACCATCCCCAAGTCCCGAAGGGACGATTGAAATATATTGATCCGCCATTTGACGCATTTTTTAACATTTCCCCTTTTACATATTTCAACTTCGATACCTCTCCACCAACTCCTCCACCTCCCGCCTCACCATTTCCCGCAATTTCTCCGGCGCCAGCACTTCCACATCGCGGCCATACGACATAACCCAGCGTTTGAGCTCGCCGGTGACCGGCACGTGCATTTTCAAAATCAACGCACCGTCGGGTTGGGAAAGCTTCTGCTCGGTGCTGTGCCAGATTTTCTCGCGCATCCAGCGCGCTTGGGTGGGCGAGAATTTCAAGGTCACTTCCTGCGGCTCAGTCCCTTTTTCGATGCCGAATTGCTGTTTGAGATATTGCTCTTTATCAAAGCCGGCAGGAACGAAAAAAGTTTGCTCCAATACGCGTAGCCGCTGAATGCGGGTGAGGGCAAAATCGCGCACTTCCCGGCGCAGATGGCAATAACCAGAAACATACCAATCCCCTTGATAATTGAGGATGTGATACGGATCGACTTGGCGGTGGGTCATCTCATTACGATATTGGGAAAAATAATCCATTTCAATGCGCTGCCGGTTGGCGATGGCTTTGGTGAGCTGGTCAAAAATCTCTTCTTTGCCTTCGCTGCGCACCGGGCCGGGGTTGAATGAAATCGCGCTGGCAATTTCATGGAAATCCAGTGTAATCTCTTCATCAGGCAGATACATAGCAATTTTGCGAAAGGCGGAAGCCAGACGATTGTGCAATGCAGTGTTGGCGTATTGCGCCAGTATACGTTCTGCAAGAAAAATCGCCAGCAACTCGCTTTGGGTCATCCGAATCGCCGGCAGCGAGAAGGTCGGGTCATGGTAGGCATATCCGCACCGCTCATAATTGAAATAGATCGGCGCATCAAAGTCGTCCCGCAGCCGGGCCATATCGCGTTCGATGGTTCGAGGCGAACAGCCAAAATGATCGGCAATTCCCTCGGCCGTGGGGAATCGTTCTTCGCGCAGCAGCAAGTCGATATAAGCCAGTCGTCGAAGTTGTTGGAAAGAAAAGGTCGCCATTACGCCTCCTATTAGTTTTCCAACTTTGATCTAAAATACGAAACGCCGACGACAAATGGTGTCGCCCGTTGCTCAAACAACAAGCGAAGTCGGACTTGGGCGCGACAAAACCCTGCTGCCCAAGTCCGACTTCACAAGTGATTATTCAAATCGCACCTGTCCCAAGCCAAAAGTCGAATTTTTACCGACATGCAGCAGCTCCGCAATCTTCAAATAGGGCTTAAGCTGGGAAAAGTCACCTTGTAAAATGAGATGGCCGATAAAGCCGCCCATGGACATGCGGCGATCCTGGCGTTTGGAGTAACGATCCCAATCCCACCATTTGGCCGCACGGGCGAGCACGGTGATTTTTTCCGCCAGCGCCAGCGGCGTGGCGAAATCGACCTCGGCCTCCGGCAAACCGGCGAGCAAAGCCAAAATCGAGAGTCGCTCCAACGCGGACTTGAGCACGATTTTGAGGTCGAGGTCTTCCGGTTTGTAGCCGCGGCCGGGAAGCCGCATGGGGGTGACAAATCTGAGCTTGATCTGTTTTCCGACCTGCCAGCTTTCGCACCAACGAAAAATTTCGCCGATGGTCAACGGCTGATCATTTTGATGCACCATTTGGTCGGTGGAAGAATAAACCTGTTGCTGTTCGCCACTCAAGGGATTGACGGCGGCAATGCGTTCCAGTTCGAATTTTCCGCGCTTGTAGCCGAGACCCATGTTGTCACCCCATACGCGCATCGCCACGATCGGATAAATACGTAATTCAATCGCCGGGCCAAAGAACAGCAGCCGAAACATCAGACGCTCGCCGGCGCGAAGTTGGGGCGGGTGTGAAGCCGGCAATTCGATGACAAACAATTTCGGCGGGGATTCCGCGTACCGTTTGGGAATGCGATCTACGGGCAAATTTTTGAACTCGTAGAGCAGGTTGTAGGGGCATTGCGTGGGATGTTGGCAGGGCGGGCAGGCATTGGCCATGGGCACGAAGCAACCGACTTGCTTGAGGGCACGACCGAAACCGCCGTGCAAAGTCGAGCCGAGAAACGGCGGCAGCGGGATTGATTCCTCGGTTCGCAAGGTAAGTTCATAACAAGAAATTTTAAAATCTTGATAAACTTCTCCAGGAGACTCAAGCGTTGAAATACTGGTTGGCAGATGAAGAGATTCCATCATGGATATGGCCTCCTCCAGAGTAAGTAAGAATTTAGCCAACTGAATAGATGTCATTCTGGAAGACTGCGTCCGTAGGAATCTTTTTTATGCCTTGCAGATGTCTCGCTAAAAAAGTAAAAAGATTCCCCATGGGCGTAGCCTACGGAATGACACAAAAAGTAAGTGAGATTTCAAACGGCTAAACTTTTACCAGAGTAATAATTCAAGAACCCATTTTTTCGGTTAAGTTGTGAAATCACTGCAAGATCAGAACAAGCATCCCAGTATGCAGGAGTTTTTTCCAATATAATAATTTAAAGGAAAAATGCAAGAGTGGTGTAAAAAACACTCACGATCCCTCCGTTTTTTCATGTTCCGGAGGCAGCGCGCGTGGTGTTGGCGGCACTTGACCAATTTCTATGCAACGATCAGCATGAAAACAAAAGCCTTGAAAAATTTTCGGAAATTTCGGCGGTGACGACGCCTTGTGCTTTTGAAGCTTGCCCGGAATCGTCCCCAAAATTTCGGGGGACAGTCGCATTTTTCCTCTTGACTTTTCCGCAAAATAGCCTTAAAATTGCCATAATTTGATTGTGACGACGAAACTTTCAGGACGACCATGGCCACCGGAATTTGCAAAAATCATCCCGAGCGCACAGCCCACCGACGTTGTTATCAGTGCCATCAATTCATTTGCAACGAATGCCAGTTGCTCTTGAGCCATCATTACTTTTGCAGCGAGCGCTGTCATCGGCGCTTGATGCGCAAAGAGAATCTCAATTCATTCTTCAAGCCCCTCGGCCAGACCCTGCAGCCCATCTGGCAATTTATGCTGCCCTGGCTCATGGAAAAAGCTGGCGTGAGAAAGCGACGTGGTTTGGCAAAAGATTTTAACTCCTATGATCTCATAATCAGTTTTGTCGCCATCCTGCTGTTGGCCTCGCCGCTGATTGGCATCGCTCTCCTCTGGCGTGAGAACCGGCAATTACAAACCCGCCTCGAAAACCTCGAACACTTCCGGAGAACGGCTTCGCTCGCCATTAAAAATTCGGCGACACCAAACAGCCTTGACCATTCCTTTCTGAAATTGGCCAAACCAGCCGAGGCCATGGTTACCGGCAACCAGATGACCATCGAAGGTGAAGCGCAGGACGGGCAAATCATCAGCCTGGTACAAGGTGATTGGGTGCGCGCCGTGACATTGCCGAACGGCGGGCATTTTACTCTGCCGCCAGTCACAATCAAACCCGGGCAAAATGAATTTACGGTTCAGGCGCTTGGTCACAACGGCAAGATCATCGCTTTGCAGCGCATCGCGATCATTTCCGGGAGACCAACCGTCAATTATCTTGCGACTGATTTGAGCCGCGGCCATCTGGAGCGTAAACAAGTGGCGCTGACCTTCGATGGCGGATCCACAGACAATGCTGCGGTGCAAATTCTCGACATTCTCAAGCAGAATCAGCTGCAAGTGACCATTTTTTTGACTGGCGGTTTCATTCAAAAATTTCCGGACATCACACGGCGCATCGTTCAAGAGGGGCACGAGGTCGGCAACCACACCTGGAGCCATCCGCATCTGACCTCGTTTGCCAGCAACAAGCACAATGAGACTCTGCCCAACGTCACGCGGGAATTCCTGCAGGATCAACTCATTCGTACAGCCAGGCTATTTGAAGAAATCACTGGTACTCAAATGGCGCCATTTTGGAGAGCGCCGTTTGGCGAACATAATGAACACATCCGGCAGTGGGCGGCGGAGTTGGGTTATCGACATATCGGCTGGACCAGAGGCCGAAGTTGGGATGAAAGCATGGATACGCTCGATTGGGTGGCCGACACCACTTCGCGCGCTTATCACACCGCCGAGGAGATACTTGCTCATTTCATGGCCATGGCGGACAATGAAACGCATGGCCTCAACGGTGGCATTATTTTGATGCATCTTGGCAGCCACCGCCAGGACGGTGATCATTTTTACACGGTTTTACCCCGCTTGATCACCGCTCTGCGTGAAAAAAATTATGCGCTGGTGAAAATCTCGGAGCTTTTAGAATAAAAAGGGAGGGAACAAAATATTGGAACATGCCGTGAAAACTGCTTGCCTCATGCCCAAAAATTTAATATATTGAAAATTTGAAACCATCAGGCAATATAGTCAACTGAGTGACAACAGGTATCAAAGAGGACTCCTGGTTTTATGTTGAAACCCAAAAAGAAACTCACCCGGCGTGAAATAAAACAAGACAAACTCGTCACCACCTGGTTCAAGATCAATGATTATCTGAACCGACATTACCGAGAAGTCATATTGGGGGCAATGGGTGTCGTGCTGGTGATCGGCTTGATCATTCTGTTCAGGCATTTGAAATCGAGAGATGAGCAGATCGCCTCAGAAAAATTTGTTCAGGCCAGAGCTGAGTACAATAACCAAAATTACGAAGTGGCGATTCCGATTCTGGAGAAATTGGTTGGCGAGTATGGCGGAACATCAAGCGCTGGAATTGCAAGAATCTATCTCGCGAACGCTTACATGTTAAAAAAGGACTATGCGAACGCGGAGAAATTTTATCAACAATATCTCGATCAGAATCACGACGACCCGATTCTTGGTGCCAGTGCCGCCTATGGGTTGGCAGCCACCCACGAGGAGCGCGGGGATTATGCGAAAGCCGCCAAACTGTATGAAGAAGCCGCCAACACTTATGCCAAGTCTTATCGTGCGCCGCAGCTTCTGATCACTGCAGCGCGGTGCTACAAGCAGGCCGGCCAGCCAGAAGGGGCACGCCGCGCTTTGCAGAAGCTTCTGGATAAATATCCCAAATCTGGATTAATCGAAGATGCCAAGCTCTTGTTGGCAGAGACCGGCTCGTAGATTTGATTTCGCATGACTCACATACTGGTGGAATAGATAATCCCCACGCATGTCATTCTGTAAAGACTGCGTCCGCAGGCCTGCGGCCGTGGGCTACGCCTGTAGGGCTACGCCCGCAGGGAATCTTCTTAAGTATAAAAACAGTGCTCATGTTGAGGAAGATGCTTGCGCGCATGAGATAACTGCGGCATTACGCCTGTTTTACGAATTCACTTGACAAACTCCCTTCTCCTGCCGTATTTTTGAATGGTGATTCGACCGCCCCTCGAATCGTTTAGCTAAAATAATTCAATCGGATCACAATGGTCACATAAGAAGTTTCTTGGATGCCGGGAATGGCCAGACCGGATGAATTCCGCAAGCAGCGACGGGATTATTGATGCCTACGGATCGCAGCGGATGAGCTGTTCAAGCGAAATTTTCCTTGTGCCGTGAAGGGAGAGGCAACCGTGAACATCGTCTTTGTCGAATCGTTTTATGGAGGCTCGCACAAGAGCTTTCTGGATGGTCTGATCAAATACAGCCGCCATGCCATTACGCCGATCACGCTGCCGTCGCGCTTTTGGAAATGGCGTCTGCGCAGCGCTGCTCTTTATATCGCCGAAGAGTACGGCGAGGCCCTGCGTCAATGCGATTTGATTATTGTGACTGACCTGATCAATCTCGCCGATCTCAAAGCACTCTCGCGATTTGGCTGCCCGTCGATTCTTTTTTTGCACGAAAATCAATTGACCTATCCGACTCCGGAGGGCGAGAAGCCCGAATTGAATTTCGGCTTCGTCAATTTGGTTTCGGCTTTGGCCGCCGATCGTTGTCTGTTCAATTCCAAATACCACCTGGACGAGTTTGATTACGCGCTCAAACAATTTATCAATGATATTCCCGAATTTGTGCCGGAACGGGCGCATCGCAAGATCATGTCGCAAGCCCAAGTCATCTACATGGGAATCGACTTCTCAGAGTTCAAGCGTCCACCGGTCCTGGACAATCCGAGGCCGATTATCTTGTGGAACCATCGCTGGGAATTTGACAAGCAGCCCAGCGTTTTCTTCAAACAGATGTATCAGCTCGACGCCGAGGGTTTTGATTTCGAGCTGATCATTCTCGGAGAGAATTTCCAGATGCATCCGAAGGAATTCATCGAAGCCCGTGAGCGACTTGGCACACGCATTCGGCAGTACGGCTTCGTCGATAGCGCTGACGACTACGCGCGTTATCTGGCGATGTCCGATATCGTGGTTTCGACCGCCATCCAGGAAAACTTCGGCTTCGCCATCATCGAAGCGATGTATTGCCAGACCTTGCCACTGCTGCCAAACCGGCTCAGTTATCCGGAAATTCTCCCGCAAAAATTTCACGACCGATTTCTTTACAACAGTGAGCAGGAACTGGAGAGCAAGCTGCAATCGCTGGTGCGTGAATATCGCCATCTGAATGAAGTGCGCGCCGAAATCGCGCAGAGCATGGCCAAATTTGATTGGAAAAATCGTATCGAGGAATTTGACGCACTTTTTGAAATGATGGTTAAAAAATAGCGATCATCGAAGCAAACTGTTGACATTTGTTGCAATTTCCGAAAAAGCAAGTGCGCCTTTTGAATACCAAACAAGAAAAAGAAGCGGACGAAGATCCCCGCATCCCACTGACGATTTCGGCTTTGCAGGACGAGGTTGAAATTACCACTTTCAAATCCGGCGGGCCCGGAGGTCAGCACAAGAACAAAACGGAGTCGGCGGTTCGGATCAAGCATCTGCCCACCGGGGTCATCGTCGTTGCCACGGAGAACCGTTCACAAATCAAGAATCGGGAACTGGCCTGGCAACGATTAATGGAAAAACTGCGCAAGCGCCGCCGCAAAAGAAAACCGCGTATTCCAACCCGACCCTCCAGGGCGGCAAAGGAAAAACGTTTTCAAGAAAAACTAAAATTGTCGGTAAAAAAGCAGACCCGCCAGAAAATCCGGCTGGGGGATAATCACTGAACCAGTTATCTCTTACCCTGCGTGCCCGATCACAGCCGTTGGGCTTTGTCTATGGGAAATCTTTTTTATGCCGCACTGGGTTTGGCAGCAAAAAGACTGGGTCCGCAGGTTGCTTCCAGGATGACAGGAATTGCAGTCCGGTCGTAACTGAACCCGCTTACCCCCCGACCTTTTTCTCCTTGCTTCTCAGATTGTTTTTTGTTATTATTAAATTCAACCCGACGGGTTTTTTCATATCTGACCGCCAAGTCGGGTTTGGAGTGAACTGAAACTGAGAGAAGCAACCATGTCCATGCTCAAAGAGCGCATCGTAATCATGAAGCCGGTTTCCGAAGTCTGGCGCTATTTGGACTTGCGGCGCTGGCCGGAAATTTCGTCGATTTTTCAACGTGTTGAGGCGCAGGACGGATCGATGCAGGTGGGATCTCGCTTTATTGTCACCGCCAGTCCCGGCGAGACCAAGGTGCAATACGAAATTTTGACATATGACGAGGACATGGGGCGATTGGTTTACAAACGTACCGGCGGATCGCTGCCAGGAAAAAGCGAATGGTGCTTAACAGCGAGTACTGCCGGAACCAAAATCGAATACACCAATTATTATCAACAGGACTTGAACTCAACCATGTTGAGCTCCATTTCACGCGTCATGGTGCGCTTTTTGAACGATTTACGAGAGGCGATTGAAAAATAATGGGTCTCATCTTCAGCCGTCAATGTGAATATGCGCTCCAGGCGGTGCTTTATCTCGCATTGCAGCCGCCGGGGAAAATGATCACGATCAAAGAACTCGCAAAAAGGCTGGACATTCCCTCACCGTTTCTGGCAAAAATCCTGCAGAGTCTGACTTACAAACGCTTGCTGACTTCGATGAAAGGCCCGGCCGGAGGTTTTGCTTTGGCCATGCCCGCCAAGGATATCACCTTGTTTCACATCGTTGAGGCGATCGACGGTAGAGGTTTTTTTGAGAATTGCGTGTTGGGTTTTCCGGAATGTTCGGGGAAAAATCCATGCAGCGTTCATGAAAAATGGGGTGTTCTCCGCCAGGAAATCTATGATATGCTGAGGGGAAGAAGTATCGCTCAAACCGCAAAAGAAATGAAAAAACCAAGATATCGATCTTCGGGAGACTGAGTTTTCGAGTACGCAACATTGGATCCGAGATTGGGAGGCACTCACGCGGAGGCCATTTAGCCTTCATCGGTTTTGACAAACGCAAGCGTTGGTTTTGCCGTGCAGTTTGTTTGAATTCAGCGCGGAATGCGGAATCTGAACGTGATCAATTACCCTCTCGCCCCTGGCCTCTGCTGAGGCTTGCCCCATGCCATTCCCAAAAGTTTGTTGGTACAAAAATTTCAGGCAAAAGTGAAATTGAAAAAAGCATTTGCTTTTTATTTCATTCTTTTTATACTGAGGGCAGGTGCGAAAACAAGCCGTAAAAGGCAAAAAGTAAAGGCAAACAGGAGCGGAAGCGCATCATGTCTGTCCCCCAAAATATCGAACGCCTGCGGAAGTTGAAGGCAAAGGCGAAACTCGGCGGCGGCGAACAGCGCATCAAGCTTCAGCACGAAAAAGGCAAACTCACGGCACGCGAGCGTCTCGATTTATTGCTCGATGAGGGCAGCTTTCAGGAGCTCGACATGCTGGTGCAGCACCGCTGCCGCGACTTCGGCTTGGAGGGTCAAAAATTTCTTGGTGATGGCGTGGTCACCGGTTATGGCCGCATCGACGGTCGTCTGGTCTATGTCTTCTCGCAGGATTTCACCGTGCTGGGCGGCTCGTTGTCAGAAGCCTATGGCGCAAAGATTTGCAAGATTATGGACATGGCTCTGAAAAACGGCGCACCGGTGATTGGCCTGAATGATTCCGGCGGCGCGCGCATTCAGGAAGGTGTGCTCAGTCTCGGCGCGTATGCCGATATTTTTCTCCGCAATACACTGGCGAGTGGGGTGGTGCCACAAATCTCTGCCGTGCTTGGCCCGTGCGCCGGTGGCGCAGTATACTCTCCGGCAATCACCGATTTTATTTTCATGGTCAAGCATTCGAGCTACATGTTCGTCACCGGGCCCAATGTGGTGAAGACCGTAACCCATGAAGATGTGACATTTGAGGAATTGGGCGGTGCCGAGACGCATGCCACCAAAAGCGGGGTGGCGCACTTTCTCGAGGAGAATGAAATCGTATGTCTGAAGAACATTCGTCGCCTCATGAGTTTTCTGCCATTGAACAATTGCGAAGATCCACCGGCAAAAATCTGTACCGATGACCTCAACCGTCAAGATGAGGCCCTCAACACGCTGGTGCCGGAAAATCCCAACAAGCCTTACGACATTAAAGAAGTGATTCTGAAGGTGGTCGATGATGGCGAGTTCATGGAAGTGCATGAGCATTATGCCCAGAATATCGTCGTGGGCTTTGCCCGCCTGGCCGGCAAGCCGGTCGGCATCGTCGCCAATCAGCCGGCAGTTCTGGCTGGCGTGCTCGATATCGACTCCTCGGTCAAAGGCGGCCGCTTTGTGCGCTTTTGCGATGCGTTCAATATTCCGCTGGTGACGTTCGTGGATGTGCCGGGTTTTCTGCCGGGAACCGATCAGGAGTGGCGCGGCATCATCAAGCATGGCGCGAAACTGCTCTATGCGTTTTGCGAAGCGACGGTGCCGAAAGTGACGGTGATTACGCGCAAAGCTTATGGCGGCGCATACGACGTGATGAGTTCAAAGCACATTCGTGGCGACATCAATTATGCCTGGCCTTCGGCGGAGATTGCCGTGATGGGTCCCCAGGGCGCGGTGGAAATCATTTTTAAAAAAGAAATCGAACAAGCGCCCGATCCGAAAGCAGCGATGGAGGCGAAAGTGGAGGAGTTTCGCGAGAAGTTCGCCAATCCGTACATTGCTGCCGAGCGCGGTTACATCGACGAGGTGATCGAGCCGGCGGAGACGCGACCGAAACTCATTACAGCGCTCGGAATGTTGGAGAACAAAATAGACAGTAATCCGAAAAAAAAGCACGGGAATATTCCATTGTAGCCCTTGCGGCCGAACAGATTGTGTGAAAACATTGGAAATGACAAGATGGGTAAAGAAGTTGCAAGCAAATGGTTCAACCAGGCCCTGCATGACTTGGGAAATGGCAGAGAAAAATATCGGGATCGAGGGCTACGATGTTGCCTCATTTCTTGCTCATCAAGCGGTCGAAAAATTGCTGAAAGCAATATTCGCTTTGGAAGATAAGAAAGTCCCTTGGTCGCATTACATCGACGACATGACAAAAGACTTAAATCTATCGGACGAAACGATTTCAGATATTTTGAGTCTTACACCGGACTACACTCTCTCGAGATATCCCGACGTCAGCGAAGATGTTCCTTATGAACAATACGACGAGGAAATTGCTCAGGAAAAAATCAATACAGCAAAGCGAATTTTCGAATCACTAAAAGAGCGTTACAAACCTCTTGAGGTAGACAATGGTTGAAGAGATTTGGGTAGAGAGATATCGCAGAGAAATTATTCCACTCATTTTCCGAGAGTTCAAGCCGTCAAAAGTGCTCATTTTTGGCTCGAGAATAAAGGGCGCGGCCACACCGGATTCTGATTTAGATGTGATCATCGTTTCCGATCACTTCACTAAAATACCGTTCATAAAAAGGATGGCGCTGTTATTAACAAAAGCCAGATTTCCTAAACATGTGGATTATCTGTGCTATACACCGGAAGAATTTGAGAGAATACAAATTTCTTCAGCGATAATTCAACAGGCTTTGCAAGAATGTTAAGAACTTCGTCCTTGATCTAGGATGCATTCATACCATGGAATCCGTCATTGAAAAAAACGAGGTGGCCGAAGAACGCTTGACGGCATTCGCCAACAATCCATTGCGGCCACTCATCGAGAAAATGACGGCGCGTATTGCCCAAGAGTATCGTCCTGAGCAGATCATCTTGTATGGCTCGCAAGCCACGGGTAAAGCCCGGTCTGATAGTGACGTGGACTTGTTCATTGTCAAACAAACAGGCGAAAGTTTTATCACGCGGTGCGCTTCGGTCAAGATGCTCTTACGCAATTTGCGTGGCAAGGTCCCGGTTTCGATTATTGTGTTGACACCTGAAGAAGTTCAAAAGCGCCTGGAACGAGGAGATCAGTTTATTGAACAAATTCTTGAAAGGGGAATACAACTCTTATGAAGCCACAGGATTCTCTCTACCCGCCCGATTGGCTACGTGTTGCGGAACGCGATTGGGAACGCATCCAAAAACGACTTGGTGAAGAGGATCAAGAAGATGCCGGATTCCATTTACAGCAGGCCCTCGAAAAGTATCTCAAAGCTTTTCTCTTGGCCAACGGCTGGGAACTAGAGAAAACACATGAAGTATCGACACTGCTCGAAGAAGCGATAAAATATAAAGCGGAACTTGAGGCTTTTAGTCAATTATGCCATCGAGTTGAAAATTACTACTTCATAGAAAGATACCCCTTAACGCTCGATGCCGGTATCTCCTCCGACGAAGTCACCAAAGATTTTGAAGAAGCCAAAAAGCTGCGAGACATAATCTTGGCAACTTTTGCGCAAAAACCCGAATCTCCGGCGGTGGAACAACAAGAGACCTCGCGCACAAAAGCACAACCGGCTTCTCCAACCGGACTGGATGAGACTCCTTCGTAAAGGATTCCCTTGAAAACAAAAAGCGTGAAAAATGAGGTCAAACATAGGTTAATCCATGAATATCAAAACCACGACCCACAATGATGTCACCATCCTGCGCCTGCAAGATACTCGCCTCGACAGCACCATCGCCGCGGATTTGAAGGCGCATCTGTTGGTCATGCTCGAGCAGGGCACCAAAAATATTCTGATCGATCTCGCCAAAGTCGAATATGCAGACAGCTCGGGATTGGGTGCCATTCTTTTTGGCATCCGGCAGGCCCGCCCGTTCAATGGCCAGCTCAAGCTCGTCAACGTTCAGTCGCGCGTGCTCAGTCTGATCAAGATTGCCCGATTGGAAAATGTCATCGAAGCGTATGATGACGAGCAAGAGGCGCTCGACAGCTTTAATGAATAGAATAACATGTTTCGAAAAATCCTCATCGCCAATCGCGGCGAAATCGCGGTGCGCATCATGCGCACCTGCCGCGAGATGGGCATTCGTACCGTGGCTGTTTACTCTCAGGCGGATCGCCTCGCTTTGCACGTGCGGATGGCCGACGAGGCGTATGAGATCGGCCCACCGCCGGCGCGGGAATCATATTTGGTGCAGGAGAAAATCATCGAGATTGCCAAACGCAGCGGCGCCGAGGCCATTCATCCCGGTTACGGCTTTCTCGCGGAGAATGCGGACTTCGCCGATGCCGTTGCCGCCGCCGGTTTGATATTCATCGGGCCCAGCGGCGAAGCCATGCGCAAAATGGGCGACAAAACCGCAGCACGCAAGCTCATGCAAAACGCCGGCGTGCCAACGGTACCGGGCAGCCAAGATGCCATTGCCAATGCGGAGGCGGCGATCGTTATCGCGGAGCAAGTGGGATTTCCGGTTTTAATTAAAGCCGCGGCTGGCGGTGGTGGCAAAGGAATGCGCCTGGTACATCGGGCCGAAGATTTGCCGGCACTCTTTGAAACCGCTTCATCAGAAGCACAATCTGCTTTTGGTGATGGCCGGGTGTACATCGAAAAATATTTGGAAAGCCCGCGTCATATTGAATTTCAGATTTTCGGCGACCATTTCGGCAATGTCGTGCATCTCGGCGAGCGCGAATGCTCCATCCAGCGCCGGCATCAAAAACTCATCGAAGAGTCGCCTTCTGCAGTTGTCGATGAGCGAATGCGCCGGCAAATGGGTGAAGCTGCCGTCGAAGGCGCCCGCAGTTGTGGCTACACCAATGCCGGCACCATCGAATTCATGGTCGATAAGAATCGCAATTTTTACTTTCTCGAAATGAACACGCGGTTGCAAGTCGAGCATCCGGTGACCGAAATGGTGACCGGACTGGATTTGGTGCAGCTGCAACTCGAGATCGCCAGCGGAAGCAAGTTGCCTTTTCGTCAAGAAGACATCGTACACCGCGGGCATGCTATAGAAAGTCGCATTTACGCTGAGGATCCCGAGAATAACTTCCTTCCTTCTATCGGTCGTATCCATGATATGCAAAGACCTGGTGGTTATGGTGTGCGTGAGGACAGCGGTGTTGGCGAGGGCGACGAGATTTCGATTTATTACGATCCCTTGATTGCCAAGCTCATCACCTGGGGCGCCACTCGTGACGAAGCCCTCCGGCGCATGCGCCGGGCGCTGGGCGAATATCGAATCGCCGGCGTGCGCACCACCATCCCGTTTTGTCTGTGGGTTTTGAATCATCCCAAGTTTTGTGCCGGAGAATTTGATACCCATTTTGTGCAAAAAGAGTTTTTCGATATTCAGTTTTCCCCGGTTAATGGTCAGCTCGACTGGGGGGCGGCCGCATTAGCGGCGGTGCTCCATCGCGAGAGCAAAGCGCCGGAATCTACCGATGCGGTGCTCTCCCCTTCCCGCTCCTCCCTCAGTGCCTGGAAAATACGGGGATGGAAACAAATCCTGCGGCATGATTAGTCTGGCTCAATTTTGAAATCGACTTACAGAGCGTGATTTCCAGCCGTAACCCTACGGACGCAGCCCAAAATTTTCCGGACGCAAATCAACGCAGATTCTCGCTGATCTTTGTCTGCGATGATCTGTGTAAATCCTACGGGACGCAGTCTGCGCCCAAAAATCTTCGTGGCATAAGGAAGCTTACTGTACCTCCTGCTTTTCCAGACATTGTCGCAGCTTCGCCCGTCCTCGCGCCGAGTGCGAACTGACCGTGCCCAGTGGCAGCGCGAGCAGTTGCGCGATTTGCCGCAACTTGAAGCCGTCCAGCCACAAGGAGACAACGGCACGACAAGTCAAATTCGTGATTTTTTCCATACAGTTATGGATGGCTTCACCGAGCGCCTCGGCTTCAAAAAGCTCGCCGGAGCTGTGCGCGATGATTTTTTCTCGCGGTACCTGTTGGGAAAGCTCGACCTCGATCAGCTCGGAAAGCCGCACTCGCAGCCGGCCCGTTTTCGTGCGGCGTTTTCGATAGAAATTAATCAGCGTGTTGGTGATGGCGCGATCGAGGTAAGTCTTGAAGCTGCTTTTACCGGCAAAATGCAACAGCGTTTCGGTGAGCTTCAGGAAAATATCTTGCGTGCAATCTTCCGCATCCTGAGAGGGCACGCCCTTCCAAAGAAAGACTTTGTAGACATATTGGTAATACCGCCGGAATAGGATGTCGAAGGCGCAAGGATCCCCCTGCTGATATTGGCGAACCAGCTTCTTATCGTCAGTTGCGTTCACGACTCCCTCCCGGCTGCGTCCATGGGACTGCGCCGTAGATTTTCACGAGTGGCAACGATGAGTTCCAACGTATCGCCGTTGCCATGAACATCTGAGTTTTTACAAACGAATGATTCGTCACCAATATCGATATTCTGGCAATGAAAAGCAAGAGGGAAATAAAACCGGCGTAATCCCTCAGTCTGGGGTGGGGGCTAACTGTCATTCTGAAAGAATCTTTTTTCAAACCAGCACTGTGCTTGATAGCAACAAGATACTTCCAGTATGACATGGATTGTACTCCACCGGTAAGTGAGCTGAGCATGTCCCATAACTTCGTTACTGGATACAGGAGGCTGGTGTCCACATGTCACCCCTAACGGGGTTCGGGATGCTTATAAGGGTCATGTTTGCTATAAACATGTCACCACTACGTGGTTTTTGACGGCTCAATCGCTCCGGATGGTTTATCAAGCCGTAATTTAACCTCGTTAGGCCATTATCAATGGATTCTTTGCTTTTTTGGCAAAGACTGCG
>JAPDQK010000090.1:0-14923 GCA_034505955.1 Candidatus Zhuqueibacter pondensis
GGCTCTGGCAAAACTGAGTTCATCAGAATTTCCTCCACTTGTTAGTCATTAGATGACTGTAATATAATAAATTGTGGAGCAAATTCCTCGAACTTTTTTCACTTTTTATGAATAATTCAGGTTAAGCAGATGCTTGCAGATATCAAAAAAGATTCCCTACGGGCGTAGCCTGCGGACGCAGTCTTCCATAATGACATCCTGTTCAGTTGACTAAATTCTTACAAATCCTTTTAGTTGTAAAAAATTTTGCGCGCCGTAAATTTTTTATCTTGACATCTCGCCCAAAACGCCGTACATTTCTCCCATGAAACTCATCTTCGACTCCAGCGCCTTGATTCCGGCAAGCAAATATGCCGTGGAGGGCAAGCGCATCTGTGAGCATCTGGTGGAATTTGTCGAGATTCACATTCCCACCGCGGTGCAAATCGAGACCGTGGTGCGCCCGGACAAATTCGCCAGCGAAGCGGTTTTGCAGGAGTTGATCGCGCAGAGGAAAATCGTCGTCGATTCGGTTCGACTCACCGCGGAAACATTGGAGATTCTTGCCGGTTATAAATTGGGCTCCGGGGAGCAGGAGGCGATTTTGCTTTATTTGCATGACCGGCAAAAATTCGAGGGCGTGGTCCTGGATGATTACGTCGCCACCATCGTCTGCCGCCGGCTGCACATCGGCAGTTTACTCCTGCTCGATTTGATCGTGCAATTGGCGCGCGAACGCCTGATGCCGCACGATCTGGCGATTGCGATGATTGCCAAAGTCGCGCCCCGTTATAACCGTGGGTTCATTGAACATTCTTTGCTCATGCTTGGTGAGCAGAAAATGCTTTTGGAAGAACCGCCGCTGTTCATTAAGGAAAATCTCGAGCGCTATCTCGCTGGAAAATTCCCAGCCGAGCACTTGGCGCCACAGGAAATTAACTGGCGCCGGCACCTGGCCCAATCCTATGGTGATTACGCTGCCGGCTTGGTCAGCCTGAGCTGGATGGCGCAGCATTTACAAATTTCCACTCACGATCTCGACAGGATTTTCGAGGAAATGAAATTGCCGCCCGCCACCGGCCTGGAAGAATTGGCAAGCTTGTGGGAAACGCGTCGCGCCTCGGAAAGCTGGCTGAAACGCTCCAAAGCCCTCGAGCATTCGTTGACCGAGAGATAAATTGGATCTCATCACCGTTTTGCGGCATTACGACACCGTCGCTTTTCAATTCCTCAACCATCTGATTGCCAACCCAATTTGGGATGGTTTCATGGTCGCCATCACCACCAGGGAATATTGGCTTGCGCCGCTGGCCGTGACATGGATTTTGTTGATCTGGAAGGGGGGAGCGCGGGGTCGTGCGGCGGCAGTGCTGGTGCTGCTGGCGGTGGGCTTGACTGATTGGACGATTGCGCGGCTGATCAAGCCGGAGGTCGGGCGTCTGCGCCCATGCCACGAACTGGAGAATGTGCGGCTGCTGGTGTCATGCGGCGGCAAACATGGCTTTCCTTCTTCTCACGCCGCGAATTCGTTCGCCGCAGCAATCACGCTGGCTTATTTTTATCGCCGTTATGCGGGAATCTTTTTATCTTTCGCTTTTCTTGTGGGATTCTCGCGCATCGTGGTCGGCGTGCATTATCCTGGTGATGTGCTCACCGGTTTTCTCTGGGGCAGCCTCAATGCCATGCTCTTCCTGTGGTTCTACCGTAAGCTACCGACGACAAAATTTTGGGCAAACCTCATTTTTCCCATTGCGCTTGTAGTCATATTTTCTTATTTTAATTGATTATGATAAATGTAAATTTCTTCCGCTAAACCTGGCTCTGTGGCGGCGAGGCAGAAGAATTTTTCAATCAAATTTTCAGCAAAGATAGTCCATCACATTTGCGACAGCACGACATGCAAAACATTCACACGACGCGAGAGGAGGAGAAATGGACAAACGATCGCGCGCTTCGCTGACCTATCGCATCATCACGGAAGTGCTGGGTTTGGCGCTGGTTTTGGGCGCTTTCTCATTGAGCCTGGTGTCGGAATACACCGCACCGTTGCTCGTGCGGAACTTGGCGGTTTACGGCATTGTGTTTATCATGCTCATTTTCATCTGGTGGCGTTTGGGGAGCATGTATGAGATCGGCCTGCTCGGCGGCAAGGTGAGCGCCATTGTCGGCATGGTACTCGCATTCAATATCGCACTGGCGCCGGTTTTGCTCAAATTGGTGCTTGCCACTCATGAAGCGGTCCGTGAATTGGCGGCAATTTTGCTTACGGCAAGTTTTGTGATTGTGACGGTGCTGCTGGCGTTTTTAGTTCATCGTTCGCATGCTTATCGCTCGAAAAGCCAGTGGCGGGTGATGCATCATGCACTGTGGTTGATGGCGGTGATTTTTCTGGCTTCGCTCTTTGTGCCACTTTCGCTGGCACCATTTGCGGAAATACCCGCCCGGTTTCTCTCGTGGGGCGTGGCGCTTGTCTTCATGCTGTTGTATCAAGGCATGGCAGCCCGGTTTATGAGTAAATCGACTCAAAATCGACAGGCTGGAACGCCCGCCTCGGCGCAGGCTTCAAGCTCACCGGCAGCAGCGGCCGCCTCCTCGTCGTCGAGTTCCTCAACCAGTACGGCATCGGATGAAAAAAAGGAGCGTTCGTCGCATGATCGTTATCCGCGACGCGGTCGGGGCCGGTTTCGTCGTTACTCCGGATCACGGCGACGGATGTAAGGCTTTGAAAATATTCTTATAAAAGTGACATTAAAAGTGATTTTTAAAGGAGTCTAATCCATGGCAGCAGTTTCCGAATTTCGCAATGGTATGGCGATTTTGCACAACGGTGACGTCTGGATTGTCGTTGAATTTCAGCACTTCAATCCGGGGAATTGGCGTGCGATGATTCGTACCAAGCTCAAACATGCCAAAACCGGCCGTGTCATCGACCATACCTTTCGCATGACCGATAAAATCGAGGAAGTCCGCCTCGAGGAGAAAGACATGCAGTATCTCTACGAGGCAGACGGTAATCTCTATTTCATGGACACCGAAACCTATGAACAAACCTTTATCTCGGCGGATTTGTTGGGAGACCAGAAGCGCTTCCTGAAAGAAGGCAATATTTGCCACGTGATGTTTCACGAGGGCAAGGCCATTTCAGCCGAGCTGCCGTTTTTTATCGATTTCAAAGTCATCGAAGCGGAACCGGGAGTCAAAGGCGATACCGCCACCGGCGTGATGAAAAGCGCGGTGATCGAAACCGGCACGAAAGTGCAGGTGCCGCTGTTCGTGAAGGAAGGGGATGTGATCAAGATCGATACGCGGACCGGGAAGTATTTGGAGCGGGTGAGCTAATGACAACGCTGAGTTTGACTTTGGCATGAAAATAACACGGGCCACTCTAGGGGAGATAGGATAGTGGCCCGTGCCTTCGACGCGGAGGTAGCTATGGCTCAACTCAAGGCGGAGCCATGAGCATGGGAGTTCTAATTTCAAATTGTCGTGCGATGTTATTATTATCAATTTTTATGCCGAAACACGAGAAAATCGTTTACGCATTTTCAAGTAGTTATGAAAAAAGATGAATTTATCTTATTCGTTTTTTTCTTAAATTTGAGAAAAATTAATAAGAAATTCCAATATTTAGGAAATTTACAGGTGAGTAAGATTTAGTGGAGCCCCAATATCCAGGGAACAAAGCGACCAAGCAATGAAATGCCTACCGCCAGAATGAGTGTCAGCGCAATCGCCAAAATCGTGCGTTGCTTGCCAATCTCCTTCCACAACACCGTGATCGTTGCCAGACACGGAATATAAAACACGACGAATAGCGTAAAGACTCCAATTTGCACCGGCGTCATCGCAGTTGTGACATCGGTGGTTCCCAAGGCATGCATCAACATCATCAATGAAAGCTCCTTCCGCATTACGCCAAAGATGAGTGTGGTGCCGACGGCGCTCGGCAATCCCAGTATGCTGGTGAGCGGTCGCAAGACGGCGTTGATTTTGTGATCGAGCTGCCAGGCTTCCGCCACACTCAGCACAATACTGCCGGCAATCAGCATGGGCCAGGCGAGCACAATGAACTCTTTCAAGCGCCACCAAGTTTTTGCCAACAACAGTTTTGTCGCGGGAACGCGATACGGCGGGATTTCCATGACGAGACCGGGTGTGATTTCCGGCCAAATTTTCGCCAGCACTTTTCCGGCGAGCGCAATAATGACAATGTTGAGCCCATAAATCGCCAGTGCCGCGTTCGGGCTGAGATAGAAGGCCACGAGACCGAGAATAACCGTGGTCCGTGCAGAACAGGGAGCCATGATCGCCAGCATTGCGGCAATGAAACGATCGCGCGGGGAGCGGAGGATGCGTGTCGCCATAACCGCGGGCACACTGCAGCCGTAACCGAGAATGGCCGGGAATACCGAAGTGCCATGCAGTCCAATCCGTTGCATCAAGCCATCCATCAAAAAAGCGACGCGGGGCAAATAGCCGACATCTTCCAGGAATGCCATGCCCAAAAGAAAGGGTACGAGGTAGGGTAACACGATTCCGACACCAGCCCCCAAACCTTGCAATATGCCGCTTAACACCGTGGCACCGAAAGTATTTTCACCGAGGCGGCTGAGTATATAGCTGTTGCTCTTCCCGAACCACCCGAGCAGCTCCGGTTCCAACATGGCCCCGATCTTGAATATAATATTGAAAAAAATGTAAAGAATGAGCGCCAACCATACGTAACCCCAAACCGGATGCATCAAAATATCGTCCAGACGATCCCGCCAGCCGAACTCCGGTCTGCCCACCTCTGTACAGTTTTGAAAGATGCGCTTGGATCTGTCCGCACGATCCTCAGCAACCATGATTTCTGCCGCCCGTCCGGTGGAAGTTTGAATGAGGCGGCGCTGTTGCGATGTTTCAGCTAATAATTTTTCAGCGCAGTTCTGCGGCAGGGCCTGTTTTGCCAATGCAACGAAAGTTGGATCGTTCTCGATAAGTTTCAAAATCAAAAAACGCCCCGGGAATTTCATTGAGCCGATCGGTTTTTCCAATACGCCGAGCTCGCCATCGAGCGATTGTGCAATATTTGCCACCGCCTGTTGAATTGGTGGCAACAACGGCGGAGGCGTAATCGAATTGGGCGGGCGTGCCGCCTGGCGGACTTTTTGCATCAACTCAATGACTCCCTGGCCCTTGGAAGCGACCGTTGCGACGATTGGCACACCGAGCATGGATGCCAGCTTCGGTATATCAATACGTAAACCACGACGTCGTGCCTCATCCATCATGTTGAGACAAAGCACGAGCGGCCGGCCAAGCTCGAGCAATTGCAAAGTCAATTCCAACGCACGCGACAAACGGGAGGCATCAACTATATTGACCAGAATCTCCGTCGAAGTGCCATTATTGGATTCCGGGTTCGCAGTTTCCAGCAAATAGTTCAAAGCCGCGGTGGTGGCCGCATCTGTAGCCGTGAGTGAATAAATTCCCGGCAAATCCACCAGCTCGACCTGCCAACCGCTGATACGTGCTTTCGCGGTGGTAAAATTTACCGTCGTGCCTGGGAAATTTGCGGTGGCTGATTTGTAACCGCCGATCCAGTTGAAGATCGTGCTTTTACCGGAATTCGGCTGTCCGATTAAAACAATTTTCATGCAGTCTGCGCGCAACCGTCAATTTTGCGGTTCAACAAGAATTTTCATTGCCAAATTTCGCCCGAGCGCAATATCCTGACCGCTGCAACGTATATGAATCGGCCCGCCGAATGGTGCTTTGCGCAAAACTTCGATGCAATCGCCCGGATGGACACCAATGGCATGGAGATGTTGCCATACTTCCGGACCATCGAGAATGCGAGTGATCCTGGCTGGCAGTCGCTGGGGAAGCTCAAGCAGCGGTCTTGTGTGATGAGGTTTGCTCATTGCGTTTCACTCGATTGTCATGCTCGGCGGATCTGAACGCAGAGATGAACTGGGTGGCACTGCGATTTTCCGAGAACAGAAAATCCAAAAATTGCAAGAGTCTCACTCCGGTTTCCTGACTGAGCAGATGTTCAACCTTGCAAGCATCAATTTCCGCCTGTTCTGGATTCAAGGCGAGAACATCGCGCAGGAATTTCAGCAACACATGTCGGTTCGCCGCCACTGTCTCGACCATCCGGCTTCCGGCCATTGTCAAACGGAGAAATTTGTTGTCATCTTCCGTCACATAGCCCTTGTTCTTCAACGCCTTTAAAGTGACCGAGACACTGCCACGAGTGATACCGAGGAATTTGGCGACATCGGTCACCCGCGCATAGCCGTTTCGATCCAACAGCTCATGAATCGCCATGAGATGGTGGGCCGAGCTATGGGTGATCGTGTTCTCCTCGAAACTTTTCCAGATATGAGCGGCGGGTTTCTTCCCTTTCATATGGTTTTGTCATCCTGCTGGGTTGATCTGGCTTGGCGTTTTACTTATCAATTCTTTGTTTGAATAGTCAAACAAAAATTTTAAATGTCATACAGCAACTGCTGGGCCAAGACCATTCAAGCTTTGAGTCTAGTCTATAACTCTTTTTTAGACTTTGAGTTATAACGTGAGATGGATTTGCCCATAAACCCATTGCGAGCGAAAACCTTCCCATTTTTGAGAAAGACTTTCCAGAGTATGCGAAAAATAATCGCTCGATGCGTTCTGTCGAAAGGAGGTGCTTGGTATGCAAACATCTTCACGATGCCGAATCAACAATGGCAAAACCATTAACCCTGATAATTCAGAAATTGCCTTTTGGGCACGAGCCAGAGTGCCGCCGATTTACGCACTCGGTGAATTAATGGGGTTAACGCCACAACGGTTCATGGCTATTCAGGAAGTGTTCATGCCTGCAAAAGATCAGACAAAGTGATTGGCATCAAAATGAGTGCCTCGAGGTTTTAATTAACGGATTAAGCATCTTCCGTGTCCTCGGAAAGATAGAGTTGTTCGAGCAGCTTCCGATATTTTTCCGTGACCACTTGCCGTTTAATCTTCAAGGTTGGTGTCAGATCGCCGGCGCCAATCGAGAAATCTTCAGGGAGAATGGCAACCTTTTTTACTGTTTCAAACGAGGCAAGCTCGGCATTTTTCTTGTTCACTTCCGCCTCGATTAGTTTTTTTACCTCCGGGTGGTTGACCAATTCTTCATAGCTCTGGTAAACCAAACCATGCTCTTTTGCCCAAAGCTCGATCTGTTCACGATTGAGTGTCACCAGGGCAGTAACGTATTTCCTGCGGTCGCCATAAGCCATTGCCTGACTGATGAAGCGCGAGGTGCGCAGAATCCGTTCGATACGCTGGGGCGCGATATTTTTCCCGCCGGAGGTGATGATCAGCTCTTTCTTCCGGTCTGTGATTTTCAAAAAACCGTCGGCATCGATTTCGCCGACATCGCCGCTGTGGAGCCAGCCGTCTTGGTCGATGGCTTCGGCGGTGGCTGCGGGATCTTTGAAATAACCCTTCATGACATTTTTGCCCCGAAAAAGAATCTCACCATCCGCTGATATTTTCATTTCAATTCCCGGCCCCACCGGCCCAACGGTGCCGAACTTGTTGTGCTCGTAACGATTCACGTTGGAGAATGAAGTGTTTTCCGTCATCCCGATGCCTTCGAGAATGAGAATGCCGCAGGCGTGGAAAAATTCGGCGATGTTTTTGTTCAACGGCGCAGCACCGGAAACCGCCCACACCAATCGGCCACCGAACAACTCTTGAATTTTGTGTAAAACGAGTTTGTTGGCCAGCCGGTGTTTGAATTTCAAACCACCAGGAATCGGCTGTTTGTTCTGTTGCTGCCGGCTGACCTGATAACCCACGCGCAACGCCCAGTTGAATAATTTCTCCTTGATCCCGCCGGCATCTTGCACACTGGTGGTGATCTTCTCGTAAATCTTTTCGAAGATGCGTGGTACAGCAGTAATAAAATGCGGCCGAATTTCCTTCAAGTTATCCATCACCTTTTCGATGCTTTCGGCAAACGCCACCGTCATGGCCCGCTGCAGGGAGAAATACACCAATAGCCGGGCAAACACGTGGGCGAGGGGCAGGAACAGCAGGGTTTCAAAATGGGGTTGGAGATAAAGACATTGCACCGCCGAATCCGAGGTGAACAGCATATTCTCGTGGGTGATCATTGCGCCTCTCGGCACGCCGGTTGTTCCGGAAGTATAGACCAGCGCCATGAGATCATCGGGCCGGATGGCCTGAGCGCGAGCATAAAAATCGGCGTCTGCCACGCTTGCACCCTTGGTCAGAAAATCTGCAAAATTGAGGACACTGCCATCCGCGGAGTTCGTTCGATCGAAGGTGATGATGATGCGCAGCTTCGGTGTCTCTTTACGCACCTGTTGCACCTTGTCAAGTTGATCTTGATTTTCCACGAAGATCACTTCGGCATCACTGTGATTGATGAGGTAGGCGCTGTCAGGGGCCAGATTCGTGGGATAGATGCCAACAGTAATGCCGCCGCAGTTGGAGATGCCGAAATCACATTGCACCCACTCCAATCTGGTCTGGCTGAGAATGCCGACGCGGTCGCCCTTTTTGACACCAAGCGCCATCAGACTTTTTGAGATTTTTTTGCAGGTCTCAGCTTGTTCACGCCAGGTGACGGTTTTCCATTCACCGTTGGTTTTATAACGATAGGCAACTTTGTCCGGGTGAGCAGTACTGACTTCGTGCAAAAGCTCATAAACAGATTGGTGCTTCATTTTTCCTTTCTCCTCATGTAACGCGGTTTTCAAGCTGCACCCGACGGGCGCAGTCAAATTTTATCGGACGCAGATAAACACAGATTCCACAGATTAAGTTTTAGAATTGTACTTTCTCCACTTGCATCCTGAAAATTAAACCAAGAAGGGCGGAGCTACTACGAAAGTTATTTTCAGAGGAATTGTCTTGCCACGGCGGGACGCACTTGTCATCATGAAACCACTCAACCTCGTCAAGTAAAATGCGCTTCAGCTTTGGCTAATTTGCTGTGGATAAAGCTCGCGAAATTTTTGCGTATTCAAAATGAATTTCGCCTCGGCCATGGTGTTATAGACGATTTGTTCATATTCCGGAGATCCCAAATGAGTTTTCATTTTTTCGCCAAGCGGCAAAATCAGGGCATCGGATTGCCACTCGAAGATTTGGCCGGTTTTCGCGTCGATGACGCAACCGAGATTGATCGCCCAGGACAGTTCGGCCAAAGACAACTCGCTGATATCCCGACGCAGCGCGAGCACAATGCCCTTGAGCCTGGGATTGCAAAAGTAAAAATATTCCAGATAGATGTAGGCATTGTGAAAAAACTCTGGAAAATTCAGGATGCCAGCCTGATTTTGCTGTTCAGCCAAATGCACCAATAGTCGCAAAATGCGCTTGGCCAGGCCCGAGCCGGGATGCCGCTGGCCCGGAAAACGTGGCTGCGCAGCGGTAAACTGCGAACGCGGATTTTGCAGCATCAACCATTCAATCTCGAGCACCGGCAACGGCGGGTCGTAGGGGCAGAGGGGATGGGTGAAAGCGGTTTCCCGTAGACGAATTTCTGCCAGCCAGTTTTCCGGAATGGCCTGTTTGTGGTAGATTTTCAAGGTTTGCGTAAAAGTATCAATCGGCTCGATCTTGATAATGATCTCGGTAAAGCCCATGGCGGTGAACGCCGGCATAAGGTGGAATTTTTCCAACAACTGCCGGATGTCCTCTTCGGTATAGCGGCTCAGCCACAGCACCGGCGCTTTTTTGTCGATCAACTGGTCGAAGAGATCGTTGTCGGAAAAAGTTGTGACGTTTTTGGTTTTCTCACGTTTGCCCATATTCTCGTCCTTGACAATTTTGAAACTTCGATTAAAAGAAATTTAATCGAAAAAATCACAAAGGCAAGCCCGAAGCGCATATATTTTTTCGCAAAGCCTGCCAACTTTTTGACAGGTTTTATGTTTTTTGGTATTTCACTGGTCATGAAGCGAGATTTCATGCCTCTTGATCATGGCAGCGATTATGTTTATATTTATACAACCTTTTATCGGCTATCCTGCTTACTCGGGAAGATCGCTGAAGCAGTTGCGCAAAGATTAGAATTGTTTCTCATTTTCGCTAAATGCAGTAGTTGGAGAAAGCGAACGATTAATTAATCTGCTCGAGGTGAGCAGCGCATGAAAGTCGACGTACGTTAAGCGCGAAAAGGAATAGCATGATGAGCAATTGCGCATGAAAATCGTCGAGGCGTTACGAACGGAATGAATAAAATCAGCATCGGCATTACGCAGAAACCATGCGGGACAAAGCCTGGTTGTCAGAATTATTACTGCGTACTGCGACTGTGGACAAACGAGCTGTTGCTTGCCGCAGGCTGGAATTACTGGTATTTAATCATATGAAGCCCTCCTCACTTGCCGGCCATGCCATCGAATTAATTGAACTATTGCAGCGTGACCATCGCCCCGCCGATCACTTGATCGATGCGTTTTTTCGACAGCGCCGTTATCTCGGCTCGCATGATCGCCGGGAGTTGGCCGAAACTGCTTATGGCGTTCTGCGCAACCTGCGGTTGTTGCAAACGCTTGTTGACAAGATTCGTCCCGGTTTCAGCGCCGATCCCCATTGGCTCTTTGCCGCATACAAATTACACGTCGAAAAGATTTCCGCACAGGTGCTCCCAGCTTACCACCTGCCATTGTCATCATCGGAAATAACGTCGCTTGCTGCGCAAAGCCTTTCCGATATCGAGTTTCATAATGTTGGAATTCGTTTCTCATTTCCGGATTGGTTCGTAGCCAGGCTGCAGCGTCAAATGGGAGCCTCTGAAACGGCACGGTTGTTGGAGGCCATGAATCAACCGCCGGCGTTGACCATCCGCGTGAATACTTTGAAGACGACGCGCGAAGAATGTCTGCGCGAATTGCAACAACGCGGCTACGAATGCACCCCTACCGCACTTTCACAAGAAGGGATTCGTCTCGCCAAGCGTGCCAATCTTTTTGGGTTGGATCTTTTTCGTAAAGGTTGGTTTGAGCTGCAAGACGAAGGCAGCCAGATTATTTCTTATTTGGTTGATCCCAAGCCCGCCTGGCGGATTGCTGATGTTTGTGCTGGTGGTGGTGGCAAGAGCTTGCATCTGGCAGGGCTTATGAAAAATCGCGGCGAAGTCCTGGCTTTTGATGTGGTGCCGCAACGGCTGGAAAATCTTCGTAAACGTGCCCGCCGCGCTGGCATTCACAACATTCGGGTCCAGCTCTTGCAACCGGATGAAGTGCCAATACCCCATCTGGGACAGATGGACGCCATTTTGATCGATGCGCCTTGCAGCGGCACTGGCGTCTTGCGCCGCAATCCTGATGCAAAATGGAAAATCTCTCCGGCGAAGGTGCAGGAGATGGCTGACAAGCAGAACCAGATTCTGCGCCATTATGCAGCGCTACTCAAGCCCGGCGGTCGTTTGGTATATGCCACGTGCAGCCTGCTCATGGAAGAAAACGAAGAAGTCGTGCAATTTTTTTTGACAACGCATCCGGATTTTAAATCGGCAGACGCTGCCGCAATTTTGCAACGCTATCAGCTCGCATCTCTTGCCAATGGTGGCGCTGTATATCTTTTCCCGCATCGGCACGGCACGGATGGTTTTTTTGCGACCGTACTGGAGAGAGCCGCGGTGCAATAATTTTTCAAGTATTGTTTCGAACTTCATGTCCACTATGGTAGTTTAAAGATTGTGTCACGCAAGTGAATCCTTTATTTGAATTTTGAACCTTTTTGAAAGTGGCGCGCGAACATTTATTGTTTGCCTCGCAACCAATCGGAGGACATCATGTCAGCGTTTCATCTGCATCCCTCACACAGTTTTTTCCCTTCCGTGCTGGGAAGGATTGGAGTGCTACTTTTTGCCGCCGGATTTATGGCTTGTGGCGCCGGGGGGAAACTGACCACTGACCGCGCTTATCGCGAATTGAAACCCAAAGAACAATTACCGGAACGAGAGCTGCGACAACTGCCGGAGAATTTGCTGATCAAAATCGAGAACGTCGCTGATGCCGGAAGCAGTTATCGCAATTATGTGGTGCTTTTCATCAATGGCCGGGAAATTGCGCCCATTGAAAAACTCTCGAATTTCTCCGCAAAATATACCTATCCTTTGCGACTGCAACACGGTCTTTATGAGGTCCGGGCCGAATACCACGTTGTCGGATTTTGGCGCGAGCAGGTTTTTGAGATTTTGCCGGATGAGCCTGTTAAAGTTATGCCGGGCAAACGCACAGTGCTGACATGCAGGTTGGATAAAGATTACAAAGGCCGGCCCACACAAAAACCAGTCCGTTTTCATTTGCAGTATGAAAACAGCAATGATTACTCTGAACCTGGCGTTTCGCTCAAACCGTCAGTGTCTAAACCTGCTGTTGCAACCCCGCTCATCCAGGAAGTGCCAAAGAGAGCGCTTGTAACCACGGCGCCGCAACCCGAGCGCCAAGTTGAGCCCCAACCACCAATTCAGGAATCACCGGTACTGCCGCCGGCCTTACCCGAAGGAGTACTAACCTTGCAGATCAACACCACGCCTTCCGGAGCCGATATTACGGTCGATGATCGCTACTTGGGGCAATCTCCACTCAAAGTGACCGTAACCGCCAACCAGAATCATGTCGTGCAAGTTGCCAAGCCGGGTCATCAGGAAGTGGTGAAAGTAATCGATGCCAAAGAACTGCGTGGTCAGAAGACACTGCAGCTACTGCTGAAATTGGAGCCGGCGGCGCAGCCATAGCGCCAGAGTCTTCGCGAAATTTTCAAACGGCCTCCTTTATTCGAGTTTGTGATGGAGGAGGCCCATTCCTGCCTCATGCCTCAAGATTACCTTGACCAGCATTGGGATTGATTTGCAGCCATCCTTAATTTGTCATCATTGCGCACCCGCTCTTTGCCTGCTTTAAAATGGGAGTCTTTTTCTTTAGTGATACCCTGCCTTTATTCCGCTCGTGAAAATTTCGATAATTTTTGGTAAGAACTTTTGCTTTCATGACACTTGTAAAGTAGAAAGGCAAACGCGCTTTCTTGAAATGTGTGATTGCGAAAAGATGTTGAACGGAAGGCGCAGTCAAACAATCGATGCAGATTTCAGGTTCACAAAGGAGGTCAGTAATCATGGAAGCAAAAGCTTATTCTGAGACGCTCAGCCCGAGCAATGGTATTGGCTATTGCATAGGTGGCAGCGTGGCGTTGATTGTCGGCTTGTTTGTTTTCGGTATCCCATGCGGACTGCTGGCAATCAGCTTGGGCAAAAAGGGCATTGCACATGGGGCAAATGTTTTTGGGGCAATTGTCAAGGTGGGCGGCTGGATTGAGGTTGTTGCAACTTTCATCGGCTTTGTGTTCATGATGGGCGCACAATAAGGTTTTGAATGAGGCGCAATCTACTCCAGAAGCTCTTTCTGGCAGGGATTCGATCAGACCGAAAATTTGCCGGATTCGCGACAGAATAAAAAAGGCCAACAGGAAGCATGAAAACTTGCTTTTGGCCTTGAGGTGTCCCCAACGGGATTCGAACCCGTGTTACAGGATCGAAAATCCTGTGTCCTAACCACTAGACGATGGGGACGATGTTTTGTATCAACGACAGGGTGAGTGATGGGACTCGAACCCACGGCCACCAGGGCCACAACCTGGTGCTCTAACCAACTGAGCTACACTCACCATATTCGGATCAAGAGAAGAGAACCATGCTGCAAAGGGTGATTCTCTTTTTTTATCCCGTGCGCCAGGAGGGAGTCGAACCCCCAACCCGCAGCTTAGAAGGCTGCTGCTCTGTCCGCTTGAGCTACTGGCGCAGAGTCTATTTTTATATTGCTGTTCCGTCGGGGCAGCAGGATTTGAACCCTGCGGGCGTAGCCTTATCCCTAGTCCCAATTTGCATTTTGTTTTTTGATGTCGGGGCAGCAGGATTTGAACCCTGCGGGCGTAGCCCTACAGGCGTAGCCTGCGACACCCTGGTCCCAAACCAGGCTGCGCCCGTAGGGTGCGCTAGCCAGTCTGCGCCATGCCCCGAATTAGATTTATTTTTCAAGTAATTTTTCTGGATCAGAATACTGAGCCAGGAAATTGCGGATCAGTTCTTTTTTCATCACTCCGCCTTTGGGAGTTTTCAAAAAGATCTCGCGTTGTCTGGCTGCCGAAGATGATTCCATTTCTTCAAAATAAACCAATCTTACTGGCAATCTAGATTTCGTAGCGGTCACTTTTCCTGCTCGATGCTGTTTCAATCGTCGAACCAGGTCAACAGTCGAGCCCGTATAAAGCCTGCCATCTTTAAGGCTTTCGAGAATATAAACGAAAGCCATAGAGTAACCTTTCGATGACTGTTCTGAATATGTAACTCACAAGACAGCAGGATTTGATAGCCCTACGGGCGTGGCCCTGCGGGCGTGGCCTTACAGGCGTAGCCTTATCCCTAGTCCCAATTTGCATTTTGTTTTTTGATGTCGGGGCAGCAGGATTTGAACCTGCGACCCCCTGGTCCCAAACCAGGTGCGCTAGCCGGTCTGCGCCATGCCCCGAATTAGAACTCACAAGACAGCAGGATTTGAATCTTACAGGCGTAGTAGCCTTACAGGCGTAACCTGCGACCCCCTAGTCCCAAACCAGGCTGCGCCCGTAGGGTGCGCTAGCCGGTCTGCGCCATGCCCCGAATTAGAACTCACAAGACAGCAGGATTTGAATCTTACAGGCGTAGTAGCCTTACAGGCGTAACCTGCGACCCCCTGGTCCCAAACCAGGCTGCGCCCGTAGGGTGCGCTAGCCGGTCTGCGCCATGCCCCGAATTAGAACTCACAAGACAGCAGGATTTGAATCTTACAGGCATAGTAGCCTTACAGGCGTAACCTGCGACCCCCTAGTCCCAAACCAGGCTGCGCTAGCCGGTCTGCGCCATGCCCCGAATTAGATTTATTTTTAAACCTGGGCAGGTTTAAAAATA
>JAPDQK010000091.1:0-12296 GCA_034505955.1 Candidatus Zhuqueibacter pondensis
CCAAAATTCAGCATGAATCTTTTCGGTGGCAATCTGGTGGGAAATCTGTTGGTTGGTCTCGGCAACGGTAATCCGCAAGGAATCAGCTATGCCACGACCATGCAGCTATCTTCGATTGATGTATCCAATTTTCGGCGTCTCGGTGCGGAATTGCAGAAGGAATCCCGGCTTTCGGCGGATTTCTTTTTGAGCGGGTCCGGAGCTTCCGCCGAGCATCTTGCTGAAGTTGTCAACACGTTGTCTGGTCGATTGAATATTACCAAAATCGAAAATCAGGTGGCGTCCAATCTCCTGCAAGCGCTCGACCCGAATGGTACGGACCAGGGCATCCAACGCATGCGGCTCCTGCTCAAGACCGGCTGGAATGTGAAGCAAATGACTTTCGAGATGAAGAACGGATTTATTTATGCCTCGCTGCTGCCGGTGAAGCCGTGGTTCGCGCCGTTCAATCTTCCGCCCACGCTGGATTTTGCCCGGCTGCCAATGAAGTATTTCCTGGAAAGCTCGAAGACCGAGTGAATTTTCTCCTGAAAAGTACTTTCGTAGTAGTTCCTTCAAAAGCCTGATTGTCAAGACTTCACGGCCTCAGGGGGCACGACCACAAAGTCTCAATTTTCATTCTGCTGAAAGCTGCAGCATGTCATGGCCATTCCCTCGGAATGTCACGAAAGTCCTCTTGTGACTGAGGAATTGCTGCTTCTATTGCGCCAATCTAATCCCCAGTTCTCGAAGCTGCTTTTCATCGACTGTGGCCGGCGCACCATCCATCAGTGACATGGCGGAATTGGTCTTGGGAAAGGCAATCACGTCACGAATGCTTTTGCGGCCGGCGAAGAGCATCACCAGCCGGTCGAAGCCGAATGCGATTCCGCCGTGCGGCGGGGCACCGTACTCGAAAGCTTCCATCAAGAAGCCGAATTTATTTTCAGCCTCGGCATCGCTAATATTGAGCAAACGAAAGATCTTTTTCTGCAGCTCGCGCTGATGAATACGGATGCTGCCGCCTGCGATTTCCGTGCCATTGAGCACCAAATCATAGGCTTTGGCCCGTACTTTATCCGGAGCGGTGTCCATCAACGGAATGTCTTCGTCTTTGGGCGAGGTGAACGGGTGATGCCGTGCCACCCAGCGCTGTTCCTCTGTATCGAATTCCAATAATGGGAAATCGACAACCCACAGCAAGTTATAAGTGTTTTCGGGGATCATTTTTTCGGCTTGTGCCAGGCGCAACCGTAATGTGCCAAGCACTTGTTGCGCTTTCTCTTCGGCATCGGCGACGAAAAGCAACAAGTCGCCGGATTTTGCTCCCACAGCGGCGTTGATTTTCTCGATCAATCCCGGCTCGAAAAACTTTGCGGCACTGCCCTCCCAGCCCGTCTCTGTGACTTTGATGGCTACCAAACCTTTGGCGCCGAGTTGGGCTGCAACCTGGGCGAGATCATCGATCTGTTTGCGCGAGTATTTGGCGCCAGCCGGCAGGACCAGCGCCTGAACGGTTTTGCCGCTTCCCGCCGCTTCTACAAAAACGCGAAATGTGCTTTGTGCCGATAATGCCGTCACGTTGTGAAGTTCCAGGCCAAAACGCAGATCTGGCTTGTCACTGCCATAGCGTGCCATCGCCTCGGCATAAGTAAGGCGAGGCAATGGCAGAGAAATCGTATGGCCAAGAATTTTTTCCATCAATTCGGCAACCAGGCCTTCGACCAATGTCAGCACGTCGGTCTGATCGACGAAGGACATTTCAAGATCGATCTGGGTGAATTCCGGCTGGCGGTCAGCACGCAAATCCTCGTCACGAAAGCAACGCACAATTTGAAAATAGCGGTCCATGCCAGCAACCATGAGAATTTGCTTGTAGGTTTGCGGGCTTTGAGGGAGTGCATAGAACTTGCCCTTGTGAATGCGGCTGGGCACCAAATAATCACGCGCGCCTTCCGGCGTGCTGCGCATCAGCATGGGCGTTTCGATTTCCACAAAGCCGTGATGATCCAAATAATCACGCGTGACTTTATACATCCGATGGCGGATGAGCAGATTGCGCTGCATATCCGGCCGGCGCAAATCCAGATAACGATATTTCAAACGCAATTCTTCCGCGGTATCGACACGGTCGGTAATCTCAAAAGGAGTCGGTTTGGCAGGGTTGAGAATTTTCAATTCTTGCGCGATGACTTCAATTTCGCCGGTGGCGAGATTTTTGTTGACCATGCCGGCCGGACGGGAGGCCACTTTTCCGCGCACGGCAATGACATACTCGGACCGCAGGTCTTTGGCCTTTTGATAAATTTCACCGGCCTCCGGATGAAAAACAATTTGTGTTTTGCCGTAGCGATCCCGCAAATCGACAAAGAAAATCCCGCCGTGATCACGCCATGTATCGACCCAACCCATGAGGGTGACTTCAGTGCCGGCATGTTCGTTCCGTAACTCCCCGCAAGTATGGCTGCGCTTCCAATTCGCTAATTTTTCCAAGGAAGTTCTCCTCAATCACAAACACGGACCGATCGCTTTCTGCGCCAAAACTTGAAAATATCTGCTGCTTCTGCAATGATCGCGCGGTCCAATCCGATTAAGAAAACAGGCCGATCTCAAGCAACTGCTGTGAGATTCGGCCTGCCTGAATTCATTATCTTAGAGTTGCCAAGCCGAGTTCCCATGCCTTGCCTTATCAAAATCGTCATTTTAGGAAAAAAAGGCAAGGGGAATTTTTGAAATTATTTCTGCAAAGCCTACCAAATTTTTACCACGCGCGGAACCCGTTTTGCCATCTGCTTCATCAAGCTCCAGGCTTGTTCAGGTTTTGTTCCTGCCATCAAAACAAACCGCCAATCTGGTGACCCTGCATGGTCATCACCAAGATTGGCGGTCATCTATCCAATTCGTGAGCGCGAGCAAAGCGCTCGTATTCATCAAGCTTGCAAAGGCTTGAACCTTTACAAAGCCCGTTATCCCAACTCACAAACCAATGACAGTTGAATCAAGCCCCAGGCAGGACTAATAACCAAAGGTGTAGACTTGCCGAAACGTGGTATTACCCTTGGAGGGATCAATCGCGCCAAAATCATCCCAACGCTTGATGCGCTCAACGATGCAATTTTCCACTGTCGAATTGCCCAGCGTTGAGGAAACAATCGTGACGCTGGCAACGGTGCCTTGCGGTGTGATGACAAAACGCACAACCAGCTTGCCCTTGAGATTCGGATTGCGCTTCAATTCCCGCTGATAACAATACTGAATGGCCGAAGTGTGCTTTGCAACAATCGCGGCAACAGCTTCGCGATCACGCGAGCCGATGGCTTTTCCATCCGCAGTTTCTTCGATCAGTGGTTCGTCATTGCCCACTTCCAAACCACCGGAGCGTTGCACACCCTGGGCTTTGCCCTCGCCAAGTCCCTGCACCAAGGCGTCGATGCCCGCGACATTCGTGGCGCGGCTGCCACGAACTTCACGACTACTACTTCCACCCGAACCCAAAGGCTTGTCAGCCTCTTCGGCACTGCCGCGCCGGAGGCCGCTGCTACTGACCTTGGCAAGTGCTTGATCCAGGTTCGCCTCTGGTGCATTGTTGCCACTGAGAACATCCTCCGCCGCGTCACCGCTCGCCAAACCACTGTTGCTGGTGAGAAGTCCAAGGATACCGGCACGGCTGACTTCATCGGAAATCTGCGCAAGTGTGCGGCGCCCAATCGGACCGGGGACGCCGTGCCCTCCTCCGATCAAATTGCCACCTCCGTAACCCGCGTCGCCGGTGGCTGCAGCGCCTCGCCGGCGCCCAGCGATGGCACCACGGCCCTCACCTGCGGCGCCGGACGGTGTCTGTTCTTCAGGCAATTCCTTCAAAGGTAAGTTTTCGATGAAGTTCGCCTCGCGCTCAATCTCCATTTTTTGGAGGAACAACTCAGCAAATTTTTTTTGCGTCCGAGCCAGCTCCTTGTCGCTCATTTCGGTTGGCGCATGCGATACCAGATAAGCAATACTTACAATGTCAAAAAGAATGGTCACCAGAAGAATAACAGTAAAGCGCTTGTCGATACTGTCGGCAAGCCTTTTTTCGTATTCCTTGGGAAAGGTAATCAACACCATGTTGTCGTCACGGTTACTGCGCTCTGCCGGTGCGCGACCGTGTACGGCTGGAGGCGTTTCCTTTTCTTGTTTGAGCGTCATCATGCTTGGCAAATTTACATTAGCAACGACCACATCTCAAAGCTCAACGTCAAGTTGTATGTTGAGATGTCAGATCTCGAGATTTATCATGGTTACAAGCACCGAAGGATTACTCCGACTCTCGATAGACCACCAACCGCAAGTTGGGATAATTTGACAAACCACAAGTGCGTATAACCTTTACCAGCTCCGAGTACGGCAGGTCTCTGTCGCCCTGGATGGTCACCTTCCCGGAAAACTTGATCCCGTAGTCGACTTCCAGTTTTTTGGCATGATTACTTGTGGTCAGCAACTTTTCGCGCAGCGGTTTGATCACACCATGATCCATGACGGCCGGATCATTCTTCATGACATCCGCCAATAACGCAACCGGTTCGTGATTGACCATGATCATTTGCTTGGATACGAACACATCCAATCCCACTTCCGGCGGTTGCTGCACTTGCGAATAAGGCAGCTTGAGAAAATTTGACGGCGAAATGAGTTGCCCTTCGGTCGAATAACTCTTTATCAGAAATACCAGAATGATGGTAAACATGTCCATCATGGAGGTAAGATTGAGCGACAGCACCAACGCGGTCTTATGTCGCTTGATACGAGAGGGTATGAAAGCCATAACACAAGACTTATCAATTGGGTTAAATGACTCCGGCGCTTAACGATACTCGTGGAAACAAGATGACGATTTGGTCATTGACTTCGATCGACCGGGCCGCATCCATGGTGCTGACCAGGGTTTGATACTTGATATCCTTCTCGGCCTGGATTACGATTGCTTCGGTATCCGGGAAATAATCCTGCGCCTTTTGTTTGACTTCGTACAATTTTTTCGTCAACTGCTCGAAATCATACGTGCCATCCGCCTTTTTCGGAATGGTCGGCCCGGCGGTACTTTCGTCCGTTAAAACCGCGAGTGCACTGGAAATATAAAACCCGCGATCCGTGATCGAAACAGTCAAATCCAGCGATCGTCTTGTCTCTTTCGGCAATGTCCCGGCCACTGCGGTCGCGCTGGTAGCCGTGGCCGCAGGTGGCAAATTGAGATCAATGACCCCGATTTTGATGAATTGGGTATTCGAGAGCAACATGGGGATCATCACCACCATCAGATTCATCACGGGTGTGAGGGTCAGCTCGGTGCTCTCCATTCCACGATGACGCCGCTTGGAAGGTTGAAATGCCATGACTTAACGGTTTCCAGTTAACAGGTTAATCAGTTTTACGGTATGTTCATCAATTTCATCGATGATCTTCGCGGTTTTGTTATGCAGAAATGCATAAATGAGGATCGTCGGAATGGCAACTGCCAGACCCAACAGGGTGGTGTTCATTGCCGTATAAATGCCGGCAGCCAACATGCGCGCCTTTTCAGCCGCATCAATGCCCGCCGCGGATACGGAACGGAAGGCGATGATGAGGCCCCAAATGGTTCCCATCAGGCCGAGCAAAGTGGCCACGTTGGCCAGCAAGGGCAAAAAGCCGGTGCGCGCCTGCAATTTGGGAATGATCTCGAGCGTGCCTTCGTCAACTCGATTTTGGATGGTACGGAAATCCGTCGTCTCACTTTCAGCAACGATGCGCAATCCGGCACCAACCACGGTGGGCAGTGCCTTTTGCGGCGCGGCTTCACACAGTGCCAGTGCTTTTTTGTATTCTCCCGCTTTCGCCAGTTTACGAATTTCCGCCATGAACTTGGAAGCGTTGATATTGGAACGAACCATAATGTAATACAACCGCTCAATGGCAATCGCCAGCGCAAAAGCACCAACAAAAGCGATCGCATACATGTACCACGCTCCGTCTGCCTGGGGACGGAAACAAGAAATCAAAACATCCATGCAATGAGCCTCCTACTATTTTTAAATGTGGTTTCGTGATTTTTCAAACCTGCCCGCACTCCGTTTCCCACCCGGCTTTGAAATTGACACAGCGAACAAACCGATGACGGTGGCTACGCTCGCTGAGAGCGCGGGCAGGAGAAACTGCACCCATATTCAGTCAAACGCAGAAAAGTTTATGAAACTATTTTTTCTTTTTCTTCTCCAGCAGCTTTTTCAGCCCCTCCAGCCTGGCAGCACGATCAAGCTCATCATCCAGGAGCAGCAAATCTTTGGGAACTTCCTTCAGCTCGCGATCAAAGCTGCGCTCGATAAACTCCATTTCTTCCAATTCGGGCTTGAGCCGCTTGGGAATGATGTCGACATTGGGCTTTTCAATAACGGCCTCGATGGCAATGGCGTCCAACTCCATCTCTCTTCCCACTTCCAAAGAATCCGGTTTCGTTGAGCGCACCATCCGCTCTGCTTTCACCTCTCTTTCACCGGCCGGAGCTTTTGCTTTCAGCGTATCCTGCGCCTCGGGTGGCGTGGTGCCGGGCACTGTTTGTGACAAAGCCAGCGCCGGGAATAGACTCATGCAGACAAAAATCATAACGAAAGGTTTCATGTTCTGCCCCTCTCAATAAATGATCGGTAAAAATCCGTGCTCAAAGAGCTTTCTTTCCTCACGTCGGGCCTTTTTCATTTGCAGCTCCGCCTCGCGCTGTTCCCATCCCGGCACCGATTTCACGAACAACACCGCTTCCAGTGCCCCGCCGTTGCTGTTGTTGTTGCGCAGTTCCAGTGCGATGGTGTTATCGCCAGTGCGCAAAAAATTGGAGAAATCGTGAATATGCGTGACTGGATTTTCATTCAGCGGTTTGATGAATTGCGCGATGTACTCGCCGTTCACGAACAAGTTGTAGGAGTCATCCGCGAATAATTGAATTTGTCCCGATACGGGCAAACCCACCACTGTAAAGTTTTTGCGAAAATAAACCAAACTGTGTGGAGTCGGCGAAGGCCGGGCTTTGGCGGAATCGCTGGCGGTCGAATCCTGGCTCGCCGCCATGGTGCTATCACGCGTGACCCAGAGGCGGCTGGCGCCATAGCCTTGGAAATGCAATCCTTCGCCAAGGTTTTCGGCGGAACGCCAATCCGCGGCGTTGTAACTCATCTCAGTCCAACCGGAGTAGTAAGTGGTCGCCGTCTGCCACGTCTGATCGGTCGGCACTGTGAGCTGGCTGACTTGCAAGCCGAGCAGCCCCGCGAATTTTTCGGGCGCGCTCTTCACTAATCTCAGGATGATTTTATCCGACCAATCATTGTCCAGCTTGTATTTCTGAGCCAGCTCAAAACTTTGCTGCAGAATCTCGATCGTACCTTCAGAGAGTGAATAATAATTGTCTTCAAGGGCGATGACGGCATCTTGCAAATCCTCGCCGCGCATGGAGGCGGTGTGGCGAGTACCCTGCCGGATCAATCCCTCAAAGTTTTGACGTTCGAGATTGGCCACCTGCGCCAGAGAATCCATGCGCACGGCAAAACGATAGGCAAAGCTGAAGGCGGAATCTTCGGTTTTCGTGAGCTCGTTGCCATCAAATTTCATTGCGCTGGCGCGATCAAAAGTCACGCCGTAGGACTGGAGGGTCACCCTGGCAAACGATCGGGAGAAATCGATCAGGTTGCCCATTTCGTCACGGAGCTCGAGCGCGCGCACATCTCCGGAGTTGACGTACTCTTTGTAGTCCTTGATATTGGCCTGGTACTGCGACAAAGCGCGCCAGCTCAAAGCGGCGTACTCGCGTGCCAGAATGTTTTGGGTGGTGATAATCTTCTGGCGCGATTTTTCCACCCAATGATTGTTCAAAGCAAACGAATCCGCTTCCGCCAAATTACGGCGATGCGCCTCGATGATGTTCGCAACCAGCGGTTTGATGTATTTGCCGAGCAGTTGGCTGCGAAATTCCAGCGCAGTGATTTTATCCATGTTCTCCGGGGTTGGCGCTTCCAACAATTGCTGCACTGAAGCATAGTTGATCTCAGCCATATCATAGACAACTTCGGAGATTTTGGCTTTGCTGCGATCGATCCAGCGCCGCGCCACCCTCAGCGTCGTGTCCTCACGCGCCACTCGGCCGGAGAGATCAAAAAGCGTGGTGTCGGTGGTTACAAAAACCTGGGCAGCTTGATTGTAATACAGATCCGCCAGTTTTGCCAGCCCTTGCGCCGCATGTTTGTACGCCATTAAAGCACGCTCATAAAGCTCGGCGGCGATTTGGTTGATCTCTTTCCTGGCAACAATTCGCCGGGCGGCGTCAACCTCCGGGATTTCCTGATCAGCCCAGGTGGCGGCAAATTCTTCATAGGCTTCGCCGATCTTATAGGTGGATTCATACAAACGGAACGTGCCGTACGCTGCGATGCGGGTGTAATTATCCACGATCTCGAGCAACAAGTTTTTCTTGTGCTCTTTGGCCAGCTCCATTTGTGCTTGTGGCAGCTTGAAGCGAATCTCTGTGAACTCGCGATACTTGATTTCGGTCAGGCGGTAAAGTGCCTCGGCCGCAAAGAATTCGTTGGCGTCCATTTTGCGTGCCTGAAATGACCGGCTTTTCGCTATCGCTTTCTGATATTCCTCCTTGGCCTGGTTCATTTCGCCCTTTTGCTCATAGTATTCGCCGCGGCGATAAAAGGTTTCGACAGTACGCGGGGATTCGGGAAATTTCTCAGCGTACTCGCCGTAAATCAGATTGGCATTATCAAGATCGTCGAGTTTCAAATAGAAGTTGGCAATTTCATAGAACATGTCGGCGGCGTCCTTCGAAGTCGGATACCGCTCCACAAATTGGCGATTGACGCGAATTGCCCGTTCCCATTCCTCAGCGCGAACGTAGAAAACGCTGGCGTTGTAAAGATCCACTTCCGCGCTGGCGCTATCCGGCTCTTCCTGGGCAAGGCGCTCGAACGTCAAAGCGGCATTGCGGTAGTCATTCAATGCGCCATAATCATAGGCCATATTGTTCAGCGCCGGCAGATAATGTGGCGATTGGGGGAAGTTTTGCACTAAAACGTCATAAGTCTCCACGGCGCGCCTGTACTCGCGGGCTTGATCGAATTCCAAGCCGGCATTGTGCAAAGCCAGGTCGGCAAACTCCGCCATGGGCACCTCTTCATAAACGCGCCGATATTCTTCTGCAGCTCTCAAATGCTCTGCGGCATCGGCCAGGCCCTCGGCCTGCAAAAAGATCGACTCCGCCAAACGCTGCTCTGCTTTGCGAACGTAATCTTCGTTTTTACTGTTCAGCTTGAGGCGCTTGGCAACGATCTCGGAGCTTTTATAATCAACCTTCCCGAAATAGCTTTCCATCAGCAAATATTCTGCGTACTCAGCAACAAGGCTTTCCGGGAAATGCCGCAGCAGGGTCTTGAAATATTTGATGGCCTGGGTGAAATCATTATTGTTGTAATACAGCGCACCAGCCTGGGCCAGACGCTCGGCGGTTTCCGGCGCGTGCGGAAAAAGCATGATGTAATTATCGATGGCGGCTGCCAACTTGAGCTCGCCGGAAGTCAACGGTTGGCGTTCGAGATGCAAGGCGCGCCGCAGCTTGTTGGCGGCATCGGCATCTGTGCTGTCCTGGATCTTTTCCTTCATCTCGCCGATGTTCAGCGGCAGGAATGCCGGCCGGCTTGTCCCCCCGCTGGCCGCCGTGTCCTTGCCGGCGATTTCCTGCGCCAGCGCCACGGCATTTTCCGCGGCCATCTTGCGAAAGCGACTGTTCCAATACAACTTGCTGCAGTTGAGGTATTCCTGATATGCCTCGTCGCGCTGGTTCAACTTGGCATCGAGGGTCAGTGCCATGTTCCAATGAATTTGCGCCGCCGCGGAATCCTTGGCAAACGCGCTGAGATACTTCCGGCTGTCATGGACGGCTTGGGCATAGAGATTGAGGTCGTTGTTTTCATCCGCACGCTTGAGCAGTAAATTGATATTTTCCCGCAGTGCCCGCTCGACGAGCGCATGCGTTTTGGCACGAATCTCTTCATCGGTGTTGACATTCCACCACGCCGAGCCTTCATGATATTCGACATACAGGCTGTCGCGCTGCAGGTAGGCCATTGGCTCCTCGTCCAAAGCGCGATAAGCCTCGGCAATTTTGGCGCGCACCAATGGCGCCTCCGGCGCTAAAGGGTACATCCGCAGTAAAATGCGATAAGCTTCGATCGCCTTGTCGTACTCTTCCTTCACGTTCATGTAGGCATCGCCGATCTTGCGCAGAATGTCGAAGCCGTATTGACGGCCGCCGACACTATTGAGATACTCGGCTGCCGCAGTGGCGCCTTTGTAATCAAGAAAAGCAATGCCGATGTATTCGATCGACTCCTCAGCCAGACTGGGATTGGTGATTTGGTTCTTCGGATCAAACTGCCGGGCGCGCTTGACATCATCTGCCAGCAAGGTAAAACAGGAGATCGCCTTGGGAAAATCATTCAACTTGTAATAAGACCAGCCGAGACGATACAGGGCCTCATCGTACTTGGGGCTGTCCTGGTATTGCAGAATGCGATGGTAAATCTCGATGGCACGCTCGATCTGTTGCACCGGCGGGTTGAAATAGTATTCGGCCACACGAAAAAGCGCATCCGGAACATAACGGCTATCGGGGAAATCCTGCACGAATTTTTCATATAGCGCGAGGGCTTCATCGCGCTGTCCCAAATCTTCCAGCAAAAACGCCTTGTTGTAAAAAGCATCATCCAGCAATTTGCTTTGTGGAAATTCCTGAATGATGCGCTGATACAGCTCGAGGGTGCGTCCGAAATCCTTCCGTGGCTCAACCGGTGTTTCCAACAACAAACCCTTTTCGTAATCGGCCAGCTGCCTGGAGTATTGTTCTTGATCTTGATTGTATTGTTCAAGCGCTTTTTCATAATGCAACTCGGCCAGTCGCACAATGACACGGTCGAGAATCTTGCTCTTGGGATGGCTGGCCAGAAAATTTTCCATGTCGCGGATGCCTTTGTCCCGCAAGTATGCCCGTTCAGTTTCCAGCCGAAAGCGCTCGCGCTCATAAAAATCCTTGTACTCCAACAGATCATTGATGCTGTAAACTTTAAGTACGGTATCACGGCCGGCTTTCGACTCCTGAACGGCGGGACCGGCTGGGATTTTCTGTGCTTGCAAGGGTAGCTGTGACTTGGAAGTTTCGGTCTGCGCCTGTAATGGCCAGGCCGGCCAAATCATCTGCGCTGCAAGAACAAACACAACAGGAAGCAGAACACAACAGGTCGGGCCCGCACTGCGAAAAGCGCCGGACAATGCATTATTACAGCGGCGCAAGGCCACGCCCGAGGGCATGCGCCCATTGGCAGACGCCCGTGGGAAGGATTGTTGGTGAGGTCGTTGCATCAAGTCACTTTTATGTTTTTGCTTTTACCCTGTCGAAAAAACCTCTGCTATTGCGCTTGGAAACAGTTTGGACCGGCTGCCTGCCGGGTGGGCTGCTCCACACATTATGGCTCATCCAAAATCTCATTCGCAGTGGGCTGCTTCACTGCAGTCTGAACTTCCGATTCGGAAGTATCAAAATAGGAATTTTGAAAATACTTCAAGTGCTCCAATTGATCAAGCCGTACCTGCTCATTGAGCAGCTCTTCCTCAATTTTACGCATGCCCTTGTCAAAATCTTTGAGCATCTGCTCCAGCGAGCTCTTGCGGTCACGGAGAATGCCATCAATCGAAGAAATATTTTGTGAATACTGCTCGATCTTCCGTTCACGCCTGCTCAGCTCCTGAAATGCGATGTCACTCATTCCGTAGCCGGACAAGTCGGCCCATTGATCCGCATCCGTCGTCACGTCATCGATCTTATAGTTTGACAGCCACGTCTGAAAACGATCCATCCGGTACTTGAGGTTCTTGAAATCCTCCTGCACAGTTTTCAAGTCGAGCGCGAGGTTGACACCGGTGTCGCCGTGATCCGAAATGAGCTTGTTGGCGGCGGCAAGATTCTGTTTCAGGCGCTCCTGTTCAGCTTCCATCTCCTTGAACAAATTGGTCACAATCTGCTGACGATACGCCGCACCGCTCTCTTTGGTCGCCAGCGGATAGTCGATGAAATAATTGACGTTTCGGATCGAACGATCGGCTTGATAAGTTTCCAGAACACGCACCAGACGATTTCGGCGCTCAATCGCGTCCTGTTCTGCATCGATCAGGCCATATTGTCTGGCTTCCACCGCCAAGCGATCCAATTGTTGCAATTGCCGATAAATGTTCTGCCGCTCCTCGGAAAAAGCATCGATGAGCAT
>JAPDQK010000092.1:0-12160 GCA_034505955.1 Candidatus Zhuqueibacter pondensis
CGACCCGGATGCCATTTTGAATGATCGTGATCCCGCCTTGATGGCCCTCCGGATAATAATCGTGAAAAACCATGATGTTGAGGCCGGGCATTTCGAAATATTCTTGTTCATTGAGAACAAGGGCTTTCTGCTGAGCAAATCCTGAGGTTATCAGGCCGAGCAGGAATGGCAAGCTGAATACTACTCCCCGGAACCAAAAAAGAAAAAAGCGCACACCAAGAATTTTCTTAACGATCCCAGGCGTCTTTGCGTCGATGCGTGAGAATTTTTGCTTTTTCCGCCAGGATTGAACTTGCAAAGGTTTATATGCATTGATATCCATTGCGACTTTTTAATATTCCTTGATCAACTCCAGCATTTTGCGGTCGAGTTGGTGACCTTTGTAATTTTCATATTTCACATCTTTGCGACCGCTGTTGAGCACGCCAAAATCGCCTTTCAGATTCCACAGCGCATGCCCCCAGCCGACTTCTTTCCAAAGGGAGAGCAAGTCGTGCATCCATCGCAGCGCCACCTCATGGGGAGTTCGGTTGTAACAACCCCATTCGCCGACATGAACAGGAACACCCTTTTTCATCAGAGGTATCCAGGGATCAATCAATTTCGCTTTCAAGACGGCCTTATCCCAGATCATTCCGTCGTCGCCCTTCAGCGGCCAAGTGGGTGGGTTGAAGGTTTGAAAGGCGTCTTTGGGAACCCAGGTGGCGGTATGATGGCTCACGCTCATCGGGTCGTACCCACGCGTGCTTTGTACCAACCCCAGATCAATAATTCCATAAACCGGCGTCCGCCCGACATCTTTACCATCGGCTACAATCAAGCGGTCAGGATCTTCTTCCCGGATGCCTTTGACCAAGGCTTTGACGACCTCGACATAGCGGGTCTCCTCTTTCATGTGCGGCGGTTCATTGATCAGGTCGAAACTCAGTTGCGAGTTCGGAACGCCTTTGTAGCGTTTGGCAAAAAGTTTCCAATGATAAACAGCGGCATCCAAGGCCTTTTGCATGTTTTCGGGGGTGTCATCAAAGAGGTCCATTGGTTCCAAGTCCCGGCCATTGATGCAATAGCCTGGGATGCGGTGCAAATTCAGGTTGATGTGAATTTGGTATTGCTTGCCCAATTCGACCACTTCGTCGATATCTTTCAACACTTCTTCATCAATTTTGTACCAGTCATCTTTGGAAGCCCAATTCCAATAGGACATCGGAATGCGGGCAAAATCGAATCCCCATTCCGCCATGATCTCGAAGTCTTCTTCCTCGAATTTCTTTCTCGGTCCCCAGGTGCCGAATTTTGCCAGGAGATTGAATCCGCGGTAGCGAGGGAATTTCAGTTTTGTTGGTTCCGGCCGGGCGAAAACATGAGCGTTCAATCCCGGAATCGAGAGAACGCCAAGCGCGGCAATACCCGTCTTTACAAAATCGCGTCTGTTCATAGAAGTCGAATCCTTTGAGGCAAAACTATTTTGGCTACGCTCGCAGGGGCAAGATCAATGATTTTGCCTCGAATGGTTTTGCTTGCTCATAACATAAAAAACAGGGCGGTCAGCAAGAATCTGTTTTGCCATGCCGGCCGCCCTGTGTCGATTCATATCAGCCAGTGTGGCGAAAACTACTTAATCAGCAGCATCCGCTTCTGAGATACAAAATCACCGGCTTCGAGACGATAGAAATAAACCCCGGAAGTCAAATGACTGGCATCGAACTCAACGGTATGAGCACCGGCAAGCATGCGGCGATCAACCAAAGTCGCCACTTTTTGACCCAGTACATTATAAACCATCAACTTGACATGGGAGGGTTTCGCCAGGGCAAAGTCGATGGTCGTTGTTGGGTTGAAGGGATTCGGGTAGTTCTGCGCCAGGGCATAGCCCAGCGGCAGATCCTTGCGCTCAGACACCAAAGAGACGATTTCTTGAATCAACTGAACATAGTCGACGTTGACTTGACTTCCACTCAAGGCGATCGTATGCGAACCCGCGGTCATGCTGAATCCATCAGACAAGACATTCGTGCCGGTTGAATCAGGTTTGCTCGCCAGGGCAAGATTCGAGACAACAGTGGCTCCATCCACTTTGATTTGCCCCGTTTGCGAACCGCCGGGATTCTGGTAGAATACGTTCAGCCGATAGGTACCGGCGGCTGGTGCCGTCATGTTCCAGGTAATGGTTCCGTTGGTGCCCAGCAGAACAGACTTGAAACCATTGGGGACAAATTTAGCGCCTTCAGCCTTCGGCATCACGATTTCATACGCGGTAACATCAGGTGCGCGCAGAGATTTCACCACTGTGTTAGTTCCTGGCACCAGGAGGTCAATGCCGGCGAAGTTCTGCCATCCCCACGAAGACGAAATCCTGATGACATTTTGACCCTGCTTGAAAGTCAAAGCGCCGGCTTCTTTAATATCTGCCTGCGTCCACCTTACCCATGTCCACTGATTGATCGGCATGCCAGCCGTGACACCCGAAGCGTTATCATAAATCAGCTCACCCCAACCATGGGCGGCATCATGGATTTCCACGCCATTGATATAAGTATGCTGCCCCCTCATGTTGTTATTTCGCATGTGCGTCCAAATATTCAGATCGTATTGTCCTCCTGCTGCCAGATCGAAGGTCCACTCCATGAATCCGCCGCCGTCCATTTGGAAATAGGAGAATCCTTGAAAGGTGCTTATTGTGGCCGTACCCGAGAGGTTGCCGGCTTCTGCCTCAGCGGCGGCGACAACTTTGAGTTCTTTCTTTGGTCCGGCGATGGCCTCGATGTCTGCAATGTGTTTCTCTTTATTCGCTTCCCACTGCGCCTTCTGGGTCGGGAACCAGTTGAGGTCACCCAATGGCAGGCCGTCGGTGCCTTTGGTCATGAGTGCAGCGTCTGTATAGGCAAAATTCTCCGGCAATGGCCAAGAGACATCGGTTGGGTATTCCGTGGGCTTATAGAAATATGGCGTGGCCGGAGTTTTGCCTGCACGCAGCTTCATGATATTGGAAATCATGGAGTCGATCATTGTCGTGCCTGGTGACCCCTTCGTCCAGTTAGGATCGGCAGGTGGATAGGTAAAGCCGGCAGGCAGGGCAGTCAACCACGTTGTGTCCTTGATTGTCATTGCCGGTCCGTACTTCTTGATGAAGTCCTCTCTGGTAATCGGGCTGATAAACCAGGCCCGCTTGATGGTATCCGCATAGAAAGCGGTAAATTTGGGGTCAAGGTAGGCGGCGGTGTTGGCAAAGACGATCCGGCGGCCTTGTTCGGGACCATATTGCGAGGGCAAGGCACCGATGGAGTACAAACCACTGTGAATGGCTCTCCGATCATTGCGCAGGTTATTGGCCATATCAACGGCCCCCTCGCCATGCCACCAAACATTGATGCACAAATTGTTCGCGAAGTAGGCTTCCCGGAACCAGTTGCCGGTATTGATTTGGCGGCCGCTGTTCACGATCGTGTTGTGATTAAACCGAATGTATCTGGCGGCGCCACCCTCGAGCTGAAACGGCGTCATGCCGACATTGAAGAAGGTGCAATTTTCGACAATGATCGTATCCTGATCGGCCCAGATCGAAATGCCGCGGCCCTCCCACTGCTGCGTGCTGGGCTGGCCGATGAGGTTGCGGAATTTGCAGTTCGTGTAGAAGATGTCGTTGTTCTTGCCGGTCCATGCGATGAGTGCGAAATTGGTCTGCTCCAACACGCAGTTATCAATGATGAAGCGGGAGTTGCTCGCATCCATTTGGATGGGCTGATAATACGTTTGCACGCCATTATAATCGCGGCCGGTCAGCCAGAGGTTTTTCAGCGTGACGCTGCTCTGACCGGTAATAATGCGGCCGTCGACTGAACCATCAGCTCTCGGCACCATCTGGATCACGGCTGGATTATCCAAAGCCGTCGGGCCGGGCTCCTCACCCACGATCCGCAAGGTGAATCCCTTGTTCTCAATACGTTCAGTAATCCAGTAGAAGCCACCTTTTTTCAATTTGTACACGCGATTGGGATTTGCCCTAGCGCCACCAGCTACGGTGTCCCCACGAATGGCGTTTAATAACGCATTTACTTTGACAGTACCGTCAGGGTTTGCCCACTCGACGGTCATCTCATCCTGGGCTCTGGCCTGCGGCGTCGGCCAGAAGATGACTCCTGCAACAAGGGCGAATAGTAAAATGACTCCGTACTTGAACTTCATAGAAACGCTCCAATTGTTTGTTAGTGATTAGGGGTTGTTAATCAGTGTCTATCCGAAAATGGGTACTGACCGGTCGTTATCAGAATAAAAATCGGAGAACTTTCAAGCAAAGTCTATTACATAAAGATACTAAGATGAAAGCGACCGGTCAGTTCACCTACTCCCGGACAGATACTAATTAGTGATTTGATAAACTCAAACACAGCGTAAACAACCAGCAACGGAACAATTTTCCCGACGTTTCGCGAATTACGCAGCATCACGAGACTTATCAGACATAATGCGTTTGATGACCTGCTTCCGTTAGAATCGATAGCGCGCGCCTAGATCCATGGTAAAACCATAATACTCCAGATATGTCGGATCGGTCAAGGTATACCCACGGAAGTTTTGGTCGTGCCTGTTGTTCAGGTTTGTCAAGTTCGCGAAGAGTTGCAATCCGGTACGGCCAAGCCTCTGTTGGAAGGTCAAATCCCAGCGCGCATATGCACCTGAAAAGTTGTCGAGTATCGGTTCGGTATCTATCCAGGTCGTCTTGTCGGTTTGATACAAGTAAGACAGCCGGGCGGAAAATCCTTTGTAGTCATAGCCGAGGGTGGCGTTGAGAATATGCGCCGGCTGATCGGGCATACGCGCCGTTCTCGAACTGTCAACAAGTACACTGGAGTAACGAGGAGGACGAGTACCAGGGATGACGGGACCTCGTCTGAGGAAAAACAACTGTTTTCGCATTTCGGAGAAAATGCGGGTGTAGTTGACGTTCAAGATTACTCCCTTGAGAACCGAAGGCAAATACCAGAAGTGCGTTTGCCAATCCAGCTCGAAACCTTTATAAGTTGTTTTAAAGGGATTATTGAGGTAAGTATCGAAGTCAGGGCTGGCATTCTGGAGCCATGTCGCTGGAATATTCAAACCCGAAGGAGGTGTTACGCCACTCGTAAGTTTAAGTCTGGTTTGGAAGATCAGATCGTGAATGGTTTTGTAAAAGCCGGATACGGTAAACAATCCAACTTTGTTCTCATAAACCGAAACGGCGGCATCATAGTTCTTGGAAAGTGCCGGCTTGAGGTTGGCATTGGCGGCGCGGCCATAGCTCTGATACGAGTTAATCGAGGTGATGGGCGCATACATGATGTAATCCGGTCGCGTCAGGGTCTCGGTTCGGGCCAGTCGGACTCTTAACCAACTCGCAGGTTGCACTCTCAGATGCACCATGGGCAGCCAGAACTCGTTTCTACGCTCGTTCTCGAGCTCACGAAGGTCCGTCGGGTCCCGTTGGATGTTGTTGACGACAACCTCTCGGTAACTCTGACCACGATACTTGGAGTAATCCTTTTCCCAGCGAACGCCGGGCAAAAACGTAATGTGTCTGCCGAAATTGAATTCGCCCATGATATAGGCAGCCTGATAACGCTCGATGCCATAATAGTCGCGCCCTCTGGAACCAATGGCATACCTCAGCCACTCGCTGGTTGGGCGCAGAACATCCGTCATTTTGTTCATCAGCGAGGCATCGAGAACAAAACCGAGCGGATAATCGCCGTCTAAAAAATCGGAGCGCGCATAGTTACTCAAAACGCGCCGTATCGGCAGAACACCATACTTCCGAACCAGCGCCGAGTCACTCGCAAAGCTCCACTCGTCAGGATATTGTTGGCTCAGTCCTTGCAGAACGGCGCGGAGAGGCGGGCTTAGACTGGCACTACTGCCATATTGAAGCCCATCGCGACCGTACTGATTCTCGTCATTACTCCTGTTGAGCCAGCGGAATTTTCCTCCGGTCTTGAGATGGCCGCTGATGAACCCGAGCAAACGAAATGGCAATTCGAGGTTTAGCTGGAAAGAAGTTTCGTTTTCATTACGCTTGGTATCATAGATGTACATCGATTGCAGACCGGTCATGTTCGAATCGACTGTGGCATGCGACGGGACCTCGTTCGCGCGCGTTTCATTCGTCACGCCGCTGAAGGCAGCATTCTCCTGCACGAAGCTCCAGGTGCGGTCCTCTGGATTATCCGCACGCGAGGCGGTCCGTGCTGCGCTGAGATCATAACGGATCCAGTCAAAATCCTGTTTGATCCCCAGGGCCCCCGTGAAGATGGAGGTGGTGCCCCTGCGATCTTCCAAGTCGTAATAGTGCCGGTTGTCGTTAACGTTCATTCGATTGATCCGGTACAGCCCATCCCAGTGCAGCCGGTTGTAGAATGAATTGGCAGTGACTTTGCCATAGGGCACGTGATAATCGAGCAAGAGACTGGTACCGGTTCGACCCCGCTTCACCGTCTCTTCCCGCAAGAGAATGCTATGGACCGCAATTCCTGTCACCCCACCTACCTGGATTTCTCGATAGTTGCCTTGGAACTTGTCCGCGCTGCGATCATAATCATCAGCGTTGAAGCTGGCAATGATACCGAGGCGGCTGTCGAAGAACCGCTTACTCAGGTTGCCGGTAAAATTATAGTTGCCATAGTAGTCCTGCAGGCGGTTGTACCCACTCTGGGCCGTCACATTGAATTGTGTTTGTTCCGGAGCTTCTTTCAATCTCAGGTCCACAGTGCCACCAATGACATCGGCGTCCATATCCGGGGTATTCGCTTTTTTCACCTCGATGCCATCGAGCATGGTGGAAGATATCAGCGAGAGATCGACGCTGCGGTCGTCTCCTCCGGTCGCGGGAACACGTACACCGTTGACGGTAACGGTATTGTATTTTGGGGAAAGACCGCGAATTTCAATCTTTGTGGCTTCACCGCCCGACCGCTGGATGGAGACGCCAGGCAGTCGGCCTACCGATTCAGCGGCGTTCACGTCCGGCAGTTCCCGAATGCGGGCTTGAGAAACAACATTGGAGATGGTATTTGAGGTAAGCTGCTGGTTGATCGCCGCCATTTGCCCTTCAGCCTGGGCGGTAACGGTGACCACTTCCCCCTCAATAATTTGAAAATCCAGTTTTATTGCTTCTAATCTTACTGTTTGACCCTCTTTTACTGAGACATCAATGGTCTTGTCACGATAACCCATGTATCTGACCACCAGTTTATAATCTCCTGCCGGGATTTGTAGAATGACAAATTTACCTTTTAGATCCGTTGCTGCACCATAAGTTGTTCCCCGAACCAGCACATTCGCTCCAGGCAGGGGATCATTGTTTTTACTATCCAAGACATACCCCTCGATCTTTCCTCCAGGAGCCGCCTGTAAAAAAGAGGGTATAAAAAACAGTGCTCCAAGAATAAAGAACACTTTCCAACGCATTCTATACATTTTGTCATCTCCTTATTTTTCAAAGGAATCGGTTGCTGATGAGTTGAAAAAATGACGTATCTAGTAGAGCACAGAAATTGAGGGGAAAACCACCTCCTTTCGGACATTGACATACTTTCATGAGCGCACTACTACTTTAGAAGAAACCTCATGAAAGTCTAACATGGGAATCTCAAAGAATAATATAAATGTTGCATCAAAGGTAACAGTTCACCCCCTCCTCGAAGATGTCATTCTGGAAGACTGCGTCCGCAGGCCCGCGGAATGACACTGTTATAAGGGGATACTGAACTATTACCATCACAGGATGTTTTCCTTCGGCATTTTATCGTTAATCAGATCGACTTGATTTTTTGATTTCCTTCCAATTTTGCCTGCGGTATTCTTTTGGCGAAACACCAAATTGGGCATGAAAGAGCCTGGCAAAATGAGATGGGTAGTTGAATCCGACTTCAAAACAAATTTCCGCAACGTTGAGCTGCGATGTTGTCAGCAATTGCGCCGCTCGTTTCAAACGAATGGTTTGAATGAACTCGACCGGGGTCTCCGCAGTGAGCGCTTTGAGCTTCCGGAACAACTGGGCGCGACTGAGGCCCATCAGATGGCTGAAAGCTTGGACGTCAAAATTCTGATCGGCAAGATGTGCTTCGACGGTGCTGATCGCGCGTTCAAGAAACTGCTCATCCAGGGAAGTAATCACAATATCCTTGGGCATGACGCGGACTTCACGACTAAATCGTTCTCGCAATCTTCTTCGTGATTCCAGCAGGTTGCGAATGCGCATCTTCAGAATATCCAGACTGAAGGGCTTGGTGATATAATCGTCAGCGCCGATTTCCAAACCTTCCAGATGATCGGCTTCCGCACTGCGCGCCGTCAAGAGAAGAACGGGAATGTGGCTGGTGAGATGATTCGTTCTTATTTGTTTGCAGAACTCGATGCCATCCATCTCAAACATCATGATATCGCTGACAATCAAATCCGGTATCGTTTCCAATGCCAGCTTCAAACCGGCTTGACCGTTGGTGGCCGTCAAAATGTGATAGCTCTCCTTCAACTCGCTTTTCAGGTAATCACGAAGATCGCCATCATCTTCCACGATCAGAACCGCCGGCCTCTCCGCGTCATGCGCATCCGAGAAAAATCCGTCGTCTCCGGTTTCCGAATTGATCTCCTCATCGGATGACACCATTGCCTGCTCATGATGGTCATGGATGGAAATCTCACCCACCGGCAGCCGAACGAGAAAACAGGCGCCTTTACCATTCTCACTTTGCACCGAAATTTTCCCCTGGTGCAATTCCACCAATTCTTTGCTCAACGACAAACCGATGCCCGCGCCCTGACGAACTCGAGAGATGGGATGATTCACATGATAGAAGCGATCGAAAATATGATCAATGTGCTCCACAGGAACACCAGGGCCGGTATCGCTGACACAAATCTCAACATGGGAATCCACAGATTGTTTTACAGTAACCGCGATCTCCCCGTGCTCAGGAGTAAACTTGAAGGCATTGGAAAGGAGATTGAAAATCACTATGTCAATTTTATCCGGATCCACCAGGGCGTAACAGCTCACGCGGTTGCTGCCGAATTGGAGGGTAATGTGCTTGTCGGCAGCCATCGGGGTAAAAGTCTCGACGATGTCTTTGGTGAATTTTACAATATCAATCTCCTTTTTAGTAAGCTCCAATTTGCCGGATTCGATTTTGTTGAAATCGATCACCTGATTCACCAAACGCAACAGGCGCTCGGCACTCCTTTTCATAAGATGAAATTGATCGAGTATCTGCGGCCAGTCTTTATCCCGGCCTCTTTTGATCAAATCAACGAGGGGAACCAGAATTAAAGTGAGAGGGGTGCGAAACTCATGGGAGATGTTGGTGAAAAAACGCGATTTCAATGCTTCCAGCTCATGTGCTTTTTCCATTTCCAATTTTTGGGCTTGGAGATCCATTCGCAAGCGCATCAACTTGAGCGAGTACAGATGGTATCCCCAAATCATGAAGATGATGAGAAGTCCGTATGCCAGACAGGCATACCAAGTTCTCCACCAAGGGGGTAAAATCCGCAAATGAATCGAGGCACTTTTCTCGCTCCACACCCCCTCGTTATTCGAGGCGGTGACGCGGAACGTGTATCGACCCGGATTCAGGTTCATGATGGTCGCAGAGCGATTCGAGGCCGCATCAATCCAGTTGTCATGATAGCCCTCCAGAAGATACCGATAGCGGATTTTCCCGGGAGAAGAATACTCGAGGGCGGAATAGAAGAGTGTGAAAATACGCGCTTGTTTATAGGTCAACACAAGTTCGGAGGCGTCGCTGATCATTTTCTCGAATGGCGCAGGGGTGTCGGCACCACTTTTGTCCACTTGGCTCAGTATCCGAATTCTTGTAAGCGTGACATGAGGAAATCTGACATTCGTTCTTACTTTCTCCGGCTGAAACAGACTAAAGCCGTTTGTGCCGCCAAAGAGGATCTCACCATTTGACAATTTCGCATAGGCGCCGTGAATGTACTCATTCCCCTGCAAGCCGTCAGGCACGGTGTAAACACTCACCGAGTGATCTTCGGGATTGAATTTCGCCAGACCGTTATTGGTACTGATCCACAAGCAGCCTTGATTGTCTTCCACAATCCCATTGATAATATCTCCCGGTAAGCCATCTTGAACCCCGAATGTGCGAAAGGTTTGGGTCTGGCGATTGAGCAGGTTCAGACCCTTGGCCGTGCCCACCCACAATCGGCGCTGGCGATCTTCGCAGAGGCAATAAATCCAATTGTTGCTCAAATGTGAGGAATCCGGGCCATCCGCCGAATAATTCGTCCAGAGGCTGCGCTGTCGATCAAACATGCTCAATCCGTTGTACGTGCCGATCCAAAGCATGCCCGTGGAATCTTCGAGAACAACCAGACAGTGATTATTGCGTAGGGAATGCTCGATATCTCTTGGATCGCTGCGATAGTGGTGGTAATTAGCCGGATCGCCCTGGACAAATTGAAAAACGCCGTCCCCATTGGTGGCAACCCAGATGTCACCATGACGATCTTCGTAAATGTCGCGGACATCATCATTTTTGATCGGGAAGCGCCCGGCTTTTGAATGCAGAATGTGGCTAAAGCGGCGCCGCGATTGATCCAAGAGGCTCAAACCCGCAAGATAACCTCCCACCCAAACCCTGCCCCGCGCATCTTCATGGATGGCAAGAATCGCGTCGGACCTGAGAGAATGAGGATTACCGGGATTGAAACGGTAGGCCGTAAAACGTGCTGTCCGTCGCTCGAAATAATTGACCCCACCTCCATCCGTGCCAATCCAAATATTTCCACCCTTGGATTCGCAAAAAGAGGTCACAGCGTTTTCGCTCAGGGTATGAGGTCGATTCGGTTCATGACGGAAAGTATCAAAAGATTTGGATTCGTTCTGAGCAAAACTGACCCCCTTTAGCGTGCCGACCCACAGATTTTTTTGTTCATCGACAAAGATGGTTTGAATGGAATTATTGTTCAAGCTAAAGGCATCATGGGGATCGTGAACGAAATGTTGGAAGCCGCGACGGTCATAACTTTCTCCCTGGTGGGGAAGAAGATTCAATCCTCCCTGGCTGGTGCCAACCCATAAATTATCATCCGCATCGACAAAGATACAGAAGCAATTATCATTGGATAACCATTGGGTTTTTAGGAAAATGTTTTTGGCTTCCGTAAAGTGATCCGTCTTTTTCTCATAAACGTACAATCCATCCTTCGTCGCCACCCATAAACGTCCAGATCGGTCCTCGGCCAAGTCCATGATGCGATCGGAGGCCAAACCATGCTGGTGGCGCTGGGAAGTACTGTAATGTTTGATTTCCATGGTGTAGGGGTCAAAGCGCACAATGCCGTTTGCCTCCATGATCAGCCAGAGTAAACCGTCGCGGTCCAGAAGCAGCCGGCGCAGACCAGGTAAATCACGAAGATACCGCTCTAATTTTTCGGGTGGGTAAGGAACACAAGTCGAGTCGGACCAACGAACCGTAAAGATTTGATCTGAGGCAATAACAAGAAGCTCTCCCGTTGGAGTCTCCGCAATATCGGTCACGGTCATGCGGACACCCTTTTGCACGCAAAAGTGTGAGAAGGAATCGGTTGCTCGATCATAGAGATCGAGAGCCGCTTGAGTTCCAATCCACAATCGGCCGCTGCGATCCTCAAAAAGAGAAAGGATGGCATTGCCCGAGAGGGACTTGGGATCGTTACTCTTGTTCCGGTAGACTTGAAATTCGTATCCGTCGAACTTATTCAGCCCATCATAACTACCGAACCACATGTAGCCATGACGATCTTTTGCAATACAGGTGATAAAACTGGCGGATAACCCCTGGTCTGTGGTCAAGTGCTTGAACCTGTAGGCCGGGCTTTCGGCATGACAGAGGCCGATGAACAGAAAGAGAAAAAAAATCGAAATTTTTAATCTCTGTCGGATCATACGTGGCTCATGCCTTTCCGGCTGTTTATGGGTGAGACACGGAATACAGCACTTTGCAACCTTACAAAATTAATGAACGTCAAATCAAATGTCAATAAAAATCGTTACCTCATTGTAATGCCTCAGTTACGGGTGGAGAGAAATGTCATTCCGTAGGCTACGCCCGTAGGGAATCTTGTTTCTAACCAGCACTGTACTCAGCCTGAACAAGATGCTTCCAGCATGACATGCATGACATGG
>JAPDQK010000093.1:0-11948 GCA_034505955.1 Candidatus Zhuqueibacter pondensis
GCTGAATAGTTACTCCCTGAATTTTGCATGCTGGTTTGCGGTTGCCCGGAAGAGATAGTGTGTTCACAAAACTCCGTCAGGAGTGAACTGTTTGTAGACAGGGGCATCTTGCGTGTCTTTAAACTCCGTCAGGAGTGGCCTGTAGAATTTCTCATGATCTGGCGCGGCTTTTTGAGGAGGACCAAGCAGGCCACTCCTGACGGAGTTTGGGGAAATGCGATATGCCGCTTCCCTAAAAACAGTTCACTCCTACCGGAGTTGACCGCACGGTTGCCTGCAAAATTTTTTATGCACCACCCCTTGGGTGATTGGGCGTCGCGATCAAAACGGCGTTCCCCGCGGAGGGGATCAATCTGGGTGCAAAATTCAGGTACTCGAAGTTTTCAAAACTGCCAGGCCGCCACCAGAAGTCCGGCGGCAAACGTCAGGGTCGAAATCAACAGCAGGCTCCACTTTACTTTACGCGCTTTGACGAACTTTTGCCGAATCGATTGCGGCGAGCCACTGTAGTGCCGGTAGGGCAGCGGAAAGAACACAAAAATGGCACACAAGGCGCTGACGCCCCACAGCACGAAGGGCCAGGTCAGCGCCGTCCCTGGCGCTCCTTGTCCTTGACTGACCGCGAGCTTGACTTGCATGCCGGCCAGCACCAAGCCGGCCACCGCACCGATGGCGCCAATCAAATATTTCGCGGTCTCTTCGATGCGGCTGAAGCTGGCGGCGAATTCGTCGCGGGCCAGCTTCAGATAGAACAGCTCGTCGTCGGTGGCGGGACGGCTTTCGAGCATGGTTTCAGTTTCGTTCATGGGTTCATTTCTCAATTTGGACTGGCTTCAACTGGGGGTGTCCATCTCCATCAGCTTCTTGGCTGAATATGTCATTGCGTAGCAAAAGTTAGAAAAAAATTCTAACTTTTTCTTGTCGGTTTTCCTTCTGGTTGCGGCTCGTCCGCGTTATGTCATTGCTCATGAGCGGCAAACTGGCGGGCACGTGCTTTCGCCAACCTCATGATATGTTCCAACTGCATGTAATGATCCAATTCCGATTTTTCATCCGGCGACAAACCAATGGTTTTTTCGCGATGGATGAGATCGGCGACGCGCGCCCTGGCGGCCTCCGAGGGTTGATAGGCAATAACACGATCCGGCGTGGTGCCAGCCACAATAAACTCGATGATTTCTTCACAGGCTTTCGTAGCGCGGCCACAGCCGCAACCAAATCTGTTAACCGCGAAGACGCAAAGAACGCCAAGGATTTCTTTGGGTTCTTCTTGCCTTTGCGTTCATTCATGCGTTACAGATTATTGACCATTCGCTGTATGCCTGCTTTCATCAGTTTGACGTTCCAGTTCAACAAGAACCCAAGGCGGCAGTCGCGTAATTTCAAGTAGGTCAGCAGTTGGGCCTCGTGAATGGGTAGTAGTTTGTCGACCGCTTTATTCTCAATGATGATACAACCTTCGACGAGCATATCAATGCGGTAACCGGCATCAATCTGCTGGCCATCATATAGAATCGGTAGCAATACTTCGCAATCCACTCGCAAACCGCGCTTGCGCAGTTCGTAAGCATAACACTGTTGGTAGGCCGATTCCAGTAACCCTGGGGCAAGGGCACGATGAACTTTGATGGCGGCATCTACGATTATTCTGGCGATCGCTTCAATATCCATGGTTATCTCCAGTAGTTAATCCTGGCGCGCGAAGTAAGCCATGTCATTCTCTTTGCGTTCTTCGCGTCTTCGCGGTTCAAAAAATCCTACGGACGCAGTCTTCGCGGTTGTGATAGTTTTTCCAGGGTAATACTATAGTGCTCATGGTGGCTATTCTCCCCTTGCCTGGATCGTCGATCAGTCAAATTCAAAATCGCACCCTGCTTCAATGTACCAAATACAAAGGAAGGAAGCAATATTTTTCGCTTTTTCCATACTCGTTCAGGGTGGAATTTTCACCCTGAACGAGCATGGTTTTTAAGGAACCTCACCTGTGCAGAAGAGCCAGGACTTTCAAACCACAAAGGGCACCAGGAAAACCTGCGCGTGAAACCAAACGAGCTTTGTGCTCTTCATGTCCTTGCGGTAAATTGAGTCGCGGTGAAAAGCATACAACGGCGCTAATTACTCGCGTGCCAACTTTTTGTGCCAATAAACTGCGAACAGGACTGTCAGAATTATGCCGATCATCGCGCCGGGAAGCGCCGCCGGGACGGGCTGCGCCAGGCCCTGCTTCACCTCGCTGAGAACAATCATGGCACTCACTGCGACAGGAACAAGAGCCAGATTATTACGCAACACGAAAACATGGGCCAACAGCAAAACCACGCCGGTTAACAAACCGGAGATCAACCAGAATGGGAGTGTTTCCACCGATCTCGAGCCGGTGAAAACCAGGCCCAGCAAGATGACAAGAATGGAAAACAACACTCGCTTCCGGCTCCAGCCGGCAGTGAATTGATCCACGGCGGCAAAAACGAGCAAGAGCAGCGTGGTTTGCAGAATCAGCCGGCCCGGGGGATCCAGAGCCGCTTCCACAAGCGGCCAATAATTGCCGGCCGCCCCGTATTTGACCCAGTGTGGTTGCAGCGACGGCGCAAAAAAAGCGATCGCTGCAAACAGACCCGCCGCGAAAACGCCCAAAGCCAATCCCCAATAGAGCGCCCGGCCAGTTTCAATTTGCACCTGCTGTCTTCTCCAACTCTGGACGAGACCACCGATCAAGGCCAAAGCAACAGATACGATCCCTGAGCCGATCACGGCAGAACCCGCCAAAATCAATATTTGCGGCATCAGCGGTTGTGCCGTGGAACACTGCGCCATCATGCCCGGCCAGCCGTTGATGACGCCGATGAGGCTCAGGCCAAAAAGCACGGCAAAAAAAGTCAAAAAAGTCCGCACGGAAAATTTTTTGTGACTCCAACGGACAATTGCGCCGATGGCGCCGGCGATGATCAAAAAAACGATCATAACGGTGCAGAGAATTCTGACAATGCCCGGCAGATTCCTGCGATTGCGCTCGGCGCGTGACCATTCCTCCGGCACATGAATGTAGCGATGGGCATCCACCACTTGATTCCCGGCAATCTGCACCGCCAGACGGGCTTCACCCTCTTTCAGAGGATAATTCAGGGTGTCGGAAAATTCAAATGTCCAATCCTGACGGGCAGGACGCTTGGAGGCAACGGCCGAGATTTCCTCGAGTGAAACGGGATCCACGTGATATTTCGTCGTGATCATCGAATGTGCGATCTTGCGGGCCGCTTCGACGCTCAAGCTGTCACCGGGTCGGGCTTCGGGCAGTTTATGCGAGACTCTGAAAATTTCCCCCTTATCCGCGATGAAGACCTGATACTCTTCGGCGCGCTCGGCCACGTCGCCTTCAAATCTGGCGAACCGAATTTTCCAATGCGGAGGAGACAGATATCGGCCAAGCAACTGGTGATAAATTTCCTGGCCGCCTTTTTGCCAGATAAAACGATCGTCCTCATCCGGCTGTGCGTGCACAGAACTCAAAACGCGCCACGGTGCCGGCAGTTCAATTTTCTGTTCGGCCAAAGTCTGGCGGGCCAAAGCTTCGGCTTCGCTTCGTGCCGTGTTGAGTGGAGGCGCCACGCTTTTGAAATGCGTTGTCGAGATCCAAACCACCAGACCCAATAATGCGCCAACCAGGAGCACACGGACGGTTCCGGCATCCAGGGTGGAGGGAGCTGTAACTTCGGTGACCACAGGCACAGCTTCCTCTTTTACTGCCGGCGTCCAGGCGCGGTTGTAATTTTCCTCACTGACCTCAATCCAGCGCCCGGCACGCGACCGCGCAATGAGAATGATCCACAGCGGTACGAGTGCCAGCAGCACGACCAACGCGCGGTCGATCCAAATTCCGGAAGCGGAGGAGACAAATAGCGGCAGGGCGATCCAGACGACGTCAAACGCGAAATGCAGGATAATGCCGGGTAAGAGACCGAAATAGATGTAAATCAATCCGAAGCCCAACGAAGGAATGATCAACTCCACCAGCCGCGCATAAGCCGGCTGGGTGGCGTAACCGGCGTGGCCGGCGCCAAAAATGAGCGCTTGAATGATCATGGCCGCAGCGATGAAAACACGGCGCATGCCCAACTTTTGGCCGATGAGCGCCGCACCGGCAATCGGAACCGCGCGAAACAGACTCTCTTCCCAAAATCCAGCCTGGGCGGAAATGGCAATGGAATCCAGCCAGGGGAAGTAGGTCGCCAGAACATTGGGCTGAACCAGCGTGTCCGAGGGTGTCCACCATCCCAGCGATCTCCTGGCAAAAAAGTAGAGTGCGACATCATACGCCAAAAACAGTCCGACCAACAAATATCCGCCAATGGTTCGTCCCAGCACCGGCTTGGAGCTGGCGACCGGCGTTGACCACAATCGCCATTGCTGCAAATGCTGTGGGAAAGCGCGACGTGAAAGGCTTTCGGCGGCAATGAATGAACCACTGAGTATCACACCCCAGCCCATAAACTGCGCCACCAACAACATGATCTGCTGCATCGCGAAACCCTGCGACGAGAGCGCGGTGTCGTAATTCATCCAAAGCAGTGGCCATTGATTGATGCCCGACAAGAGTTGGAGGAAGGCAATGAAAAATCCCCAGAAAAGAGGTTGGCGCCAGATGACCCAGCGCTGGCGCAGCAGGAAAAAGATGCCGATGCCACACCCGCCAAGAATATACAACAAGGCCATTACCGCGATGGCCCCGAAGTTGATGGCCTCATTGGCCGAACGCATCTCTTCATAACGTCGTGAAAACGCCTCGGGAATTTTTATGAAATGCGTCAGTTCGGTCAGGCGATCGCCGCCGACCACCAAACGCAGACGATAGCGGCCCTCGCCGATTTTGACCTCGGGCCGCTCGTAAACAAAAGTATGGTCGATGCGTCCCCCGGGACGTGTTTCCTGCGACTTTTCCGCCAACTGATATTGGCTCAGATCGATTTGCCAGTCTTGGGAGGCGGCGGCTTCCGCAATGACCCGTGCCGAATCTGCCGCCAGCGCAGCGCCGGCTTCTTTCTCGGGAAGTTTTTGCACGAAGCCATACGGATCGCCTCTGGGCGTAAAACGAATGAGCACCTCGTGTGTCTCGCCCTCTTTGAAATGACGCACATTCCAGGTATATGGCGAGTAGAGTTTCTCTCCAAGCATCCGGCGAAAAGCCTCGTTGCCGCCGGCTTCGAGTTCGACAAAATTTTGCGCCTCCTGATCCAGGCGAAACGAAGCCGCTTGTTTGAATCCCACCGGTTGCCAATTGTATTTCTGAGCCAATTGTTGTGCAGCGATGAGGGCATTTTGCCGGTCCATTTGCAGATCGAGAGTGACGATGGGAAAAGCCTCGGGAAAGTACTTGAAGGCGAAAAGCACCGCGCCGATGGACAACAAGGTCAGTGCCAGCCAAAACAGCGGTTTCCTGAACATCTTCCTTCCTCCCTTGAATTGTTTTTGAAATCCTTCGATGCCAACAGGATGTTGTGCACCTTGACGAAATACGAGCGCATGACACGCAAGCGAACCGGTAACAAAGCAAGGAATTTCTGAAGAAAACCGGATCGAATTTGCTGTGAAATATGCAAAAATCAAGTTGCAAAATCAAGAAGAAAGGCACGGCAGGGTAACTGCGCAGTCACGGTGTCATTGGGGAAGCCCGCTGTGGTGCCAGGACCGCAGGCCAAGGGATCCAGCGGAATGACAATTACTCCCTCATCAGAGGCAGATCACGGTACTTCAATGAAGATGTGATATCGACCGTTACGGCGGATCACGGTCAAAATGGTTACTGTGCCGGATTGCAATCGTTGCAGTTGCGAAAGAAAATCCTGCTTGCTCAATATCGGCTTTCGATCCATTGCAACAATGAGATCATCCGCACGGAGGCCGCCTTCCTCGGCCGGGCTGAATTTTTCGACACGGATCACGAGCGCACCGCTTTTTTCCGCATATCCCAACGCGGCCGCCTCTGCCTGGGTGATGTACTCAACTTCGATGCCAAGGTTCTTGAATGGCACTCGGGCAAGCTGTCCGGACAAATTGGTCGCATTCGGATTTGCGCTTTGATCAGCCGGCAGTTCCCCCAGTTTTATTCTTTTTTCAATTTCACGCTGGTCGCGCACGATACGCAGATTGATTATGGTGCCGGGATTTTTACTTGCAATCAGCGCCTGCAAATGATTGATTCGCTGCACGGCTATGCCGTCGATGGCAAGAATGACGTCCATCGGCAACAACCCGCCTGCTTGCGCCGGACTGTTTTTATAAACATCATCCACCAAAACACCGCGTGGCGTGGCAAGTTGCAGAGCCTTCGCCTGGACCTCACCAATCTCCTGAAGCGCGATACCGAGATAACCACGTGCGACTTTGCCGTAGCGAATCAGATCGGCAGCGATCTTGCGCGCCAAATTGATCGGGATGGCAAACCCCAATCCCATCGCATAGCCGCTTTCCGTTGCGATCGCGGTGTTCACGCCGACCACTTCGCCGGCGAGATTGACGAGCGCGCCACCACTATTTCCCGGATTAATGGCGGCATCGGTCTGGATGAAATGCTCGACGTCATAATCACCCGGGATGACGTTGATATCGCGTCCTTCGGCGCTGATAATGCCGGCCGTCACCGTCGAGCGCAAGTTCATCGGATTCCCGATGGCCAGAACCCACTGGCCGACGACGAGCTGATCCGAATCTCCGAGCACTGCGGCGGCCAGTCCACGCGCCTCGATCTTCACCACAGCCACCTCGGTAAGCGGATCCAAACCAACAATTCTCCCGGGAAAAGAACGATTGTCGTGCAGCGTGACGGTGATCTTCACGGCACGCGCGATCACGTGAACATTGGTAAGAATATATCCATCAGGCGTGAGAATGATTCCCGAACCCGAACTCTGCTGGCGATAACGGGGTGGGTCGAGACGGAATCCGCGGTTATTGAAAAAATTGCCCCGCTCGGAACGCTCCCATGCGCGCTCCTCATCCGAAGCGGTGATGATTTTGGTGGTGGCGATACTGACAACGACGGGAATAACTTTGGCGGCTATTTGTGAAAAAGCCTGGCCGGCAAGAGCAATGTCGGCAAACTTTCCGGCCTCGCTTTTTCTTTTGTCGGCAGCGAGGTCTTGCGCCGGTGCGTCAGATGCCGGCCCCGTAAAATGGGGCTCTGGATTCACCATCGGCCACGGTGAGGTGAATGCCGGCGTGTCGGGAGGCAGTTCACAATAGGTGGCGATGAACAAGCCGGCCATCACGCCACCCACAGCGAGCATGCCGGTAATCACATATCGAGGCTGAAGCATGGACATGGAAGTACGCGCGGCTCGATAAAATTCATTTCAGAACGCTGATGGCGCGAATATCACGGCTCGACACAGATTTTCTTTTGAACTTACCGCGTAAATTCGCAAACCCGCTGAAGCGGCTGCGCCCGTATGGTTAACCAAACCCATTGTTTCTCGCCAACACCGAGATCGATCGCGGTGCGAGTGAAATCTCTTCAGCCGTTGGAGCCGTTTCAACGGCTTTTTTGAGCACCATGGATAATCGAAGCGCAAATCCATCAAATCAGCATGATTCACGTCAAAAAGACGAATCAATCCAAACGCATGCTTTCCAATTTTTCGATGCGTTTTTCCATCGGCGGATGGGTGCTGAACAGGCTGGCGAGGCCGCCGCCACTCAACGGGCTGACGATGAACATGTGAGCAGTCGCCGGATTGGCATCCATCGGAATCTGTTGCGCAGCGTTGTGCAATTTGCGCAGCGCAGTGGAGAGATAGCGCGGGTTGCCGGCAATGCGCGCGCCGCCAGCGTCGGCAACATACTCGCGCGCGCGGCTGATGGCCATTTGGATCAACAACGCCGCGATGGGAGCGAGGATGATCATCAACAGTGCGGCAATGGGGTTGTGGCCTTCATCATCACTGCTGCGGCCGCCGCCGAAAATCATCGCCCATTTCGCCATGTGCGCCAGCATGCTGATGGCGCCGGCCATGGTGGCGGCGATCGTGCCAATGAGAATGTCACGATTTTTGATGTGCGCCAGCTCATGACCGATGACGCCGGACAACTCTTCACGGCTGAGCATGCGCGTAATGCCCTCGGTCACCGCAACGGCAGCGTGTTCCGGATCGCGTCCGGTGGCAAAGGCATTGGGTTGATCGCCGGAGATGACATAAAGCTTGGGCATCGGCAACCCGGCACGCGTCGCCAGGTTTCTCACCATGGCATGCAACTCCGGTGCAACGCTCTCATCCACTTCGCGGCCATGATACATGCTCAAAACGATTTTATCGCTGAACCAGTAACTGGCAAAATTCATGATCATGGCCAGACCAAAGGCGATGAACATGCCGCTTTGCCCGCCGACCGCGTTGCCAACGACGACCAGCAGGACAGTCAGGCCGGCCATTAACATCATGGTTCGTATGGTGTTCATGGTGTATTCGCCTCTCCTTGAGCCATTTCAATTTTTCGTCTCGTTGCCATTCAATCAAACCCTGCAAAAACATGATCGGTTCCATCCCGTGCTGCGCTCAGGTCTTTTTCTTTTGGAATTTCATTCTGATTCTTTCCAAAATGCGCTCACTATGATCGGGAAAAATCAGCCAGCACCCCGCCAAAATGAACACCCAGCCCTGGAGAATGGGAATGAAGCCTCCCAGAAATCCCACCGTGAAAAACACCATGGCGAGCGGCAATCTGACAAAGAGCGGCATGCGATGCCGAAGCGCACGCATCTTTTCCATAAGTGACGGTGGCGTATTGGGTGTGGAGTGTGCCTCGGCTTGGTTCGAGGAGTTGTTGGCGGCCACATGGGGTTGGGGAGTTTTGGGCATGTGCTGAAATCAATAGTCCGTTAATACTGAAACCGTTGCTCCATCAGCGAAGATTTTCCTTCGCGACTAAGGCGAATGTTATCGGGGTTCATTGCCGGTTTGAGAAATTTGATTTTCGGCTCGTCCGGCTTGGGAAGTCAGAGACAACAAACTGACAGAATTTAACGCAGGCGCTTGACCATCACAAACCGATTGCCATTGAGGGCATCGGGATGATATTCGATGCTATCCATCGACCGCCGAATGATGTGCAGGCCAAATCCGCCGCTGCGGCGTTCATCCATTACCTCTTGTACATCATATGCCTTGGGCGGCTGCATCTCGAAGCTCAAACCGTAATCCTGAATGATGATCATGAATCTATCCGGCGAATAACGCACCCGCAGGTCGATCCACTCATCGGGCCGGGAGTGATAGGCATGTTCGATGACATTCAGGCAGGCTTCGTATACCGCAATTTTCATCTTGCCGATGTCCTTTTCACACATGCCGGCGGCTGCGGCATGCATGGTGACAAAATCGCAGAGCTGATACAAGTTCGAGGTGCGGCTTTCGACGCGAATTTGAAATTTCTTCTCGGTCGCATCGGACTGCTCTTTTTGCTCCTCAATTTTCCTGCTAAATTCCTCGACGAGTGGAGGATCCACAATATCCGTCAGCGCCGCTGCCTCCTCTTCAAAAATCTTGCCTTCCCTTCCAGGCATCGAGGTTACGGGATTCGGTGCACGGGCGGTTGGTTGCGAAACCGCTGCATCGATGGAAGGCATCGTCGGCGCAGGATGTCGCTTGGAGGTGTTCTTTGGCGCCGAAGCAATAGAAGCCGTTCCTTCGACAACCGTCACCTGTGCGGCCGTTGCATCTTTGCCTTCATCTTCAATTGTCAAATAGCTCAATGCACTGAAAGTGACAAAATTGCTGCGCGCCGTGTGTGTGACGTTGATCAGCCTGACGTCACCCTGCCGGCGCCGCGCGCGCACGGTCAAGGCAATCAGCAGCGCAATGCAGCGGGTGGTCGGGAAAGGCACATTGCAAAGGTCCAGCACAAAATTTACATATCCCTTTGCCATGGTTTTGTTGAAAAACTCCTCGAATATCAGCAAAGCATCCCCTGCTGCTCCAGGGTTGCTGTGAGCATTAAACGTTTTTTCAAAACGGATTTTGACACAGGGGGCTGGTGTGTCCACCGTCTCAAAAGTAAAAAACGACTCGCTCATCTGCAGATCTTGTTGATGTGAAGTGACTGGTGTTGCGAGACCTGGCCAATCTTTGGCGGCTGGTGCTTTGATTTTTCTTCTTTACACCTGTGCCAGCCACGGTTTCTCCAGCAATCCCTCACTTGCGTATAATATTACATTTCAATTTATTCAATTGCAGGAGTAGAAGCAAGAAAAAAATGGCAGTTGGATAAAGCCAAATATGATAAGTACGATTTTTAGGCCGGGTGTTCAGACAAGCCTACGGCCGCAGGCTGAAACCTGGAGCCCTTTGGGCAGTCTTTAAACAAAAGCTTTGGATAAGGACTGCGTTCGCAGGATGACGTGGATTACGCGGAGGCACCACAGCCCACGGAATGGCAGGCACAGATTTTTTTGCCACGACAATCCGCGCCATCCAATTATACTGGTTTAGGTTTTTTGCATGCTACCAAACTCGTCTGTCATTCTGGAGGCCTCCTGAAAGACATCGCAGTGAAATTTTCACCCTAACGAGTATGGTTGCGGGTTAATTTGTAATGTCATTGCGCGCGTTTCTCAGAGAAGCTCTACGAGTCATGGAGCTTCGGCTGAAAAGCGCCTTGCAATGACTACAGTTCCAACCCCAAGCGAGTATAGAATTAAATTGCAATGATTTGTTCGAAGAGCTTATCTGCAATATTTCCTCCGCTTATAATCAACACAATTGGCATTGTCCCACCCCGCACTTTATTCTCGAGAATCGCCGCGGCGCCGACTGCTGCCGAGCCTTCGAGGCGCCATCCTTGCCGGAAATGGAATTCCTTTATTGCCAGGCGCATGCTATTTTCCCTGACCAATAGCATCTCATCGCAGAATTGCTGCGCCAAGCGGAGCGATTTTTCAGTCACGAACCGTCCAGCCAACCCATCGGCGATGGTGTCGGCAATCGGAGTTTCCACGACTTTACCGACCGCAAGCGAACGTTCCATCGCTGGTGAGGCCTCGCTTTGCACGCCGATGATTCTACTCCGGGGCGATTGGGATTTGATCGCTATGGCTACACCTCCCATCAAACCACCGCCGCCGACCGGAATCACGACGCACATTGGCGCATTTGGTTCCGGCATCTGCTCGAGCAGCTCGAGACCAATGGTGCCTTGCCCGGCGATGATTTCCGACTGTTCAAACGCATGAATGAACGAAAGGTTGTGGACGGTAGCGTAATTTCTTGCCAGCTCTTCGGCGTCGTCATAATCGCTGCCCTCTTGAATTAACGTCACTCCGAATTGTCGAAGATTTCTGACTTTGAGCGAAGAAGCCGTGGTTGGCACAAAAATAGTGGCTGGACAATTGAACAATTGTGCAGCTTGTGCCACCCCAAGGCCGTGGTTTCCGGCAGAGGCCGTGACGACGCCGGCTGCGCGTTCAGCCGGATCAAGATTCAGAAGTCGATTCGTTGCCCCGCGCATTTTGAAAGAACCGGTGCGTTGCAGATTTTCCAGTTTACAATAAACCGGGACGCCGGCCAGTTCCTCCAACCAAAAACAGCGAAGCAGGGGCGTTGGATATATATAAGGTTTGAGCGCAAGACGCGCACGTTCAATATCGGCGAGAGAGATCATGTTCTTTGTCTACGAAAACAGGCAGTAAAAATCAAGGTGAATTTTGGAAATTTTGTAATCTCAGTGCTTGGTGGATCATATACCCCGCACAATCATGCCAGCTCCTACGGGCATAGCCCACGGCGTAGGCTCTACGAGTCGTAGACCCTGCGGGCGTAGCTTACAGCCGCAGGCCTACGGAATGACATTTATAAAAAAGTTTCATTCTTGGGCGTACTTCTTTTGTCCGGAATTTTAACCCAGAATGAACGGGTGAATCTTCTGGCTCGGTAGTGGTTGGCACTTGATGCTTTAAGCCGTTT
>JAPDQK010000094.1:0-2507 GCA_034505955.1 Candidatus Zhuqueibacter pondensis
CGTGCTCCCATCTCCGTCGTCGGACAAAAATCTTTCATTGCCGGAACGGAAAACGGCATTTTCGAGGCGTGGATTTTTCCCTACCAGATCTGTCACGGCTTTCAGATTTTGTATCAAAACAGTGACTCACCAATTCCCCAGCCTCTCGCGCCATTGGCACACGACATCGAAGTGCGGCCCGAAGCGACGACGGTCACATTCTCTCATCCGCTTTTCACCGTGCGGGAGACGCTCTTCGCGCCGATTGATTTGCCCGCTTTGGTGGCGTTACTCGAAGTCGATAGCTATCAGGATTTGACACTGATTGCCAGTTTTTATCCTGCCATGGAGCCGATGTGGCCGGCCGGGCTCGGCGGGCAATACGCGTTCTGGGAGGAGAAAAACACGGCGTATGTGATTTCCGAAAGCCGGCGTTTGCGCAATGCATTCATCGGCGCGCCGAATGCCCGTATGCTGTCCGTGCCTTTGGCGCATGAATTGACACAAACACCCAATCAGTTTGCCGTCAATTTCAAACGCGCCAACGGCCGCAGGCAAAAATTCCCGATGGTGATGACGGCCAATTTTGCCAGTCGCGATCCGGCGCGTGCGCTTTATGAAGAGTTGACCGCGACCTGTGAGACGGAACTGGCGAAAACACGAAAATACTATCAACGGCTGCGCGAAGAATTTCTCTCCATCGATACGCCGGATGATGATCTCGATCTTGCCTTCGAATGGGCGAAAGTGGCGTTGTCCAAAGGCTTCATCAACAATCCCGATCTCGGTGCGGGCATGGTTGCCGGTTTCGGCCCGAGCGGTGCCAGCCAGCGTCCGGGCTTTGGTTGGTTCTTCGGCGGGGATTGTTTCATCAACTCGTTTGCCATGGTCGGGTATGGAGATTTTGCCACGGTGCGGGAGAGTTTTCGTTTTCTGCAAAAGCGGCAGCGCGACGACGGCAAGATGATGCACGAACTGACGCAGGCGGCAGCGCTGATCAACTGGTTCAAGGATTTTCCCTACGGTTACATTCACGGCGATACGACGCCGTATTATTTGGTGGCGTTTTGGAATTATCTGCTCGCCAGCGGCGATCTCGAATTTCTGCGCGAGAGCTGGGCATCATTGAAAAGAGCCTATTTCTGGAGTCGCTCCACTGACACCGACAGCGATGGTTTGATGGAGAATACCAAAGCCGGCCTCGGCGCCTCGGAGCTGGGCTCGTTGCGCGAAGCGAGTGGAGTGGATATTTTTCTCGCCAGTGTCGGCGTGCAAGCGTGGAAAGCCATGAGTGAAATGGCTGATTGGATGGGAGAGAAGAAACTTGCCGAAGAGGCTGGCGGCTGGCATCGCACCGGATTGACTGCACTCGAAAAGAAATTCTGGAACCCCGAAAAGCAGATTTACAATTTTTCCATTACGCAACAGGGCAATCCCAATCCGGAAGTCACGGCCTGGGCCGCTTTTCCAATGAGCTTCCGGCAGTTGGATGGCGTGCATACCGAGCTCATGTTGCAGCGTCTTGCCGGGTCTGAAATTTCCACTGATTGGGGCTGCCGGATGTTGTCGAGCAAAAGTGCCGCGTACGAGCCGCTGGCCTACAACAACGGCGCGGTTTGGCCGTTTCTCACCAGTTACCATCTGTGGGCGTTATTCAATTACGGCCATGCGACTGCCGGCCTGCAGATGCTGCGCAATTTGGCGGAATGGACTTTCGTCGACGCGCGTGGTTATATGCCGGAAGTCACAAGCGGTGAGTATTTTCGGCCGTTGGATACTTCCGTTCCACATCAACTCTTTTCTTCATACGGTTTTGCAATTGGTGTCATCCGGGGTCTGCTGGGACTGGAACCGCGTTCGCCCTTAGCCACATTGGCGAATTCGCCGGTTTTGCGGCTTGCACCAAGTTTTCCGCCGGACTGGCAGGAAGTACGCATTAAAAATATGCGTGTGGGCAAAAGCGTATTTGATCTGCATTACCAACGTAATCTTGGCGGCATTTCTTTGACTGTGGAACGTGCAGAAGGCCCTGCGTGCGTGATTGAGTTTGCCCCACAACTGGAATCCGGCGCCGAAGTCGAACGAAATATGCCGCTGTCAATCAAAACCGGGAAGAATGCCAAAATCCAATTGTCTGTGTTCGAGGGAATCTGGATTGAGTTGCCACGCGAGCATTTACAGACTGGCCAGCGTGCGCAGCAATTGCGTGTTCTCGCCGAACGACTTGAAGAGAATCGTTTCGTGTTCGTTTGCGAAGGCGTGGGTGGCCGCAACTATGAGGTGATCTTGCATTCGCCGCGCGAGGTGGTTTCGGTCATTGGTGGTGACTTGCTGCCGTCGGAAAAGGTGGAGGTGATCCGGTTGGAATTTACCGGCACGACCGGAGAGTACGAGCAGCGGGAGGTGGTGGTGAATTTGGAGAAATAAAATTTCAGGGAATTGGCCTTGTTTTGAAAAGTAAAATCTATCCATATTTTAATACGGCCTTTTTCGGCCAATACATTGAATGCGACGCTTCACTCATGCAG
>JAPDQK010000094.1:2603-9264 GCA_034505955.1 Candidatus Zhuqueibacter pondensis
TCCTCCCGTTACATTGGCTCGCTGGTGGCAGATTTCCATCGCAATCTCATTTATGGCGGCATTTTCCTTTATCCTGCCGACAAAAAGAATCCGCAGGGAAAGTTGCGCCTGCAATACGAAGCCAATCCCCTGGCCTTCATTGTGGAACAAGCCGGTGGTGCTGCGAGCAATGGCCGGCAGCGCATTTTGGACATTCTGCCAACGGACCTGCATCAGCGTACACCCCTGATCATCGGCAGCCATGAGGACGTCAGGGAGGCGGAGGAATACTTGCAAGGGAAACGGTGAGCAGAGCGCAACAGAAAAATTGCCTCAATGCAACAAAGTACTTGACAAGATTAAAAATTTTTGTTAATCTTAGCTACAATTAATCATCTGGCGCCGTTCAGCGCGAACCTGGATTTGGGTTTGGCGGCGCGGATAAAACGCGCTGAGACGCCAACAATTTTTAACTTTCTATACGCGGAAAGGGGATCAATATGGCCACTCGCGGACTTAACAAAGTCATGCTCATCGGCCACTTGGGTGGCGATCCGGAGTTGAAGTATACCCCGGGTGGGCAGGCAGTCGCAACGTTTAGCGTTGCAACCAATGAGGTTTACAAAGACAAAGAAGGCAATCCGCAGGAACGAGCGGAATGGCATCGTATTGTGGCGTGGAATCGGCTCGCGGAAGTAGCCGCGGAATATCTCAAAAAGGGGCAGCAGGTATACGTCGAAGGCAGGCTGCAAACCCGGTCGTGGAACGACAAGGACGGAGTCAAGCGGTATATCACTGAAATCGTCGCCAACACGTTTCAGTTTCTGGGTCGCAAGGCGGAAGGGGCGGGCGTCGCTCCGGAAATTCCGGTGCCGACCGATGACCTGGCACCACCACCACAGGAGAGTCGTGAGGATTTACCCTTCTGAGCGGCACCAACCCATGGCGCCATCATATTGGATTTCGTCCGAGCTTGAGGCATCAGGCTCGGATTTTTTTTCCTGCTCACATGGATAAACTGGTTCTGGCGGCGCAACAGGCCAAAGCGCAGGCTCTGGCGCGCTATTCCAATTTCAAAGTCGGTGCCGCGATTGAAACGGCTGCCGGGAAGATTTATACCGGCTGCAATATCGAATCAAGTTCTTACGGATTGACCTGTTGCGCCGAGCGCGTGGCGATTTTCAAGGCGCTTTCCGAAGGTGAGCGCGATTTTGTGCGGATCGTTATCGCCGCCGACACCGAAGAATTTTGTACCCCCTGCGGTGCCTGCCGCCAGGTGCTGTGGGACTATGCCCAAAACGTGGAAGTTGTTTGTGTGAATAAATCAGGTGCGAAGCATCAGGTGCATTTGCGTGATTTACTGCCCGAAGCCTTTGATGATCGTCTTTTGAATAAACCGTGATGTAAACATGGCACGAGGCATTCTGATCGGCGTTGCCGGTGGTTCCGGCTCCGGCAAAACCCTCGTCGTGCAACACATGATTCAGCAGCTCGGCTCCGACCGGGTCGTGGTTTTGCAGCAAGATTCCTATTACAAGGATTTGAGCCACCTGCCTTTTGAAGAACGCGTGAAGCAAAATTTCGATCATCCCGATGCGATTGATACGGAATTGCTCATTCGGCACGTGGAGGAGCTGCTCAACGGCTGCACGGTTGACATCCCGATTTATGATTTCACGATTCATACCCGCCGCGCCGAAACCCGCCGTGCCGGCCCGCATGACATTATCGTCCTGGAAGGCATTCTCATTCTCGACAACCCGCGGTTGCGTGAAATGATGGACATCAAAGTCTATGTCGATACCGATCCTGACATCCGGTTCATACGCCGTTTGAAGCGTGATACCATCGAGCGCGGCCGCACCGTGCAATCCATTATCGAGCAATATGAAAAGACCGTCCGGCCGATGCACTTGCAGTTCGTTGAGCCGACCAAACGCTATGCCGACATCATCGTCCCCGAAGGCGGCTACAATTGGGTGGCGATTGATTTGTTGAAAACAAAAATCGAAGCCTTGTTGCGGGAACGGCAGTGAAAAGCAGAAAAGGGGATCGGCAGAAACGGAGAGGGGAAATGGGGTGAAGCAGCACGTGAGCTTGTGTAAAGGGATTCGGATCACCCGGATTGGGTGAAATTATTTTTGAACTGGCCATTTCGAAAACCTCGAACGCGTTTATGTCAACAAAATCGCCCATTGGTTCCATCGAAGTCATTTGCGGCAGCATGTTCAGCGGCAAAACCGAAGAGCTGATCCGCCGCTTGCGCCGTGCCGAGATCGCCAAACAAAAAGTGGCGATCTTCAAGCCCAGCCTCGACAAGCGTTACAGCAACGATCACATTGTTTCCCACAACGAGCAGCGACTGCGCTCGGTTCCCGTAAGCAATGCTCGGGAGATACTCGAGAAGAGTCAGGATGCGCAGGTGATCGGTATTGATGAGGGGCAGTTTTTTGATTCCGACTTGATCGAGGTTTGCAACACGCTGGCGGAGCAGGGCAAGCGGGTCATCGTCGCCGGCCTGGATATGGACTACCGTGGCAAGCCATTCGAGCCAATGCCGCAACTGATGGCGATTGCCGAACAGGTGACGAAGACGCAGGCCGTGTGCATGCAATGCGGCGAACCGGCCAGCTACACCCAGCGACTCACTGAAGCCAGGGAGCTGGTCATAGTCGGCGCCAAGGAAATTTATGAAGCACGCTGCCGCAAATGCTTTGTGCCGCCGGAAGAATAAACTTTGTGTGAGGCACCATGCCTGATAGTACCCGTAGGCCGGATTTTATCATAGACCAGCCATTATTGCAAGCCGCCGCGAGTTTTCTCAATGAGCAATACCGCCCGATGCCGCAATTAGCGGCGATTCTTGGTTCCGGCCTCGGCCCGTTTGCCGAGACTGCGAAGAACCCGACGATCATTCCCACCAGCGCCATTCCGGGTTATCCCATTTCCACGGTGCCGGGCCATGCCGGGCGCTGGGTGTTTGGCGAAATCGAAGGGAGGAAAATTTTGCTGGTGCAGGGCCGGGTGCATTTTTATGAAGGCTACCCCATTGCACGCGTGGCTTTTCCGGTTCATCTCATCGCCGAACTTGGCATCCGGAGGTTGATCGTCACCAATGCCGCCGGCGGCGTGAATCCGCTTTTTCAAGCCGGTGACCTCATGCTCATTGATGATCATATCAATTTCATGTTTGCCAACCCACTGCGCGGCCAGCAGCAACGACAATGGGGTCCGCGCTGGCCGGACATGTGCGAGCCGTACAGCCGCGAGTTGCAGGCAGTGGCCATGCGCGTTGCGACTGAGCTGCAAATTCCGCTGCGTCGTGGCGTGTTGCTGGCCTCAAAGGGGCCGAGTTACGAAACCGCGGCGGAGATTCAGATGGCGCGCCGTCTCGGCGCCGATGCCGTCACCATGTCCACCGTTCCGGAAGTGATTGCTGCGGTTTATCGCCGCATGCAGGTGCTCGGCATTTCGTGCATCACCAATTTGGCCACCGGCCTTTCGCCGAAGAAACTCGATCACGCCGAGGTGACGGAAACCGCCAATCGCATCAGCGAAACTTTTGCGCGATTGATGGCTGGAATTGTCAAGGAGATTGGTTGATGAAAAAACACAAAACCAAACCCAAACCCAAACTTGTCGTAGTGGGTGATCGGGTGTTGATTGAGCCGGATGCCGGGGAAGAGCGCACGGCCGTCGGTCTCTATGTGCCGCGCTGGGTGGTGGAGAAGGAGTCGGTGCAGGGCGGTCGCGTGGTGGCCACCGGCCCGGGCACACCATTTCCGGATTTCAAAGAAGTTGATGATGAGCCCTGGCGGCCGGTTCGTCACGAAGCCCGGCATGTCCCGCCGCAAACCCGCGAAGGCGATTACGCCATTTTCCTGCGTAAAGCCGCGGTGGAATTGAAGTTTGAAGGCAAGAATTATCTCATCGTGCCGGAGTCGGCGATTCTTGTGCTGGTGCGTGAGAATGAAGATGAAGACGAAGACGATGTGGATATCGATTTTGATGAGCCGTGAACGAGGAAGAAGCCACGGATGATCATCCGTGGCCGGCTGCGCCTCACATCAATTTGATCTTCTTCATGATCTTTTTCAGTCCCCGACCAAATTTTTTCGGCTTGATCACGATGTGCCTTTCCGCCCCCTCGCCCACGGAAAAGGTTTCGATATTATCCATTTCTTTGAAAACATTGTGCACGATGAAACGCTCGTAGCTGCTCATGGCCGGCAGCGTGACCTCGGTATCGGTTTCGAGCGCTTCCCGGGCTTTTTCCTCGGCGAATTTTTTCAGATTGGCGACCGGGAAAACCCACAACACATGAGCCTCTCCCTCACCACGATAAGTTTTGGTTTCAAATTCAGGTTGCCGCAGCTCAAAATAACGATGAATTTGTTTGCGCTCGTAAGCGCTCAGGTCCGGTAACTGCACCGGCTGAATCGATCCTGCCAGTTTCTTTTCCGTGTCCTGAATGAGTTCATTGATGCGCGTGTCGTCCTCGCTGCGTTCAAATCGTCCTTCGCCGGCGGGACGGTACCTGGCCGGACGTTTCTCGTGTCTGCCTCTTCTCGGCGGGCGTCCACGGCCGAGGCGCTTGTCACGATCAAAACGTTTTCCCTCCGGACGTTTCCCTCGCGGCCGATGCTCTCGTGGCGGCATCTCAGTAGACAGTTGCGCCTCCTTTACCTCCGTGCTGATACCATGTGGTTCTGTCCCAATTTGTTCTCGTTCTTCGGTCATTGTCCTTCCTCTTGTTGATTGACGTTCCTTGATGACGACACCCGAATTCAGCTTTTCAACGAGCAATGAGGGGGTACCGGCAAAATCGCCGTTGCTCATGAACAGAATAATGTCGCCTTTTGCAAGATCTTGAATAATGAAGTTGGCCATTTCTTCTCCGGGCGGCACGATCTCCACCAGCTTGTCACGCCGGCGCAGGCCTTCGACAACCTTTTCGAGAGACAGCCGTTCGGCTTCCGGAACTTTGTCGGGACGGTGCATAGGCGCGAACACAACATGGTCGGCTTCATCGAAAGCTCGAATATAATCTTGCTCGAACACCTTGCGTTTGGTGCTGGCAGTGCGTGGCTCAAACACAGCCCAGAGCCGGTGATCGGGATAACGTTGTCTCACAGCTCGCAACGTTTCACGTACTTCGCTGGGATGATGGGCAAAATCATCGAATACCAATACTTCGTTTTGGGCGTATTTTAATTGCAAGCGCCGGCGCACGCCCTGAAAAGTGCGCAGCGCCTCGCTGATTTTTTCCGCAGACACGCCCAGGCACGCTGCCGCCGCAAAGACCGCGGTTGCATTCTTTACATTATGATTGCCGGCCAATGGAATGAACAACGGCCCGAATTTTTCGCCGGCATGTTCGATCACGAATTCGTTGCCCTCGGGATGCACATGAATTTCTGCCGGACGCCATTCCGCCCCGGCCGTGAAGCCAAAAGTCACCACTTTACAGAAGGCGCGGGGAAGCAGCTCGCGCACGGTGGGATCGTCACTGCAAGCGATCAGATAACCGTTGCCGGGAATAATATTGATCAACCGGCGGAAAGCGGTTTTGACCTCCTCAAAGTTTTTGAAAATGTCGGCGTGGTCGTACTCGATGTTGTTCAGGATGACCAGGTTCGGCAGGTAATGAAAAAATTTCGAGCCTTTGTCAAAAAACGCGGAGTCGTATTCATCGCCTTCGATCACGAAGTGACGGCCACTGCCGAGCTTGAATCCCTGCCCAAAATTCTCCGGGATGCCACCGATGAAAAAGCTGGGATCCATCCCGGCAGTTTCCAATGTCCAGGCGAGCAGGCTGCTGGTGGTGGTTTTGCCGTGGGTCCCGGCAACGACACAGGAATATTTCCCATGAATAAAAAACTCTTTGAGCGCTTCCGGCAGGGAATAATAACGCACGCCTGTGTTGAGCACATATTCCGCTTCCGGATTGCCGCGGGAAATGGCATTGCCGATAATGACCCAATCCGGTGGAGGCTGCAAGTGTGCCGGATCATATCCTTGATGCACGGGAATTTGCTGCTCTTCGAGAAAAGTGCTCATCGGTGGATAAACATTCAGATCCGAGCCGGTGATGCGATGCCCCCGTTGTTTGAGCATGCCAGCCAGTGCCGCCATACCCGTCCCGCAAATGCCGATGAAGTGAATGTGTTGTGACACGATAATCCTTGAAATGAATTGATCCTGGAATGCTTGATGCTGGACGCTGGGCTTCTGACAGCGTATCTAAGATCAATTTTATAGTATTACCCTTGAAAAACTATCACGACCGTGAAGATTTTGCAGCGCAAGCTTTCCTACGGGCGTAGCCCATGGGCGTAGCCAGCTTGCCAAGGTTTGCAGACTGGCCACGCCCGTAGGGAAGTCTGCGCTACGAAATCTGATTTTATAAGCTTGTTGAAAAGTATGCAAGCGCAATGGATAGCAGCGAGAATTGCCGCACCAACTCCATTTTCCCTGCCCACGTGGAATTGTTTTTGAGAATCCTGACCCAATCCTGTTCGATGCTTATGGCTGGTGTCTCGGTGATTCGTCCCAACTCCGACTGGGTCAACGCCGGCAGCGAAATGTCGCTGGCAGAGAAATCTTCGACACCGCGCAGGAAGATGAACGTCGGCACGTGGGTAATCTTGAACGCTTCTGCAAGGCCAGCCGCATCTCTCAT
>JAPDQK010000094.1:9356-11777 GCA_034505955.1 Candidatus Zhuqueibacter pondensis
ACGGAGGGAATGCTGACTTGGGCTTTCGCTGCCACTTCCTTGGTAACTTCGGAAAATGGAATCTCCTGCACTCGTGACGGCTGGTTGAGTTGTGAGCTTTGGGCGGGATTGTCCTGTTCGATTTTCGTCTTTTCGCCTCCTGTTTTCGACATCAAATAAATCAAAAGCGCCATGACCAAAACCATGCCGAAGCCGATCAATATTTCCTTCAGATAGGGAAAATAGCTCGTTGGCACAGCATATGGTTCCATGGGCTTGGGAGAAGAGGTTAATACCGCAGTCTTTCTTCGCTCCGGTCCTTTTCGGTGAGGCGGTTGTTGCGTGGGCTGCTCCTGCGCTCGCGCCGCTTCAACCTGCTCCAGCTCGCGCCACCGTTTAATCAGCAAATCGCCATTCAACCCGACATGTTGTGCAAAAGTTTTGATGAATGCCACCACATAAGGACGCGGCAAAAAATCAAATTGTCCGTTCTCAATTTTTTGAAGATGGGACAGTTGAATACGAGTGTGATTCGCAATCTCTTCCAACGTGAAGCCTTTTTCCAAACGCGCCTGTTGAATTTCTTGGCCAATTTCTTTCATAATCCACCCTTCCCTTCGTGGGCATAAAAAGAACGCAACGTCAGATAGAAACGCGTGAGTGGGAAACCGACCACATTATAGAAGCAGCCGTTGATGCGCTCGGCAAAAACCGCGCTGGCATCCTGTATTCCATAAGCGCCGGCCTTGTCCATGGCCTCGCCGCTGTGGACATATGCACGAATCTCGGCCTCCTCCAGCTCGCGAAAGGTCACCTCGGTCATTTCCACGCCTGTGGCTTCTCGATTCGAGGGCCGATCAATAATGGCAAAGCCGGTGAAGACGCGATGGGTCTTCCCGGACAGCTGGCGCAACATTTCGCAGGCTTCGTCTTCCGAGGCCGGCTTGCCGATGATTTCTTCCCCCAACACCACAATCGTGTCGGCGCCAATGCAAATACCTTTATTTACATTGGCGGCCACTGCCCAGGCTTTTCGCCTGGCAAGATCGAGGGCATGTGCGGCCGGCGTCCGTGCCGTTGAATTGTTTTCTTCAACGGCACTTGGTTGAACCGTAAAAGTGAGTCCGAGCTTTCTTAAAATTTCTGCACGGCGCGGCGAGGCTGAAGCAAGGATGATGGGTTTGTCCGGCAAGGTGAAAGGCAAAATCATAGAGCAAGCATGTGTGCACGGGGCAAGGGGCAAAGTGCAATTGTAAAATGTTATTTGCCATTTGCCCCTTGCCCCTTGCTCTCCAACATGAATGTGACTGGACCATCGTTATGGATTTCAACCAGCATCATCGCGCCAAAAATGCCCTCGGCAACATGAATCGGAAATCGGCGGAGCTCGCGCACAAAGCAATTGTACAACGATTCGGCAATTTCCGGACGCGCCGCCTCCTCGAAACCAGGTCGCCGGCCCTTGCGCGTGTCTCCGTAGAGCGTGAATTGCGAGATGACCAGCGCGCCACCGCCGACATCGAGCAGTGAGCGATTGAACTTGCTGTTTTCGTCGGCAAATATGCGCAGATGCACGCACTTTTCCGCCAGATAGCGGGCATCCTCTTCGGTATCGCCCTCGCGAATGCCGAGCAAGATCACCAATCCCTGATCAATGGCACCGACAACTTTGCCATTAATCGAGACGGAACTTTTTGTGACGCGTTGGATGAGAGCGCGCATTTAACTTGATGCTTGATCCCTGCAGGTGCAGCCTGGTTGATTGTTACTACTTGTCATTTACTTTTGGACTATTTTTCCTTTTGGGCGTCTTGTCTTTCTTGGCTACTTGGCTCCCTCCCTATCTCATTGTCCCAAGTAAATGGCTGCCAGTCCGACCAACATGTCCGCTTTAAGCACGGCGCTGAGTTGCCGCATGCAGCGTTGCGTCGGATTTTTCCACAGAAAATAGATCGTTAAGATAACCACCGCATCAACGCCGAAAAGAATGATCCATAAATAGGTTCTACCATAGATGCCGAAATAAAAGGGAACGAGCGTGGCAGCAATCAACAATATGAACGCCGATGTGGCCGCTGTCTGAGCCGCCGTGAGGCCATAAACCAGCGGTAAAGTTCGCGCCTGCATCGCCCGGTCGCCAATCTGGTCTTCAATGTCTTTAATCACCTCCCGGCCAAAATGAAAGAGGAAAGCGAATATCGCGGGGAAAATACCTGCCCGCCAGTCTCCAGTCCACGCGCTAGTGCTCGTCACCGCCTCTTTCATGGAGCTTGCGCTCAGGATTTCTTCGGGCGCGGCTGGTCGGGCCGAGAGGCCAACGTGAGCGGCCAATGCGCCATAAATGAACGCCAGGGCTGTTGTGGCACTCACCGCCAGATTGCCTGAGATCGGCTGGCGCTTCAGCCAAAGGCTGTAAACGATCACCAAAATCGAGCTGGCCAC
>JAPDQK010000095.1:0-11706 GCA_034505955.1 Candidatus Zhuqueibacter pondensis
GCGGTGGTGTTGGCGATTTGGTGGCGCCGTTTTGGGATGATCTGGATCTCAGTGCGCCGCAGAGCGCAGCGTATTATCTTGCCGATGGCAAAAGGCTGATCGTGCAATGGACCAACGTCATGAGTTCGGGCGGCGGCGGTCCCTACACATTTCAGTTGATTCTGACTCCGGCCGGAAACATTATTTTTCAATATTTGAAAATGGGTGCGCCGGTGAATTTCAGCACCATTGGCATTCAGAATCATGATGGCTCGGAAGGTCTGGAGATTGCATTCAATGCCGATTTTGTGAAAGATGGACTGGCCGTGCGTATTGCACGACCGGCGAGCTGGCTGAGATTTGCACCAGTCTTCGGGAAATTGGCTGCCGGCAGCCATGCACCCATCCAAGTTAAATTCAATGCCACCGGCTTGATCCCTGATTCGACTTATCGGACTGAGTTGCGGGTGCAAAGCAATGATCTCGATGAGGAATTCCTCGCCGTGCGTGTCGCCCTGGAAGTGTTGTCACTCAAAACCGAGCCAATACATTTTGAATTTGATACCACGAAAGTACGCTATCTGATTCGCATCGATAATGCCACCCTCGATGATCAACCCCTGGAGGCCGGCGATGAAATCGGCGTTCTCACTCCCACCGGCTTGGTTGCCGGAGGTGCTGTTTGGACGGGTACCGCGCCGGTAAGATTTTTTGCCTATGGCGACGACTTGGCCACGACAAAGATCGAAGGTTTCAAAAGCGGCGAGACCATGTATTTCCGCATTTGGGATCGTCACCTTGGCCAGTGCGACTATCCTGCGACACCGACTTACAAGAGAGGTGATGGTCGCTTTGGCACTGGCGATTCGGCGCACGTTGCGCAACTCGCTGCCAAGACCCATTTCGCCCGGCAATCTGTCTTGAAGAGAGGATGGAGTTGGATTTCTTTCAATGTTTTACCGGACGAGCGTAATGTTGAGCAGTTGATGGCTGGTGTGTCGAATTTGGCCATCATGGTTGACGGCGAAGGGCGTTTTTATATTCCCGGCCAAATCAACGCCATCGGCGAGCTCAATGTGCTCGAAGGTTACAAAGTTTATTTGAATGCTCCTGACTCGGTTAACGTAACCGGTCGCGAAGTTTTGCCGAATACCCCCGTGCCATTACGGCAAACATGGAATTTCACCGGTTTTCTGCCGATGGTGCCGATCAATGCCGAAAAGGCAACGGCCTCGATTGCGAGCAACCTGGTGCTCATCAAAAATGATGCAGGAGGATTTTACATTCCTGCAGTCATCAACACGCTCGGTAATTTGCAACCAGGAGCCGGTTATCGAATTTACATGAGGATGGCCGATACGCTGATTTATCCTTATGGTTCGAGTGCGGTGCCAAAATCGTCTTCGTCAGGCAGCGCCGATCTGTTGCCGGTGACGACCACCCTGCCGGCGAAGCATTTTGCGCCGATTCTGACAACTGCCGAGAGCTACAGCCTGGTCATTGTTTCAGCCTCGGTCAATGGTAAACCTCTGCAACCCGGCGATGAGGTCGGGGTGTTCACTTCCTCAGGACGGTTGGTTGGTGCCGGAGTGTGGCCGGAAAAAGGTCCTTTGGGAATTTCGGTTTGGCGCTGTGATGGCGAGGGAACTCAGGCTGGCGGCTTTGTGCCTGGTGACAAAATGGTGTTTCGTTTGTGGCGGCGTGACGGCTTTGAGGGACAAGCCGGCCGGGAGGAAATGGCGGTCTCGGCAAAGTTCTTGCACGGGGACGGGACTTTTGACAGTGAGGTCTATTCGATTGTAGAATTGGAAGCGAATCCGCTGCCGCAAAAATTTCACTTGCATCAGAATTTCCCCAATCCGTTCTCGTTCAACAATCGCCTGGCAAATGATGCGACGGCGCAAACGTTGATTCGGTACGAATTGCCACGGCCCGGTTTTGTTGAACTGCGGGTCTACAATCTGCTGGGACAGGCGGTAAAAACCTTGAAAAACGAATTGCAGCCCGCGGGCTTTCATGAAGTGACTTGGAATGGCCGGGACGAGCAAGGCCGGTTGGTTGCCGGCGGTGTTTATCTGTATCGCCTCCATGTGCGCAGTGATCGCAACGACAATGATTTTGTCGCCGTGCGCAAAGTCGTGGTCGTACCGTGATCGCAAAATTGACGGAAGAGGCGTCCTTAGGTCATTTATGGCCTATGGAGTCATAAATGGTGCCCAACAGATCATAGCGACCGACGGATGGGCAACGTGACGATTCTCATCTCACTCGGTTTTTTTCAGCATGGCATACCTGATGCTCCGTTGGCCGCGTTGCTGCTTGGGAAGCTGTGAGTCCAAGTAAAGGAGGGAAGGCTATGCTGATTTTACTGTCGCGATTGAACAAACGCTGTTTGGCCGTATGTTGTGCTGCCGCCATTGTGGTTTTGGTTGCCGGGAGAGCCAGCTCACAAACTCAGACGCAACACTTTCAGTTCAAGGCCAATACCGGTGAGAACTATTCGATTCTTGTTCGTTCGGCCACGCTCAACGGCAAGAATTTGTCAGTGGGAGACGAAATCGGCGTGTTTACTCCTGCCGGATTGTGTGTTGGGGCCATTGTTGTCACGCAACAAAATAATTTGGGGTTGGCCGCCTGGCAGGATGACCCGCAAACGCCGGAAGTGGATGGCTATATCGACGGGCAGAGCATGTATTTCCACTTTTGGCATGCCAGCACGAAAATCGAACTTGGTGCCACGGCGAATTACCGCCTGGGCAACGGTACCTTTAGTTACGGCCCCTATTCGGACGTCGAACTCAGCGCTTCATTCAATTTTGCGCCTCGAATCCTCCCACCGGACACCATTCGTTTTGATGAAGACACGCGCTTCGAATTGCTTTTGGATACGATCGCAGGTGATGCCAATGATTCCGACTCGCTGCTCACTTGGCAGGTCAGTGGCGGGAAAAATCTGACTGCGGTGATTACGAGCAAGCGCATCTTGCAACTCACGCCGGCACCAAATTGGTTTGGATCGGAAACATTGACTTTGGTTGTGACCGATCCCGCCGGCGCCAATGATACTGCCCAATTGCACATCTTGGTGAAACCGGTTCAGGATCAGCCGAGCGTTGCCGTGCCGTTGGAACCCATCGGTGGCCTCATCATAAGAAGTCTGAATCCGATTTTACGCTGGCGTGCTGCCACCGATGTGGATGGCGACAAACTCCATTACACCGTCATTTATGGAACTTCACCAATACTGGCTGCACCAAAAGATTCCATCAAGACCGACTTGACGGAAGTTCGCATCCCCGTTTTCCTCAAAGCCGGCACGCGATATTACTGGCAAGTGAAAGTCACGGATGGTGTTACCAAGCCGGTTTCCAGCTCCATCGAGAATTTTGTCGTTGCTGATAATGCCGTCGCCGTCAACGGCCCGGAAGTGTTGCCCACAAGTTTTTGGGTTGAACAAAATTTTCCCAACCCGTTTTCTCTCAACGGTGATTTCCCGACGACAAGCATTCGTTATGCCCTGCCGCAGCCGGCTGCGATTTCCATTCGCATTTACAATGCGCTCGGCCAGAGAGTATGTGAACTGTTCCAGGGTGATCAATCGGCTGGATTCCATCAGTTGGTCTGGGACGGTCGTAATGATCTTGGCCAGCATGTCAGCAGTGGCCTTTATTGGCTGCGTTTGGAATCGGCAAACTTCGCGGCAACCAAAAAAATATTGATCGTGCCATAGTTTTTATTTCAAGGTGAAATCTCTCTGAAATCGTTTGACGTGAAAATAAGAAACTGAATCTGGCAGTCATTGACCGGTCACTTCGAGTGATCGGTCAATGACTCACTTTTTTGTAAAGAAAACCCTGCCCATGTAACAGAGTTGTTGATATTCTTTATTCCGGACTCTCATGACGCGTTCCGACGCCCTCCAAAATTCTTATTTGCTCAAAAAGTTATCGGAAATTGTCGGTGCAGAAAATGTTTTTGCTTCGATCGAAGACCGGCTCGCGTATGCGTATGATGCAACGCCGATGTTGGAAACTGCACCACTAGCCGCCGTGCGTCCAGTTTCGGTGGAGCATGTGCAAGCCCTCCTGCATTTGGCCAATTCGGAAGGATTTGCCGTTATTCCACGCGGCGCCGGCACCGGTCTCTCCGGTGGCAGCATTCCAGTGGAACGTTCCCTCGTGCTGCTTTTCCCCTCGTGGAATCGTATTTTGGAAATCGATCAGGAAAACCTCACGGCCTGGGTGGAGCCGGGCGTGATCGCAGCGGATTTGCACGCCGCTGTGGAAGCGGCCGGGTTGTTTTATCCTCCCGATCCCGGCAGCATGAAAGTTTGCACGATTGGCGGCACGGTTGCTGAAAACTCCGGTGGCTTGCGTGGACTCAAATATGGCGTAACCAAAGATTATGTGATGGGATTGGAAGTGATTTTGCCCACCGGCGAGTTGCTGCGTGTCGGCAATAAATGCGTGAAGGATGTTGCGGGATTTTCCTTCAAAGAACTGTTCATCGGCAGCGAAGGCACACTCGGCATTTTTACCAAGATTCTTCTCCAGCTCATTCCCAGGCCCGCCACCTCGAAAACGCTGCTGGCACTCTATGATGACATGCAGAAAGCCGCGGCGACTGTCTCAGCAATCATTGCGGCGAGAATCATCCCCTGCACGCTGGAATTTTTGGATGCAACCACAATTCGCTGCGTTGAAGATTTTGCTCATGTGGGATTCCCGACGGATACTGAGGCGCTTTTGTTGATCGAAGTGGACGGCCATCCCGCCGCGGTTGCCGATGAATTCGAGAAAGTCCAGGTGCTTTGTCGAAAACAAGGGGCGCGGGAAATTCAAATTGCAAAGGATGCGGCAGAAGCGGATAAGCTGAAGACCGCTCGGCGTTCGGCATTTTCGGCGCTCGCGCGCGTCCGGCCCACCACCATACTCGAAGATGTCACCGTGCCGCGCAGTCAGGTGGCGACCATGTTGCAGAAGATTCGTGACGTCGGCAAAAAGTACAAAGTGACTTTTGGCAACTTCGGCCATTTCGGCGATGGCAATCTGCATCCCACGTGCCTGACTGATGAACGTGACCACGATGAGATTCATCGCGTGGAGAAAGCTTTTGAAGAGGTCTTTCAAATCGCAATTGACCTTGGCGGTACCATCACAGGCGAGCACGGCGTGGGGCTTTCGAAGAAAAAATTTCTGGAAAAAGTCGCCGGCCCCGCCGGCGTGGAACTGATGAGGAAAATCAAACACGTGTTGGATCCCAATAACATCTTGAACCCGGGAAAGATTTTCGATGCCAAGCCGCGGTGTGAAGCATTTTGACAATTACCGTGCCTCATCACATTAGCTCGACCTGCGTTGATTCTGTCGCATTTTCACGGAGGTTTCAGAATTAAGCATCTTTGGTTTGTGGCAGCCGGATGATGGGTTTCCAATTATACTGGTTTAGGGTAGTTTTTGCATGCTACCAAACTCGTCTGTCATTCTGGAAGACTGCGTCCGTAGGCTACGCCCGTAGGGAATCTTTTTCAGCATCAAGTAAAACGTTAGAAATTCACGCTTTACTTCATGCGCAAAAAGATTCATCCTGAAAGACATCGCAGTGAAATTTTCACCCTGAACGAGTATAAATCTGCGAAACAACCGAAGCGGTCAAAAGAGCCACTGTTCCTCATTCACAGCGCGGTTCCTTGCGGTGTGAATGAATTTTCTGCAACCGTTGGCGCCGTTTAACCCCGATAGTAAATTATCGGGGTTAAATGCTTTTTTGGCACAATGGATAATCGATCAGAAGGATGGGCAAATTCGAAAAAAGAGCAATGATGCCTCCAATTCCCATGGGCTGGCGGAGGGTGCTGGCTGACGAAATCAAAAAACCATATTATCAAAAGCTCAAAAACTTTTTGAAAAAAGAAAGACAGAAATATCAAGTTTTCCCACCGGAAAAGGAAGTTTTTACCGCACTCAAGCTCACTCCGTATGACAAAGTGAATGTTTTGCTGTTGGGGCAGGATCCTTACCACGACGACAAGCAAGCCCACGGATTGTGTTTCTCAGTTCGTCCCGGCGTACAACCGCCGCCTTCTCTGATGAACATCTTCAAGGAATTGCATGATGATGTCGGATTTCGCATTCCCAACAACGGCTATCTTGCGCACTGGGCGGAGCAGGGCATTCTCATGCTGAATGCCGTGCTCACCGTGCGGGCGCACGAGCCGGGATCGCATCGGAACAGGGGGTGGGAGATTTTTACCGATGCCATCATTCAAGCCGTCAACGCCAAGGCAAATCCGGTGGTGTTCTTGTTGTGGGGAAATTATGCCAAGAGGAAAATCAAACTGATCGATCGTAAACGACACGTGATTATCACCGCGGCACATCCCTCGCCCCTTTCGGCCAACAATGGCTTCTTTGGCAGCCGACCATTTTCAAAAACCAACGCCGCCTTGCGCAAATTCGGCCTGCCGGAGATTGATTGGCAAATTCCGGAAAAGTGAAATCCGAGTCGCGCGAGACCATTTTCCTTGTTAGTCCTTTCCTGCTTCACCAACCGGACTTCGCCCGCGTCGATTAGGCTGCCGCGATGCGGCCCCAGTTTTCCCCCGATTTTCCTTTAACAAATTTCAATGAAAGATCGGAGTCTGAAAACCTGGCTAAATTTCTCCTTGCTTTTGTTCGAAACATTTTGTTATTATGATCAGACTTTAAATCAGGGGAAATTACTCATGTTGAACCAGATACCCGAGAAGCTAAAGACTTCAACCGAAGACGTCGTGAGCATTGTTGATTGGTTTTCCCGAGTGCTGCGTGAAAAGCATTGGGTGACCAGGCTCTTGCTTGTTGATGTTCTCCTGTTCGCTGTTTTCAATCCGATTTTCTTTACCAAAATTCTCCAGCTTTTCACCACCAAGGCTAAGCTGCCGGAACAATATCCGCTATTTTTCTGGCTGGTGATCACTGGCGTTTTTATCGTCGCGCTGATTGCGGCCTTGCGCACACGGCCAACCAAAACCGCCGTGTCTCTCTCCGATTCAACCAAACGTAGCGCCATCAAAGGCTTGCGGCCCTTTAGGTTTGAAGATGCCGAGCTGTTTGTTCGCCTGCAGCGCGAAGAAAGCTTGCGCGAATGCCTGGAAGCGATCACCGATCGTGATTTTCGCTTTGGCGTGCTCTGCGGCGAATCCGGCTGCGGCAAAACCTCGTTTCTCCAAGCCGGCCTCTGGCCGCGGCTGATGGCGCAGAAAACGCCGCACCGCTGTGTTTACGTGCAGTTTTCCGACGTCGATCCCATGGACTTGCTGCGGCATGAATTTACGAGAGAACTGCAACTCCCCAAAGCGCAAATTGCTCAAGCCGATTTTCTCGCGCTGCTCGAGGCCGCACTCTCAACCGACTCCAAACCGCTCGTGCTGCTCTTCGATCAGTTCGAGCAATTCTTCGTGCACCGTAAAACCAAAGAGGCGCGCAAACCGTTCGTGCAAGCTCTGGCGCATTGGTATACCAAAAGGCCACCGCTGCCGGTCAAAATTCTGCTCTGTGTGCGCGGCGATTACAGCGACCGCTTGATCGAGCTGCAAAAAGCCATGGGCTACAGCCTCGGCGTGCACAACTACTTTCGTTTGGAGAAATTCACCCCCAAAGAAGCGACGGAAGTATTTCGCGTGATTGCGGAAACCGAAGGCTTCAGCTTCAACGAAAGCTTTGTTAACGAGCTGACGGAGCAGGAGTTGGCGGACCGTGACGATGGCAGAATCTCACCAGTGGATTTGCAAATTCTGGCGTGGATGATTCGCGGCCAAACCAGCGCGGAAGAACGGGCTTTGAATCGCGCCACTTATCAGAAGCTTGGCGGCATCGAGGGCTTGCTCGAAAAATTTTTGTCGTGCGAGTTGGAAGCGCGGGAAACCGAAGCCCGGCGCCAGGCTGCACTCAAAGTTTTGCTGGGATTGACCGACTTGGAGCACGGTGTGCGCGCCGGCGTGCTGACTGTGACGGATTTGCAGCAGAAATTAGCCGGTACCGTTTCGGAAAGCGAAGTGCGGGACGCGGTCGAATGGTTGGGCCGCGGCGACATTCGCTTGATTACCCCCAGCCAGCGTGACGGCGCGTTGGGTTACGAACTGGCCCACGAGCGCCTCATACCGGCGCTGCGCCGTCTGGCCGGCAAAGAGCTTTCCGAAGTTGACCAGGCCAATGAGCTTCTGGAACGCCGGGTGAACGAATGGCTGGGCAACGACCGCGACCCGCGTTACTTGTTGCGTTGGCGCGAGCTGCGGCGGATCAGGCAGCAGCAGCCGTATTTGGTTTGGGGGAAACGGGAAATTCAGAAGCGGGAATTGCTCCGGCAAAGCCGGCGCCGGTTTCAGTGGCACCTGGCTTGGAGCTTGGTCGCTCTCCTCTTTCTTGTTCTGGCAGGAAGCAGTTGGTCATGGTTTCGGCATACCCTCGAACAACAGCAACTCGAGGCGCGACGACAGCAGCTCTATTCTTTGCTCAGCCACACCGATATGCCGGCGCAACGGCGCGTGGCGCAGGTTCATGAGTTAACCCAAAAACATGGCGATCCGCGTGCTGAAGTGACAACATTGGAGAAAATGCAATTCTGTTATGTGCCGCCAGGACCGTTTTGGATGGGTTCGGATACACTGGGGGATGAAGATGAGAAACCGCTGCACCTGAACGAGCATCTTGATTACGGCTTTTGGATTTCACGCTTTCCCATCACTGTAGCCCAATTCAAAATTTTTGCCAACGATTCCGGAACAAAAATAGAAAATTTAACGTTTCAGGATGATCCTGACAATCGCCCCGTGCGCTACGTCACCTGGTACCAAGCCATGCGCTTCTGCGATTGGTTGACCGATAAATGGATCAAAGAAAATCGGTTACCGCAGAACTGGCGAGTGATTTTGCCCTCTGAGGCAGAGTGGGAAAAGGCGGCGCGAGGCGGGATTGAGATACTCTCAAAACCCATTATCCACACAATTGGCGAAATTAATTTTGACTCCTCATTGGCTGCAATGCTGCAAAAAAATCCGGTGCCGCAGCGACTTTATCCCTGGGGCAACCAGCCCGATGCGAATTTGGCGAATTACTATGACACCAACATTGGAAACACCAGCGCCGTGGGTTGTTTTCCTGGCGGCGCTTCACCGTATGGCTGCGAAGAGATGGCAGGGAATGTTTGGGAATGGACGCGCAGTTTGTGGGGCGTATTTTGGCAAGATCCAAAGTTCAAATATCCGTACAATCCGAACGATGGCCGTGAAAATCTAGAAGCGTCACTCGATATTGCCCGTGTGTTGCGCGGCGCTTCGTTCCTCGATGATGTTAGGTACGTGCGCTGTGCCGCGCGGGGCAGGAACAACCCGGACGACAGGGGCAGGTACGTCGGTTTCCGTGTGGTCGTGTTGTCGCGCGCCCATTACTCTGGTCTCTGAATACTCTGAACTCTGTAACTCTGAAATTCTGTACTCTGGGGGAGTCCAGAGGGGGCGAAGCCCCCTTTGGTCGCAATTTTTTTAAAAAATCACCTTGACTTGAACAAATGGCAAGAGGCAAAAGGCAGCAGAACAAAGAGAGGTTCCTGCCACTTGCCCCTTGCCACTTGCAAGGCGGGATAGGCTCAAATGCGCCCGTGTGTTGCGCGGCGCTTCGTTCAACAATGATGATAGGAACGTGCGCTGTGCCGCGCGGAACAGGAACAACCCGAACAACAGGAACAGGAACATCGGTTTCCGTGTGGTCGTGTTGTCGCGCGCACATTTTTCTTTCCCACCGGAATTGCTGGGCGGTTCGTCTTATGGGCTTCCCAGCCGAGGTGAAAAATGGCGGAGCCTATTCCGGGCCGCGTCCCGCTTCAGCGGGACCGGGCGAATAACAACCGTCCCGCTCCCTGTCCGCATCGTCGGGCTGGAGCGGGACACTTTTTTCGACTTGTATTTTTCAGTAACGGTTGTTATCTTGGCTATAGCCCGTCAACGACTCACAAAAACAAGTTTGGAAAGCTATCAACGAAGTGAAGTAATGTTCGACCGAATTTCTATTGATCCCAACGTTTGCCACGGACAGGCTTGCATCAAAGGCACTCGCATTCCCGTCCATCAAATCGTTCTTATGCTGGCAAATGGTGATACCATTGAAGATCTTTTGGAGGCCTATCCATCAATAACTCGTGAAGACATACTCGCCTGCCTTGAATATGCCGGAGCGTTGGCAGAAGAACAAGTTGCGCCAATTGAAGTGTTGGCAGGTTAGGTTATGAAGATTATGTTAGACGAAAACATTCCTTTGATAACAGTTGAAACGCTTCGCAAATTGGGCCACGATGTGCTGGATATTCGAGGTACACCGCAGGAGGGAATGCCCGACTCGAATTTGTTGGTAATGAGTCAAAGTGAAGCTCGATTATTGATTACTACAGATAAAGGCTTTTCCAAACATCGTCATGAGCCCCATCATGGCATACACATTATTCGTCTCAAGAAGCCAAATCGCGTTAAAATTCATCAGAGGGGCATGCAAGCGATGAATCAATTTGGCGAAAACAAATGGCGCGGTTTGCTTGTCGTCATGCAGGACGTCGTTCAAGCCGTGTGGAAATCAAAGCAGAAATAAATTGATTGAATAGCTAGTGTTTGTCCGAAAACTCCATCTTTGGCGTCATTGCGAGTGGTAGATGGCTGATGGGCCATTCTTTCGGTCAGAAACACACCACCCTGAATGTCATTCCGCAAGGAATCTTCCAGCGTACTGGCACTGTACTCATGCGGGGGAAGATGCTTACAGCATGACAAAGGAGAGCGTTTCTTGGGAGGCGTCTTTGGCCGAAGCTCTACGAGTCGTAGACCCTACAGGTGTAGCCTACGGCCGCAGGCAATCTTTTTGAATGCATGATTGATGCAGGTTTGAGGAGATCGCTTCGCCTGCGGCCGCAGGCTGAGAAACGCTCGCGATGACAGGCCAAATCGGTATTTCCGGACAGACACTAGCTATATTTGTAATAAAACAAAAAAAGCTGGGAGTTGAAAAAGTCTTTGATTCTCGAGCGATGAGGATACTTGAAAATACCACCGTCGAACCTCCCCAGCGAACCCAGCTTTCGTTTCGTGAAATTTTAAATCTCGCCGAGGATTTCTTTATCCGGAGTCAAAATCGAGATTGTCACCGCCGGTAAATTTCCCGGCGATGGCCTGCCGAAGCCAGCGGCCTTTCCTGATCCAGCGGAACGAGCATCGAACGTTTGGAAGAAAAGTTGGATGCCAGCGTGCGAGCGGGTATCGGCGCTTATGGGAAGCGGGGTGGATCGGAAGGCAACAGTTGGAACGATAATGCAAATTTACATGACTGCTTTTCGCGAGCTTTTTTCCAAGCCGAAGGTGCAGCAATCTTTTTTGGTTTGTTTGGCGGCAAAGAATTTCCGGCTTTCTGCGTCAACGATGGCGACGCCGTTTCATGCGTTAAGCTGAAAAGCCGGCTAAAACCTGCCGTAATTTTGAAAAAAAACATCCCACTTTTCATGCCGAAAGATTCTGTTTCATTCGGAAACCAGCGCACGCATCATCTCGCGCACGAATTCGATTTCATCCTGACTGACGGTGTGATCCATGTTCGGATATAATCGCATCGTGACATTGCCGCCCAACGCGCGCAGAACATCGGCAGTGTGTTGAACCCGTGATTTGGGAATATGAGGGTCGACATCGCTGCAGCCGAGGAAAATGGGCGT
>JAPDQK010000096.1:0-11703 GCA_034505955.1 Candidatus Zhuqueibacter pondensis
TTTAAATGTGCTGTTCGGTGATTGGTAATGAGTAAAGAAAGGGTATCATTAAATTTGATGGCGCAGGTGTCATTTTGTCTACTATTTTTGCCTGCTTTTTCGGTTTATGAATAATTCAGGTTAAAGCGAATTCAGCGTTTTTCCAATTAACGTTATTGGCTTATGATCTTTTCATCTGGTTCAAACGCCTGTGTCTTCCAGAGAAGTACCGTCGTATGACAGTAGAATCTTTACGCCATAGACTTTTAGCCGTGCCTGCAGAGTTAGTTTATCCACATGGAAAAGCTGTATTAAAATTCTCAGAAGAATATCCTGATAAGGCGGCGTTTATAGAAACTCTTAAGAACATTCAAAAGATACGTATCTAAGTCAGAAACATCACATTTAAAATTGAAACATACTTTGATAAATTAGTTCCATATGGTCAAAATTTATTTGATTTTCACGCAGGATTCAGGTTTTTAACATTTCAATTTGAGGTCAAACCCATGCTCAAAATTACCGGTCATCCCTTAGTCGATGTCGGCGCCGCGACCATAGCCGCCTTTGTCGACAAAAGGGATTTATCCACAATTACCAAGATGGATTTGAAAAAAGTCGCCAAATTTCTTAAAGAGAATTATGTCATCGACCCGCTCAAATCCTTTCTCACCGTGGCCTTTCCCAATTCCGGCTTCACTAATCCGGCCTTCGAGAAAAATCCACGCAAGAGGGTCGAGTATGCCGATGAAGTCCTGTTCGCCTATGAAAAAAGCAAAACGCATTTGGAGGTGCGTTGCGTTTTCCTCGGCATCCCGGCGGTCACCAAAACCTTCCGCCAACACGTGCCGCTTTTGACCGGCGAAGACGTCATCAATTTTCATCCCTATGGCGAGGCCGGCCTGCCACTTTCCGGTGAGGCCCTGCTGTGCATTCAGGCTTTGCCCCTTGGGTGCGCCAAATGTGCCGGCCGTCTGCTCGCCGTGCATTCCGACAACTTCGACTTGACCTTCGACTTTGCCGCCGAATTTTTGCGCAACAACCGCCGCGCCCTCGATTTGGCGCAAAAAGCCAAAAGCAAAAAATTGCCGGAGGCAAAATATGTGGTCGGCACGCTTCTCATTGACACTTTGATGCGCGCCGAAACCCTCCGCAAGGAAACCACCGACGCGCGTCCAGCGTCGTTGACGGCCTACCATCTCACCAACAGCGGCCAGGGTGTGGCGCTGGATATTTACCATCTCCCTTTGGACATGATGGACTTCCTGCAAACCGCGGTCAGCGCCGAATACCGCACGCAATGGGATGAAATTGCCCAACGCGCCTGGCAGCTTTCACAACTGCCGAAGAAAAAATCCGCAAAAGCCAAAGCCGACAAGGCGCCCGAGAAGGAAAGACCCCAGCGCAACATGCTTTATGAAGATATTTTCAAACTCCCGGACAACGCCCGGCCATTCCTGCAAACTTATTTTCTGCGAACCGCCTGGCGTTATGCCAAAGAAGACGATCCCCGCAAAAATTATTCCCTCAAACAAGAGACGCATCTCGTCTCATGGAAATTGACTGAACTTTTTCTCAGAAAGGTGATGCACATGGACAAAACCCGAATCGGCCACTTGCGCGAGCTGGGCGACCGCCTGGCAGAGTACGTGGCCGGCCAAAACGACCGGCGCTTCTTCACCAGCTTCTTTCAGGAGGGGCGCTATGACTATTTGCGTAATTTGCTCATCAAAGCCAACACCAACGAAGTCCGGCGCGGCGGCAAGCCCCTGATCACTTTCGAGCAATTCATCGAAATCTTCGAAGAAGGTGAGGAAGTGGCGCGGCCGGATTGGCGCCTGGCTCGTGATCTCGTGCTCATTCGCATGGTCGAGCAGTTGCACGAAAAGAAATGGTTCGCCCAAAATCTGCAAGTGCTGGAGGAGGTTTCGCAAGCGCCGGAAAACAGCCAGCTTGTCGCCGAAACTCAAAGTTGAACTTGCAAACTTTCAGACTCTTAGACTTGCAGACTTGCAAACTTGCAAACTCACAAAACTTACAGATCGCCAAATTTCATCAACCGAAACAAAAGGAGAACAATATGTCTTTCATCACCGGACTCATGCTCATCGACGCGCCGGCCTCGGCGCTCAACAATTTGGGCAACATCCCCGGCGCCCGCACCGACAACACCGTCGGTGTGAAGCTGATCAAGACCAAGGACGGCGCCTACCCCTATGTCTCCGCCCAGGCCTTTCGCTACTGGCTGCGCACCACCTTGGAAAATTCCGATCTGGGTTGGAAAGCCGCGCCGGTTTATCGCGAAGAAAAAGTCGCCTACACCGACGCCAATCCTCTGCTCTATTGGGATGACGACTTGTTTGGCTATATGCGCGCCCCCTCGAAGAAAGAATCCGCCAAAGCCAAGCGCGAAGCCGACATCACCCGCGCCAACGAAACGGAAACAGTGGAAACCGTTACCCGTGTCGCGCCGTTTCGCGCCAGCACGCTGGTTTCCATTGCGCCGGTTTCGATCGTCGATGATTTCGGCGTCATGGCGCGCCAGGAAGGCAATCCGGTACCGCACGAGCATCAATTCTATCGTACTACTCTCAAAGGCCTTTTCTCGCTCGATCTTTATGCCAGCGGCACATTCTGGTACAGCAGCAAAACCGGCTTTCGCAATCTCGATGACGTGCGCAAGGAACAAGCCGCGAAGATGAAATTGAAAACCGTGGATGGCGAAATGGCCTATCGCCTGCCCTTCGCGCAGCGTCTCGAACGTATCACCACGCTGTTTGAAGGCATGGCACGACTCGAAGGCGGCGCCAAGCAAACTTTGCACTACACCGATGTGGCGCCGGCTCTGGTTGTTCTCGCCGTCACCAAAGGTGGCAACCATGTTTTCGGCCATATCGTCGGCGCCACCTCGCGCGGCTTGCCACAACTCAATCTCGATAGCCTGCGCGAGGCGATGACGGTGTTTGAAAATGAAATTCTCTCGGACGTTTATGTGGGCTGGGTGAAGGGCTATCTCGAGGACGAACGCGCCCGTTTCGAGGCCGCGCTGGCTGATGAAACCCAGCTCAAGCCATTTGCGAATCGAATTCGCCTCAGCCATCCCCGCGAGGCGTATCAGGATTTGATTGCGGCGATGAAGCAGGAAAAGAATAAATCGTGGCTGGATTGATCTCGTCCATGTTTAGTTGAGTGCCAGACTAACCTTCAAGGCCTGATTCAAGCTGGCTACGGTGGGTTTGTCGATTCCTCCGAGGCGAGTGATCAAACGCTCCTTGGAAATGGTGAGCAACTGACTTGTTTTCGCCATCGAGTCTTGGCTCAATCCCGTTTTCTTGCCGGCTTTGATCAAAACATTCGTCGGATTGGGACGCAAATTGGTGCTGATGGCGGCGATGATCGTTGTATTCGCCACATGATTCCCGACGTCATTCTGAATAATCACCGCCGGTCGTTGTCCCGCTTGCTCACTGCCGCGGGCCGGATTGAAATCAACCAGCCAAATTCACCGCGCTGTGGAGATTTCATCCTTCACCTCGGAGAAAAGCGGCAGCGCTGATTCAGCAAACGCAAGTGCTTCCTGTCGATCGTCGAGATAGCCTTGTTCCAGCTCTCGGCTCAGGCGTAAAAGCTCAATCGCCTCAGCAATGATTTCATCAGGCTGGCGGTTGACTTGTCTGGCATAGCGCTCGACAAAATCAAGCAACTCATGCTTCAGTTTTATGGCTATTGTCGTGGTCATGACATGGCTCCGTAAAAAGAGTCAACTTTTGCTGGTCTATACATTCCAACCAAAGATAATAATCTTTTTTGAAAAGTCAAATACAGATGGGCATGAAAATTTGCAATGTCATTTGCCGTAATGGAGGAATTTCCCATGCGTGTCTTGAAAATCTTGGCCGAAGGCCTCACCACCTCGTTTCGTTATCCGCATTTCATGCAGGGCGTGCAGCCGTCCTTCGATATGCCGCCGCCAGCGACCATTTATGGACTCATCTGCAGCACCCTCGGCGAGTGGGTGACGCCTAAAGGGGTGCAATTTGCCTATCATTTCACCTTCAAAACAAAAAAGGAAGATGAAATCGAGCACACGCATATTCTGACGGCCTCGAGTGGCAAGCTCAAAAATAGCGACCTGCCCAAAGTCTTGGAGGGTAACATCAACCCCTTCAAAAGGCATTTACTTTTCTTTCCACGGCTGGTGTTGTATCTCAACAAGCCCGAATGGGAAGCCGCTTTCAAAAGCCCACGCTATGCCGTTGCGCTCGGTCGCTCGCAAGACCTGTTCACCTATTCGCAGGTGAGGACTCTCGAGCTGGTGCCGTCAGAGCATGCGTATGTAGAGTCCACCCTGTTGCCCTATGAAATCGGCCTGCGCGCCAGCCGTGGGGTGGCGGTACTCATGCCGCGCTTTCTGGACTATTACCGCCACCGCGAGCCTCGCTTTGACCGTTACATCATGCTACCCACTCGCGTGCACACCTCCGAATTTCTTCGCCTCGATGGCGATTCGCCGCGAGCATACTGGCTCGATCCGGAATCTCCCGAAGTCAAAGGGGATAAACTCGGGTTGGTGTTTCAATCTTTTGTCGATTGAATTTTTCGTCGTTGCGTTTCCAGGCGCAAGGTTTGGAGATTGAGAAAACGCTTCCATCACGCAACAAACTCTGGTGGAACTCACGTGTCCATGCAACCGATCAGAGGGATAATACCATGATGCATGTTCTTAATAAAATCTGCGAATATCTGCGTCAAGCTGTGTCCCAAGCAAAATCCTGTGATCAGTTATGTGCTCATGCCTGAAGGCATCACGACAAAAATTATTTTATGACAAAACCAATTCCACAACCCTGGCCCGATTATCTCGATGATCTTTGGGCCAAAAGTCCGGAGCCGAATCAAACTTCCGGCGAGAGCTTGGCGCAACACACCTGGCTGGTGCTCTCGCGTTTTTCAGATTGCGTGCATCTGCGGCCCAATTTGCCGGAGCAGATCGGCGCTCCCAAACTCTGGCACTTTCTCTATTGGGCCTGTTTTCTGCACGATTTCGGCAAGGCCGCCAGCGGCTTTCAACAAGTTTTGCGCGGCGGCCCCCGATGGCCCCATCGCCATGAAGTGCTCTCCCTCGCTTTTCTTGACTGGCTGTTCCCGGACCCGGTAGATGAAGCACGCTTATGGATTGCCGCGGCGATCGTATCTCATCATCGCGATGCCGAGGAAATCCGCACCCTTTACCCTGAAACCAGCGACCCCGACGATGACGCCCTGCGGCCATTGCTCCAACAAATCTCCATCGAGGCCCTGCGCGGCCTATGGCGCTGGTTGCACGAGTGCCCGGTGCCATGGCACCAAGCCTTGCATTTGGAGAATTGTTCCATTGAGTTCCCTCCCCTCGTGCTGCAGGATACCGCCATCCCGCTCTTCTATCAACTCGGTGTGGAGAATGTCCGCCGTACCCTGCGCGGTTATCATCGCTTCGTCCGGCAGTTGGAGTCCTGTGCAGATTGGCGGCAAATCATCGGCACCTTGCTGTTGCGCGGCACCACCGTTCAAGCCGATCATACCGCCTCGGCGCATTTACGGCATCTGCCGGCCTTTAACCTCCAGTCTCCGGATGGGTTGCTCCAAAATTTCGGTATCCCCGCCGGGCAACTTCATCCCCATCAACGCCAGTGCATGGCCGCAGAGCGCTCGACCATTCTCATCGCGCCCACCGGCAGCGGCAAAACCGAATCCGCCTTGTTTTGGGCAGCGGCGATGGCGCAGCGCCAGCATGAGATGCCGCGGCTTTTCTACGTGTTGCCCTATCAGGCCAGCATGAATGCCATGCACTTGCGCCTGGAAGATACCTTTCCCAAGATGGTAGGCTTGCAGCACAGTCGCAGCGTTTTGGCCGTCTATCGCCAACTGCTCGAGCGCGAGTATGATCCGGCGGCCGCCACGCGCGCGGCGTTGTGGGCCAAAAACCTCGTGCAATTGAATTACTTCCCTGTGCGCGTGCTCAGCCCCTATCAAATTCTCAAAGCCTGCTATCGCCTGAAAGGCTACGAAGCGCTGCTGCAGGATTATTTCAACGCCGCCTTTATTTTCGACGAGATTCACGCCTATGAACCTGACCGCCTGGCAATGATTGTGGGCATGATGCAATTCTTGCATGAGCATTTTGCCGCGAAATTTTTCGTCATGTCCGCCACCTTGCCCGCGCTGCTCAAAAAACGTCTCCAACAATTTCTGCCCGGCATCGCGACGATTTCCGCCGCGCCAGAGACCTTTCGAAAATTTCGCCGCCACCATCTCGGTTTATTGGAAAGCGAAGTGCTCGACCCCGTCTGGCTCAGCCGGATTGAGCACCATGCCCGCGACGGCATGTCGGTGCTGGTATGTTGTAATACCGTCAAGCGCGCTCAGCAGGCGTATCAGGAATTGCGGCAGCGCCTGGCCGGCGTCGGCATTGACGTCGTGCTCCTGCACGGCCGCTTCAACGGCAGAGATCGTTTGCGCAAAGAGACCCTCGTGCGCCTCGCCACCGGCGCGAAATCAGAGCAACGCACGCCCATAGTTCTGGTTGCCACACAGGTCATCGAAGTCAGCCTCGATATTGATCTCGATGTGCTCTACTCTGACCCAGCGCCATTGGAAGCACTGATCCAGCGTTTTGGCCGCATCAATCGCCGGCGCTTGCAACCCACGGCTGATGTCTTCGTCTTTCGCGAACCCAACGACGGCCGGCATGTTTACGATGCCCAGCTCGTGCAACGTGGCCTGGCGATCTTGGATCGCTACAATGACCTGCCGATTGATGAGGAGCAGATTTCCGACTGGTTGGATCACGTCTATCTCAAGGAGGTGGCTGAGGCGTGGAACGACGCATTCGATCGCGCGCTGGAAAATTTTCAAGAGAGCGTTTTGCACACCCTGCGCGCCTTCAATTCCCATGAAGAGCTGGAGGAGCAATTTTACGAGGCGTTTGACGGCATCGAAGTTTTGCCGGCGGCTTATGAGGCCGAATATTTCCAAATGGCCGAAGCGCAGCCCCTGGCGGCCAGCGAGCTTTTGGTACCGATGCACTTCGGGCAATATGCGCAACTGCGCCACAAGGGCCTGATCCGCACTGCCGGCCCGCCCTGGCCGAAAATTGCGGAGGTTGAATATAGCAGCGAGCACGGATTGATGCTTTGATCGACATGTGCGGTGACTGGCAAATTTTTGCCATTTTGGGAAAACATGGCATTGAATATGATGAACAATATGTTTTCGGATAATCCTTGTCAATTCATTCGTTTCTATTGTCATTCGTCCCTGGCGGGACTCGGCATGGGTTGGGTGGCCCCGTTTCCCACCAATGAATTGGTGGGCTATTTTCACGTCGTCCCTGGCGAGACGCGGCGGAATGAGCTCGGCCTTTGTTTGTCCCGAAGGGGACAAATGAGAATAGCCCACCAATTCATTGGTGGGAAAAGTAATTCATAAAATTCAATTCGAGTTCCGTAGGGACGATTGAAAAAAATGTTGGAATCATACAAATCTCAAAACAAGGAGGTCACGCTATGGCCCATTCCTACGTCAGCATTATGGTGCATTACGTTTTCAGCACCAAAAACCGCCAAAAAATCATTACGCCGGATTTGGAAGAACGCCTGTGGCCATATATGGGTGGCATTGCGCGAGAGAATAATATGAAAGCTCTTGCCATTGGTGGCGTCGAGGATCATGCTCATGTTCTTTTGTCTTTGCCCTCGACGCTCTCAATTGCCAAAGCCATTCAGCTCATCAAAGGCGGCTCCTCCAAATGGGTGAGCGAGACGTTTCCCACACACCGTGATTTCGAGTGGCAGGAAGGGTATGGCGCGTTCAGCGTGAGCATTTCGCATGTGAATGATACGATAATTTATATCAACAATCAACACGAGCATCATCGCAAAGAGACATTTGAAGAAGAATATCGCGCCATTTTAAAGAAGCACGGCATTGAATATGATGAACGTTATGTTTTCGGATAATCCTTTTCAATCGCCTTGTTTCCCACCAAATAAATTGGTGGGCTATTTTCACATCGTCCCTTTCGGGACTTTTGATAATATGCGGACATCTCATTCCCTGTTGTCATTCGTCCCTGGCGGGACTTGGGGGGTGGTTGTGGATCTTGTTTCCCACCAATGAATTGGTGGGCTATTTTCGCGTCGTCCCTGGCGGGACTTGGGGGGTGGTTGTGGATCTTGTTTCCCACCAATGAATTGGTGGGCTATTTTCATGTCGTCTCTGGCGGGACTTGGGGGGTGGTTGTGGATCTTGTTTCCCACCAATGAATTGGTGGGCTATTTTCATGTCGTCCCTGGCGGGACTTTGGGGGCGGTTATGGATTTTGTTTTCCACCAATAAATTGGTGGGCTATTTTCGCGTCGTCCCTGGCGGGACTTGGCGGAATGAGATAATAGCCAGCAATTGATTGCTGAAAAAAATTTAATAACATGGAGCAATCACAAACCCTACGAGCGTAACCACCATGCAAACCCTCCTCCTCTCCGACTTCGGCACCTTTGCCGGCAAGCGCTCCGAGCGCCTCGTCGTCCGCAAAAGCGATGACACCGAAGAAGAATTCCCGCTCTTCCGCATTCAGGAAATCGTCATCGCCAAGCAGGGTGTCGCCATCTCCAGCGACCTCATCGACGAAGCCGTGCAGCGCGGCATCAAACTCACCTTCATCGACGGCACCGGACGGCCCTATGCCATGCTCACCTCGCCCTATCTCTCGGCCCCGGCCATCACCCGTCGCGCTCAAATCGCCGCCTTTCACGACCATCGCGGCGTCTGGCTCGCCCGCACCATCGTCGCCGGCAAGCTCGCCAATCAGGCCAACCTGCTCAAATACTTCGCCAAGAGCATGCCCGAAAGCGAAAGCCAAACCCGCGACCGCCTCAACCAGCACGCCGCCGCCATTCACACCGTGCGACAACAAGCCCGCAAAATCGACGCCGATAAGATCGACGACTGCCGCGACACCCTCATGGGCCTTGAAGGCACCGCCGGCCGCGAGTATTGGGCCGGCATCGAGCTTATGCTCGGCAGCGAAATCTTCAAAGGCCGCGAGCACCGCGGCGCCACCGACGCCGTCAATGCCATGCTCAACTATGGCTACGGCATCCTCTACGCCAAAGTCTGGGCCGCCCTGCTCTCCGCCGGCCTCGAGCCGTTTGCCGGATTTCTCCACGTCGACCGGCCCGGCAAACCCTCGCTCGTGCTCGACTGCGTCGAAGAATTCCGCCAGCCCGTGGTCGACCGCACCGTGTTCGTCATTCTCAACCTCGGCATCAAAATCGAAATGGATAACAACCTGCTCTCCGCCGAAGCCCGGCGCGTCGTCGCCAAGCGCGTGCTCGAACGCTTGAACTCCGAAGCCGAATATGCCGGCCAGAAATTGCAGCTCGCCTCCATCATTCAAGCGCAAGCGCGAAGGTTGGCATTGTTCTTCCGAGGAGAGAAGGCATATCGATGTTTCAGATTTAAATGGTGATTCTCCATTTCGGATTTGGGATTGCGGGAAAAACTTTCCGCAATCCCAAATCATAAATCTACAATCGAGAAACATGGCTCTCATCGTCCCCAAAAACGAAACCCCCCTCTTCGTGGTCTACGACATCGAAGAGGACAAAATCCGCAACAAAATGCACGAGACCTGCAAGGATTACGGCCTGCGGCCGGTGCAGTTCAGCGTCATGCTCGGCACGCTGACCACAACCAAGGCCAAGGAATTGTTCGGCAAGCTCACCGGCCTGCTCGGCGACAAGCCCGGCACCGTTCTGCTCATCCCGGTGTGCCGCGAGGATTTTCGTAAAATCCTGCACAGCGGCGAGCCCTTGGGACTGTCGCATGTGCCGTTCGTGCATTTTGTGTGAAAGGACGAAGGGGTGAAAAGGAGGAAAAGTGACAAAACTCCTCTTCCCTGCTCCCTTTCCCCTTTTCTCCCTTTGTTCATCATCATGCAAAATCATGCGTTTGACAAAACCATTTCATCAACAATGGAAAATTTATCGGAGCAAAAGATTTGGTTGCGCGCCACCGACCTCAAACAATGGCTTTATTGCCCGCGCATCGTTTATTACAGCTACTGCATGCCCCTGCCGCACCAGCCGACCGCTGCCATGCAAAGAGGGCGCGATCTGCACGAGCGCATCGAGTTTCTCGAGCGCCGGCGCAAACTCCGGGCGTACAATTTGAGCAGCGGCGAGCGCCAGTTTGAAGTCGTATTGCACTCGAAACAATATGGCCTTTCCGGCAAGCTCGACATGCTGGTGACCACGGCGCAGGGCCGTTATCCGGTGGATTTCAAAATGACCAGAGGTGAGATTGGCGAGAACCACCGGCTGCAACTGTCGGCCTATGCGGTGATGGTGGAAGAAATTTTTTCTTGCAAAGTTGAAACGGGTTTCATATATTTGATACCACACCGCAATGCGGTGGTGGTGCCGATCGACGCGGCTTTGCGGCGATGTTTGTTTGACAGCCTGGCCGAAATTCGTGCGCTGATAGCGGCGGAACGTTTTCCGGGGGCGACGCCAGTGCAGGCGCGCTGCTGGGACTGTGAGTTCAAAAACTTCTGTAATGATGTTTTTTGAGGCGCTCAAGTACATGGTCAATTGAGGAGGAAATTTCAAATGGTTCAAATATGGTTACAAGAAACTTCTCAAACCTGCGTGGTTTTTGAACAGAAAGGGAGTTTGCGAAGTTTGGGCTTTTTTGCGCGACGACCAAACGGTTGTTTTTTTTACGCGCCAGTCGAGCGGTTGAATTCATTGACCCGATGAGAAGGGGATTGAAACCTTTCATTCTTTCGCCCGAGTCTGCCGGGCAGCAGAGTTGAATTCATTGACCCGATGAGAAGGGGATTGAAACGTGAAGATGCATCGATTTTCTTGTAATCGGCATGATGAGTTGAATTCATTGACCCGATGAGAAGGGGATTGAAACATTTGGGACAAAATGCCGAGAAGCTGTGCCTTTCCGTTGTTGAATTCATTGACCCGATGAGAAGGGGATTGAAACTTCTTCATGTTCGTCACTCCTGTTTTAGATGCGACGTTGAATTCATTGACCCGATGAGAAGGGGATTGAAACTCCACACGGCTGTTACCTCCGGATTGCCGTGTTCAGTTGAATTCATTGACCCGATGAGAAGGGGATTGAAACGCGTGTCGATCGGCACTCAAGTTGCCGGTCTGTCACGTTGAATTCATTGACCCGATGAGAAGGGGATTGAAACATCAAACTTTCCGCCTCGCCCCGCCACCGATATTTGTTGAATTCATTGACCCGATGAGAAGGGGATTGAAACATGATTTGAATATCGGGCGCAAACAATCCGGCACGTATGTTGAATTCATTGACCCGATGAGAAGGGGATTGAAACTCAACGTGTCTCCTTTGGACGTCAACAGACCTAAATTGGTTGAATTCATTGACCCGATGAGAAGGGGATTGAAACATGATCATAAATTTTCTCCAAGCTGGTAAAAGATTTTGTTGAATTCATTGACCCGATGAGAAGGGGATTGAAACGAATTGTTGAAAATGGCTGTATTATACGTTGTTGAGAAATGTTGAATTCATTGACCCGATGAGAAGGGGATTGAAACGCCGCAGTACCGCTAATGTCGAAATACAAATTTACATGTTGAATTCATTGACCCGATGAGAAGGGGATTGAAACCGAATAAATCTCCCCGGTTCGCA
>JAPDQK010000097.1:0-11471 GCA_034505955.1 Candidatus Zhuqueibacter pondensis
TGCCTCTGCTTCTGTCGTTGCCTCCTCTGCCACGCTGATAAGCTGCCCCCAAAATTCCCGGTGCCAGTTTTGTCGGGCTTCAAGTAAAACTTTATGCCAGCCTTCGTGTGCTTTGGCAGGCTCGAGCAAAAAATGATAGTAAATCGCATCAAGCTGATCGGCGTCATTCCGGCCTTTTTGCCACTGTTCCATATAATATTGCCAAGCACGAGTGTAAAAGGCTGCGGTCTCCTTCGGCCGGCGCTCGCTTTGATAACGCTGTTGCGTCTGGCGGATCAGATCGTGACAGCGCCACGTGCCCGCGTGGTAACGCACAAAACTGAATTGCTCCAGTTGGCGAAAGGCCTCGGCGTCGAGTTTGATCCCCAGCGGCGCCAACAACGCCGTGAGCGTGTCGTGGTTGAAGCGGCGCAACAGCGCAATCCATGGCACCGCGGTTTTGTGCGGCTCCGGCAGCCGCTCGATCACGTGGCCAAACAACCATTCTTCGGCCCGGCGTTTTTCATGCAGGGCTTGCTTGATTTCGGCAGCAGTGAGATGACCATGTAGTGCCTCTTCCGCCGCCATCGCCACCAAGAGCGGATGGCCGGCAGTAAAATCCTGCACCGCCTCGGCCAAACCGGGTTGCGTTATACCAAGCGCCTCAAAAAGTTGCCGGGTATCGGCGGGAACAAAGGGCGCCAGATCGTCATCCGCCGTGCCAAATTCGACGGGCAACTGCGGTGCATCCTGCGAGCCCACCACCACGCGCAAGCCCGGGCAAAGCTGATGGCTGCGCTCCAGCACGCTATTCCAGAGCCAGCCAATCAGGTTGCGGTCATCCGTGCGTTGCAGCGTTTCGTAGGTATCGATGAAAAACACCACCCGGGACGGCAATGCTTTGGCCAAGTCGGTGAACGCTTCGGCCAGCCGGCGATAGGCGTTTTCTTCCTGCTCGCGGACGAGCCGAATGGTGGCCTGCTGCTGCACCCCGCTGATGCTTCCACCGGCTTCCGCTGTGACACTTTGGCTGATCGTAAACGTCTGCCGCTTATTTTCGAGATCCGTGAGGATGTCACGGCGTTGCTGGTCAAACTGTGCGCAAGCCGCGGGCATAAGGGAGCGCAAGCCATCCGCCAGCTTTGCGGCCATGAGAAAACGATCACCGGAAACGGCCGGAGAGTCGAGATGCAACTCGGTGTAGGCAAGATGTTGCGGCGTGCAGCGCGTTTCAATGAGATAGCGAATCAGGGTGGATTTGCCGTTGCCGCTCATGCCGTGCAGAAAGAGAATCCACGGCGAGGGCTTCTCCCACAAGCGGTCGAAGGCGGCAATTTGGCGCTGGCGATCGGTGAAGTGGGTGATCGGATCGAAACGCAGCGGTGCTGCGTTGGTTTCAGCGGGTTTGGGCATTTTGCTTCACCCCCTTAATCGTTCCTTTTTTACTATGAATTTTTTGCCGAATGCGTGAACCTTCGGCTGTTTGTTCAACTTCACTTACGCTACCGCCTTTTTCAGCGATAACTTGTTGGTCGATGCCCGAGGCACTGGGCGGCGTTTCCTCTGGCGACTTCCGTTCAAATTCAAGATAAGGCCCGGAGGCGCCAATGCCAACGGTTTTCATGCGGAACCGGCGCCGGAAGAGGAGAACGACTCCGGCCAGCAGTGCCGCAGCGATCAGCAGCGTCGCCCACAGCGGCAAGGGAAGTTTGGCAAGCCATTGGAACATGGAGGTTTCCTCATTGCACTTTGACTTTGGCTAATGTAAGATTTTCGCCAACGGAAGTCAATACCAAAATCAATTATTCTGTAATGCCCTCAGTTATCGGTGGACCACACTCCATGTCATGCTGGAAGCATCTTTTTTATTTTAAGCACAATGCTTGACTGAAAAAAGCCTGTCCTGCCCCAGGCCAGGGAATCTTTTTAGTATCAGCAAGCATCTGCCAAAAAAAGTAAAAAGATTCCTACGGAATGACATTTTTAGTCAGGGCGGCGTTTAGACGGCTAAACTCCCACCGCGGACAAGCCGCAACCCCTACGGGCGTAGCCTACGGGCGCAGCCAAAAAGACAAAATGATCAAGGACAAAAAAATTTTAAAATTATTTTGTCTTTTGAAATCTTTGCCCAAAAAGCAAAATTTAACTGATAAAAGATTATTCCATAACACACTCGTTGGGAGAAACTTTGCCAAAAATCTGTTGATTCGACTTTAGTCGCTTTTGGCTTCTGCTATTTGTTACCCGCCACCAACACATCATATACGCTCGGATTGCCACTTTCGCGTTCTCCGCCGCCGCCCACCCACGGCCCGGCTTGGCGCGCGACGCTGCGGAACTCACCCACCCCGGCGCCGCCGTGATCATCTTGGCCGCCACAATAAACTCCCACCCTCCATTTTGTGCCCAACTCCCCGATGAGCTGGCGCGGCACGGCAAAGGCAATTTCTCTGGTTTCGATATGACCGAGCTGGCGCTCACTAGCGGCTCGAGGGATGGGAAGAAATTCGGCCAAAATTTTTTCATTCTCATCGACCACCCGAAAGCCGCCGCCGACATAAATCACACGCTCGAAGCCGATCTCCCGCGCCGTGGCGAAGTTGGCATTCATCCCCAATTGCTGGCCGCCGGTTTGGGGGTTGCCATCGAGGTCGAGCGCAATTGCCGCGTAGGTTAATTGAAAACCATACTCCGGATGCCAGCCGGGCTGGGTGAGATGACGGAATCGCAGGCGGAAAAAAATATGTTTTGCGGTGGCTGCCATCTCCAGTCTTTCAAGATCAAAAATGCCGGCTTCAAACACGGGATCGAGTGGATAAGTGTAACTACCGTTCGGCCCGCGATCATCATGAAGGCGATCCGTCGCCGTCAGCATCACAAGAGAATCGGAGGGCGAAGTTGTTGAGGGCCAAGGCGGAAATATTTCCTCGGCGCTGAGCAGCGGATAATCCGGGCCTTTGAGCGCCGGCAAATCGGGGCGCAGATGCGGTGTTGCAAAAGCCAAAGTTTGGCCGGCCAATTCCGCCTCAACGCGTTGCCACCAGTCTTTCCAAACTTGCCGCCGGGCCGGAGCGCCGGTAACTTGATCATGCCCGCCGCTCGGCGAAAGCACGAGACGGAGGACATGGTTTTCCGGCATGTTGCCGTGCCACGCCAATCCGGCGCGGCGATTGATCACCTCGAAACGCAGCGGCACTTTGCCACCGATCTGCGCCATTTCGATGATCAGCAAACTATCGCGCCGCAGATATTGCGCGCGAATGGTTGCCGCGCCGACCGTAAACTGAAACGACACCTGAGTGAGCGAATCCGGCAAGGCCGGTTCGAGGGTAAAAGCGCGAAAGACGGCATGGGGCCGCACGCCGAGAAAATCCTGATAAAGATTGCGCAGAAATTCCGCCAAATTCCAGGCTTGCGAAAACGTACCGGAAAGCCGCGGATACGCCTCGCCGGGATGCGCGAGGGCATCGAGCAGCTCCGACTGCGTGCCGAAAGTGCCGCGATGCAAAATTTGCTGCACCGCGTCGCGCAGCAATTCAAAGGCGAGATTCTCATGCCCGCTGCGCACCAATGCGGTGATCACCGGCCCGGAGAGCCATGTCCATACCGTGCCGTTGTGATAAGCTGCGTCTTGCACGTAAAACGGCTCGTGATGATGATAAGGATGAAAATGGTCATCATCTTGCGATAGCGAAGCCACGCCGTAGGGATAGGTCAATTTGGTGACGACGGTGCGCAAAACTTGCGCCGCCACTTTGGGCGAAACCAGTGGTTGCGAAGGAACCGTGAGCGCAAAGATTTGATTCGGTCGCAGTTGGCGATCTGGTGTGCCATCGGTATCGAGATGATCGTAGAGTCCGCCGGTGGAAGCCTCATAAAAAAATCGGGAAAAGTTTTTGCGTAATTTTTCTGCGGCGATTTTCCATTTACGAACGTGCTGGGGTTGGCCGGCGAATTCGGCGAGGCGAATGCCGGCGTGCAATTGTTCGAACCACAGCGCCTGAATCTCGACGGCGCGATTGCCACGCGGGGTCCATGGGCCTTGCGGGCCGACCGCGTCCATCCAGGTTTCGGCATCTGCATGCGTGAGAAAGCCCAAAGAATCGACGGCATGCTGCAAACTGGCGTTAATCGCATATTCGACGCTTGGAAAGATTAGGCGGACAAAGCTGGTATCGCCGGAGTACTCGACGTAATCGCGCGCGGCACGCACGAACCAGCCGGTGCCATCGGCGGTGTTGTAAATGATCTCACCGGGCTGAATGCGATTGGGAATGCGGCCATCGCGGCGATCCGAGCTATTGCGCAATTGGAAGCGCGCGAAAGAGAGCAGGATTTCTCTTGCGTCGGCGAAATTGCTGGTAACCAGCGTGGCACCGGGCAAAGAAATGAATGTGTCGCGCCCCCAGAAATTATTGAACCATGGCAGGCCGGCGTAGAGGCCAACCTTGGGAATCCCCCTGCGTTCTTGTTCTGCGCGCGACCACCGTTGGCTTTGAGGGTGCATGATGAGCGCATCGAGAGAAAAATTCACCCATGCGACGGCTCGGTCGAATTCGGGCAGATTGGTATGAATGCCGGAACGTTCATACAACCGCTGCAAGCGGCTGGCGCGCCGACGTTGCAACGTGTCGAAATTTTTCCGAAGCATATTTTTGATCGAAACGAGTTCGGGATGATCGTGCCCGACGATGATGTAAAAAAACACCGAATCCCGCAGATGGACCCGCAATCGGCCGGGCAGATAAGCCGGCGCGACAAAGTGCCGGCGGCGTGCCCGTTGCTCATCCTCTGCAAGCGGAATGAAACGCCCCACCGGCCAGCTCGACGCCGCTATCCAGCCCGGGCGAGAAATTCCGATCCTCTCCGTTTCAGACCCTTGCACGAGACGGCGCTGGCCGAGATAAAGCAGGCCCTCCTGCTTCTGCCAGTTCTGTTGGAAATCCGCCGCTTTGCTGGAGCCGGAAAAGGCCGGGATGAAATCGATCACTCCCGGCTGCGGCGAAACGATTTTCACTACCAGCAGCTCCAGAGAATCGAGCAGATAAACCTCTTCGCGAATCCTTTGTGGCGCGAAGCGGCGCTCGAGATGATCCGGATGAATGCGAATTTCGGCGGTGCGGCGCTCGAGCGGCTGGCCGTTGAATTCCAAAAAATAATCTTCGAAGTATTCCTGCCCCATGAGGTTGAGCCCTTGGTGCGCCGTGGAGCTGAGCCGACGGGCCTCGCCGTAATAAAATCCGGTGGTTTTATTGGTGTAGACGAAGGTGGTGCTGTCGCTGGAAGCGAGGGTGAGGAGTTGCTGGCGGAAACGATCTTGGCCGAGTACGCTTGATGTCAAAACGAGCAATACACTTATCGTATACAATGATTTTGCCATAAGATTTTTTCATCTGAAAAACAAAGAGGCCAATTTAACCTTTCCAAAGCGACTCGAGATTTTGTCGTGGTCGGGATAATTGCATGCTCCCACCGTCAACGATGACCTCTGCCGGGCGCGTTCTGGCGTTGTAATTTGATGAAAGGGTGAACCCGTAAGCGCCAGCGGTCATCACCGCCAGGAAATCCCCGCGCTGCACCGGCGGCAGCTCACGATCCTTGGCGAGAAAATCTCCGGACTCACAAATCGGGCCGACCACGTCGCCAGTTCGCCACTCGCCGTCGCGTTGCGTGACCGGCACGATTTGGTGATAAGCGCCGTAAAGACTGGGCCGGATCAAGTCGGTCATGCCGGCATCGACGACGATAAAGAATTTTCCTCGTGTTGTCTTCGTATACAGGACTTGCGTCACCAAAATGCCACAGCCGGCAACCAAGGCGCGGCCAGGCTCCAAAATAATGGTGCAATCATCCGGCAGATTGCGAGTCAACGGCGGCAGGAGCACATCGGCGAGAACTGTGGGATACAGCGCCAGATCCGGAGTCGGGCTCGTGTTTTCTGCGATCTTGATGGCATCCTCGTAGACCACGCCAATCCCGCCACCCACATCGATATAATCAAAATGATGTCCGAGCGCGCGTGCGACTCGCGCCAAATCCGCGAGCACCTTCCCGATTTGTTCGTACGGCGACAAATCGGTGATTTGCGAGCCGAGGTGCGCGTGCAGCCCAACCAAACACAGGTGGCGGTATTTGCGGATTTCTTTTAATAATTCCTTGGTGCGCTTCAGCTCAATGCCGAATTTGTCAGCGGCACGACCGGTAGAAATATAAGGATGGCCATGAATATCGATGTCCGGATTGAGGCGCAACGATACGGGAGCGGTCTTTTGCTGGCGACCAGCCAATTCATTGATCACCGACAATTCGGCTTCCGATTCGACATTGAAACCGTGAATGCCGGCCTCGAGAGCGGCGAGGATTTCATCGTCGCGCTTGCCGACGCCGGCAAAAACGATACGCTGCGGCGGAATACCGGCCTGCAACGCCAAATGCAGCTCGCCACCGGAAACCACGTCGGCGCCGGCGCCCAGCTCGGCAAAATCGCGCAAAAGGTGAGGATTGGAATTGGCCTTGAGCGCAAAACAAATCAGATGGGCGCGCGAAGCGAAAGCGTGATCGAGGCGTTGGAAATTTTCGCGGTACGTGCGCCGGCTGTAAAGATAAAGCGGGGTGCCATATTTTTCCGCGGCTTCAGCCACGGGAATTTCTTCGCAAAAGAGTTGGCGGTGGCGGTAAGTGAAATAGTGCATAGGCGGCAAATCTTCATGCTTGTTCTATTTTTTTAACTTGAATTTCAAAACAACGATCGTCTACCCTCTCGGTTTTGATGGGCGTCCCAAGAAAACGCTTGATGACTTCAATATTGGTTTTGGTGTGCAACGATAAACTCGGCGCCGTAAACAAGCCGCCTTTGTTCAAGGCCAAGTACAAAAGAATCTGATTGGCCAGATGCTCGTCCAGCACGGCCTCACTATGATGAAAGTCGAGATAAGCTTCGCAGGCTTCGGCGGCCACTTTTTCGGCAGGTTTGCCCCTTTGCCCGAACGCGGTGAAAACGTGGACTCTTTCGCCATAGCGCGCGTAAAGGAGAATCACATTCCCCGGACCGGGGGAGTCGGTAATTTCTTTGATTTGGATTTTAGTTTCCGGCCAATTCAATCGTTGTTGCATCACCTGGCGTTCGCGTTCCGCAATCGAAAGCGGCAGCCAGGAAATCAGAATTTCGGCATTCGCTGGGCCGGGGATACCACGCACGTGCGAGGAGAATTGGCCGCGGGTTTGGACCTGCGGATGAATGGTCGCCACCAGCTCGCCGCCGCCGACGGGAAAAAAGCCATGTTTGCGGAGTTCGATCTCAGCCGAAATGCCTAGGTCCTTCAGCAATGGTAAAAAGCTGGCACGGAAAAATTCGTAAGGCGGGGCTCCTGGATTGTGTGTACCACCGCGCACCGTCACGGTCGACGGTGCCGTTGCGTGAGAGAGGATGGGTAGCACGGTTTGGATGACCTGCATGGCCGAGCCGGCGGTGGGAATATGAAAAAAATAATTTCCCGGCTGGATGGGGCCCGGGGTGAATTCCAACTCGAGCGATTGTAGCGTATTGCCCTTGCAACGGGCGCCACAAATTTCCGCTGCGGCATTGACACACGCCAGATGTTGATGACGCAGTCCGGGTTTGCTTCTTTTCTTGCGAATGTTGATGATGCGAAACGGCTTGCCTGTGACCACGCTCAACGACAGCGCAGTGCGCAGAATTTGACCACCGCCTTCTCCAAAGCGTCCGTCAATTTCAATCATGTGAGAGTCCACTCCTCGTTTGCCTAAGGCCGTAGGCTTCCTGCGGATAATTTTCTATCAGAATAAAAATAACGAACTGCGGGGGAATTTGCAAGAGATGATTTGGAAATGTGAATTTCTACAAGATTGATTGATAGGAAGACATCGCAAAATAAGAAGCTCACGCACACGCATGACAGCATGCATGGGCTTGTCATTTTACTAATCGACACGAGCCATCTGACGTGCCGGGAGAGAGTTTACCGCGCCAACATGACTTTGCTGATCTTCGCTTCATTACCGGCTTCGAACCGAATGAAATAAACCCCGCTGGCTACAGTAGCGCCTCGTTCATCTCGCCCATCCCATGGCACGGTGTGCTCGCCGGCAACGCGAGACTCCTGCAAAAGCGCACGAATGAGCTGGCCGCTGAGATTATAAATGCGCAGCGTAGCGAGATCGTCTTTCTTCGTGACAAAACGAATTTGCGTGGAAGGGTTAACCCCGTTGGATAAAACTATTCTATGGCCTTTGACGTGTCGGACACGAATATCCAACGGGGTGAATGGATTGGGATAAACCGACAACGTAAAATCTTGCAGCGTCGGTGTGCCGACAATTTGATCCAAACTTTTTGGCAGCGGAGTTTCGACGACTTCATAAATGTGCCCAATTGTAAATAGAGTTTTGTGACACCATTTTAAAAAGCAGTTCGGCGGTATCGTCGTGAAGGCCGGTGACGGAGGGTTGTTGTTGCTCCTCATAATAGGTTACTGAATATACGCTCGACCAGGTATACCAGTCAGTGGCCTTGCGATGGATGATGACGTAGGAATTTCCGGAGGTTCCTGATCGCGCTTCCCAAACGATATGTAACCGCTTATCACCCGGGGAACCGCTTGGGGCGATCGAGGGGTTCTTGTGACTGTTGTAAGAGCCGGGCACGATTTGGGAAAGGTTTTTGGTGATGGAGTTCCAGCCCGTTGAGTCGGTTCCGTTTTTGTAGTAGCGATAGCGGATGCTGCCATTGCCATCAGTTCTGGCCCACACCAGTGCCGAACGATAGCTTCCCCAATACGTCATGGTGGGCGCCAGGCTGGGAGAATAGTCATTGGTACCGGTAGAAGGGACCGCCCCGCTTGTCCAGGAGCTGCCGTCGTTTTCAGAAACCCTGTAACGCAAACTGGCATCGGCGCGAAAAGCGATTGTAAGCTTGTCTGTTGCCGGGCTGACAATGACCGGCTGCACCGTACTCACGGCAATGTCATAACCGACTTGCTGTATAGTCGACCATGCCCCACCGCCATCGGTGCTCTTGCGGAAGTGAACGTCATAGTTGGCGCCGTCAAAGCGTTGCCAGACGACGTAAACACGGTTGTCCCGAACAGCAATACAGGGATAGGTGTTGCCGCCATTGCCGGCGCTGATGCGCCGAAATTCACCGATGGCTGTACCACCGTTGATCAATTTTTCATAACAGATTTCGCCGTCGGATTCGAGCACTAAATGATAGTTGCCGTTGCTGTCGCGTGCGAGCTTGCGGCTATTATTGGATGCAAGCGCCAAGTCACTCCAAGTTTGTTTAATTTCGCCGCTGCCGCGTTTAATAATGCTGCCGCCGCCGGTGATGGTCGTATTGGTCTCAATGCGAAGCGTGCCATCTACATAAAGCGTTGCTCCAGGATTAAGGGTAAACGTGTAGTTGTCAGGGAGGAATGCAGTAGCACCTGGGATCACTGTTACCGTTTTGCCAGCATTCACCGTAACATTGCCATTAATAAATGGCGTATCTTTCCACCACGAATCTACAGTGATTATGCCCGAAAAGAAATTATAGATAACATCGAAACTCATGGAATTACCGTTGGAGGTAATATTGGTAACGGCTAGATAGGTAGGTGAAGGATTGTTTCCAGGCAAGTCCGTGTTTGGATTTGTCCACGGTGTAAATTGGTTTTGCCCAGATGGATTGAAAAAATCCGAGGCTAAGCCTTCGCCATGAAAATTAGCCGGGTCGTAATCATACAAATCCAAATGATCCTTGTTAAAGCCATCGGCGAGTGGATCTAATCCAACTGCGCATTCAATATCAAGAGCGTCTGGTCCATAGGCTCCATGAATTTGCCAAATCAGCAGACCATCGGCGGGATATGTACCATCATAAGGATTGGCCGAACGTTGATGGTTAGCGATAAGGAAATAGCTGTACGGATAATTTGCGTCAGGTACTACCTTTGCCGCCACAATGCCTGTAGGGCTTCTCAGTGGTTGTAAGGTTACGCTCGTATTTGCCGTTACAGTTTGCACTCTCGTGGCATCATTCATATCAAGCCAACCCAGATCCGTTACATCTTTTACGCTTAAAGGCGTCACGCCTTCGTTCGGGTCGTTAACTTTGGTGTTCTGCATGAGTGAATACGTGCCTATTTTTTTTCCCTTGCTCAAGATCAAGTAACCCCAAGTAATGTCCGTACTCATGACAAATAAGCCACTCGGAGTTTTTTTTCTCCTTCAGCGAATTCACTATTGACGCCGTCGTTATAACCGAAGGTCTTACCTTTTGCGGTTGTATATTGCACTCCTAAATCTCCTTTACCACTATAATTTCCACTTGGATCATACCAGCCCGTTCCACCATCTGTTATCATCATCATAATTACATCCACGTCATCGAAGTAATCTGCGCCGTAATCAGCTTCGACTTTGGTGAGCATTTCTTCAACGAAAATGCCATAAGGTCCAATGTAACCTTGTGGGTATTGCTGAAAAAGATTTTTGTAATAGCTCACGTCATGTCCAGGATCAGAAACAAAAAATCCACCATTTTTTGTCGCTATTTTGGTGGTGATGTTATGCTGATTGTAAGACATGACCTGATAAAAATTGACAAAGGTTGATGGAAGTGTATTTGCCCAGCTTGGAAAAGCGCTCGGATCGTCAACTGTTTTAGCCCAGACAAATAGAACCGTGCTTTGTGCTGTCAAGCCTGATCCGGGAGTACCACCTGCACATTGGGTGTCACTATACACTGGTTTTGTGAAATGCAGAAAAACTACCAACGCGAGAAACTTGACGGTAAATCTCATTGCCTTGCCTCCTTACCTAAGATAGTTAAGTTTGATGGTTTGAGAAAATTGACCACTGGTTAATCTTATTATGTAAATGCCGTTACTCACCTCCTTTCCTTGTTTGTTTTTTCCATTCCAAAGAACTTCGTGAGAGCCTCGAATGGATCTTTCTTGTACTAAGATCGCAATTTCACGTCCGGAGATATCAAAAACGGAAATTTGAATTGGTTCTGTCCAGAACTCTGGAATGTAATAGGTTATATGCGTTGTATTATTGAACGGGTTAGGATAAGTGGGGGATAATGCAGGATGGAGCAATAGGTTCGGCTGAGCTATCTCCTTAATCGAGGTCAACGTCGTATCGCCAAGTAATTTACCTTTGATATATGTACCAACAAGAAAATTATCATCCCCATCGCCAGTTTCTTCGAGCAAACCAATATTTGGCGCCAAATATTTAAATCCTAGGGGAACAACAAAACCATCATACTCCTGCTGAAATCGGTATGCGTAACAGTTAGAAAAGATACCTAATGGAATTCTGAGAACACTGTTGGTATTAATGAAAGTGAATTGGTTGAAGTGCACCCCTAAACTTGGACACTCTTGCTAATGAACAATTCAGGTGTTATCTTGTCCAAGTCAAAAGGAGCGCACGTATGTCAAAACCAAGACGTCATTTTTCAGCAGAGTTCAAAGCCAAAG
>JAPDQK010000098.1:0-10723 GCA_034505955.1 Candidatus Zhuqueibacter pondensis
CCCCGCCGAGGCGTGTGGCGCCTGCCGGGAGTGCCATGTTTTTTTTGACAACCATTGCCGAAATGGATTCCGGTAACCGTCGCGCCAAAACCGTGCGTCGCCGGCCGTCGTTGCGACTTCCCGTGGATTCATTTTGCAACACCCAATGGCGGCGTTTCCAGAATTTTCCCTTTGCGGGGCCGAGTGCCATCGCAAAGTGTTGCCCGAGGGGTATCTTCTTTCGGGTGTAACCCTACGGGCGTAGCCCTACGGGCGAAGCCTTGCACACAAACATGGGCAGCTTCTGAGTGAGGAAAACGCTTGTGTGGTGCCAGGGGGAAATCAACGTTGCAAAATGATTCCATGCGGAGGTTACAATGATGCTCTTCGAGGCATTGGAGTTCCAGCTATGGTTACTGAAGATTCCTTGAGCCGGTTCGTCCGCCTGTTGGCGGACTGGGCGGCGGCGCCGGGTGATCGCCAAATCATCCGGCGGCTCCGGGATCCTCTCCACGATCCAATTTGGCAACGGTTGCGCACCATCGCGGCAAGTTATTATTGGGACAAATTCGCCTGTCGTGGCGGCGCGTTCAAGGAGGAATTCGAGGAGGAATGTATCTACAGATTGTTCGTTTGGATCACACGCCATCCCGAGGAGATGAGGCAGGGGGAGTTTACTTTCCATAATTTGGAAGCGCTGGTCAAAAGGATTGCGGAAAATCATCGCAATTCCATCGGGCGCCGTCTCCGTCGCCGCTGGTTTCACAGTTTGGACGAATACGGCGAAGAGTTGAATGACGCCTCGCCGCGACGCACGCCGGAGAAGCTGCAGGTGTCGGCGCAGGATCCGGCCGCGGCGCGTTATCCGGGTCTGGAAGGCGAATTTCTACACGCACAGCGATTGATTCCTGAATTTGTCCGCAGCCTAGCTGGCAAGGAGAAAATCCTGGAGCTTGTCTGCGCGTTGCGCGCTCTGGGCGCCACGCTCGGCAAGCTGCATGGCTTCCCGGCGGATTGGTGGGTTTTTCGCGTTTTGAAACGCCGGCGCCGGGAGCATTTGCCGTCCATGGTGCAAAAATTTCTGCGGGTGAAATTTGCCAGACTCGATTCCATAACCCTCGAGGGCCGGGTGACTTGTCTTCGGCGTGTTTTCCGCGCCTTCCTCGCACGCCGGAGCGATTTCGATTTAACCAATAATTCACAAGCCATATTTTCAAGCTCGCGCCCACAACAGAGTACAGCCAATTGATGCCCAGCGTGAATAATTGGGGTTCTGCGGGCCAACCGAATCAAGGGTGAGATCATGGGAACGCGAACCAGGCAGTATGGCCTTGCGGCCGAGCGCATTTGGGGGGTTGAGGTCATGGACCCCTTGCAGCAACACGAGTGGGCGCAAAGGTTGTGGCAACACTTGCATGCACCCCTTGGCCCGCCGCGGCCGCTGCTGTTGGTCTACTCGCCGGCGGCAGAGCGCTCCGCCATCCGCAGCTTGATCACTCTGGCACGCATTGCCCGGCACCACGTGCCAGCCGTTTTCATTTCCACGCCGGAAGGCCTTCCCTGGCTGGAAACCGATCCGACGCAATGGCAGGGTTTGCACTTGATCCATCACGGCAGCCGCTTTCTCAATTTGGCCGTGTGGCGAAAAATTGTCGCGGAACTCCCGGCTTGCCGTGTCGTCATCACCGCGCCTGATGATGAATATGAATTCATGCCTGATCATCACGATTTCGATATTGTGCACGTGCCGGAGGAAGAGCCTGAGTATTGCGCCCACAAAGCCGAAGAGATCATCGCGGCTTATTTTCGTGCGGCTTCACCTTCACCGACGCCACCGGATCGCATGGAAGAAATTCTTTTCGAGGCGGGCACGGCCAGGGTGGCGGTGCCGCTCAGTTTGTTGGCCCGGCATTTGCGCCGTGATCGCATGACCGTGATGAAAACATTGCAATCATCACGGCTGCAGGCATTCATTTGGTGTTCCGAGGACGAAGAGCTGGTCTTCTTTCGCGGCCGCTGGCTCGTTGAAAAGCTGGCCTCCAAGGACAAACGCGGCCACTATCCGCACCTTGTCATGCTGCTCGACGACTGTGACCCCGCCGTTCCCGCCGAACGATTTTTTTTTCTCCACTTTTTAGTGGCGTTGCGCGCCCGGGGCTTTCCTCATCAAGCCGCACGTTTGCAGGATTTTTATCATCATCTCTTTTATTACGCCTGCCAATTTGCCGATGCCCACGAGCGCCCAGCCTGGGATTGGGTGGCGCATCACGGGGTGCTATCCTTTCTGCGCATTTTATTTTATCTTGCCGAAGCGCGGGTCAAAGCCCTGTATTACCAGCTTCTCTCGCCTGGCATCGGGAAAATTCATTATGTACGGAAACAGAGCATCTGGAAGGCAAATGATAAAAAGAATTTATCCAACGGATGACGTAAAAGTTCACTAAACCGCGTTCGGAGTGCGACGCTTTAGCGTTACTTGGGCATGCGGGCAAAACTGAAGTTTTGCACTCCGAAGCTGAACATTCGTGGTTCACTGACCATTTACGCCCTGAGAACCAATAACGTAACGCGGCACACGGCCACAACCAAATTTTCCGGCTGCTGATTAACGCAGATTCACGCTGATTCCTATCTGCGATAATCTGCGTAAATCTGTGTTCCAGAATCTTCGCGGTCGTGCTAGTTCTTCCGGAGTAATTTTCATGTACGTTTTCACATCCATCCATCGCAATGAAAATGTAGCGCAGACATCTTGTCTGCATGCAGGCTGGAAGCCTGCGCTACAACCATTTACGTGCGCTGTTCCAATTTCTTGAACGCCTGATTTTTTTCAATTCAATTTGTTCTTCTCATTTTGATTTCCCCTCCCTTCGGCGTCTCTTCTGATGAAACCAGGAAAGATGCCCATGCTTTTCCATCCACTTTACGAAAAGCTCTGCTCCGACGAAAACCTCACCCGCGCCTGGCGCGCGGTGCGCCGTCACAGCGAGGCCCCCGGCATCGACGGCATGACGCCGGCGATTTTCGAGAGCCGTTCGTTCGTGCTGCTCAAAAAATTGCAAAACGATCTGGTGAAATTAAAATACCGGCCGCAACCGGTCAAGCGCATCTTCATGAAACGCGAGGTCGGGCCGCCGCGACCGCTCGGCATTCCGACCTTTACCGACCGCATCGTGCACCGGGCCCTGGTGCAAATTCTCGTGCCGCTGTTCGAGCCGCATTTCGATGATTACAGCCACGCCTATCGCACCGGCCGCTCGCCACAAACCGCCATCGCTCAGGCGCGCGATCACGCGCTCGCCGGCCGACCGTGGGTGATCAAAATCGATCTGCGGGATTGCTTCGGCAACATTCCGCTGCGGCCGCTGTTGCGCGCCGTCAACCGCCACATTCACGATTTTGCCGTGCGCAAGCTGCTCAAACGTTTGCTCGCGGTGGAAGTCATCACCCAATCCAACAGCGGCCTGCAACAGGTGAGCAAGCCACAAGGCCTGCTGCAGGGCAGCCCGCTCTCGCCGCTGCTGGCCAATATTTATCTCGATGCCTTCGACAAGCAGGCCCGCCAGCAAGGCATGCGCTTCGTGCGTTTTGGCGATGACATTGCCATCTTCGCCACCACCCGCCAGGAGGCCGAAGAAGCCCTCGATGCCGCCGGCCGCATTCTCGAAAAGTTGCACCTGCCGCTCAACCGCGAGAAAACCAAATTGCATCACCTCAGCCACGGGTTCAATTATCTTGGGGAGTGGTTGTCGTTGGCGAACATGAGAGTGGGGGAGAGGGAGAGAGGGTGAGTGAGAGAAGGGGAGAGTGGGCGAAGGGGAGAAAGGGAGAGAAGGAGAAAAGGCGTTATTACCACCTGAATGATGTGCAAAATTCAGGTAGTCCATAGCGCAGACTTCCAGTCTGCAAACCAAGCAGGCAAGATGCCTGCGCTACAAAATCTTCGCGGTTAACAGACCAAGCCGGCTAACCTGCGGCAACCAACGAAGAGAACGTTACACGAAAAAGGCCTTACCCGCATCCAGTCCCATGCCCGTCCTTTACATCAACGATCACGGCGCCACGATCGGCGTCGTTAACGAGCGCGTGCAAGTGCGGCGCCAAGGCAAGGTGGTGCAGGAAATGCCGGCCCTGCATCTGGAGCGCATCGTGCTCATGGCCCCGGCCTACATCACCCAGCCGGCGGTCCGTTTTCTCATGGAGCGCGGCATCGACATCGCCTATCTCTCGCCCAACGGCACCTTTTACGGCCAGTTCACCCGCGGCGACGGCGCCTTTGTCGAGCAGCGTCTGGCGCAGTTCCGCAAGTTCCACGATCAGGCGTTCCGCCTGGCCCTGGCGAAAGCTTTTATTCACGGCAAAACCCAAAACATGCTCGCGCTTTGGCGCCGGCAGCGCCGCCCGAAAGACTGGGCCGCGGACTTGGCGCAGCTCGGGCGCATTTCCCAAGCCGTCGCCAAAGCCCCCACCCTCAGTCATTTGCTCGGTTTGGAAGGCTCGGCCACGGCGTTACATTTCGGCATCCTGCGCCGCGTCTTGCAAGGCCATTGGGGTTTCGAGCGCCGGCTGCACCACCCCTCGCCCGATCCGGTCAACGCCATGCTCAGTCTCGGCTACACCCTGCTCTATTCGCGCATGGCCGGCCTTTTGCAAATGCACGGCCTCGATCCTTATCTCGGCTTCTTTCACGAGCCCAAACGCGGCCACGCGGCGCTGGCTTCCGACATGATCGAAGAATGGCGCTGCCCTATCGTCGACAACCTGATCCTGCATTTGATCAACACCCGAAAAATTGCCCCCGGCGATTTTCAAAAAAAAGGCGGCGAATGCCGCATGGCGCGCCCGGCCTTGACCAAATTCATTTTCGCCTTCGAACAGCGTCTCCAGAAACAGAAGGCGCTGGCCGCCGATCAAAGCTCCGGCGATCCGGTCGGCGGGTTGGAAGGCCAGGTGCGACAGCTCATCCGCGTCCTGCTCGGCAAACAGAAACAGTATGTGCCAGTGGCAGCATGAAAGGGAGAGAGGGTGAGAGGGAGACGGGGAGACGAACGCTTCGTTCACCCTCTCTCCCACTCACCACCTCCCTTACTCTGCTTTTATGAAACACGAACCTGCAAAAAGGATCTTCGTTGTTGTGGCCTACGACATCAGCGACGACAAACGCCGCACGCTCTTGCACCAGAAATTGAAAACCTTCGGCCTGGCGGTGCAATACTCGGTTTTCGAGTGCCTGCTCAATCGTGACCAGATCAACGCCATGAAAAAAATGATCCGAGCCAATATCAAAACCAAAGAAGGTGACCGTGTCCGCTACTACTATCTTTGCGAAAGCTGCCGCCGCCGCATCGAAGCCACCGATGCCCTCATCGAACAGGATGCGCCGGTGGTGTTTGCGTGATATAGTATTACCACGAAAATTGCCGTAGCGCAGGCTTCCAGCCTGCATGCAGACAAGATGTCTGCGCTACGTTTTCATCCCGATGGGTGCCCATACGGGCATGGCAAATTACCACGAAAATTGCCGTAGCGCAGGCTTCCAGCCTGCATGCAGACAAGATGTCGGCGCTACATTTTCATCGTGATGGGTGTGCAAACGTACATGGCAGTTCCTCCGGAATGACATTTATGCAAGGGGGTGAGTCGGTACACGTTACACGTTTCACGTTTCACGTTACACGGAGACCAACCACCATGAAAAAAAATTGGCCTCTTGCTTTCTACCTTTGGCTTTTTCTCGCCACCGCCGCCCGACCGCAGGAAAGCGTCGACGTGCCGCAAATCTTGCAGGAAAACGTCCGCGCCTTCAACCTGACTTTGGATTCGCTGGCCGCCCTCACCGGCAGCTTGAAAACCCGGGCGGAGCTGCTCACCCGTCAGCTTCAGATTATGCAACAACGCATGCAACGCCTGCCGCTCACCTCCCGCACCTACCAGCTCGAGCGCCGGCGTTTCGAGGAAAAGCTCTCCGACTTTCTCGCCAAAAAATATGCCACCCTGGCGGAAATGCAAAGCCTGCGCCAGCAGACCCTGGCGCATCTCGAAAGCATCCTTGATCGCATGGAGGGCAGCGACAGCACACGCCTGAAACCCTTGCGCGAAAAAGTGCGCGAGCAAATGCGCCGCAACGACGAGCTGCTCGCCCAAACCCGTCTCGAAGCCCTGCAGCATCTGGCCCAGCTCAGAAAGCCAGGCCTTTCCCAGGAGCAGGCCCTGCGCCTGACGCAAAAGTTGCACCACCTGCGCACCGATCGCCTCGCCCTCCTGGAAGCCAACAAAAAACGCTTCACCGTGCTGCAGGCCTCGGTCGGCCAGCAAAATGAAGATTTGCCCGCCATGCGCCAATACCTGCGCGCCGTCTGGGAAAATTTGCAAAACGGCTTCGATTGGATCGAAGCCGAAATGGCCTACACCCAACTCTTCAGCGAGTACCGCAAAAACTGGCTCGCCATCGACGCCCAACTCCTGGAAGTTTCCGGCCTAGTGGAGCGCTTTCGCGATGCCGTCATGCAAATCAACGCCGGCAGCGCCATGCTCAAAGAAATGGAACAATACGAGCAGCTTTTGCACGCGCCGGCCAACGGCAAAAGCCCCGACGGCCGCAGCCCCGACGGGCGAAGCCTGCTGCCAGAGATTCCCCTGTTGAACTGGCCCGGCAAGCCCGCCGGCCCCGAGCCTACACGCGCACTCACCCCGGCCGAAGCCGACTCGCTCGAACAACTGCTCCAGCGCGACCTGCAGCCACCGGAGAAGTGATGAACATGAATGCATTCAATGACGTCTTCAGGCGTTCCGCTTTTCCCGCCCCCTCGACGCCTAAAGGCGAAACGACGAACCTTTTTTCGTACCGCGGCATTCATGCCGCAAGCAAATTTTATCGGACACGGATCAACACAGATTTCCACTGATTTTTATCTGGGTTGATCCGTGAAAATCAGTGTCCTAAAATCTTCGTGATGGTTTTTTCTGGGTCATACCGTAGCGCAGAGTTCCAGTCTGCCGGCAGGATGCCTGCGCTACAACATCTTCGCGGATGTGATAGTTTTTCGGTGGTAAAAGAACGTTACACGTAGAACCAACAAGGAATATCTCATGTCGATCTTCAGCTATTTGACTCCCGGCGCCATCGGCCCGGTGTGGCCGCTCATGCTGCTGTGCGCCGCCTACATGCTCGCCACCTCGGCCTTTCTCCTTCTTGCCCGCGTGCGGCTGCTGTTTCGCGCGCTGGCTTTGCGCGAGTATCGTTTTCTGCAGCGCCTGTACGACGCCACCGAAATGTTCAGCACCCTCGCCATTCTCCTCGGCATGCTCGGCACCTGTCTCGGCCTCCTGGAAGTTTTGCCAGTGTTGGGCGCCTCCTTGCGCGAGAGCGGCAACGCCGATTTGCTGCAACAAGTGCTCCGCCCGCTGCGCAACGTCTGGGCCTCCACCGTCGCCGGACTTCTCGTCGGCGGCCTCTGGGGCGAAATCATTCTCTTCGTCTTGAAGCCCTATACCCGCCCCATGCTGATGCCCCTGAGCTACGAGGAGCCGCCCGAGGAGCCGTTCAGCCTCGAGCAACCAATTCCGCCCGCGCCCTCCGCGACGGTAACGGAGGAGAATCTCGACGACGATTGGCGACAGAAGGACCCGCAAGGTATGTATTAGGCAAGAAGCCAATGGTGAAGGGGAGAGTGGGAGAGTGGGTGAAAGGGCGAAAAGCAAATAACTACGCATCCCTGCACCGCGCTCTCCGCCCCAGGCCTCATCCCTCAGCCCTCGGCCTTGCGACCATTACAAGTTAAACGTTACACGACACTGCCATGAAAGTCTTCAAATACCTCGTCGCTCTCGCCGACATCTCCGTCGGTTTTCTCGGCCTGTTCTTCGTCATCTTCGCGGTGACGCGGCCCACGCTGTCGAGCGCCGTTTCCGAAAGGCGCAAGCTCGAAAGCCAATTGCAGCAGCGCCGCGAAGAAATCCGCCAACTCGAAGAAATCAGGCTCGCCAAATCTGGCGCCGGACGAAAATTCGCCGAAGGCCCCTCCGCCAAAATCATCGTCGCCGCCGAAGCCGTGAGCGTGGAGCTCGCCGGCCGGACAACGCGTTTCGACCACCTCTCCGCCTTTGCCGCCGCCGCGCCACGTCTGCGCTGGCCGGAAAACGTCGTGCTCTATGTCGATCACCGCGTCCCCTTCGCGCGGGTCGTGCAGGTCATCGACGCGCTCAAAAGCAGCAACCATGACCTCACCGTGCAAATCGCCGCCCTCGCAAAGTAATGCTTTATGGTATTACCACGAAAATGCCGTAGCGCAGGCTTCTCTACGGGCGTAGCCAGCCCGCATGCCGACAAAATGTCGGCGCTACATTTTCATCGTGATGGATGAAACGAACGATTTCATTACAAAGGAGTTTTTCGATGCACAAAATCTATTTCGTCATCTTCGCCATCGTGCTCGTCGTGCTCATCCTGCGCGTCGACTGGCGCGAAAAATTTTCCAAAGTCACCCACTCCAAGCCCGCCAAAGCCCTCGGCCAAATCTGGTCCGAGCCGCAGTCCACGGCGCCGGACTCTTTACCCGGCCTCGCGCCGGAAACTGCCGCCCTCGACAACCTCGATCCCTTCGCTCCTGAAACCGGACAGGATTGGGGCGATTTGCCGCCAATGCCGAACGGCAACCCCAGCGCCACCGGCCAGGACCAAGCGGCGCGCCCGGCACCGGCCGCTGCCAGCCCATCCGGCGACCCGTTCCCGGAAACGCTTTTGCCGGCGCCACGATCCTTTCAAGACATGCCGGAGCAACCATATCTGAACGAAAGCCGGCAGCTCTTGCAGCAAACCCTCCGGAACTATAACCGCATCAGCCCGGCGGAGCGCGAGGCCCGCAACCCCAAACGCCAACCGCAGCCATGAGCTTTCTCACCCTCAAGCGGCTGTGGCTCGCCTGCGCGCTCGCGGCCGGCGGTGCGCTCTTTCTCCGCTTTTATTCGTGCGGGCACAGCGCACCGTTTTTCGCCATGCCGCCGCCAGCCCCTGAAAAAGCCGCGGCTTTGCCGCCGGAAAAAAAATTCACCTACACCTACATCGGCCAGGCCAGCCACCAGGACCGGACCGCCTCGCGCCAGGATGCCGGCCAGCCTCTGGCTGCCGCTCCTCTCCCAAAGCCCGCGCCGGCAGAAACGACCGCCCAAAGCGACAGCAGCCTCCATCTCCACCGCCGTGAACCTGTGGCGCCCGCGACCGGCGACATTCCCGATCTCGATATCGATCTTGCCGGCAACGATATTCGCCGCGTCATGGAACAATATGGCTATGTTCCCGCCGTAAAAACGCGCGACCGCCTGTTGGGGAAAATCGTTGGCCGGCAATTTTTGCCGCTGCAACCGGAAGAGCTGGCCCGCTACGCCCGGCGCGGCCGCTCCGGCGCGCAATTTCCCCAGGCCAGCCGCTGGCTCCAGCGCGTCGCCGCCGAGTTGCATCTGCCCCACACCGAGCTGCGCCTGATCTTTTTGGTGCCCCACGCCACAGAAAGGCTTTTTGTCGCCGCCGAGATGCAGGCCATCGCCACAGCCAATGTGCCCGCCGCCGAGATCGCCCTGGTGCGCGCCTATTTCGATTCCACCCTGGCCATCGTCGTCAGGCAGCTCGTCACCAAAGCCGGAACCACCATCACAATGGACTCATTGCGCACACCCTCTCAGTGAGCCACAGACTTTGGGATGGTCATGAAGTTGACTTGGCCTGGATTATTCGTAACGCGGCATTCATGCCGCAACCCAATTTGTCTCAAAAAGAATTGCGCGGTTGTGCCTGCCATTAACCGCGGGATTACCAAAAACCAAAAAATCTCTTGCTTTTTGCCAAAAGATTTCTTATAGTATGGCACGCGAATTTGAGCGAAAAATTATTTTGTTAAAATAAAGCACCTATTTTTGACTCACATTGACTGTTATGATTTAATTCATTGTTTTTCTTGGTTGTTTTGGCTGGACAGACGTCCACTATGACAAACAATTAAAAATTAGCAAGTTAAGCGAAATGGCCAAATCCGGCGGGTGTATTTTTAATCATCTTATGAAGAAAGTTTACATTAGGTGAGAAAATATGTGGTCTAAATAATTGATTGTGAAATAATTAATGAAATAACAAATTTTTAGTTATTTTTTGCGTCTTGAGGCCTTGGAAGAGGGGGGAGAAAATAGGCACGAAAGGGCGCCAGCTCCAATTGCAATGATGACAGGAGGTTAGGAGGGGTAAAAATCAACACCTGATTGTGACAAAATTGTAACAGAGGATTTTTTGCACTTAAGTTTTGCGATTTATTGAAATTATAAACATAATCGTTGTCAATATATTGAATTTACAGTAGATAAGCTTACTAAAATGCAACTTTTTGATAATTTGTGTTATGCTAAATTGTCGGACTGCATGTTCCCCATAATTTCGAATAATAAAAATAGGTACTTAGGATACGAAAATGCAGTGACCGTTAGCAAGAACCCCAAAGCACGAAGTGCATTGAAACAGGACGAGATGGACAAATCCGTCAACGAGGTCTGAGTTAGCAAGAACCCCAAAGCACGAAGTGCATTGAAACTCGACCTTCGCGAGCGCCAAGCGGGCCTTCCGCTCCGTTAGCAAGAACCCCAAAGCACGAAGTGCATTGAAACAAAAAGCATTAAGAAAACGGCTGACTTTCATCAGTTAGCAAGAACCCCAAAGCACGAAGTGCATTGAAACTATTGGAGAGGAGTCTGGCAATGCGGC
>JAPDQK010000098.1:10733-11064 GCA_034505955.1 Candidatus Zhuqueibacter pondensis
TCCCCATAATTTCGAATAATAAAAATAGGTACTTAGGATACGAAAATGCAGTGACCGTTAGCAAGAACCCCAAAGCACGAAGTGCATTGAAACATGAATCTGGTACGGGTTTGTATCTGCGTACCAAGTTAGCAAGAACCCCAAAGCACGAAGTGCATTGAAACTTTTTGTTTATGGCCTTGTCGTCAATCTTTTTAATGTTAGCAAGAACCCCAAAGCACGAAGTGCATTGAAACCCAGTGACTGATTCTCTCCATTGATTCTTGCCGTGTTAGCAAGAACCCCAAAGCACGAAGTGCATTGAAACACTTCTCGTTTGACAATTTTTCCA
>JAPDQK010000099.1:0-10395 GCA_034505955.1 Candidatus Zhuqueibacter pondensis
CGAAATCGCGCTGCCGCTGCGCTTTGAACCGCTTCCTTCACTGAAAGCCCGATTGCCTTGCGCTGATTGGCAAATTCCACGATCAGAATGCCGTTTTTGGTCACGATGCCAATGAGCATGATCTGGCCGATCTGGCTGAAAATATTCAAAGTTTGATTGAAATACCAAAGCGACAGCAGCGCACCAGCCATCGCCAATGGCACGGTAAACATGATAATGAACGGATCGCGGAAACTCTCGAATTGCGCTGCCAAAATCAAATAAGTCAGCAGCAAGGCCAGAATGAAAACAAAAAGCAAACTGGAAGAGCTTTCGGCGAAATCGCGCGCCGCTCCGGCCAGCGCGGTGCTGAATGATTCATCCAAAACTTTACTGGCAATTTCATCCATGGCTTTGATGCCATCGGACAAGGTGTAGCCAGGCGCCAGTCCGGCGGAGACGGTCGCAGAGATGAAACGATTGAAACGATAGAGTTGCGGCGGGTTGGATTGCTCCGAGATGTTGATGAGATTGTCCAACTGAATCAATTGCCCGTCGCGATTTCTGACGAAGATCGACTTGAGATCCAGCGGCTCATCACGGTTTTCGCGCTTGAGCTGGCCGATGATTTGATATTGTTTCCCATCTTTGACGAAATAGCCGTACCGTTGCCCGCTCAACGTCAGTTGCAACGTTTGCGCAATATCCATTACTGAAACGCCCAAAGTGCGCGCACGCTCGCGATTGATCTCGATCACAAGTTCCGGTTTGTTGAACTTCAAATTCACATCGACGGCATTGAAGGTTGGGTGATGATTTGCCTCGTCCAAAAATTGCGGCAGCACGGCTCTGAGCTTTTCAAAATTGGGGGCTTGAATCACGTATTGCACCGGCAGACCAAACCGTGCGCCACCGCCACCGACGCTGATGGTTTGTTCCTGGATGACAAGAGTTCTGGCCTCGTTCAAGTTTCTGACCAGTTGCGACAATGTTTCAGCAATCTCCTGCTGCGTGCGTGTGCGCTTTTCCGGCGGAACGAGCGTGATGGTCGTTGAGCCGGAATTGGCGCCACCTGCAAACCCGGAAGTGTTGGCGATCACGGTCTCGACTTCGGGCACTTCTTTTTTTACCAGATCGATGAGACTATCCATGTATTTGTCCATGCGCTCAAATGATGTTCCCTCCGGTGCGGTGGAAGACATCCGCAAACGACTCCGGTCTTCCAAGGGTGCAAGCTCTTGCGGGAGTCTGGTGCCAAACAGCCAAATCATGCCCCCCGCGATCAGAATCACGACAAATGCCACCCAACGATGACGCATGAACGACGCCAGAGAATTTCTATAAGCATTGAGCAGGGCCACAAAAAAGGGCTCGGTTTTTCGATAAAACCAATTATGTCGGGAGTGGGCTTTGATCATGCGCGTGCTGAGCATTGGCGTCAGCGTCAACGCAACGAAAGCGGAGATGGCCACCGAACCGCCGATCACAATTCCGAATTCTTTGAACAGCCGGCCGCTGAGCCCTTGCAGAAAGACGATGGGCATGAACACGGCAATGAGCGCCACGGTGGTCGAGATGATGGCGAAAAAAACTTCTTTCGAGCCTTTCAGTCCGGCCTCGATGGGATCCATGCCAGCTTCGATTTTGGAAAAAATATTTTCCAGCATCACGATGGCGTCATCGACGACCATGCCAATGGCCAACACCAATCCCAGAAGCGTCAGCACGTTGATGGAAAAATCGGCCAGATACATGATAAAGAAGGCGCCAATGAGCGAAGTCGGGATGGCAAATACCGGAATGATGGTGGTGCGCCAGTCGCGCAGAAACAGAAAGATGATCAGCACCACCAGTGCAAATGCGGTGAGAATGGTCTCCTGCACTTCGGAGATGGATTGGCGAATATATTTGGTGGTATCAAAGCCGATACTCAGTTCAATGTCGTCCGGCATTTCTTTGTCGATCTGCTCGACCCGCCGGTAGAATTCGTCGGCAATGGCAATATGATTGGAGCCCGGCTGCGGCACCACCGCCACGGCGACGCGCGGGCCGGCCAGTCCTTTCGAGATTGATCGTTCATTTTCCGGTCCCAATTCGGCGAGGCCAACATCACGGAAGCGCACAAGGCGGCCATCCTGCTCGCGAATGATGAGATTGTTGAACTCTTCAGGTGTTTCCAGCCGGCTCAGTGTGCGCACCGTCAATTCGACGTCATTGCCCTCGATGCGTCCGGAAGGCAGCTCGATGTTTTCGGTATTGAGGGCGCTGCGCACATCCAATGGCGTGATTTGATAAGCGGCCAATTTGGCAGGCTCCATCCACAGGCGCATGGAGTAACGCTTCTCGCCGAAGATGCGCACTTCGCTCACACCGGGAATGGTCTGCAGGCGTTCTTTGAAAATTTTATCTGCCATCTCGCTCAACTGCAGCAGGTTGCGCGTATTGCTGCTGATGTTCATCACCACAATTGGGAAGGCGTCGGCATCGGCTTTGGTAACCACCGGCGGATCGGCGTCCGGCGGCAAGCTGCCGACCGCACCGGCGACTTTGTCGCGCACATCGTTGGCCGCGGTTTCCAAATCAACACCCAACTCGAATTCAATGTTGATGCTGCTGCGGCCGTCGCGGCTGACGGAACTGATGGTGCGAATGCCGGGCACGCTGCTGATATCCTCTTCGAGCGGCTCGGTAATCTGTGATTCGATGACGTCGGCATTGGCGCCGGTATAAGAAGTGTTGACCGAGATGATCGGAGGATCAACGTTGGGATATTCGCGCACGCCGAGGTAAGTGAAGCCGATGACGCCGAACAACACGATGATCATCGACATCACGATGGTCAAAACCGGACGGCGGATACAGATGGCGGAAAGGCTCATGGGGTTCTCACTATGACTAAAGCTGAAAATGAATAAAACAACAGCAACAGGTCAATTTTGTCATACGCTAAACGACGCCGGCCAATTCTCCCGGCCCAGCCAACTCGTACACCATCTGCATGGGCTGAGTGACGCGGCGTGAGGCATCAAGAATTTCCATGGAGACGAGGTTACCGGCAGCGTCATAATCCAAAATAACACCTGGTTTTTCTTCATCGCTTCCGGCGACTTCCGATTCGTTAAAAACGATCGTGAGCGTATCCGTTTTGGGGTCATAAGGCAAACGCATTTTTACCTCCAATACTTGTCAATTTTGCGGTTCGATAAACTGTCACGACCTCAGCCGGATCGCGATCGACATCAACAAACACGCGGATTAGTACATTTTCGAGGAAACAGCCGAGACCATCCGAGACTGATAAACGCAACGTCCCGTGCGTCCTTCCGCGCTTTGCTCCAACGCCGCCAATACCAACTGAACTTCGAGCTCGGTTATCGCGCGCCGCTGCATTTTCAAACGGGCGCGGTCAGTGAGTTCATGACGTTGTATATTGGGGCAGAGCATGATTTTTTGTCGCTATTTTCGCGCGGGCAAGCACATGCCTACTGCGCCTCCGCAACTCGCACCGCCATTCCCGGCCGCAGTTGCAAAATCCCCGAAGTGATCAGCGTGTCCCCGGCTTGCACGCCTTGCGTGATCTCCACACGCTCATCCGTGCGTGTGCCGATCACCACGCTTTGCGACTCGGCCTTGCCATTTTTGTACAAGAACACGCGATGCCCTTTCAGTTCGGGAATGAGGGCAAACGAAGGTATCATCAGCGTTTCTTTCTCTTTCAGGACGATTTCCACGTTGGCAAAAGCGCCGGGAATCAAAACGCCGTCGGGATTCGGGCTGAGAGCGCGTAAATGCAGCGTGCGTGTGGCCGGGTCGATTTTCGACTCCAACGCGTAAATGCTGCCTTCAAATTTTCGGGTCACGCCTTGCACCGTGAAGTTGATTTTGTCACCGGTTTTGATCAATCCTGCATACTTTTCAGGAATGGTAAAATCGATTTTAACGGGGTGGTTATCTTGCAGTGTGGTAATGCGTGTGGTGGGAGAAATATAACTGCCTTCGCTCACATAGCGCAAGCCGATAATCCCGTCAAACGGCGCGCGAATTTCGGTTTTGTCGAGCTGCGCTTTGATCAATTGCACTTCGGCTTTCGCAATATTCAGTTCGTTGACAGCATTGTCATGGTCTTCCTGACTGGCCAGTTTTTTTTCGAATAACTGCCGCTGCCGCTCGGCTTGTTGCTCGGCCAAAGCCTGGCGAGACTGGGCACGCGCGAGCTGGGCCTGCAGTTCGGCATCATTGATCTTCAGCAGAACTTCATTTTTCCTGACTGCGCCGCCCTCCTTAAAAAAAATTCGGTCGACCTTTCCGGAGGTTTCACTTCTGATCTCCACTTCTTCATTGGACAGGATCGTGCCGACGGTCAAGACCCGGTCACCGAGCTTCTCCAAATGAATGACCTGCATGCGCACAGGCATTCTCTGATCGCGAGGGCCGCTTCTCTGAACGCTGTTTTTGGCTTTTCCCTGCAACGATCCGATCTTCAGCAGTGCCAGGATAACAAGAGCAAAAACGACGCCTGTCAGGATCAATATATTTTTTGTTTTTCTGTTCATTATTGTGCCTCCAACACGATGAACTTTGCTGCACATCTGGGCTTATTTTCAAAATAGCCAAAAAATCCCTGAAAGTCAATTCGAAATTGCCGCGGCCTCCCCGTCGTCTCGATTAACCCCGATAATTCATGCGGTGCGTAAATTGACAGCACTGTGCTGTTGTCTCAAGCCTGAAAGTATGGTTCATGAATTATCAGGGTTAACGCTTTGGCATCTGGTATTCATACCCCGGTACTCTCCACATAAAATTCGGATCGATGTACGGCTCCACCTCGCCATACTTTTCCATCAGAGCGATTTTTTTACGGATCAGCGCGCCGAGATTCTCGCCGTAAATGAAACTCGTTTCGCCAACTTTTGAAACCACCATCCAATGGACGGTCGAGGTTTCCCAAAGGTTCAAAAGATCTTTGGCAAATTGGATTTCGTCGGCAACCATTTTTTTGAGAAAGGTGCGGCATTTTTCCTTTGTCGCGTCATCCGTTGCTTCCAGATAGCCGTAAACGCCAGCCACCCACGCGGCGGTGCTGCGTTGCGTGCCGACCCAACACCGCAGGCCGCGCAACCGGTCGCGTTGATCAAGAAAAACGGGCGCACCGTCTGTGCAGCAATTATCGGCCAGCGCGATGGCGGCCTCGAGCGGTTTCCAAACATGCGCATCGACCCGCTCGACGTATTTCTCGCCGTATTCTTTGCTGATCAAATCAAACAAAACGTCGCGGCCAAGATCGACCATCGAAGGATTGTTCGGCACGCTGACCATGAATTTCTCGTAATAAGCGCGTTCGGATTTCGGAATCGCTTCGATATTCGGCACCAATGGCCGCACCCACGTGCGCATCCACACAAAACCAAATCCCGAAAACAGCGGGAGCGGAGGCAGATGCCGAATCGCCTGCTCGGCCAGTTGCCAAATTTGAACGAGATCGTTCGCATGAGCCTCCCCGGCCCAACTTTTGGCAATCTTCAAAATGACTTCGTCTATATCCAGATGGCGATCGCATTGAAACTCGCGCCATACTTCTTGATTGATGTTGTAGGGCGTCAAACTCGGCGGCGCGCCTCCGCCCATGTGCGCGAGATGGCTGGCGCCCAAATCCGCGGCGGCTTTGAGCTTTTCATGGGTCATCCACGGATACGGAATGCCCAGCAATGGCTCAAAATTAAAGCCGGTACCATGCGCATAAACGAAATGCGGCTCAATGTGGCGCTGCCGGAACGTTTCGAGCAGAGGCTTTTCCTGTGCATCAAAATTCAGATGATGGGCGGAGCCCGCGACACCTTTGATTTCCGAGTAAATTGGATGCGTGTACGGCAGATCGTAACCACGCACGAGCAGGGAGGGCACTTCAATATCCAAGCCTTTTTCAAGCTCGCGAACGATCACATCGTGCTCGACTTTGAACGGCTCGATGCGCAAGCACACACGAAAATCCGGGTTGATCTCTGCCGCGCTGTCTCGCAGCACGCGCAACCAGTTGACCGCATTTTTGCCGGCCGCCTCGGCAACTTTCTCGTGATTGCGCCATTCGCGAATCAAATAGGCGCCGCCGTTGCGACCGACGTAAAGCGAAGCCGTATGCTCGAAGCCGGAGCCGCTGTCGTTCGTCCAGATCGAAATATAATCCAGTTCCGGCACTTCTTTGAGCAAATTGCGCATGAGCTGCGCGTAATGATCCTGCACTGCCGGATGCGAGATCGCCAGCGTATAGCGCGGCTTCCAACTGCGGAACGGATGATCGACGCGCGCGCCGCGCAGCATCGGATAACGTTGGAAGAGAGTTTCCGGCACCGTGCGTGGCTCGAAGCAGAGCAGTCCGGGTTTGAGGCCGTATTTTCGCCCCAAAACCGCATATTTCTTCAGCAGATTCAAATTTGCATTCAAATATTCTGGAGGATAAATGCCCTGATTCAATCGGCTTTCGACGAATTGGTCCAGTGCCGCGCAATAAGTATAGAACTGCGAATAAAACTCATCAGGAACACGCTCGACATAAGGCAAGTGTGTCGCGAGACTATTGACCTCGATGTGGGTATAACCCAATCTGGCGTAGTGGCGAATGTGCTCTTCCGGATCAAAGCCGCGTGCAGTGCGCCAGGTTTGCGTCAGGAAATAATCATACAATGGCCGATGCCAGGCAAAGCTTACTTCATAAGTTTTCCCATCGTGAAATTGCTTGGCATTCTCGTGCAAAAATTCTTCGTGAGTTTTGCTGAACAGCAAATATAAAAACGATGGCCACGACGCCGTCATCTCACCGCTGCCGTTCTCTGTCAACCGAAAGTGCATCCATCCATGTCCATTGGGGAGTTTGTCTTGCCCAATCAAATCTGTTTTCCCCGCGGCTATCCGCAAAATCCCCTGGCCAGAAACCTCGTGAATCATGTCGGTCTTCATGAGTTTTGCCTGTGGCGCAAGCTGGCGTTGCAAGGCAAGAGCTACCGTATTTTCAACCTCGTGACCTTGTTCCGGATAAACGATTGTCCTGATTCGCTTGAAAGCTTCCGCGAGTGTCATGGAATTTGCCTTTCTTGAATTATTTTGTCCACAATCAATTTGTTTGCGTAATTAAAGCATAAGACCCCAAAAAAGCAAGCGTAAATTTTACCTTGCATTGCATCAATTTTTCGATTATCATTTCAAAACCGGGGAAAACGTGTTACTCATGTGTAACGCTGGGAGAAATTGCGTGGTTTTGACATTGTTCCTTGTGATGCCAGCATCCGCCTTCACAACACCTCATGCACAAACACCACAATAGTGGGGAGGCGCAATTGTTGAGGAGGCGGGAGCAGGAAGGCTGCAGCGATGTGAATGGCAGGATACGTGGTTGTTGGCGAAACCGACGCAATATCACTTGGTGAAGTCAGGTTCTGATCGATTTAAATTCACAACGAGGTGTGAAAAATGGAAACAACCTTAACAGATTTTTATACCGATGTTATTGAGGCGAGTTATAAGGTTCCGATACTCGTGGATTTTTGGGCAGAATGGTGCCAGCCGTGCCTGATGCTCGGCCCGATTTTGGAAAAATTGGCTAAAGAAGCGAATGGCAAGTGGTGGCTGGTGAAAATCAATACCGACGAGCAGCCGGAGCTGGCGCAACAGTTTCAGATTCGCAGCATCCCGGCAGTAAAACTCTTTTCCGAAGGCAGAATGCTTGCCGAGTTTATCGGAGCGTTGCCGGAGACCGAAATTCGACGCTGGCTGGATAAACATCTGCCAAGTGAATTGAAAAATCAACTCGAGATGGCAAAGGCAATGCTGCGATCCGGCAATCCCGCCAAAGCGCGGAAAATGCTGGAAGATGTCGTCACACAGGATTCCACCAACGTGGAAGCGCAAATTTTGCTGGCGTTGCTTCTGCTTCCGGATGAGATTGACAGGGCGGCTGAGTTGGTGAAGAGTATTGAAGAGGGAAATCCATTTTTCAACCAGGCCAATGCGATCCGAACGTTGCACCGGCTCCTGCATCTTGCCGAGACTCCGGGCGCGCCCACCAATGATTGGAATCTTTACCGCCAAGGGATCACGGCGTTCACCAAAGGCCGATATGCCGAGGCCCTCGACGCCTGGATCGAGTTGGTTGGCCGCAACCGCCAACTCGATGATGATGGCGCACGTAAAGCCTGCGCGGCGCTGTTCACCTTGCTGGGCAGCGAGCACGAGCTGACACGGAAGTATCACCGCCGTTTTAGCTCGGCCCTGTATTGAGAAATGTTCAGATTTTCTCTTTTCTTTTTGTTCGATTTTCTGTAAATTATTTCATAACGCAGACTTCCCTACGGGCGTAGCCCATGGGCGTAGCCAGTCTGCAAACAAAAGCAAGCTGGCTACGCCCATGGGCTACGCCCGTAGTGAAGCTTGCGCTACAAAATCTTCGCGATCATGATAGTTTTTCGAGAGTAATTGTCATGTACGTTTGCACACCCATCACGATGAAAATGTAGCGCAGACATCTTGTCTGCATGCAGGCTGGAAGCCCGCGCTACGGCATTTTCGTGGTAATACTTTATAAAAACATCCGGACCAGGTGAAGGCAGTGTGAACATGAGAGGAAATGATGATGAGACCACAAAATTTCAGCACAGTCAGTCACGCCACTTTTCCATCGTCGTCGCATTTGATGGAGCAGTTTATGAAAACACAAGAGTACATTCAATTGGAAGAAAAACACGGCGCCCATAATTATCATCCGCTCGATATCGTCATTCAGCGCGCGGAAGGCGTTTGGGTATATGATGTGGAAGGGAACAGGTATCTCGATTTTCTCAGCGCTTATTCCGCGGTGAGCCAAGGTCATTGCCATCCGCGAATTTATCAAGCGATGGTCGAGCAAGCGAAAAAATGCACGCTCACCTCGCGCGCTTTTCGCAACGACCAGTTGGCACTTTTCTACAAAGAGTTGACGGAGTTGTGCGGCATGGAAATGGCGCTGCCCATGAACAGTGGGGCAGAAGCCGTTGAAACCGCGGTCAAAACTGCGCGTAAATGGGGTTACGAAGTGAAGGGTGTCCCTGATAATCACGCGGAAATTATTGTTTGTGAAGGCAATTTCCATGGCCGAACCACGACGGTGATTAGTTTCTCTTCCGATCCGGAATATAAACGACATTTCGGCCCGTTGACGCCCGGATTTGTGTTTGTGCCTTATGGCGATACCATCGCGCTGGAAAAAGCCATTACGCCGAACACCGTCGCGTTTTTGGTTGAGCCGATTCAGGCCGAGGGCGGTGTACTCATGCCACCCAAGGGCTATCTCAGCAAGGCCACTGAGATTTGTCGGAAGCATAATGTCCTGTTGATGCTGGATGAAATCCAAACCGGTCTTGGCCGCACCGGAAAAATGTTCGCATATCAACACGACGCCGGGGCGCAGCCGGATGTGCTGATCCTCGGCAAGGCGCTCTCCGGCGGCTTTTATCCGGTATCGGCCGTGGTATCAAGCCGCGAAATCCTTGGCGTGTTCAAGCCGGGTCATCACGGCAGCACCTTTGGCGGCAACCCCCTGGCGTGCGCGATCGCACGCGCAGCACTCCGAGTCATCATCGATGAAAAATTAATCGAGCGTTCTGCCGAGCTAGGACATTATTTCCGCGAACGGTTGCAAACACTCAAAAGCAAGCACATCAAGGAGGTGCGCGGTCGTGGTTTGCTCATCGGCGTCGAACTGAAACGAGAGGCCGGCGGTGCGAGACGCTTCTGCGAGGCCTTGAAAGATGAAGGGTTGCTTTGCAAAGAGACGCATGAGCACGTAATTCGCTTTGCGCCGCCACTGGTCATCAAGCGTGAAGAATTGGATTGGGCGTTTGAGCGCGTCAAGAAAGTCATGGAAACCATGCCGTAAACACAATTCGTCGAGAAGGACGGGGCATTTGCGGCAGGCTGGCCCCGTTCCTTATTTTCCCCATGGTTGCAAGGAGGAAGAAGCATGAAGAGTAATTGGCATTTTCTTTTTGGGGTTTGCTTTTTGCTGTTTTGCGGCTGCTCTTCGGCGCCACCGACGATTGCATTATTGACAGATTATGGTACACAAGACCATTATGTCGGTGAACTGCAGGGAGTCATACTTTCCATCAACCCCAAAGCGAGACTGATCACCATCACCCACGAAGTGCCGAGCTATGACATCCGCGAAGGCAGTTTTATTTTGGCGACCGCAGCAAAGGATTTTCCGCCGGGTACGATCTTCGTTGCGGTGGTGGACCCCGGTGTTGGCACCAAACGCCGGGCAATTATCATTGAGACTTTGGACAAGAAGTTTTTTGTTGGTCCGGATAACGGTTTATTTACGGATGTCATGCGCACGATGGGTTTGAAAAGGGCCTTTGAGATCACCAACGTCCTCTGGTATCGCACGAG
>JAPDQK010000100.1:0-9748 GCA_034505955.1 Candidatus Zhuqueibacter pondensis
CTGCGCCGATTTCAAGATGCAAGTTGATATTGCTGTATAGCCGGATTACGCCAGTGACAAAAATTCCAGAGGGAATTATTACTGTCCCCCCTCCGTTGTCGCGACATTGGTTGATGGCGTTTTGAATGGCCGTTGTGTTAATGGTCTTGCCATCGCCGACCGCGCCGAAGTCTTTTACATTGTAGGTCCCGGCTTGTAGAGAAATCGAAAGCAGCAACGGCGAAAACATGATGCGCATCATCAGGTTGGGCGGGTTCATTTTCGTCATCCTTTGAAGTTTACTTTTGCCGCCAGGCGAATATCGTTTGAAGCAGCGCCAACCAAAATATTGAAATCGCCCGGCTCGGCCAGCCAGCCTCTTTTGTTCACATCCCAGAAGGCCAAGTCTTTTTGAGTGAGCGTGATGCGTATTCTCTGTCCTTCACCGGGCTTCAGAAACACTTTCTTGAATCCTTTCAATTCTTTTAACGGACGCGGTACGGAAGATTCGAGGTCTTGAACATAGAGCTGGGCGATTTCCGCGCCGGCAACTTTCCCGGTGTTCCGCACTTCAAACTCGACCACCAGTTGATCACCTGCTTTCAATGTTTCATCAGATAATTTCAGATTGCCATATTCAAACTTCGAATAAGAAAGACCAAAGCCAAACGGATAGAGTGGCTCGATCTTTCGGGACTCGTACCAGCGATAGCCCACAAACACGCCCTCGTCATAGATGATGTTGTTGATGGGTCTGTTCATGTTCCGGTCATCCTGCCGCCCTGTGTATAATTGCTCGCCTTCGGGAATGTAGGGATATCCCGGGGAATCCTCGAAATTCTTTTCGATCGTGATCGGCAATTTGCCCGAGGGATTCACCTTTCCCGATAATATTTCGGCCAGGGCCGTGTTTCCGGTCTGCCCGGGATACCAGGCATACACAATGGCAGCAACCTTTTGATACCAGTCGGTCATTCGAATGCCTGCCCCGGAGTTGACAATCACCACCAAATTCGGATTCTGTTCTGCCATATTGATGATCTTTTGGTCGGTCTCTGCGGGCAGGGAAAACGACCGATCCCAGCCTTCGCTATCGTCGGTCCCAATGCTCAAAAGAACAATATCGGCGTTTCGGATTTGTTCGTCGGTGGGAGCTGGGAGGTATTCGATTCGGTCGCCAAATTCCGTTTTCAGCGCTGCGAGCATGGTGATGACATTGTATCCCTCCACCGCGGCAGACCCGCCACCTTTTGCCAGCTTCTCAACATAATCGCCGGTCAAGAGAATCTTTTTTCCGGTAACAATTGGCAGAATATTTTTTTCATTTCTGAGCAAGACAATTCCCTCACGCGCAGTTTGCAACGCGACTTTTTCGTGATCGGGGAATTTCTGCAGATATTTCTCATCCTTGACGGGCCGGTCATAAAGACCCATGGCAATACAGGTGCGAATGATGCTCTTCGCCATCCGGTTTATGTCGCTTTCGCTGATTTTACCTTCCTCCAGAAGTTTCAGAGCATCTTTCTTGATGCAACCCTCACCGGGCATTTCAAGGTCTTGCCCCGACTTAATGACCTTCTCGGCATCCCACACCGACCACCAGTCGGTCATGACCAGCCACTTGTGCCCGAGGTCGCCTCGGAGCAGTTTGTTGATGACATAGTCGCTCTGTCCCGCCCATTCGCCATTGACCTGATTGTAGGAAGTCATTACTGCCATGGCGCCGGCATCGATGCCAGCCTTGAAAGCCGGGAGATAGATTTCATGCAGTGTCCTTTCATCAACCACCGAATTGGTGGTGCGCCGGTGAAAGTCGGTGTTGTTACAGCAGAAGTGTTTCAGCGTGGCGATCGTGCCGGTACTCTGAACGCCAACCACGTAGTTTTCGATCATGCGCGCTGCCAGGAAGGGATCTTCGCCAAAGTATTCGAAATTTCTGCCGCATTGGGAGATGCGGTAGATATTCATTCCCGGTCCCAGCAAAACAGCGATGTCTCCGGCTCTGCACTCCTCGCCGACAGAGGTGGCGTATTTTTTTGCCAGCTCGGTGTTCCATGTCGCGGTCAAGGAGAGCGGACAGGGGAATGCAGTTGATTTCTCCAACTGATCGCTCAGTTCCTTTCGGATATGGACGCCCTGGGTGGCATCGGAGAGATAGAGCTGGGGTATATTGTGTTCTTCAAATCCTTTGATGAAGAAGCGATTGTGCCCGCTGATGAGCTGCACTTTTTCCTGGATGGAAAGTTTGGCCAATACCGTATTTGCCCGTTTATCCGCCTGCTCGCAGCTGATTACGGATCGAAAGGGCTTGAAGCTCGATTCTTTTTGAAACGTTGTTTTGCAGGAGAAACCTGCCAGCAGGGCAAAGAATAGCAGAACAATGATCATCGTGTTATGGCCGCGCGAGCCCGCAAGAGGATTCACTGCCAGGATAGAATGGAAAGATGCAGGTGTTTTCTTCATGTCGATTGTTTCCCTTTTAACTTTGCATTTTGGGACACAGATAGACACTGATTTCCGCAGATTTTTTAATCGGAATGTTTGTAGTCTTTTCCCATTAAAATACATCCATAAAAAAATCAGCGAATATCTGCGTGCATCTGTGTTCTAACCCCAATAATTAATACGATGCGTAAATTGACTACTGTTTGCATTTGAACTCGAGCCTAAAATGCAATTTATGAATTATCGGGGCTAAGAGAATATACCCCCGTCGTCGGTTGTGCTCAGTCGGTCGAGTCGCGCCATCATTTCCAGGCATGCTCGGCTATTGTGATACGGACATTTCCAAAAACCGATTTTTTCGTCATTTGGATATATATCACCAGTCCGGTTGACCTTCCAATACCATTCGCCATTTGTGAAATCAATGATCTTGCTCTTGATGAAATTCCACACTTTCAAGCAAAGCTCGAGATAGTTCTCGTTTTGAGTGATCTGATAAGCGTTGAGCAATCCCACCATGGCTTCGGCCTGTTGCCACCAATGTTTGTCGGTATCGAGATGTCCGGTCACGAGGTTCTTCTCGTTCATCAGACCGCCATCCGCATCGAGACCCTCGAGCGCGGCCTCGACCAATCGGACAGAGTAGCCACGAACCTGTCTGAGCAGATCGGCGTCGTGATAAACCTGCGCCGCCTCATCCAATAGCCAGGAGCCTTCGATGTCATGCCCGAACGAAACGATGGCAGAACGAACGTTCCAGTACTCATCAAAAAACAGATTGAAATGTCCATGCCGGGGGTCGATGATGTGTTCCAGGAAAATTCGGATCAGATTGTGCAAAGCGGCTCGCACCTCGCCCTCTGGCCACACTCGCGCCAAATTCGCATAGGCTTCGAGAACATGGAGGTGGGTGTTCATGCTTTTTTTCTCGTTTGCATCTTTTTCACTGAGGCGCACATCTTCAATCTGTTCCCATTTTTCACCGAGGGCTTCCCAGTAGCCGCCATTTTCACGATCCACACAGTGCTGTTCAATTAAGCGGTAAAGCTCCAGGGCTTTTTCAAGAGCGATGGTGTTTCCAGTGGCGGCATAGTACTCGCAAAAAGCGTAAATGGCGAAGGCCAGCGCGTACGTTTGCTTGCGTTTATTGGTGGGATTACCTCGAGCATCAACCGCCCAAATTGTGCCGCCATTTTCTTTGTCCCAAAAATGATCGAGTAAATAATCGAATGCGCGATTCGCCGCCTCCAAATATGCTCGCCTCTGAAAAAATCGATAGGCCGCTGAAAACGTCCACAAGATGCGCGTGTTCAAAACGCTGCCTTTCGGAGCGCTGAGGTCTTTGCGGTTGTGATAATCGACGTAGCCGATGAACCCGCCGTTGACGGTGTCGATGCCGTGGGTCAACCAGTAATCCAGAATGTTGTGCTCGAGTATATTCTCGAGCTCGGCTCTTTCAACTCTAAGCTGATCCCTCATTACTCAGGACCTCAAGATTTTTAAAATTGTCCAACGGATAAAAGCGGCCAACGGATTTTTTGAATTAATGATAAAGTGCTTTGATTTCCAAATTTGATTTACCAAAGTTTATCAGCAAACCGATTGGTATATTTGAATGCCGTAGATACGTTCTCATGCGTGCAACATCAAATAAGGTAATCTTATTTTGAATAGCAGTCACTCCGCACAAAATTTGGTCTGCGATACACAAGGCTTTTGCCGTGCAAGTACGAATGAGCTTGTCACGATATTTTACTTGAATGGATGGGTTCCTGCGATAAACGATCTTCTGATAATCCAATTCCGCTCGAAGCAAATCACGACAAACGGCGGCGCCATAACCCAAACCATGCGTTTCATAAACAAACAGAATGGCATCCCGAACTTTGGCTAAAAGCTGTCGCGTTGATTCCCCGATTTTGCCTTTAATCTCTGAATACTCTTCAATAATTTTTTTCTCCTTTTCATCACGATGAACAAGGTGTTTTCTTTCTTTTGAAATTGCCGAAACACCCTTGTCTAAGAGCGTGTTTGAAAAGTCCCGATAGGGACGACATGTTTATAGCAACGAGGCCTTTTCACGCTTCTGAAACCCCGTTAGGGGTGACATGTCGCTCCTACGGAGCTTTGAATATAGAGATATAAACTTGGTTTCTATAAACATATCGCCCCTCTGGGGCTGACCAAAAAGTCGACTTTTCAAACGCCCTCTAAGAAGCAATCAAATAAGGCTTGATGATAAGACGCCTCATCAAGCCCCACGCCAACCTCATTATGTACCTCGAAGATGCACTCAAAAATCACTTTTGTCAGTTCTTCATGTTTGAGAGCCATTTGAATCCCCTTTCAGATTGATGCCTGACATCCGTTGGCCGCTTTTCATCCGTTGGTTACATAAAACTTTCAGACTGCCTCCGAGGAACTTTTTCTGAGTCTGACCTGCCGTAGGCCAGGGTTTGATGGTCTAAGTCAAAAACGGTTTGTTCCCTTCAATCAACTCGATAAGCACCTGCACGGAAGCCGCGGAGCGCAAGCCATCGGGCTTGGTGTGCCTGCAGTAATCCACCAACCGGTCAATGGTTGAGGTCGCCACGTGCATGCGTGTATCCGAAGAGCCATAGTAGATGTAGACGGTACCATCGTCATCGGCGATCCAGCCATTGGAGAAGACGACATTTGAAACATCGCCAACGCGCTCTTCACCCTCTGGCGCCAGGAAATAGCCAGCCGGACGGTAAATGACTTTGGCCAAGTCGTGGAGATCAGTCATAAAAAGATAGAGCACATAGCGCAAACCGGCTGCGGTGTTCCGAACGCCATGCGCCAAATGCAGCCAGCCGTGTTTGGTCTTGATGGGTGCCGGCCCCAAGCCGTTCTTCACCTCCTTGATGGTGTGATAAACTTTGGGGTCAATGATGACTTCCTGAGTGATCACCGCCTTTTCCATGCTGTCCGTAAAACCCAAACCAATGCCGCCGCCGGAACCGATGTCGATGAATCCTTCCTGCGGTCTGGTATACAAAGCGTACTTGCCGTTCACGAATTCTGGATGAAGCACGACGTTTCTTTGCTGGCCGGAGTTGGTGACGAGATCCGGTAATCGTTCCCACTTGATGAGATCCTTCGTACGGGCGATGCCGCATTGCGCGACCGCCGCGGAAGTGTCGCCTGGCGGCGCATTCGGATCTTTACGCTCGGTGCAAAACAGGCCATATATCCAACCATCTTCATGCTGCACCACACGCATATCATACACATTGGTGTCCGGATTCTCGGTTTCCGGCATGACAATGGGATAATCCCAAAATCGAAACTGATCAATTCCGTTCGGGCTTTCGGCCACGGCAAAGAATGATTTGCGATCCCAACCTTCGACGCGGACGACCAACAGGTATTTACCCTGCCACTTGATGGCGCCCGAGTTGAACGTGGCATTGATGCCGAAGCGTTCCATCAAAAAGGGATTGGTTTCCGGATTGAGATCGTAGCGCCAGAAAACCGGAGTGTGTTCGGCGGTGAGAATGGGGTATTTGTATCGTTGAAAAATGCCGTTGGTTTTGGCAACAGGCTCATTCGGACGCTGAATCAGCGCCTCATATGATTCAAAGAGTTGATTCTTTCGTATGTGAAATTCTTCGAATGACATTTGGCTACTCCTCACTAACTCGATCATGCTAAGAGCGTGTTTGAAAAGTCCCGATAGGGACGATATGTTTATAGCAACGAGGCCTTTTCATGCTTCTGAAACCCCGTTAGGGGTGACATGTCGCTCCTACGGAGCTTTGAATATAGAGATATAAACTTGGTTTCTATAAACATATCGCCCCTCTGGGGCTGACCAAAAGTATCATTCACTATAAACATTTCGCTTCTAACGGAGCTGATGATTAACTATCCTACGTAGGCAAATGCGCTTTTCGCGGCTTAGCTTGACACGTATGGGATTCAGGGGGTGAGTTCAATGAAAAACGCATTCAAAGCTGACCGGCTTCTCAGTGATCGCCACCGAGTTGTTTCATCAGTCTGGCGTACTTGCGAATGATCTTCAGTGTGCTTTTGTCACTGGCGAACACCGAATTGCGACCTTGTGGTTCTTGGGGCGGATCACCGGTGTAGCTATCGCCTTCTTGCCAGATGAAGGTGGTCTGATCACGCGCTTTGCCCTTGCCGCCCCAAGTCCAAAAATTGCAGCCTGCCATCGGAGAGCCGGACTTGGCGCTCTGATACATCGCCTCGAAGAGCACGGTATAGTAGCGATCACGATAGGTTGTCGGTGCATGGGGAGAATAGTCATGGCGGTCACGGGGAATGCCGAATTCCTCCAGCGTCACCGGCTTGCCAAGCTCTTGGGCGAATGCGATATGCTGCTGGAGATAGTTCAGCGCTTTCTTCTCAGCCTCGGGATAGGTCTCCTCGGGCTTGAGCGGGTCGTACCAACTCCAGTTAAGTATCCAAAGATGAAAAGTCAAATAGTCAATATACTTGCTTTGGTGACTCTGTTTGTAACACGCTTCAGACCACAAACTGCCTGCCAGACCCTCGTTGCCCGTGCAGACCAGATGGTTGGGATCGAGAGATTTGAGGTAGCCAGCGGTCTGGTCCACCCACTGGATGAATTCCTGAAAGTGCTGTTCGCGATTTTGCTCTTCCGGATTCGGGCGCGGTTCGTTGCCGAGCTGCCAGGCCATGATGGTGGGATCATCCTTGTACACTCGGCCATTGATGGTGTTCTTGCGATTGATGATCGTACGCAGGTAATTGCGATAGAGCGCATTCGCTTCGGCATTCGTATAGAAACGGCCGCTGCAGAGCATCAATGCTCGGTAGCCGAACTTGGGGTTGAGGGGATCGGGATATTCCTCGCCGGTGACCCAGCACATATATTGCGACATGCCACCGGTCCATTCCCAATAATTATTGAGAAAGACAACGGCATACATTTTCCGTTTTGCCATCTCGGCAAGAAGAAAGTCCAGCCCTACGAGTAATGCCTCGTCATATTCACCCGGTCGCGGCTGGATCGCCGGCTTGATCTGTCCTTGCAGCCCCAAACCTTCTGAGGCGCCCATGACGCGCAGGTTATTGATCCCGAGCTGCTTCAGATGATCGAGCTCGGCGCGAAGTCGCTTGCGATCGCCGGTTTCACCCGATTGTCCGAGCATGCAACCATACCAAAGATTGGTGCCGAGAAAATAATAGGGCTTGCCATCAATGTAAAAATGTGTGCCTTTCACTTCCACAAATTCGCGGGGTTGAGCGAATAGGGGAAAAGTGGCGAAGAAGATCGCGAGAAGGATATAAAGGCGTTTCACGGGTTACCTTTCTTTATTTTCCATAGGCGATCTCCACGCGCGCGATTTGCGCCTCACGGAGAAAACGAATTTTCATGTACCGTGTATTCAAAGGCATAGTAGATGAGGACAGGATTATCGGCTGCACATAACCATATTCTGCTTTGCCAATGTGGTAGGCGTTTGCGTCCATGACGAGTGGAACGAATTTAATGCCGTCGATGGAAGTGCTTACCTCGACCACTGGCTCCGTGCCATCGGCAAACAGGTAAATCCGCGTCTGATGCATCGCACCCGGGGTATAGTAGACGACTTGGCCGTCCTTCTCACCTTTCAAACGATGCGCATCCTCTTTGAAAGCGCGCGCGTTTTCCGTCTGCAAGGTGACGAGATTATTTTTGCTGAACAGAACGCCGTAGTTGAAAAATTCATCCACCAGGGTGAGATGCCGCACCCTGATAGGACCGATGGTATTCGAGGGCGGGGAGAGACCTGCTGCATTTCTGGCGCGTACACGGTAATAGTAGGCTTGGCCGATCTCCGCACTGCGGTCATTAAAGAGAGGGCGATGCGTGGTTGTCGCATCCGAAATGTCATACGCAAGGGTTTTCCAAGGGCCTTTAGGTGAGTTGGCGCGCTCGAGATCATAACCGGAGGCAAAAACGGATCCCTGCCACGTCAATTTAGCGACGTCGTCGCATGGCAAAAGAATCGGTGCTTTGGGTATGGACAAAGCTGGGGCCTCGAGGCCGCGAATGGCATAAGCGCGCTCGCGCAGAAGATTTAAAACATTGCGCTCATCATAAAGATGACCAGACTCGAATCCGGGGACGTGGTAAGCTTTGTAAAAATATTGACCCAAACCAGGCTCGGAATGCCAATAGAAGCCGCCGTCGCGGGCATGAAAACGCAAGCTCCAAATCAACGCACCGCAGACATGAGGCGTCTGCCGAACTAAATCATACACCGCCTCGATCCCGGAGGTGCTGATGAAACCAAATTCGCCTATGAGATAGGGCTTTTTGCCTTTGGCTTTTTCGGCACTGGCGCGAATGTGTTCCACCATCTCTCGCGGATCCTGCTCGTAGTGATGAGTGGTAACGATATCCACCTGCGGGTTGGCGATACTTTCATCCCGTAAAACGTTGGTGTGATAACCATCAATGAGCAAATGATTCGGATCCAATTTTTTGATATAAGCGGTCATCTCCCGCGTCCAATCATTTGGACTTTGGAGTTCATTTCCCGTTTCCCAAGCGAGGATCGCTTTGTCGTCCCGATAGGTGGTACCCGTAATGGTGTTGACACGTTGGACCAAAAAAGCGATGGTCTGCTTGAAATCTGCCTTGATCTGAGGGTCAGTCCAAAAGGCGTCTGAGGGTTGATGGCGAAATCCCGCATATTCGGCGCGACCTCCCATCCAACTCCAATTATCGACGAAGGGAATGATGACACGCACGCCCACTTCATTGGCGATGGCAAGAATTTGATCATAGACGCGAAAGGCCTCCTCGCTGAATTGTCCAGGACCGATCACATGACGGGGAGTGTTGGGCGAATCGTCCTTGCGCCGGACCGTGATGGTGTACAGGCGCACGACGGTGCCACCCATCTGGTTAACCGACTCCAAAGCGTCGCGAATCTCGAAAGCATCCGGCAAGCGCCAGGGATTGGTCTGTTCAAATGCCAGGTAATCTTCGATGCAATGCAGATTGGGAACGTTGAAAGAGATGAAGCGTAGCTCCTTGTTGCCGTCCATGAGGCGATCACCGGAAACCGTCACGAAGTGATCGAACGACGACGGCGGGGCCGCTGCCAAGTGCAGCGTGGCCGCCAGCATCAAGAGAAGAAATACCTCCGATAGCAGTTCTCTCTTCTTCATAAATCGTATCTCAACCATGTTTAAAGTATTGCCCTGGCAAAACTATCGCCACCGTGAAGATTTTTGCGACAAAGATTTTTACAGATAACCGCAGATGAAAGAAAAAGATCAGCGGACATCGGCATGCATCTGTGTCCTAAAAAATGATTCA
>JAPDQK010000101.1:0-9665 GCA_034505955.1 Candidatus Zhuqueibacter pondensis
GGTGTCCATGACCCTCAGTTATGTGCTGATCTTGGTATTCTCGTGGTGGTGGTTCAACGAGACCATGACGCTGAGCCGCTGGATTGGCGTGGCGCTGATGTGCGCCGGCGTGTTTGTCGCTTATCGGAGCTGATCTGGTAAGCGCCGTGATCGTAGTCCATCATGACAAATGTTAAGTTCGGTTGATTCAGTGGCAAAATGCGGAGTCCATACTGATGAAAGCAAATGAATATGCGGCCATGTTCAATGTGGAACGGGTGCATTGGTGGTATAAAAATTTGAGAGACGGAGTCTTTTTTAGATAATAACAAAATTGGAGCAATCACCGAGACCGCATCATGATCAAGCCCATGGGAAAAAATCTTTTTCATGTTTCCTCAACTGCGCTGAAAGGCATTCTGTTTCTTGCCATCCTGACGGCCATCTTCATGTTGTTGAAAGATGTTGATTGGAAACGAACCCGCCCGATCTTGGCAACCATTGATGTTGTTCCGGTGATCGTGGTGTTTTTGCTGGGGGGGATGAACATTTTTTTGGTTACCCTACGATGGCACATTTTACTCAAAGTCGTTAAAAAGAACATTTCTTTTAGAAATGTCATTGTCGCCACAATCGGCGCAACCGCCATTAACACCGCCGGCCCTGGCAAGCTTGGTGTGCCGGCAAAGGCGATATTGATAAAAAAGCTGGAAGGTGTGGAAATCAATCAGTCCATTCCCTCGGTTCTGATGGACCTGTTCATTGAAATTCTCGCGATGTTTTTGCTATTGGTGGTCAGCGCTCTGGCGATCGGCATGCACACCACCGTATGGAGATTCGCTGCCGCTGCTTTTACGGGTGAAAACATTTTCTACACCGGCGGGTTGCTGATCTTGGTCATGCTGGTTGTGTACCTGCTACGTCACAAAATTGCTGCGAATGATTTCATCCGCAACTTGGTTGCCGCTTTGCAGAAAACGTTGAGACGCAAAGACATTTTTGCCCTCGCGTTGGGCATTTCGTTTCTTAATTTGCTGGTTCATTTCTGGGCCGACCAGCTGTTGTTCAAAGCGCTGCAGCAGGATATTCCCTTCGGATTCGTTGTTTTCTCCAGCGCCTTTTCCGCCATGGCTGGCCTGCTTTCCCCCTTGCCCAGTGGTTTGGGAGTATGGGAGCTCTCGCGCGCGTATCTTTTCAAAACGTATTATCACATTGGTGAACTTGCCGTTATCATGACCCTGTTGCGACGCTTATTGACTTACACGGTTATGGGAGTGATTTATTGCGTGAGCACTTTTTTTGTGACTCGTGATAAAAACCTGGCCATACCCGAGATGGCTGATCATAAAGTATTGCCGAATGGTCTCGCCGGAGACTGAATGATGAGAAAGATGGACACCGCAAAGCCAGTTCGAGTATTGTTCGTCCATGCTCAGACGACCAGCCATGATTGTGGCGGCAGCTTTCGCGTCCTCCATTTTTTGCTGAAGGGAATCGACCACGATCGTTTCGATGCCCGGGTCGTGCTGTCTTTTACCGACGAACCGCATCCCGCGCCGGACTCACCCGCATTCCGTTTGATCGAGGAGTGTGGCATGAAATCGCAATCATTGCGCGTGCCGATGAATCAAATGAGCGCCAGCCCGATGTTTTTTTTGAAGTACGTGATGAATTTGCTGTTGTCAACATGGAAATTGTTTCGCTTGATCCGGCGTGAAAAAATCGAGATTGTATATACCAATTCGTTGAATATTTTGGCAAGCGGCATTGCCGCCCGCCTGGCCGGCGTACGGAGTATTTATCATATTCACGAAAACGTCCACAAACCGCGAGTTGTCGCAAGAGTCTTGAAGCGGGTAGCCGCCGCACTTGCCGATACTCTGATTTGTGTTTCGGAAGCAGTCAAGGCTTCGTTTCTCGATGCTGGCGTGGCCGCGAACAAACTGGTGACGGTGACAAACTGCATCGATTTGGATAGATTTTCTGATGTCCACACCGGCGAAAAGGTGCGTCGAGAATTCGCTCCGACTGGCGATGAAAAGCTGGTCGCTTCCATCGGCAGAGTCGTACCGAAAAAAGGCCATCACTATGTCATCGAAGCCGCCGGGAAAGTTGTCCATCAATATCCTTCGGCGCGGTTTCTGATTGTCGGCGCCAGCAGAACGGAAAAGGACGAGTATTTGCAGTCTCTGATCGATCAAGTCAAGCAGAAGGGATTAAATGGCCACGTCATTTTTACCGGGCAGAGGGATGACATGCCGGAGATTATGGCGGCGGCTGATGTGGTGGTGCTTGCCTCCGGGTCGGATGCCACTCCGGAAGCCTCCCCGTTGGTCATTGTGGAAGCGTTGGCCATGGGTACACCGGTGGTTGCCAGCAATCTCGGCGGTGTTCCGGAAATTCTCCATGATGGTGAAACCGGTTATCTTGTGCCGCCCCGCGATGCCGAGGCTCTGGCCAGCGCCATTTTGCGATTATTACAACACGAAGATGTCGCCCAGGCCATGGGGCGTGCCGGGCAAGCTTGGGTACGGAACCACATGAATGCCGGGCGCTATGCGCACAAGATTCAAAGTATACTTTTACAAACCATGAGCAATTAGGCGTGCGTTACATTTGGTATTTTATCCGACCGGCAGAGGGTTTTCATTGCGACGAGTCGCAAATTGACATGATATTTTTTATTTGATATGAAATATAATATTCTAAAAATATTGGAAAGTTATTATATTATTTTTTTGAGTGGCATTGCAATAATTCCGCTTTTGATTCTTGCTTTCTTTGCGCATCCTGCGGTAGGTGATGACTATCTATACACCACCTTGGCCAGGCAAAACGGATTCTGGGAAACTCAAAAAATGATGTATTTTGAATGGACCGGTCGTTTTTTTGCGACGGCATTATTGAGTATCAATCCTTTGGTTTTTGGCTGGATGTTTGGTTATAAACTATTACCACTCCTTTTGATTTTTCTGTTGCTTCATTCTTTTTATTTGTTCATTAAAGAAATAACCGGAAGTTTTTTGTCCGTTAAAACAACTTTGTCACTGGCATTGGCACTGTTTTTTTTATATGCCTTTAACATGCCCAGCCTCAGCGAGGGAATCTATTGGATGACGGGTACGTTCACCTATCAATTGGCAAATATTTTCACGCTTTATTTTTTTGCTTTACTAATACGTTTTTATCGAACCGAAAAATTTTATAAAAGATTGCTTCTCATGGTAATATTGGTTTTTTTGTTGATTGCCATAATTGGTTCAAATGAAACCATAATGCTTATTTTTATCGCGTTATTGGGCGTGGTCTTCGGATATAGGCTTTATGTGACAAAAAAGATGGATGCTTTGCTGAGCTCATTGTTTGTTATCGCGATACTCACCTTCGCGGTGGTCATCTTGTCTCCTGGCAATACCGAACGTGTTGTTCATTTTCCCCATCGCCTCAGTTTAATGGGATCGATCTTGCTTTCGATCACCGGTTCTGGCTCGATGATGGTTAAATGGTTTATTCCGACAGTTTTATTTACAATCTTGTTCATACCTGTGGGATTCCAGATATCCAATAACCTGAAAAACTGCCAAAATCATTTTGCGGTTCATCCCCTTGTTTCTACCGGGGTATTATTGATAATTGTCTTTTTAAGCTTTTTGCCGGCGGCGTGGTCGAGGGGTGACCTCGGGCCGCCAAGAGTGCAAAATATTGCGTATCTATTTTTTTTGAAAGGGTGGTTTTTTAATATTGGCACGATTGTTTCTCACTTCAATATAGCAGCATTAAAATTTGAAAAATTGCTCGTCTACGTCTACCCGATAGTAGGAGTTGCAATTGTCTGTAGTTTATTCCTGCAACACAATAATATTGCCCTTGCCTATTCCAATTTGTTGAACAAAGAGATCATTGAAAAAATAATTTCATTGGATCTACAAAGCCTTGACCTGCGCGGAACAGCCTTTCTTTACGATATAGAAATGCGTAACCGTTATAAGACCATCCAGCAATGTCAGGATGACATTTGTGAAGTTGATAAATTAACAAGTCATCCATACGCTATTTTTTCCGAGGATCTTCAGGAAGATGAGAATGACATGAGAAACACAACTTTCGCTTCTTATTTTAAGAAAAAGGGTGTGAGACTCAGGCAAGCGAATAATCCGGGGCATGAATAAACCAAGTCTGATCAGGGCTTGGTATTTTTACAGAATAAATCGTAACGCGGGCTTTCAAGCTGCAACCCCCTACGGGCGCAGCCCAATTTTATTGGACACAGATAAACACTGATTCTCACGGATTTTTCCTCTGTGGAAATCCGTGTCCAAAAATCTTTGCGGTCGTGCCTCCCTTGGGCCGCAGGCCAGGGATAGTTTTTCAATGGTAATATCATAACGTTTTATGGCGCTCAGACAACACCTCGGTTTGATGGTTGTGGGTTTGTTAACCTTGGGCTACACCGTGCTCTTTAGCTGCGCTTCCATAGCTCGATGGCAAAGCTGCAACGGCACTCTCTTCGATCTTGGCATCATGATTCAGACCTGGTATAATACCAGCCACGGTCGTCTTTTGGAGGAAAGTGTCAACCTCGGTATTCCGGTCTCACGTTTTTGGCTCGCGCATTGGGAATTCATTTATATTCCTTTGGCGCTTGTTTATAAACTTGTGCCGCGCGTCGAAACGTTGTTGGTGTTACAGTCTCTATTTTTGGCGATGGGGGCTTTACCAGTCTATTGGCTGGCCCGGGAGCGCTTGAGCAATCAACCGGCCGGAGTGGTATTTGCTGCAGCATACTTGTTGTATCCCGCGATGCAGAACACCAACTTGTTTGACGTGCATGGCATCGTTTTCTCCACTTCATTAATCCTGTATGCATTTTATTTTTTGGATAAAAAACGAACCGGCTGGTTTCTGTTTTTTGCTTTCCTGGCACTTCTTTGCCGTGAGGACATCGCCATCTTGTGGGGCATGACCGGAGCTTATCTGGTCCTGATCAGAAAGCAAGCCAAGCTCGGAATATTGTTGATTGTATTCGCCACGATCTGGTTTGGCGTGTTTTATTTCGGGCAAGCGTTGATAGTAAAACACTTTGCTCCTCGGGTGTATGAGGCGGCTCAGACTATAACACGGCCAAGCCATTGGGCTTATCTGAAAGGCGGCAAACTGATCCTGGAGAACCCGATCTATTTCTTGGATGAACATTTTCTCACGAAGCTGAATGCAAAATATCTGACATGGCTTTTTGCGCCGGTGGCTTTTCTCAGCCTGGCCAGCCCTTGCTTTTTGGCAATCGCCAGCCCGGTTCTGCTCATCAACATGACGAGTGATTGGTATCCTGCGCATGTCATAGAATATCCATATACCGCGACGTTGACGCCGATTATTTTTGTTTCAGCGATATACGGTTTGGCCAGTTTGTTGGAAAAATTTCAGAAACGTGGCACAGGTGAGGGCCGGTCGCGCCGGTTGCTGCAGATGATTTTGACTGTTGTGCTGATCAGTTCTGTGGCCGCCGGCATCGCGAAATCGAACCTTCGTAACATCAACGAGTGGCAACGAACACCACATCATGAGGTGGTTGCTCGCGTTGCTGCGATGATTCCGGAAACGGCCTCGTTGTCAGTCGATACTTTTTTGGGATCGCATGCGGCAGAGCGTCGCGAGCTTTATGCCTTTCCCGATAAAATTGACTCGGTCGATTACATTTTATATGATTTTAGCAACCGGGAATTTCGCCTCATGACGCGGGACAGCTTTTTCCTGCCGCCCGCAAAACCGGTGAACGAACACATCTGGCGCGTAATGACCAACCCGAGCTATGGTGTTTTGCATTACGAGCATGGCGTGGCTCTTTTTCAACGAGGTTATGATCATCACGCCGGTCTTCGCAATCTGGCGATAGCCAAGTCCAGTGAAATAGAAAATCCAATGAACATTGCTGTGAATGATACGGTTATGTTTCTTGGCTACACGCCGCATGTGAATACCCGCTTCTGGAATACGTTTTACTATCATTTTACGCTCTATTGGACCGTGACAAAGCCTTCAAGTAATCGCGACCCGGCTCGGTTTCTGCTGGGTAATGCCGAAACCGGCTTTCATTCGCCGCATAATCCGGCTTTCGGCCTGTACCCTCGATTCCACTGGCAGCCGGGAGAAATCATCCGCGAAGAGGTTTATTGGGAAATACGCCCGGGTTTTATGCCTGGCAATATTAACGTCAGTCTTCAGTTCGAGAACAATCCTGTATCTGTTCGACTTTTTAACTTCTAATATCACTGAACGATGAATTCTCAGCACAATGAAAAAATCAAGGAGTTCGGGCGACTGGCCGGGATATTCATTTTGGGGTTGGCGTTCCGACTTGTTTTGATGAACTGGCGTTTTGCCATCGGTTTTGATGAGCCTCATTATTTGCAGCTTGGTGCCGCTGCCGCTCTTCATGGCTGGGAAAATCTTTTGCATCCCTATTGGCCGCCAATGTATCCGGCGTTGATCGCGCTGTTATCCGTTTTCAGCCATAACTTCGAGCTTGTCGGGCGTCTCGTTTCGGTTATCACGGGCACGGCAGCCATCATTCCTGTATACATTTTGTCGAAGGAGCTTTTTGGCGCCCGGACAGGCTTGCTGAGCGCATTCCTGCTCGCATTGTTCCCAGCTTTTGCTTTTGACTCGACGAATACTCTGTCTGAATCGACTTATACTTTTTTCTCTGTCAGCGCTGTCGCGGCAGGATGGTTTGCACTTAAAAATCGCTCCGTTTGGAAAGCGGCATTGGCCGGGGCATTATTTGGCATGTCCTATTTGACCAAACCCGAGGGCCTTGGCTATGTTTGCGTTTATTTGATTTTGGCAACGATCTTGTTTATTTTCCATTGGACCCGTGATCGACAACTGGCGCTAATGAAAATTATGTTCGTCACCGTGGCGGCCACACTTTTCTGTGCTTCACCGTATCTCACGTATTTACGGCATACCACCGGCGACTGGACGATCAGTGGAAAATACAAAGTGAATCGCTTCGACCTCAATGCCATCAATCGTTTGTCACCGGACAACCAGACCTCGCCATTGGATATGGCTTATCATTTGGGCAACTTTCATGAATATGATGTTGACACGCATGCCGGCCGTGATGGACGTGCCAGCGATTGGGCCAGCCTGGCAAAAACCATGGCGGAGAATTTTTACAAAGCTCTCCGTTTTGCCATTCCCGGTGTGATTACCGCGCCGATGTTTTTTCTTATGGCGCTCGGGCTTGCAGGTAGCCACTGGACTTGGGCTCATGCGAAATTGCATCTCTATCTTTTAAGCTTTGTAGTGTTCTTCTGGTTGATTGTGATTCCCTTCTTTCATATTAATGATCGCTATTTTGTGCCCTTGCTGCCGTTTTGTTTCGTATGGATCGGTCAGGGCACCGTTATCCTGTCTAAACGATTGTGCCACCTCTTGCGCGTTTCACCGATAAAGATATTCTCATATGCCAGTGCCAGGTGGGGTATGACATTGACGGCGGCGCTGCTTATTGTTTTATCGTTTCTTCCGGAGTTGGGCAAGGTGATAGGGAGATCCCGCTTTTCTCGTGATTTCTGGGCGGATGCCATAGAGTTGAAAGAGGCGGGTGAGTGGCTGAAGGCAAATGCCGGTTGCACCCCGGTACTGATGAGTTACAACAAAGCCGTGGATTTTTATGCAGGGCAATTTGATATCCGCAAGACAGCGACATTTTCTCGAGATTCACTCGACCGGGTTTTGGAATATGCGGCTCACCGCCGGGTTGACTACCTGGTGATTGATGAACGTTATCAGGAGGTACTTCCCAATTTGGCTGGTCTGTCAAATCGAACAGAAGTGCCTGAGGTATTAAAACCGGTGTATGATCATATTAGCGTCTCGGGTTTGCGCGTGATCATTTATCAATTGCAGCCGGTACTCAAAACGAATTGAGCTATGCTGATACACTCCGAATTAGCTTTTGTGGTTGCATGTGTGGGGCTCGTCGTGTTTGGATTTATCATTGCCCCGAACCGATCGCGTTTTCTTCTGGCCGCGGCAGTACTGACGATAGCCTGGCAAAGCGGCTATTGGATTGAATATCTCAAGATGGATTTTACTCTGACCTATTTTATCTTTGCGCTGTTATTTGTTTGGAATTTCGCCAATCCGCAACGCCGTTTTCAGCTCAAAGGTCACTTCCCGGTCCTACTGTATTTCTGGATGGGCGTGATTTTTCTTTGCGCACTCTCTGTAATTCCGGCGGTCAATAAATTTTATGCACTGAGCGGAATCGTTCGGACTATAATTGATGTGATTATCTTTTTCGCCGTACTCAGATCATTACATTCCGCTAAAGATATACAATACTTTATCGGAACTCTAATGGCAGCGGTGATTTTTCAAGGGTTTTTGGGATTGTTGCAATTTAAATTTCCACATTTTCAAATCGGCGTAATTGATGCGGTTCAGTCTTGGATGTGGTGGCGCGCAAAGGGCACTTTTTTTCACGCCAATGAAATGGGGATATTTTTGCTTCTTATGTTGCCCATCATCGGACGAGTTTTTCTTGATTCCTTGATGAAAGGCAATATCAAGTGGGTTTATTTTTCAGGCTCAGCATTGTTGATTGGCGGAATCAGCTTTTTCGCCACTTATAATCGTGGCTCTTGGATCGGGGCTGCGATCGGTGTAACTTGCATGCTGGGCTATGATCTTTTTCGCCGGGGCCTCAAATTAAAAAAGATTTTATTGGCGCTTTCTATTCCGGCGGCGATTTTGCTTGTGATTTTTGCTTTGAAGTATGGTTCTGTAGTCGCCGATCGACTTTTCTCCAGCCGGGCCACCAATATGTGGGAAGGCCGCAAACAATTACAAACGGAGTCGTTGGATATTATTAAGGCCAATCCTGTTGTCGGCGTGGGATATTGGAATTATCAGTTCCAAAACGTCACTTATTTTGTGCATAATCTGTATCTCCTGATTGCTGCAGAAATCGGCATTCCCGGTCTGGTGTTCATGATTGGTTTTCTGTTTGCTATTTTGGTTCAGATACTCAAAGGTATGCGCTCGAAGATATTCTTTGTCTCAAATTTGAGTCGTGGTTGTTTTGCTGCATTCGTCGGGTTTTTGATTTCCTCAATCCCCGGTCCTGATTTTTGGATCAGCCACCCTGTTCAGATGTACTTTTGGATGCTCGTGATCTTGCAGGTTGCCATATTGCGTCTGGAGCGACGGACGATGGCGCAGCTAAAAATGTACAAGCAGCAATCACCCCAAAAAAGCGGTGACTCATGCCCCATTCCTCAATGAAGCCTCAGTTGGCCGCTTTCAGGAAGCAATGGCCCAGGGAGGAATTCTCTTTTTGCTATTGGCATTATGAAAATTTTGTAAACAGTAATAACTAAATCTATCAAAAACGCAAAATTATCATCGTGCAGGTATATAAATAAGAAAAACTTAGCTTTGTTATTAGTTGGCATTTAAGCAACAACTTGGCGCGTATGAACATGAGGGAGGGCTTCCAAATGCCAGTTTATTTGGAATGATGTTTTTAGCCAAACATTGGAGCACTGAATGACAGGGAAGCCGAATAACGTTCGTGACAATGACAGGTCAGTCACCTCCTCTTCTCAGCCGTTGAGTTTGTCCATTTTTTTCCCGGTCTATAACGATTGGGGCACCATTGGGAGCATGGTTGC
>JAPDQK010000102.1:0-3200 GCA_034505955.1 Candidatus Zhuqueibacter pondensis
GAGGCCAACCGGTCACGGCGATATCGCGTCCGGCTGACGGATCCGGTTTCGGAAGGGACCGTATCTCTGCGTTTTGCTTTTTATGCACTTTACCTCAGCGGCGCCAATGTGCACACGCTGACATTGAATTATGACAAACAGGATTTGGTGACTTGGCAAATCCCCGGCAGCAGCCGGCCGCAGATTTACAATGTGGACAAGCTCGGCGGCCTGGCCAATGGTGATAATGAGATTTTACTTACTTATCGCGGCAGCGGCGATGCGGGGCAGTTGTACATTGATTATTTTGAGCTGGCGTATGACCGGCAGTTGAAGATGTCGGAGGGCATGCTGATCTTCAACGGCCGTGTCGGCGCCGGACCGTTTGCTTACACGCTGAATAACGCGGAGGTGAATTCGCTCTGGCTGTTCGAGGTGTCGGATTTCAGCAACGTCACGCGCTTGAGTACGCAGAATCTGCAAGTGGCGGGCACGCAGGTGACCTTTGCCGATGCCGGCAGTGTCGGGAAAATTCCGCGGCGTTATATTGCGGCCGTGCCCACGGCGTTCAAGAGCGTTGGCACCATCACGCGTGACGAGGCTTCGAGTTGGCGCTCGCCGGATCATGCTGCGGATATGATCGTCATCACGCATGAGGACTTTTTGCGTCTTAATAAAAGTACTGGAAGGGACGAGGGCCCGTTGGCGAAATTTGCCGAGTTGCGCAAAAATAAGCCGGCCGAGGAGCGTCTTGATGTCGAGGTGGTGAATATTCAGGATGTCTTCGATGAGTTTTCGTGCGGCCTGTATGATCCGGTGGCGATTCGGGATTTTCTCAAATATGCTTATGAAAACTGGCAGCGGCCGCCGCTGTTCGTGATGCTGGTCGGTGACGGCGATTATGATCCCAAGAATCTCATCAACAAATCGGACAAGAATTGGATTCCGACATATCATACCACCGAGCTGGATGAAATCGGCAACCGTGTCACCGATAGCTGGTTTACTTATGTTGCCGGCAATGATGAAATCATGGATATGGCGATCGGCCGGATTCCGGGCCGTAGCATGAGCGAGATCGAGGCCTATATCGACAAAATCATCCAATATGAAACCAAGCGGGCATTCGGTGCCTGGCGCAACACTGCGATCATGGTTGCGGATGACGAATTCGGACAGGGCGTCATTCCCTCGTCCATTGAAACCGTCCACATCATGGATACCGAGATGCTGATTCGCCGCTACACTCCCTCATATTTTGACCTCAAGAAAATTTATTTGACCGAATTTCCGGCTGTGCAGAGTGCTTCCATCTCCGGCGTACGCAAGCCGGCAGCAACTGAGGCCTTTCTGCGGCTGGTCAACAACGGCGCCCTGTTGATCAACTACGCCGGCCACGGCAATTCCGAGGTGTGGGCGCACGAGCGCTTGTTGAATCTCGCCACGGATTTCAATCAGATTCAAAATGGTGAGCGGCAGGCGTTATGGATTGCCGCCACCTGCACGTTTGGCAAATATGACATTCCGGACAAGCAGAGCTTTTCCGAGCAATTGGTTCTGGCTGCCGGCCGCGGCGCCATTGCCGTGTTGGCAACAGCGAGAGATGTGTATGCCAGTCAAAACGCTTCGCTGAATCAGCAATATTATCGTTATCTATTCGAAAATAGCAGGCAAATTTCAGCTCGTATCGGCACGGCCATGGTGCTGGCGCGAATTCAAACCGGCGCAACAGTGAATGATGAAAAATTTCACGTTCTGGGTGATCCTTCGCTGCGTATTGCCATCCCGCGCTATAACGCCAGTATCACTTCCCTGACTCCCGACACGATCAAAGCGCTGACGGTGATGACGGTGCGCGGCAAAGTCCAGCGCGACGGCGCAGATTGGCCGGACTTCAACGGTACGCTGCGACTGGAAGCATTGGATTCACGGCGCGAGGTGACGTATCGCTCACCGGGTGGCTTTGACCTTCTTTATTCGCTGCCGGGTAACTCACTCTTTCGCGGCGAGGCAGCGGTGAAAAATGGCAATTTTGTGGTGCAGTTTTTTGTCCCGAAGGATATCACCTATGGCGGCACCGCCGGCCGCATCAATCTTTATTTTTTCGACAATACCGTGGATGGAAATGGATTTCGCGATAATTTATTCGTTGGCGGCACCGCCGGCAATATTGTCGACCGCACCGGCCCGAATATCAACATCGGCTTCGTCGGCGTGGACAATTTTCAGCCCGGCGGCTTGGTGGGGGCAAATCCGGTCTTGCGCGCAGCGATCAGCGACAGCATTTCCGGCGTGAATATCACCGGCGAGATTGGTCACAAGATTACTCTCGTCCTGGATGGGCAGAATGAGGGCAGGATCGACATCACCAATTTGTTCAATTATGACAAAGGCAGTTATACTCACGGCACCGTGATTTATCCTCTCGGCGATCTTTCCGAGGGCCGGCATACCGTGGAGATCAAGGCGTGGGACAATCTGAATAACTCCAACACCGCGGCTGTCGACTTTGTCATCCGGCCGCAGAATCGCCTGAGTTTGGCGGAGGTGATGAATTATCCGAACCCGTTCCGCAGCCGCACCACGTTTACTTTTGAGTTGAATTTCGATGCGGAGGTGCGGATAAAAATTTTTACGCTTTCCGGCCGGTTGATTCGTACCTTGGAAATGCCCGAAGGCCACGCCGGTTTCAACATGCTCGATTGGGATGGACGGGACGAAGATGGCGATGAATTGGCCAACGGCGTTTACCTTTATAAGATCATTGCCACACAGTTGCAAGGCGAAACCGCCTCACGTGCCGAAGAGATTGGGAAATTGGTGGTGGCGCGCTGATACGAGGGCGCCAGCCTTTCGGACGGAGCTTGTAACTTTTCGGTGCGTTTAATCATCAAATTGTCTGAACGATAATGACGAATCATTGAAAACTCCCAAACATAGTTTTTGAGGAACGCATGCAAAGAAAATATCTTGTCTTCGCCGCCGGTTTGCTTCTGATGGCTTTTGTAGTTGGCGCCACCGGCCTCTGGCCGGACGACAGCAAGGCAAAGAAAACTGATTTGACCTGGCTGAACTTCGAGCAAGGGCTGACCGCTGCCAAGAAAGAAAAGAAAATGATGGTGGTGGATTTCTATACGGATTGGTGTGGGTGGTGCAAGGTGATGGATCGGGAAACCTATGGAAACGCCAATGTCATCAAATTTGCCAAAGAGAAACTCGTG
>JAPDQK010000102.1:3297-9480 GCA_034505955.1 Candidatus Zhuqueibacter pondensis
CGCTGCCAAGAAAGAAAAGAAAATGATGGTGGTGGATTTCTATACGGATTGGTGTGGGTGGTGCAAGGTGATGGATCGGGAAACCTATGGAAACGCCAATGTCATCAAATTTGCCAAAGAGAAACTCGTGCTCGTCAAAGTGAATGCGGAATCAAACGAAAAGACCAACTTTCGCAATCGAACGTACACCTATCGCCAGCTCGCCGCGGCTTTCGGAGTGACCGGCTACCCCGCGACCGCATTCCTCGATGCCAATGGTGAAGTGCTGACGCTGGTTCCGGGTTACATTCCGCCCGACAAGTTTCTCCCGATTCTTGAGTATCTGGAAGGCGGCCATCACAAAAACATGAAGTTTGATGAGTTTCTGGCAAAGAGAAACAAATTATAATGTGCTGAATCGTAATCTTTGGAAAATGTAACCCCGATTTTGCATGACGATTCACGCAAAATCGGGGTTATTCTTTTCAACAGGCCGTGCCCGTCGGGCACACGCCTGACAAAGCAGAAACTTCAATCAGCATGCTGTTGTCTTGCTGATTCACGAACCCGGCTGACAGTCAGAAAATAACCAAGGCTGCTCAAACACTCTTCCCTTGTCATTTCCCTTTCGTCAGCGCCCGCTGTGCGTCAAAGATGCAGTGCTGTTGAGTATCGAAGAGGTCTTTCGAATTCGCCAGTATCCGCTTCCAAACGCTGCCCGAGGGGCACGGCCTGTTTTGTTAAGCAGTGATCAAACATAGCCCACCAATTCATTGGGGGAAATGATTGATCACCGGCTTCACTTCACCAGTATAAGCTTCTTGGTCATTGCAAACTTTCCGCCCTCGGATTCTGCCAGGAGGCGATACAGGTACACACCACTGGAAACCTCTTTGCCAAGTTCGTCACGACCATCCCAGGTCGCCAGATAGTAGTCTGCCGCTTGGGCTTGCCGATCGACCAGCGTTCGTACCTTTTGACCGAGCATATTATATACCTCAACCGTTACAGTTGCGGATTGTGGCAACGCATAACGAATTGCTGTAAAGGTTTGCTGGTATTTTGCGGCAAAGGGGTTCGGAAAGTTCTGTGACAGTTCAAATACTTTCGGCACCAGGGCAATGCCTGCGGTTTGTTTTTGCAGCGCCTCGGTTTTGCCCACCAGAAGTTTCAGCGACTTCTCGATGCCATTCGTGCCGGTGATCATCCGGTACGCCGGATTGCGGCGCAGATTACGGGCAATACCGTACGCTTCATCAATGAGATAAGCCTCGAATTCATCCGGCAAATTTGCCATGCCTTTGAATTCCAAATTCACTTCGCTGCTCGGCTGGTTGGATACCACCATTATCGGCCATTGATAGGCGTCTTTGTCAGCCGGACGAAAATCCGCGGTATATTTCATCGGATGCAGCGACCAGTTCTCATTGGGAACATAAACCGAGACATAGTCGCCGATGACCGGCGGTTCCAGTTGATCGAAATCATCATACTCTTCGGCGGCTGTGCTTCGTGTTCCCACCCAGTTGATCGTGTCCAGCGCCGTGCCGGCCTTTGCCGCAATTTGAATGGCCCAATCTTTCGTTGAAGTTTCGGCCCGTGCGAGTGTTTTGCCGACGCGTGGTATGATCGCCTGGGGATAAATCACCAATTCGATTTTGCGACCGGCTACCCGTGGCTCCACATAGAGGGCGTATCCTTTCCACGGCTCAATGGTATCGTCAATGTTCCAGCCGCGCTCATAAGAGCGAATCGATGGCGGCGCACACGTATCTTGCGGGATGCTGGAGTTGACCAGCCGCAAATGCTCCCGGCTGATCGGGAAATTGAACGGATTGCCGAAAAGATTCCAGCCTTTTTTCAGCTCGAGGAGAAACTTCTTTCTGGTTGATACGGTTTTGCCGATGCCGCTGTCGATGACTTTGCCGGCATCGCCGACGATCAGGAAAAACGCCCGGCCGGGAACGAATGGTGCAATCGTGGGCTTCGTGGCATTGTATTCCACCCAGGGATTGGTTGCGGAATCGGGTCGATATTCAAAAAATCTCCACTTCTTTATATCATATTGGCCAAGATCGTCTTCCAACACGTCTTTGGGTGTATTTTTTTCCAATTCAAACGGCACCGAAAAGAGCGCATAGTTAACCGCGTCACGGCCATACGGTTGGGCAACGGGGTTGCCGTCCTTATCAGTGCGGAATTCGCCTTCTCCCGTGGTGCGTACTCGTACCGCTACCCAGTTGCTATCCTGAGTATCTTCTTCATAATCAATGCCGCACAGACTTCCAGGGCTTGGTGCCGCTGGCCCCGAACTGCGATTGCCCAAAGTGTCTTTGGCAAAAATTTTGTATTCGATGCCGCGCGTGGTCACGCCGTCGGCTGGAATCTGCATGACATATTTTTGGACGAGCCGATCGCCAACCTTTTGCACACCACCAATTTTTTCCAGCTGGCGCGCCGGTTCATTGGCACGCGCACCACCGAAACGATATAAGACCGAATCCCAATTCACCGGATTATGGTCGGTAATTGTAATCGTATCCTTGAATACGGAGTGTTTTGTAGCGATGGCCTCGCCGGAGAGAAAATGCGCGATAACCGGCGGGCACATGTCGAATTTGTAGCCGGCAGAAGAGTTATTGTTCTGGTTGGAATTGCCGGCAGAATCCACCAGCCAGTAATACAAATAGCCCTCGCCACAGAGTGAATCGGCATTAAAAGGCACAGAGAATCTAACCGTATCTCTGATGACTCTGGTCAAAATTGCTGAGCCATCGCGGGAAGTGGTGGACTGCGGTGGGGTTTTGAATTTCCAACGCACACTCGCCGCATCCCGTGCACCAGCCGGCAGGTTGAGGGTCAAGATCAGCGTACGTTTGTTGACGCGACCAAACCAATTGTTTGCCGGGATATTACGGCTCACCGGCGCCCTGGGCGCTATCGGCGCGGTCAAATCATATTTGAACGGAATTTCTACAGCCGTCGGATGATTGGAATTGCCGCTGCCATCAATCAGCCAAACATAACAATACCACCGCCCCTCAACAAGCTGTTTTGATTTTAAAGGCACGGTAATGCAATTGCTGCCGGTTTTGCCGACTAAATAAGTGCCACCGAATTTGGTCGTGTCCGACGCATTGTCCGGTTTTGCGCGCGTTGAACTTAATTTCCAACGCACTTCCACAATTCCACTTGGATCAGAAGCTTCACCACAGATGGTCAGATAGTCCGCATTGGTATAACCGGGAAAACCACCGGTCCAGCCCGAGCTGACCACAAGTTGAGAGGTGAAAGCTGGCGGTGTGGTGTCATAATAAAGACGGGAAGAATAACGTTGCTGGAGGTAACCGGAAACTCCGTTTTTGCCCTCCAACCAGATGTAGTAGTACCAATATCCGGGTTTCAGCACACCGTGCAGCGGAATTTTGAAACAGGCTTTGCCTCCGGCAACCACAATTTTGCCGGTGCCGGTCGTGTCATTGGGAGAGGTGGGAGGAAGGTTTTGCTGGTTAAATTTCCATCGCGCCTCTTTTACCTCACTCACGTCAAAATTCAGACAGATTTCCAGAAAATCGAGATTCGTATATCCCGCTCTACCGCCGGGCCAGTAAACCAACAGAGTATCAAGTTTGGGCGGCGGCATCTTTTCTCTGCCGGTGCCTGAAACCGCAAAGGAAATTTTTCCCTGCGGCAAGGTGTTGTCGTTGGTGACAAAATTGAGACTGCTGGTGTAAGTTTTCGTCTCGGTCGGAGTGAAACTGATGACTACATTTTTGATTACGCCGGGAGCGACTTCCAGCGTATCCGGTGAAACCGCATATCCGGCCGTCGGATTGATTGTAATACTCGTTACTTTCAAGACATCTCTGAGATCTCGTTGGGAATTGCTGGTATCATTGAAAACACTAATCGTTTTGGGAACCGTGTTGCCCAAATCAATGATGCCGAAGTTGATCGGTGCATTCGGTGTAAAAACAGCTTTAGGACCGCGTGCCATACCGGCCAGTTGCACGCTCAGAGAATCCTGTTGCTGATTGCTGGTGTAATGGATCTTAATGCTGTCAGTGAAAGCTTTACGAATGGAAGTGCCGAAGCGCAGGCTGATCGTCAAACTGGCATCCGGCAGAATCTTGCCGCCTAACGGCGGATTGATGATCGAAAACGGCTCGCTGATTGTCAGTTGCGTGATTGTAACCTCGGTGCAGGTGAAGTTCTTGATGGTCAGCGGGCGGTCGACGAACTGACCGGCTTTGATGATGCCAAAATCGATCTTGTTGTTTTCGACATTGGTGGTCTTTAATTTGCCCTTGCGCGAGATATACAAATTCGCCGGTGCGCCATCTTCATTTTTGATCGAATCGCTCCAGGTCGGATTCATTGTTTGACCACCCGTTGACACGGCACCCGAAACGATGAATTTATACAAACCGTCATCCGTTGCAGGAGGAACGTCAGGAGTAATGGCGAAATAGGCCACAAAAGTTTTGTTGTTCGCCCATTTTTTCTCACCGATCGGCAGGTTGAATTGCTGATAGGGAGAAGTCAAGCCAAAGGTGATTTTGGGTAAGGTGTCCCGCATCGCGGTGTCAAAAACCAGCGTCACAAATAATTTGGCATTACCGGTGCAGGTGACGGTCGGGACGCCTTGTTGATCGAGCCGGAACGTCATTTTTTCCAGTTTGGGCTGCTGTGACCGGGCCACGGCGCTCCACAGGCCGAATGCGAGCAGAGCAATGAAAGATATTGATCTCTTCATAAGTTGCACCTCAGTTAGAAAAATCTGATCTCTCAACCGATTGATGCGACTGGCAAGAGGAGCGCGGCGAAACCTCCCTGCCCCCAAAGCGTACGGCGAAATATTGCCGGTCGTGAGTTCGACCTCGCTGAAAAGGACTGTCGTCCGTTGGAGACCAGGCGCATGTTGCTTGTCATGTTGCTTGTGCTGGATCACCAGGTCAATGGCGATTCGGATTCGGTTTAAATCTTGACATTTTCAGTAGTCCCCACAATCTGGTAGGCGCTATTGCCACGATCGCTTTCTCGACCGCTGCAAGGGGACTACATGATAAACCGGGGCTCCCGATCACAGTGGCAAGATACTCAGAGTTATGGGAATTTCGGAGGACCGGGCAATTCGGTTAGGGTATTGTCCGGTGGTTTTTTGCTGCCAGAATCTTTGGTGGCTTGCGTGATCAAGACACCGGCGCCAATGGCGCCTGCAGCCACCGCACCGATGACGAGAAATTTATTGCTGCCACGCTTGACTTCAGTCGTTTTTTCTGAGGAGCCGGAAGTATCCCCGGCCGTTTCCGAGCCACTTCTCTCAGAGGCGGCAGTCGACTGTTCGATGGCGCTCGTTTTTTGGATCGAAGAGACAGTGCTGGCTGAGCCGGAGGTTTTGCCAACCAGCTTGCGCGCGACTGTGGCCATGAAATTTTGCAGCCGTTCAAAACTTCCGTCAAAATCTTCGCTGACCTTTTGGAGGACGCTGCCACTGTTCGTGTGAATCATTTGGACTTCAATGAAATACAACTGTCCGACTTTACGAACACTGCCATTGACCACCAGTTGTGTGGAGAGCAGCTTTCCTGCCTGTTTGCCACATTCAACCGAGCTGCAACCGGCTTCCAGCAAACCCGCGGTTTGTAATGTCGCCTCGACGACGGCTTGCTCCGTGATTGTGAAAATACCGGTTTTCCCCAATTCGGCGACGAGACGGCTGGTCAGCGTCGATGCCTCGCGAGGAGATATGCGACCGGCGGCCTCCAAAGGCAGAACCGCCAACGAATACTGAGCAGGTGGCGAAGCAGGAGCCGGTTTTGCCAACATGAGGGCGCTCGCCAAAACGAGCAACAGCCTCAACCCCGAGATACGGCCAAATTTGTTACTCGGTAATTTACGCATAAGTTCGAACTCCCGTTGGTGAAAAATTTGTCGTCCAAAATACTGAGGATAGAATACAGACATAGCCCGGCAATTGCGTGAAAAGCAAAAGATGGTGTTTTTACAGAAATTTAAAAATCGGCCAGCCAATCTCGGGTCAGCCAGTCAGTAAATTCCCTGCGGACCCGACACACTGTCGAGTCAATGTCGTAACATGATTTTCATCCTGTCGGTAAAGATTTCAGTCCTGCGGGCGGCATGACTTTTTCTTGCCTTTCAGCTTTTTTTTGTTAAATTAGTTGGTACCTGCAACTATTGAAT
>JAPDQK010000103.1:0-9027 GCA_034505955.1 Candidatus Zhuqueibacter pondensis
GAAAGGAACCGTACCATTTTTTCGAATCTGCGCCGAACCACAATCCGTGCATATTTGGGGCGGGGCATCTTCGGGTGCGGTCAGGGGGCGAGGCCGTGATTCTTTGTGATATTTATCATACAGCTTTTTGAGTTGAGTTTTTAAGATCTCATTTTCGTGCTGGAGGCTTTTGCGTCGCGGGCCCGGATGGATTTGTCCGAAGGCTTCCACGAGAGCGTTTTCAGCAAAAGCAATCCAGGAATAAATCGTTGCCCGTGAACTTCCTGTTTTCTTTGAAATTTGTGAGATATTCCCAGTTGCCCAATACTGTTTCACGGCATCGACTTTTACTTTGGCATCAATCGCTTTGTAGGCCATGATCATCAGTCCCTTTCGGTAAGCCACAGAGGTTTACACGATAATATAATCAAAAGGTGGGCTGATGTCAAGAAAATTGTATTATATTTATATCACAATCTGCAAAAGTTAGGTGGAAGAAAAATTAGTGAAAATAATCAGAGAAAAAAAACCTACTTTTTTGGTTAAATAATGTGGTAAATAACAGTATTGATCATTGCTCACCGTTTAAGTACAGTCAAGAATGCCGATCATATTATCGTTCTTCGTAATGGTAAAATGGTGGAGCAAGGCAGGCACGAATATCTCACGTTCCAGCGTGGGCATTATTTTGAATTAGTCAAAAACCAATTAGAGTTGGGGACATAACATGCTCAAAAATTACTTCAAAATCGCATTCAGAAACCTGCGGAAGTATAAAGGCTACTCCATAATCAACATTGCCGGGCTTGCGATCGGCCTGGCCTGCTGCTTTTTCATTGTGATCTTCGTGGGGTACGAGCTCAGCTACGACCGCTTTCACGAAAAGTCGCCGCGCATTTATCGGCTGCTGGTCGCTTTGGCGCAAAATCCCGGGCAACGCTCCGCCGTCACCGGTTCCGGCTTTGCTCCGCATCTTTTGAATGAATTTCCTGAAATCGAGCAAGCAGTGCGTTTTTTTACTGCTTGGAATAGCGTCAATTTCAGATATGGAGGCGAACTGCGTGCCGTGAGTGGATTCGTTTTTGCCGATTCTTCGGTCTTCGATGTATTCAGCTTTCGCCTGCGCCGCGGTCATCCCGCGACGGCTTTGCAGAGGCCAAATACTATGGTGTTGACCTCCCGCTCCGCCCGGGCATGGTTTGGCGATGCTGACCCGATTGGCCAAACCATGGTCTATTTGTACGGCAACCAGGAAGTTAATCTCGAAGTCACCGGCATTGTGGAGGATGTTCCGAGCAACTCGCACTTGCAGTTCGACTACCTTGTGTCATTCACAACCCTCGCCGCTTTCCTCGGAAAAGATGCGCTGGCAGAGTACACCAATTTCAACTACTACACCTATCTTCTATTGCGCGAGGGCGCGACGCCAGAACAGATGATGCTGAGATTTCCGGATTTCTTGCGCAAGTATTTCGATGAGGAGACAGCGCGCCAACTGCTGCTTTTTCTCCAGCCCCTGCGCGAGATTCATCTCACCACCAATGTCGCCGGGGATATTGGCGCCAAGATTGACCCGCGCTATCTTTATATTTTCTCGGCCGTGGGGTTGATCATCATGCTTATTGCCGTGGTTAATTTCGTGAACCTGGCCACGGCGCGGGCCGGCCAACGGGCGAAAGAGATAGGGGTGCGCAAGATGCTTGGTGCGGCGCGGCGTCAGTTAGTGGCGCAGATGTTTAGTGAATCCATCTTGGCCAGTGTGATCGCGATGATCCTGGCAGTGGGCGTGTTGGAAGCCGCTGTCCCCAAACTGACCACACTCATCGGACGTCCAATTACCTTCGACTTGTTTAACAACTATGCGCTTTCGTTTTTGTTGATGGGCATCGCTCTGCTCACAGGTCTGGCGGCGGGTGTTTACCCCGCGATGTTGCTTTCGGCATTCGAGCCCATCATCGTGTTGAAAGGGGTGCTCACGCGTGGGGTTAAGGGCGCGCGTCTTCGCAAAGCCCTGGTTGTCGCGCAATTCAGCATCTCGGTGTTTCTGCTCATTGCCGTGGTAACGGTGTACCGTCAACTTCATTTTATGAAATCGCATGATCTTGGTTTTAACCGGGAGCAGGTGGTTTTGGTCCAACTGAGCGAACGGGTCAAGGATCATTATGAAGCCTTTCGCGCCCATCTGTTGAGCCACCCCCGGATTCAAAACGTGGCCCTTGGCTCGTTTGCGGGAAGTGTGGAAACAAGTCGCCTCTACCTTTGGCCGGGCAAGGAGAAGGAGCAAACAGGTAGCTTCTACACCATGTTCGTGGATGCCCATACTGTGGAGGTGCTTGGTCTCGAGGTGGTACAGGGTCGCAACTTCTCGGAAGAGATCGCCACCGACGTGACCCATGCCTACATATTGAATGAAACCGCAGTGCGTGAATTGGGTTGGGATAATCCGGTGGGTCGGCCGTTTCACGTTTTTGACGAGGAGATGGGACAGGTGATCGGCGTGGTGAAGGATTTTCACTTCAAATCGCTCCATCAGAAAATCGAGCCGCTGGTGCTGGATATCAAACCGGAGTGGTCGTGGATTGCCTTGATCCGCGTTGCGCCCGGCGATCTTCGCGGCACGCTGGATTTCATTGCAACGCATTGGCGCGTCTTTGAGCCGGAGCTGCCGTTTCGGCTCCGCTATGGCTTTCTTGACTCCGTCTTCGAGCGGCTGTACCGCGCCGAAGAACAATTGGGGCGGCTCTTCAGCAGTTTCACTTTTCTTGCTATCTTCGTTGCCATTCTCGGCCTCTTTGGACTGGCGGCCTTCGCCGCCGAGCAGCGCACCAAGGAGATCGGCATCCGCAAAGTGCTCGGTGCCACCATTTCAAATGTAGTGGCATTATTATCGAAGGATTTCGTCAAACTTGTGCTACTGGCTAATTTTATCGCCTGGCCGCTGGCCTGGTACGCCATGAACAGATGGCTGCAAAACTTCGCCTATCGCATCGAGATTTCGTGGTGGGTTTTTGCGCTGGGAGGCGGTCTGGCGCTGGTGATCGCGCTTTTGACCGTGAGCTACCATTCGATCATGACGGCGCTCACTAATCCGGTCAATGCTTTGCGATACGAATAATTTACTCTCTATCCAACCAATTCCTACTGTTCACTACCGTACACCTCCTGTCATGCCAGCGGACACCCCACCCCTCCAGCTAATCGCTACTAAGTCATTGGAAAACAACATCGGCATGGTTATTGATTTCATGAAGTCGGACTTTCAAGATACCGTAATGAAAGTCCGACTTTGTCTTACTTAACTGAGCAATACCATGGACCGTCCCCTCTCCAAAAAGAAATGGCCGCCGAAAAAAATCGTCAAGTTCGCCGGCGGCGGGTTATTTTTTGTGTTCGTGATCTACAGTTTCATTTTCGGCGACAGCAGCTCCAAGCTGAATGTCGAGACGGAGAAGATCACCATTGCCACCGTCATCCGCGGCCCGTTTCAGGAATTCATTCCGGTGACCGGCACCGTGATCCCGCTCAAAACCATTTATCTCGATGCTATTGAAGGCGGTCGGGTAGAAAAAATCTTTTTAGAAGCCGGCAGCATGGTCAAGGAAGGCGATAAAATCCTGCAACTGAGCAACACCAATCTGCTTTTGGACATCATGTTCCGCGAAGCGCAGTTTTTCGAGCAGAGCAATAACTTGCGGAACACGCGCCTGCTCATGGAGCAAAGTCGTCTCACCTTGCGCCAGCAGCTCAATGAGCAGGAATATCAGCTTCAGCGTCTCAAACGTCTCTATGAACGGGCGGCTGAGCTGCGCGCGAAAAATCTCATTTCGCAGCAGGAATATGAGCAGACACGCGATGAATATGAGTATCGCCGCAAGCAGAAAGAGTTGGCGATAGAATCCTTCAAGCAGGATTCCCTTTTTCGCGCCATACAAATTGAGCAATTGGAAGCTTCCTTGCAACGGATGCAAGCGAATCTCGAGGTGACCAAGCAAAGATTGGAGAGCATGGTCATTCGCGCGCCCGTTACCGGCCAGCTTACATCACTCAACGCCGAGATCGGTGAATCCAAAGCCCCGGGCCAGCGTCTGGGACAGGTCGATGTCTTGGAGGGCTTCAAAGTGCGCGCCGGCATTGACGAGCATTATTTGCCGCGCATCAATCTCGGCCTCACCGGTGAATTTGATTTTGCCAACCAAACGTATAAATTGATTGTCAAAAAGGTGTTCCCGGAGATTCGCGATGGCCGTTTCGATGTCGATCTGGAGTTTGAGGGCAAAGAGCCGGAAGGCATTCGCCGTGGGCAAACGCTGCACATTCGGTTGGAGTTGGGCGAGCTTTCCGAAGCGATTCTCCTGCCACGCGGTGGGTTTTATCAAAAGACCGGCGGGCAGTGGGTTTACGTTCTTGACAAGTCCGGCGATTATGCCACTAAAAGATCAATTAAATTTGGAAGACAAAATCCGCAAGTCTTTGAAGTGCTCGAAGGCCTGAAGCCTGGGGAGCAGGTGATTACTTCGTCGTATGATAGTTTTGGGGAGATTGACAAGCTGATTTTGAAAAAATAGTTTGTTGTCCGTTGTCCGTGGTCAGCCGTTGGTCGTAAACGATGACCACGGACCACTGACAAAGGAGCCAACCATGATCAAAACCAACAACCTCAAAAAAATCTACACCACCGAAGAAGTGGAAACCACAGCCTTGAGCAATGTGAATCTCGAAGTCAATACCGGGGAATTTGTGGCCATCATGGGGCCTTCCGGCTGCGGCAAGTCAACCTTATTGAATCTGCTCGGCATGCTCGACAATCCCACAGATGGGGAGTATTATTTTCTCGGACAAGAGGTATCAAGATATTCCGAGCGTCAGCGCGCGAATCTGCGCAAGGCGAATATCGGCTTTGTTTTCCAAAGTTTCAACCTCATCGACGAATTGACCGTTTATGAAAATGTCGAGCTCCCACTGTTGTATCTGGGTTATTCAGCTTCACAGCGCAAGAAGAGAGTGGAAGAGGTGCTGGAGCAGATGGAAATCATGCACCGCAGAAATCACTTCCCCCAGCAGTTATCCGGCGGCCAGCAGCAGCGTGTCGCCGTTGCCCGCGCCGTGATTGCCAAACCCAAACTCATCCTCGCCGACGAGCCGACCGGCAATCTCGATTCCACTCACGGCGACGAGGTGATGAAAATGCTGACAGAGTTGAACGAAGCCGGCACCACGATTGTGATGGTGACGCACGCGCCGTCTTATGCCGAGTATGCGCATCGCATTGTGCATCTCTTTGATGGGCATATCGTGACGGAGAATTTCATGAAGGGGCATCGCGTTGCGGTATGAGTGAAATGAAGTGGCAGTTGGCAGAAGCAGTAGCAGTCTCGGCTTTACTGCTACTACCAAGTGCCACTGCAACTTTTATCATGCGGAGTGACACATGCTGAAAAACTACCTCAAAATCGCGCTGCGTAGTTTTCTGCGGCACAAGATTTACTCCGCCATCAACCTCGCGGGCCTCGGGCTCGGTGTGGCGGTTTGCATCCTGATTCTTCTTTTTGTACGGCACGAATGGAGCCATGATCGGTACCATCGCAATGCCGCACGCATCTATTTGGTGACCTCGGCGCAAAGCACTTCCCCTTCTCGTTTCGCCCAAACCGTCGCCACGCCGGCACTTCTCGCTCCGAAACTAATGGCGAATTTTCCTGAAATTATTCAAACGGTTCGCTTTCTTCATCAGCGTGACGCTGTGTTGCGGTACGACGATCGTTTGTTCAAAGAAGAGCGTTTTTATTTCGGCGATGCCTCCGTTTTTGAGGTATTCAGCTTCCCGTTGCTTGCCGGCGATCCTAAAACCGCTTTGCGCGAGCCGAACACCCTCGTTCTAACCGAGAAAGCTGCGAAAAAATATTTCGGTGATGAAAATCCCATTGGCAAAATTCTCAGTCTGGATGGACAGGGCGAATTCAAAGTCACCGGTGTGTTGCAGGAGATTCCGACCAACTCGCAATTTGTCTTCGACTTTTTGGCGTCTTTCGCCACATTGGGTGAAATCACAAACCCATACAAGTATTTTGGCACTTATACTTACTTGTTGCTGCCGGAGAATTATCCGGCCAAAGATTTGGAGGAGAAGTTTGCCGCGCATCGCGAGGAATTGGCGTGGTATCTCGACGATTTGTACTTCAAGTTGGAGCCTTTGACCAAAATTCATTTGAATCCGGCGCTTTCCAGCAGCATGGACAACGCCGGCGACATTCGTTACGTTTACATGTTCTCGGTCATCGCCATTCTCATTTTGCTTATTGCTTGCAGCAACTACCTGAACCTGGCCACGGCGCGCTCCACCCTGCGGGCGCGCGAAGTGGGAATTCGCAAAGTGTTGGGCGCGGAACGGCTGCGGCTGGCAAAACAATTTCTCGGTGAAGCCATTCTCTTCAGCCTGTTTGCCTTCATGTTCGCATTGGTGCTGGTCGAATTATTCCTTCCCGTTTTCAATCGTCTGGTGGAAAAATCTTTGCATATTGATTATGTTCACGACCTCGGCCTGCTGCTGGCGTTGGGCGGATTCGCTCTCATGGTTGGTATCGTGACGGGCAGTTATCCCGCGCTTTTGCTTTCGGCTTTTCGACCCATACATGTTTTAAAAGGCATCTTCCCCACCGGTTCATCCCGTCGAACCGCACTCACGTTCCGCCGTATTCTGGTGGTGGCGCAATTCACCATCTCCATTGCGCTCATCGCCGGCACGATGATCATCGGCAGGCAGTTGCAATATATTCGGCATCACAAACTGGGCTTTGAAAAAGAGCACATTGTCAGCCTTTACATAAGAAATACCCCTATTTTGCAAAACCATGAATCCTTCAAAGCAGAGCTTTTGCAGCATCCGGGTATTCTGAAGGCCTCAGTCGCATCAGGCTCACCGTTTGATGGGGTCTTTATCGCACCATACAAAATCGGCGAAACCGAGGTCGAGCTTCATTACGTGATCGTTGACTATGATTATCTCGAAACGCTGGGGATGAAGTTGGTGGCAGGTCGCAACTTTTCGCGCAATCAAACAACTGATGCCGAGAACACCATTATTTTGAATGAAACGGCGGTTAAAATGTTCGATTTACAAAGTCCGCTTGGCCGGGAGTTTTCGGGGATGGATGCCAAGCGCACGATTATCGGCGTGGTTGAGGATTTTCATTCGGCGTCGCTGCACGAGCCGATTCAGCCGACCGTGCTGCACATTTTTCCAAGGAACTACAGAAGTATCCTGGTGCGCCTGCGTCCGGAAAATATACCTGCGACCATGGCGTTTCTGGAAAGGAAATGGCGAGAGTTTGCGCCGAATCGTCCGTTCGACTATGCCTTTCTCGATCAGAAATTCGACCGGCTTTACCGGGCTGAAGAGAAATTGGCGACTATCTTCGGTTACTTCGCCGGTATCGCCATCGTCATTGCCTGTCTCGGTCTGTTCGGTCTGGCAGCTTTTGCGACCGAGCAACGCACCAAAGAAATCGGCGTGCGCAAAGTGCTCGGCGCAACGGTGATGAACGTGGTGGCACTGTTCTCGAAGGATTTCGCCAAGCTGGTGCTTTTGGCGAATCTTCTCGCTTGGCCGATTGGGTGGTATGCCATGCACCGCTGGCTGCAAAACTTTGCGTATCGGATCGATATTGGCTGGTGGGTGTTTGTGCTGGCGGGCGGGCTGGCGCTGGTGATCGCGCTCGTGACCGTGAGCACACAAGCCTTCAAAGCCGCACTGGCGAATCCGGTCGAAGCTCTGAGGTACGAATAATCTTTCAGTCATGCTGACTATCAGCAGGCAGACCATTCGGGCGGCAATATCAAATCCGCTGGAATCGCTTCGTTACGAATAGACGTAACCAATCGGCTTTTGCGGCTTGCCGCGTCGGGTATGCCTTCCAACAAGAGCCGGAGGAAAGTATGCTCAAAAACTATCTGAAAATTGCTATTAGAAACCTGTCCAAGTACAAAGTCTATTCTCTGGTCAATATCACCAGCTTTGTCATTGGCCTGATCTGCGGAATTCTGATTATCGTTTATGTGCTGTATGAATTCAGCTACGATCGGTTCCACAGAAATGCAAAAAATATTTATCGACTTGGCAGAGAGACAACTACTGCTGACAGAGTTATTCGTGAACCGTTGTCGAGTGCGCCGACAGCCAGAGCTTTGATGAAGGACTTGCCGGAAGTCGTGAATACCGCGCGAATTGGCTTTTGCGGGAAAACCATCGTCAGTTTTGAGGAAAAGAAGTTTTACGAAGAACATATTTCCTATGCCGATCCATCTGTGTTTCAGATATTTACTTTGCCCATGACCAGCGGTGATCCCAAAACAGCCCTGGTTAGGCCTTATTCTGTTGTTATTACCAAAGATGTAGCGACGAAATATTTTGGCATGGAAAATCCCGTGGGAAAAGTCCTGCGATTCAATAATCAATATGATTACCTGGTAACCGGCGTGATGGAGAATATTCCGGATAATTCACATCTGGAATTTGACATGCTATGCTCCATCGAAACGCTGTATGCCCAAAAGAATCCCAATCTGGAAAACTGGCTGGCATTCGATTATTTTACTTATGTTCTGTTGAAAGAAAATATCGATTATCAGGAGCTTGAAAAGAAATTCCCACAATTCATTGACAGATACATTGGCGATGAGATCAAGGTCCAGGGCAAGTCGATTAAATTTTTTCTTCATCCCCTGACCAAAATACAACTCTATTCCCATCTCGAGGGATATTCCCCGGGCCGCATTACCCAGGTCTACTTCTTTTCGGTGTTTGCATTGTGTATTATCCTGGCCGCCTGCATTAATTTCATGAATCTTTCGACCGCGCGCTCAACAACCCGGGCGAAAGAGGTGGGAATCCGTAAAGTGATCGGCGCCAATAGAAAGAATCTTATATCCTCAATCCTGCGTGAAAATCAAATAAATTTTGACCATATGGAACTAATTTATCAAAGTATGTTTCAATTTTAAATGTGATGTTTCTGACTTAGATACGTATCTTTTGAATGTTCTTAAGAGTTT
>JAPDQK010000104.1:0-9006 GCA_034505955.1 Candidatus Zhuqueibacter pondensis
CCACCCTGAATGTCATTCCGCAAGGAATCTTCCAGCGTACTGGCACTGTACTCATGCGGGGGAAGATGCTTACAGCATGACAAAGGAGAGCGTTTCTTGGGAGGCGTTTTTGGCCGAAGCTCTACGATTCGTAGACCCTACAGGCGTAGCCTGCGGCCGCAGGCTGAGAAACGCTCGCGATGACAGGCCAAATCGGTATTTCCGGACAGACACTAACTATACGCGCCAATATAACCAGTTTACTGGTGAAAATCAAGAATTTTTAACCAGTATGCTGGTTGGGTACTTTAACCTATTTTTCATATTACAATTATCAGGTTAACCTAACCCCTAAAAACAGCCCACTGGGCTGCGTCATTTCATCTCAAAGACTTGCCCCCGATTATTGCCGGTATCCAGCACAAAAATGCGCGTGCCATGTGTGGCCACATCCGCCGGAAACAACAATTGCTCCGGTGCCTGGCCACGCGTGCCCCACGTGAACAGAACCTCCCCCTGATGGTTTAAATAGACGATACGATGATTCCCCCGATCCGCAACCAACAACAAGGACTGACCCGCCCCTTGCCCCTTGCCCCTTGCCACTTGCTCCGCCATTCCCGCCGGATCACGCAAAATCCCTTCACCGAAACGGCGCACAAAATTACCGTAGTAATCGAATTCCACAATGGCATCGGCCGTGGAATCGCTGACCAAGATTTCGCGGCGCGAAGTGATCAGAATTTTTGCCGGACGCGCCAATCGCCCTTCGCCCCAATTGAAATCACCAAAACTCAATTTCGGCTTACCAAATGAATCAATCTGCAGCACGCGATTGAACTCGTGATCGGCAAGGAAAAGCTCGCCCTGCGTCGAAAATCCCACTGCCGCCGGATAACCAAACTGCAAGGTCTGCTCTTGCAGCTCGTCGGCGTAATATGATGAAATGTAGTTGAGATCCTTGTCGTATCGCTCCACGCGCTGGTTATTGTAATCAACCACGAAAACCTCCAAACCGTTCCCGGCCCAGACGTCCACTGGCCGGTCGAACTGCTGCTTGTCGAAGCCGAAGCCACCGACTTCGCGCAGCAGCTCGCCGCGCTGGTTGCATTTCACGATGCGATTGTTGCCGGTGTCGGCAATGTAGAGATTGCCGTCGGGATCGATATCCAAACCCAGCGGCTGCCGGAGCGGCGCGGAACCGACCGTGTCACTCAAGATGATGCCACGATAGACGAGTTGGAGTCTGTCCTGTGCCGCCGTGACAGCGGGAAAAATAAGCAGAAATAGCAGTGTGACTTTGTACATGACGATGGTCTAATTTTCTCATTCAAGATACGGCGACGGCCGTTTTTAATCAACAAGAAATAAAAAATCTTCCCCAAATCGCAGAAAGGCCTTGCCAATTAAGATACTTTGAAGTATCTTACTTTAAAGTATCTTATTTCACAAGTTATACTCGTTTAGGGTGAAAATTTCACTGCGCTGTCATTCAGGAGGAATCTTTTTACGCATGAAGTAATGCGTAATTTCTGACGTGTTAGTTGATGCTGAAAAAGATTCTTCCAGAATGACAGACGAGTTTGGCAGCATGCAAAACTAACCCTAAACCAGTATAAATGAGGCACAAAATGTTTTTCAACCGTCAAAGCGAACTCCAGCGACTACACGAGCGCTATGCCGGGAAAGAGGCGCAGTTGCTCATCATGTATGGCCGCCGGCGCGTCGGCAAGACCGAACTGCTAAAAGAGTTCGTTCGCGATAAACCGCACATTTATTTTTTGGCCGACTTGTCCAGCGAGAAAGAACAACTGCAAGAGTTCACGGAGCGCATTCGGTTGTTCAGCCAAGACCCCTCGTTGGTTGAGAACCCTTTTGCCAATTGGCGCGCCTTGTTTGCTTACGTGCGCAAGCTCGCGCAAAACGCGCCGCTCGTCGTGATCATCGACGAATATCAATATTTGCAATCCAGTAATCGCGCCATGGCCTCGATCATTCAAAAGGCGTGGGACGAGGAGCTGAAAAACTCGCGCCTTTTTCTCGTGCTTTGCGGCTCTTATGTTTCATTCATCGAGCAGGAATTGCTGGCGTACAAAAGCCCGTTATATGGCCGCCGCACCGGGCAGTTTTATGTCGAGCCGTTGACTTTTTATCAGGCGCGCGATTTTTTTGCAGGCTTCTCGATGGAAGACAAGGTCCGGGCGTTCGGTATTTTGGGAGGCATGCCGGCTTATCTGTTGCAATTTGACGACAGGAAAACTATTGCCCAAAATATCAAAGCGACGCTGCTGCAAACCGACGCGTTTTTGAACAACGAAGCGCGCTTCCTGTTGATGGAAGAGCTCAAAGAGCCGCGCAACTATTTTTCAATTCTCAAGGCCGTCGCCGCCGGCAACACGCGCCTCAATGAGATCGTGCAGGCGAGCGGCCTGGATCGCGGCACCGTTGTGAAATATTTGGACGTTTTGCAGAATTTGCGCATCATCCGCCGCGAGCTGCCCGTCACCGAATTGCAGCCGGAAAAAAGCCGGAAGGGCATCTATGTGATTCAAGATCAGTACTTGAGATTCTGGTTTCGTTTCATCATGCCGAATCAAAGTTATATCGAAGAGAATCGGCAGGATTTTTTGTTACAGCAGCGCATTCTGCCCTTTTTAGACCAGTATCTCGGCGAGGTCTTCGAAAACGTTTGCATCGAATTCTTGAAGCAGCGGAGCCGTTTGTCCAAACTGCCTTTTCCCATCGACCGCATCGGACGCCATTGGAAAGGCGAAACCGAAATCGACATCGTTGCTTTTGACGCCAATCGCGAACAGGCATTAGTGGCCGAGTGCAAATGGAGCACGAAGAAAGTTGGAACCAATATTTTGGATGATCTCATCGTTAAATCTTCACTATTGCAACGAGAAAACGGATTCAAGAAAATCTACTACGCCCTGCTTTCAAAAGCGGGGTATACTGACGGACTTCGACAAACGAATCGTCCCGATCTCTTTTTGTTCGACTTGAGGGATTTGGAGCACGAAAAAGCTTGACCCTTTCGGAGGCTTTTGCTAAAATGAGCAAGGGGAGTGGCAAGTTTCAGAATTTATCAAGACAAAATAATTGGGGACAATGATTGGCATGAGCAAATCATTTTGCCTTTAATCCTTTTCCATTTAAGATTCCAAGCCGCGTATGATCAGCGCTGCGCCCTTTCGTGATCGCGTCGTGCATCACGCGCTGATGAATGTGATCGGCCCGATTTTGGAGCGGAGTCTCGTCTTCGACACCTATGCCAATCGCATGGGCAAAGGCACCCGCAAGGCAATCCGGCGTTTCCAACAATACATGCAGCAATACCGATTTGTGTTGAAATGTGACATTAAAAAGTACTTTCCTTCCATCGATCACGAAATATTGAAACTCCTGATCCGAACGTGTATTCGTGATCCGCAGGTATTGTGGTTGATTGATACCATCATCGATCACAGCAATGAACAAGTGGAAGTGTTGGATCACTTTCCCGGCGATGATCTGTTCACGCCGTTGCAGCGGCGCAAAGGCCTGCCGATCGGAAACTTGACAAGCCAAAATTTTGCCAACTACTATTTGAGCCCCCTGGATCATTTTGTCAAGGAAGTGCTGCATTGTCTGGCGTATCTTCGATATGTCGATGACTTTGTGCTTTTCAGCAATGACAAAACCCAATTGCAAACCTGGCTCATCGAGATCATGCGGTTTCTGGAGCCTTATCGCCTCAAGCTCAATCTCAACCGCTGCGCGATCTACCCGTCGTCTGTGGGAGGCCGATTCCTGGGGCAAGTTGTCTTTCCCACCCATCGACGCTTGACCGGCGAGAACGTCAGAAAATTCAGAAGCCGGCTGCGCCAGTGGCAAAAGCATCCCCCCGAAAATATCAAGCAGCGTGTTGCCAGTTGGTTGGGGCACGCCAGACAAGCCAATACCCAAGCCCTCATTCGAACATTGAAGAAACAGATCGCCGGCCATTACACCACTGACAAGCAAATGCTTGTTAAATTGCAGCATTTGGCCGAAAAAAGATCGAAGTAAAAGCGGAAGCCCCTTTCGGGAAGGGTGCACCCTACGGGCGCAGCCGCCGCCCGTGATCCTGTTGGATAAAACTGTCTTATGGCGCAAATCATTCTCAAAAAGATATTGCTCCAAAAGCATAAAAGATGCTATATTGACAAAAGGTGGAAATCGTACATGGAGATGGAGTTGAAAATGAACTTCACGAGAATCACGGTTAATCCGCATCAAATGGGCGATGTGCCTTGTATTCGCGGCTTGCGCATTCCGGTGGCGTCGATTGTGGGCATGGTCGCAGAGAGTATGGGTAACGCTGAAATTTTGCAGGGCCTATCTGGACGATATTTATGAGGCTCTGCGCTATGCGGCTGAAACGGTGCGTGAGCGCGAGCTGCCTTTGGTGCTCGCTACTTTGCAGCAGATGACCACTAACGACCCAGCCGAAGAAGCGCGCACCCTACGGGCCTCCCTACGAGTCTAGCCGCCTCCCGTGAAGCCGCAGAGGGTACGCTAACCCCGGCCTGCGGCAGGACAGGCAAGTGGCGGTATTTTGCGGAATAAATTCCATCATCTCCTTGGGAGTAAAAAAACATGAATCTCATAGAATTAAAAACCCGGATAGAGCAGGGCGAAAACCTCCACACCGAATTCAAGCAGTGGCCGGTGCATCCCGATGACATGGCTGCGGCTATCGTTGCGCTGGCGAATACCGATGGAGGACAAATCTTCATCGGCGTGGACAACAACGGCCAAATCATCGGTATTGACCAAACGGAGCGCGACCGGATCAGCCAATCGATAGACAATCTTGCCCGCAACAACCTTGTGCCTCCGGTGACCATCATTCAAGAGACGGTACAGGATGAACAAGATCGACTCGTTCTCGTCGTTCACGTTCCGAAGGGGGAACAGCGGCCGTATCGAACGAACCGCGGCGTCTATTTCGTGCGCACCACCTCCGGACGCCAACAAGCTTCACGCGAAGAACTGCTGCGCTTGTTTCAGGCAGCGAAGAGTCTTTATTATGATGAAACGCCAATCGTGCGATCTTCGTCAATCACCGACATCGAGCTGCAGGCACGCCAGGATTTGTTGGAATTGGCGCGCGGCCGCGGCGTGGATGTGGAAAATATCGAACCGGAAAGATTGCTGCACAACTGGCGGCTGCTGCGTGAAGCCAATGGTGGAAGCCATCTGACACTTGCCGGCGTGTTATTCTTATCAAGAAATCCGCAATACTTTTTGCCCACGGCTTATGTCTCCGCGCTGCGCATCCCTGGAACGGAGATCGCGAACGAGCCGCTGGATCAAAAACGCATCGAAGGCCGAATGCTGAACATTTTTGAAGACACTTTGAGATTCCTATACATACATCTCCCGCGTCCGCATCGCATCAAGGGACTGGAGCCGGAAGTACAGGCGGAGTTTCCACCGGAAGTATTGCGCGAGATATTGGTCAATGCGCTTGCGCACCGCGATTATACCATGTCCGCGCCCATTCGCGTGATTGTATACGATGATCGTCTCGAGGTTCGCTCGCCTGGCCTGCTTCCCAATACCATAAAGCTTGAGAGCCTTGTCTACGGTATGCACTTCTTGCGCAATCCGATCATCTATAACATGCTCTTGCGAATTGGCCTGGTGACTGATGCTGGGAGCGGCATTCCGCGCGTTATCCGGTTGACGCGCCAGGCAATCGGACAAGAACCGGTTTTTCGATTGGAAGGAAATGAGTTTGTTGTTTCCTTGCCTCGGCGGGGCAATGATAACGAGCCGCGGAAATAAAAAAGTATCAACGTTATAATTTCATCAACGAGTTTTAAATTTGTCATTATGAGGAGAGCCATCATGCCCCACCGCCTCGAAACCCTGCGGGCGCAGCCGACAGCCTGGGCGAGATGCAAGTGCCCAATGACAAATATTACGGCGCGCAGACGGCGCGGGCGTTGATCCATTTCAAAATCGGCACCGAGCGCATGCCAGCCGAGATGAGTTGAGGTTTCGGCAATCTTTTTTATTGATTTTCTTTTGCTCCTTGTGTATATTGATTTGTACTGCAAATGTCACTACACGAACCTCAACTCACGGAAATCAAAACAATGAGAACAGCAACGATTCAGGCCCGCATCAATCCCAAGATCAAGGCGGAAGCCCAGAAGATATTGAACAAGCTCAATATCTCCATGTCCGAAGCGATCTCCATTTATCTCACCCAGGTGACGCTTCACAAGGGAATCCCCTTCGAGGTCAAAATTCCCAACGCGCTTACCGCTGCCACCTTGAAAAAAATTCAAGAAGGCAAGGAGCTTCACGAAGTGGGGAGCGTCGAAGAACTTTTTGAGGAACTGGAAAGTTGAAAATAATTTATTCCAGCCAATTCAAGAAGGACTACAAAAAAGTCAAGAAGCAAAACAAAGACATCGGCAAGCTCAGCGCCGTCATCAAAAAATTGGCTGGCAGAGAACGGTTGAACGCCAAGTATCGCGATCATCCTCTCACCGGAAGCTGGCAAGGATTCCGCGACTGCCATCTGGAGCCGGATTGGATTCTGATTTATCAAACGACCGAGGAGGCGTTGATTTTAGCCAGAACGGGCTCACACTCAGAATTGTTCAAGAGTTGACGCATTACCCTCGCCGTCCTCTACTCAAAAAGCCGCCTAAATTTATTTGAAGCCGTGAACAGGCTTTGTAAAGTGCGTTTGTTTGCCCGAGTAACCCAGACTTTTTTCCCTACAGTTATTTGCCACCCCCAAGCTCTGCATCGTCAAATCTTTAATCTGTAAACAAATGAGGAGCACAATATGCCCCACCGCCTCGAAACTTTTGCGGGCGCAGCCGACAGCCTGGGCGGGATGCAAGTTCCCAATGACAAATATTACGTTGCCCAAACCGTGCGGTCGTTGATTTCGACGGCTGGCACACGTGGTGATGTTTTCATATTCTTAGCCATATAAAAACATTGCTTTTTCACCATATTCCTCGTATCTTTTCTACATGGCCAAAAAGGTCGGTTTTGAGTGGGATGAGGAAAAGAGCTGGCAGAATCTCAACAAACACGGTGTAACCTTTTGGGAAGCATAATATGCTTTTGCCGATCGTAACCGTGTGCTTTTGAAGGATCATGCCCATAGTCATGCCGAGGAGAGATTTTATTGTATCGGCAAGGTGGGCAACGGTATCATGACCGTGCGCTTCACTTACCGGGAAAATACAATTAGAATATTTGGCGCCGGATATTGGAGAAAGGGAAAAAAGATCTATGAAGAGCAGAATAAGAAAAAAAATTAGGTATACTGACGAACCCATGAATAACGTCGAAGTCATTGCAGACTTCTTACCACCTCCGGAAGAGCTTGCCTTCAAGGAAGAAACGGTCAAGATTACGATAGCGTTAAGCAAGAGCAGTGTGGATTTTTTCAAAAAGGCGGCTGAATCTCACCGTACACCATATCAAAAGATGATACGTCGCTTGGTGGATGAGTATGTAGCCAGACAAAAACAAATGTCGCAGTGAATTTGCCAAACGGTTGTCCACGTGATAAAAATTTTCCGTCTGTTCCCACCATTCGCAAACACGGCATCCCCCAAATCCTATACGCATGAACACATTCGGAGAATCATATCAAGGAGCGTTTTATGTCCTATCGCCTCGAAACTGACAGCATGGGAGAAATTCAAGTCCCCGATGATCGTTATTACGGCGCCCAGACGGCGCGGTCGTTGATTCATTTCAAAATCGGCACCGAGCGCATGCCCCGGGAAATCATCTGGGCCTTCGGCATTCTCAAAAAAGCCGCGGCGCTGGTGAATAAAGAACTTGGCCTGTTGCCCGCTGAGAAGGCCGAGCTCATCGTCAAAGCCGCCGAGGAAGTGATCTCCGGAAAACTCGATGAGCATTTCCCGCTGGTGGTTTGGCAAACCGGCAGCGGCACACAGACCAACATGAATGCCAACGAGGTGATCTCCAACCGCGCGATTGAAATGGCCAGCGGCAAAATGGGCAGCAAGAAGCCGATTCATCCGAACGACGATGTCAACAAGGCGCAATCATCGAATGATACCTTTCCGACGGCGATGCACATCGCGGCGGTGCATGAGATTCATTGCCGGCTGATTCCGATGGTCACCCGACTGCGCGATACGCTGGCACAAAAAGCCGAGAAGTTCAAGGACATCATCAAAATCGGGCGCACACATTTGATGGACGCGGTACCGCTCACGCTGGGACAGGAATTCTCCGGCTACGTCGCGCAACTCGATCACGGTTTGCAGCGCCTCGAGATGGTGTTGCCGCATCTGTATGAATTGGCGCTCGGCGGCACCGCCGTCGGTACCGGATTGAATACGCATCCACAGTTCGCCGTGAAAGCCGCGGCAAAAATTGCCGAGTTGACCGGCTATCCCTTCGTCACCGCCAAGAACAAATTCGAAGCGCTGGCGGCGCACGATGCGATGGTGATGGCGAGCGGCGCATTGAAGACGCTGGCGTGTTCACTGATGAAAATCGCCAACGACATTCGCTGGCTGGCCTCCGGTCCGCGCTGCGGCATTGGCGAGATCACCATTCCGGAGAACGAGCCGGGCAGCTCGATCATGCCGGGCAAGGTCAACCCGACGCAATCCGAAGCCATGACCATGGTGGCGGCGCAGGTGATCGGCAACGACGTGACGATCAATATCGCCGGCGCTTCCGGGAATTTTGAATTGAATGTCTTCAAGCCGGTGATCATTTACAATCTGCTACAATCCATTCGCCTGCTTGCCGACGCCTGCGAGATGTTCAACGAGAATTGCGCAGTGGGCATCGAGGCCAACGAGGCCAACATCAAGAAGCATTTGGAAAATTCGCTCATGTTGGTGACGGCGCTCAATCCGCACGTGGGTTACGACAACGCGGCGAAGATCGCAAAAAAAGCGCATCAGGAAAATCTCACCTTGCGCGAGGCGGCCATTCAGCTCGGCATTTTGACCGGTGAAAAATTCGACGAGATCG
>JAPDQK010000105.1:0-8760 GCA_034505955.1 Candidatus Zhuqueibacter pondensis
CTTTGACGATGTCGCCGACGATCAACGGCACGAATACTGCCGACTTGGGCGGCTGGCCCACCGTGACGCCTTTGCCGCCAAATTTGCGCGCAGTCTCGGCATAATTTTCATTGATCACCAGCGGCTGCCGGGTGCGGATCAGCTCGCGGTTCGCCCAAATAATCGGACGCGGCGCGCTATGCATCCTTTCGCCTTTCTCAAAAGCAAATTGCCAATGCTCCAAACCGGCGTCATGATCGAACGTGCGAATGATCACCACTTGAATATCGAACAACGTCGTAAGGCGGTTGCCCACGAGTTCGTAAATCGCCTGCATGTCCAGCTCGCGCACGAGGCCTTCTTGCACGCTGTTGATCACCGCCAGCTCGGCGTTGCGTTGCTCGCTTTCTTTCAACAAGCGTTTGGTTTCATCGAAGAGGCGCGCGTTTTCCAGCGCCACACCCATGTTGGACGCGAGCGTCGCGAGCAAGCGCACGTCGGAATCGCCAAAAGCATGCTCGCGATCCAGATCTTGCACGGTCACCACGCCCGTCGCTTCCTGGCCGAGAATGATGGGCACGCCCATGTAGGATTTGGGAAATTCTCCGGCGATGACCTCTTCGCCGGTGCGTGCGATCATTTCCGCGGCGGTTCCGAAAACCAGCGGCTTGCGGGTTTGAATGATTTCCAAACGATCATGATCGCAAGCCTGCGGTTTGTCAAAATAGAAACGCTCACCGCGCTCGATTACATAGCGGTGATGAATCGTTTGACCTTTCGGTTCATAAAGCGAAATACTCGCGACTTGGGCTTTGAAAACTTCGACGATTTTGTCGCCAACCAAGTCGATGATGCCTTGAAAGTCGAGCTGCTGCGCCAAGCCTTCACCGACTTTGTTGATGATCGCCAGCTCCGCAGCGCGCGCCTCGGTTTCTTTCAGCAGGCGATTGGTCTCGTCGAACAGCCGCGCATTTTCCAGCGCCACGCTCATGCTGTTGGCAAGAGTTTGGAGAAGGCGCAGGTCCGAATCGGTAAAGGCATTTTCGCGATCAAGATTTTGCAGCGAAATGACGCCTTTCGCTTCGTCGCCAACCACGAGCGGCACAAATAAAACGGACTTGGGAGGTTCACCGGAAATAACATCCGGGTTTCCGTATTTGGCATTCTCTGCCGCAATATTTTCATTTATCATCAGCGGTTGGCGGGTGTGCATGACATGTCGGCGATAGCCGATCAACGGCATTGGTTCATCAGGGAAACGCACCCCTCGTTCAATCGTGTAGGGAAAACGCAAAAGCTTGGCGTCGCGGTCATGGATGGCGATGTCCACCACTTGCGCGTCAAAAATTTCGCGAATCTTGTCGCCGATCAGATCATAAATGGCTTGCATCTCCAATTTGGAGGCCAGTCCCTGCTGCACGCTGTTGATAATGGCCAGCTCATTGACCTTCTGCTGAATTTCCTGCGTGCGTTCTGCCACCGTTTTTTCCAACTCGCGATGGCGGGCCTCGAGCTGGCGCGTGCGGATTCTGACCAGGCCAATTACAAATCCGCCGGCGGCAAGCACGTAGAGAAGATACGCCCACGCGGTGCGCCACCACGGCGGCAGAATTTTAAAGTCATACACCGCCTCACTGCTCTCGTGCTGATAGATATTCTTGGCTTTTACCCGAAAGCGATAATCCCCGGCAGGCAGGTTGGTGTAATCGCGTTTGTTTTCTTTGCTCCAGTTGGACCAGTGGTTGTCGAAGCCTTGGAGCATGGATTGATATTGGGTTTCTCTGGGATTGTCATAACTGGTCGCGGCGAATTCGAAACGCAGGGCGTTGTGGGCGTAGGGCAGCATCTGGGCGACCGGACCGGCCGCCCCGACAAACCCGCCATAAATCAGCGAATCTTCACCGACCGTCACGCGGCGGATAAGAGCGGGATATTCGGCGGTATAATTCTTTTGGATGGTGGGATCGTAGCGCAGCAATCTTTCCGTGCTGCCAAACCACACGGCGCCGTCGGTATCCGGATAGATGTAGGAAACCGCCATATCAGCAAAACGCAAGAACGCAGTTTTCTCGGCATGATAAGAACCATCCGGCTGTCGTCTTAATAGCGCAATTCCCTTTCCGAAATTAACCCAGATATTTCCCTGGTGATCTTCGCGCACGCCGCTCGCGCTGCTGGCATTGCCAAATCCCACCACCCGTAACTGCGAATCCGGCTCAAACCTCTGGCGGGATTCATCAAAGCGGAACACGTCATCTGTCGTGACAAACACCGGCCGGCCGGCAGCTAAATAGACCGACACGCCTCCGTCATTGGATAATCCCTGCCGGCTGTCAAAATGTTCGATCTGAGGATTTTCCAGCGATGCGTCTTTGAAACGAACCCGAAACACCCCGCTGTTGCCCGTTCCGAGCCACAATTCACCAGGCGTCGTTTCGACAATAAAAGAAATGTATGAGTTGATTCCAGGGATTCTCGCCTCCAGCTTCCAGTCAATCGATTTGCTCGGGTCGCGACGAATCGTAACCAGCCCGTCGGTGAGTCCCACAAAAATCCGGTTGCTGTCCAGCTTGGAGCGATGCAGCCACTGCGCGGAAAAAGATAGTGCGACGTTTTTAATGATCGGTGTGGCGCTACTGCCGTCAATCCGGTAAAGTCCGCCGACCGCGGCCAACAGTTCATCACCGACGGTAAGAAGATGAAATGTCTGGGGATTGCCGGCTTCCACTCCACTCACCGGCTTGAACGTCGCGCTTGCGGCATCCAGGTAAAAGACCCCATTGGCGCCGCCCACATACAACGTACCTTTGTGGCGCAGCATGTAATAAACCCCTCCCACCAATCCGGAAGCAGCATCGAAGAGAGAAAGCGGTGAGGGCGTTTCCATGACGGTGATACCGCCTTCCGGGGCGAGCCAGGCCGTTCCCTGGCGGTCGGCAAAAACCGCGGTGATCGTATTACTGGGCAACCCTATTTCGGTATTCAGATATTGCAGAGGCCGGCCCTGGCGATCCATCATCACCAACCCGCCGTTGAGCGTGCCCAAGCCATAATTGCCATTTGACAAAATGGTGCCATCATAAACCGTGTTGTTGCGGAGGAATTCGTCGATCTCCGTTTTGAACGGACGAAAAGATTTTCCATCAAACAGAAACAACCCGCGATTGAACGTGCCGAGGAGATATTTTTCCGCTCCATTCTTCTCGCCCTCGCCGGCATAAGGCAGCATCACTTGCAGGCGGTCGTCGCGGAATTGTTCTCCGCCAGGCAGCAGGCGCAGTGAATCATCCACCATTTTCATCAAACCGACGCCATTTTGTTGGACGTAATATGCGCCGTTGCGCCAGAAAGCATACCCGAAAGCGCCACGGGGTTCCCACACTTTCACCTGCCACTTCTCATCTCCGGCATTATGTTCCAGAGGCGTAAATCGAAAAATGCGCTCGCGCGTTTGAAAATAAATGCCCTGCGGCGTGACGATCGTGGTCCAGACGTAATTGAATCGCCGTTGCGCTTCGCTCAATTGCGGGAGCAGGGAGACATAATGCAATTCACCCACGGCATCCGGCGCGAGGTAGCCAAAGTCCGCGCTGGCGCCAACATAGATTCTGCCATTGCCGTCTATCGCCAGCGAGCGGGCGAAGGTTTTGTTGGCCACCGGAATCATGCGCCAGGAGGCGCCGTCAAATTCCATCACGCCCGGCGCCGTGCCGATATACATCACCCCTCGAGCGTCCTGGACGAAGGCCCAGCTTTGCGCGTCCGCGCCGATTTCACTCGAACGGTAAGTGGTGATCAGCGGCCGGCCGGTTTCGTTGCGGGTTTGCGCCTGGGTTGAGAATAGCGAAAAAAAACAGAAAAAGAGGATGGTGATGAAGATGATTTTCTTCATGTGTTTGCCTTCCGGAAATGTCGTACAGCAGAGATGATCTTCATTATAAACCGCGTCGTCAAGGGTGAGATCAAGCATTATGCAACATCAGAATGAGAACAATACCCTAAAGCAACAGCAGGATTTCATTAAATTACAATTTTGACGGCAGAAAGTTGGCTGCAACCAAAACGAAAAAGCGCACGCAGAGATTTCGCAAGCCTGCCCTGCCGCAGGCCCCCGGGGCGGAAGAAAGGATACGCAAAAACTTGCTCGAGTTTTTACACAAGGTATATTACACCAAGTATATTAGCGCTCATACCCTCCGCATCACGACCAGAGTGATATCATCCGCTTGCGGTGTTTGCCCGGCGTATAATTTGACAGCTTGGACGATTTTCTCAATCAATTCCTCGGCGCTACTCCCCCAATGATCTCGCACCACGGTGATCAATCTCTTGTCGCCGAATTCTTCATCGTCGGCGTTCACCGCTTCGGTGACACCATCGGAATAAATGACCAACAGATCGCCGGGACTGAAGGGGATAACTTCATCTTCAAATACCGAGTCTCTCATGATGCCGAGCATGATGCCACCCGTTTCCAGGCGTCGCGGAGATTGATTTTCGGGAAATAGCAGCGGAGGGTTGTGTCCGGCGTTGGAATAACTCAATTGATGCTGGCTGGAAGGTCCTTGTGGGCGGGTATCGAGAATAGCATAAAAGGCGGTGGCAAACTTTTCAATATCGGTGCTCTCATAAAGAAGGATATTGGCGCGGCGCATACATTCGCCGGGGGAAACGCACATCAATGTTTGCCCGCGAATCGTCGCCTGCAAATTTGCCATCAGCAGAGAAGCAGGAAGGCCTTTACCGGATACATCGCCAAGGCAGAGGGCAAGCTGGTACTCATCAATGGGAATAAAATCGAAATAGTCTCCTCCCACACTCTGCGCCGGAAGACTTTTGCCTGCAATTTCGTAGCCCGAGATTTGAGGGGCCGTTTTAGGCAACAGGTCAAGCTGAATTTTCGCCGCCAATTTCAATTCTTCTTGAATATGGCGGAGTTCTTGCTCTTCTTCATAGAGTCTGGCATTATCGACAACCTGTGCCGACTGCGTCGCGATAATCGCCAATAAACGCTGGTCCTCCTCGGTGAATCCCTTTTCGTCTTTTTTATTGTAAAGAGTGAGAAGCCCTTCCAGCTCGGACTTGACCATTAAAGGTACGCAGAGCAGCGAGCGAATGGATTCATCCCACTGGACACCTTGAAAACGTGGATCGTGCCTGGGGTCATTGATCAAGAGCGGCTTTTTGTGGCGAAGCATCCACCCCAGCAAATTCTGGTTGAGGTGAAATGGCTGATGGGCGCTGGAGGTCGCCATGCCGCGTACGAGCGTTTTCATCGGCTCGTTCGCCTGCGGCTTGACCAGCGTGATCAGACCCTGCTCGGCGTTGACAGCACGCCGCGAGCGGTGAATGATCGTTTGCATGATCTCCTGGGTATTGAGCGAGGCACCAATTTCACGGGCAAGCTCATTCAGCAGGGTCAGTTCGTCGATGGCGCGTTTGAGGCGCTGATTCTCTTCTTGCAGCCGTGTAATGGCGGGATCAGAGGGTGGTGAGGGCTTTGCCATACCCTGCTCGTCCACAGCCATAGTTACCTCCTCTGATAATGATGGCGTCGAAAAAATGATTAAGACCGGATATTATCATAACTTATTTCTCACTAAAAAGCAAGTTTTTTTTGATCACTGCAGGAGATTGTTATTGCCGGATAGTTGGGAATAGTTGAGCTCTTCAGTTCACCTTGCCGCCGTTCGCTTCTCTCCTCCCTCAGAGTTCATGTGGTTAGATTGACGCTTATTCTATAAACATAATACTCCTAACGAAGTTGAAAAGCGACGATGAGTTTCGATACAAACTTGAGGGCAACACTGCGTTTGAGCTTGATGTCCTCGGCTTTTTACCCCGTGAGATGATTCATTTTAACTAATTTCCAGAATAGTTCGTCATATTTTGATTATAGGTCGTTTAACGAACTTTGACTCTTTTATCTCACGGGGTGAAGACCACACCCATACCGCCTTGGCCGAATTGCTCTAAAATTTCTTAGTGAAAAATAGTTTTGCCGATCATGACATCACCTCAAATTGATAAAATTACGGACAGGTCTACCCGACCAGGGCCCTGGCCGAGTTTTTCCAAGATTTTATAATGAGAAATGATTTTTCCGATCATACTCAATATCCCATCCCCTTTATTTAAAAACATTCTCAATAAGCACCAGTCGCGCATCGAGACGTTGCTTTAAAAAGACCAACTGCTTATCGTCAAAACTCGTTTGAATTGTATTAATACCGTTCAAAATATCAGGCAGTCGTTCTCGCTTACCCTCTGGAAGTGAAATCCGCCACACCTCTCCATTCGCCTCTTGGTACAAAAGGTAACGAAGACTTACACTAGGCCAAGACGAAAAAACATAATCTGAAGATAGAATCTGCTTCAATGCTTCCCTTTGTCCAGCCTTAACATCTTTAATCCACCATCCTCTTCGACCTTTTCTTAGGTCTCGGATAGCAATATGCCTGTCATCGGGAAGGGGAAGGTAGATGGTAGAATCTGGGCTGACTTCTATTGGTTCGCTGCTGTGAATAGAATATAACGATGTATGTCCGTATGGTGGATGATCAAGAACAACAGCAACAAACTTCTCTGCGTTTATCCAGCTCACCAAAAGTCCTTTCCCGACGAGTCTTGGTGTTCCTGGATTCTCAACCTCTGTGAGATAGATGCGAAAAGCATCTATCGGCTCCTCAACCCGTTTCGAAGCGTATGTCATGTATTTCCCATCTGGAGACCACGCTGCAAAAACGTATTGAGCATCTCCAGTGGTAAACTGAGTTCGGTTGGTTCCATCACTCTGCATGATGAAGATGTGACTACTGGGATGCAATCTATCTGAGGACCCCATGCAAAAGGAGATTCGCTTTTTGTCGGGTGAGAAGGATGGCATCTCCAGGAGTTGATTGTCGAATGTCAACTGTCGGGCATTGCTGCCATCAATGTTGGCAGTCCAGAGGTGACTGATATTTCGCTGTTCCAAATACAGCAGTCGCTTCCCATCGGCTGAGATCCCCACGCCAAGATCAGGTCCAGTCCCCTTTGTTATCTGAACGGCGTCGCCTCCGCTTGCTGGAATCATCCAGACGTTCGTGTTTCCACTCTTGTTCGATGTAAAGAATATTTGATTGTTCGATGCCCAAACGACTTCATCTATCTCCTTCTTGTATGCAGTCAGTTGGCGTTCCTTCCCTGATTTCAGATCACGTATGCATATCTCCCTGTAGTCGGGAAATGATCTCAACCAAACGATGGAGTTCCCGTCTGGTGACCAATCAAAACACATCCCTGTAAAGACATAACTTAGACTATCAACAAACTCGAGACGATTCTCAGTGCCGTCACGGTTTACGGTCCAAAATTCACGTTTACCGGATTGACTTGGGACGAGCGGGTTTCCAAGTCGAAAGTAACCAATGCGATTTCCGTCTGGATGCCACTTGCCAATTACTCCTGGTTCCGCAATTTTCCGTCCTGTACCACCTGATGATGAAACCACATAGATGCCCATATTCCCACCAGGCGGTAAGCGATCATAGAGAATTTCACTCGCATCTGGGGAAATGTCAGTGCTGTTGGATTGGCTAATCGGTTCTTTGGTCAATCGCAGAGGATTGCCTCTGGCAACGTTCATAAAATAGATTGACCACTCATTATTGGCATCGCAAGCGGGAAATGATATCCATTGACCATCTCGTGAGATGCTCGGATAGTCAACTTGCGTGAATGGAACCTCGATCGTGCGAAAAGTCATGTTGGGATTCAGCTTTGGAGCGCGGGAAGGCAAGAAAATAAATAGGGCAATCACGACCATCAGCACCACGGCGCTCGCCAGCCCAGCCAGCAAGAGCGTTCGCCGTTTCTTTCGCCTGATCGTTGGTACTGCCCTTTGTTCCTCAGCAACAATTTCACGCCCTGCTGCTGCCCCAGGGGGTGGAATAGGAGCTCGAGATACCCGTGCGGTCTCTTTCTTCACTCTTCTCAAATCGATCACCATATCGTGTACCGTCTGGTAGCGATCCTCAGGATCTTTCTCCAGCGCTCGATGGATGATGTGCAACAACTCCGAAGACAGTTCCGGTCGATACTTCTGAATCGGTTCCGGACTTTCATTCAGAATCGAATACATGAGTGCCGCTTCATATTCGCCCTGAAACGGCAGCCGTCCGGTCAGCATTTCGTACAACACAACGCCGAAGGAGAAAATATCGGAGCGGGTATCGACATCTCCGCCATGAATCTGCTCTGGCGACATGTAGGCCAGCGTGCCCACCGTGCTGGTCGTCTTGGTCAGTTTGAGCGACCCCTTCAGCTTGGCCAGACCAAAGTCCGTCACTTTGATCTGGTTCTTTGAATTCACCATGATGTTAGCGGTCTTGACGTCACGGTGGATAACACCCTTGCTGTGGGCTTCTTGGAGTGCTTCACCAATTTGAATGGCATAGCCGAGGGCATCCGACATGTTCTGGATGGGCGCCATCTGCCGCAGGGTCTTGCCATCCACGTATTCCATCACAATGAACTGCTGGCCTTCGTGTTCGGCGATCTCGTAGATGACACAGACATTGGGATGCATCACCGCCGAGGCAGCCCTCGCCTCTTGCAGGAAGCGGGCTTTGTCCTCTTCGCTGACGCTGACATCTCGCGGCAGGAACTTGAGAGCGACCAGGCGGTCGAGCTTGAGGTCGTGGGCTTTATAGACCACGCCCATGCCACCCTCGCCGAGTTTTTCAAGAATTTTATAGTGAGATATTGTTTGTCCGATCATCTTTGATTCCTCCTCACCGA
>JAPDQK010000106.1:0-8495 GCA_034505955.1 Candidatus Zhuqueibacter pondensis
GGCTTTGGCGACCGCAGCATCAAAAACCATCTGGCTGGCGCGCCAGATGTCAGGTCCGGTGCCATCGCCCTAGATGAACGGGACATTGGGCTGATCCGGAACCAACAATTTACCGTTTTGCACTTCAATCTTTTTTCCATCCCTCGGCAGGGTAAGAAGTGAATATTTTCCCATCGCACTCTCCCTGTAAAACAAAAACCCCCTTTATCCCTCGACATCGAATGACGAGGACACGGGGGGCACCCTAGGAATACAAAATAATTTGTTAATTGCTTCTAAAATATTCGAGGCGTTTGGCTTTGGAATCCAGACCCAAATCTTTCAAGCGCTTATACACCTGCCACCAACTCATTTTGAATCCGCCGTAACGCGGCGAACTGAGCATTTGTTTGATTTTCAACGTGCCTGCTTCAGGATTTTCGCGCACGATCTGACGAATCTTGTCATCGAGAGTCGGAGCTATTCTCGTCTCCGCCATGGGCATGACCTCTGCGGTCGCAACTTCCTGGCGGCCCATGGCGCCATAAACGGCCTGCCCGCCGTTTTTCCCAGCGGCCGGTGCGGCGGCAGCTGGCTTGCTATAAACCCCGGCAACGGCGCCACGGTCAAAATCGTTCACGGCATCTTCGATCGCATCGAAGGCCTTGAGGATGTAATGAAATTCCAACAATTCAAAGACCTCATAGACATCCGGAATCATGCGCACCAGTTTGATGTCGCCGCCTTTTTCGCGAATGCCCTTGATCTCACTGATGAAAATACCCCATCCGGCACTGCTGATGTAATCAACGTTGCCCAAATCGATGATGATATTGTACGTCCCGGCCCTGAGCAACGCATCCAAAGAGTGCTCGAGCTCGGCGGAGGTTGTCGTATCGATGTAGCCGCCGACTTTAATGATGGCGATGTTGTTGTTGAGACCGGTTTTTTCTACGGACACCTGAATACCTTCCATGGTTCACTCCTGAGACATTCGAACCATATTAAAAGAACCTGTGTTAGGCAATATACAAGCGTAATGGATAAAAGTCAACAAGAAATTTAAACAATTGCTTTTCGAGTCAGCATCCGACTGGCGCGCTCGATTTTTTTCCGAATGTCGTCACGGTTGGGATCGATCTCCAACACGCGCTGCCATTCTCTCATGGCGCCCATGTAATCACCGCGGTTGGCATAGATAACGCCCATATTTTCATAGGCCGTGGTGTCATGGGGATCCATTTCTTTGACGCGCGCATAAGCCTTCGCTGCCTTCTCGAACATGCGATTTCGAAAGTACGCATTGCCGAGAATGCTGTACGCTTCTTTGAAATCAGGATAAAGACGAATCGCTTTTTCAAATTCGGCGATGGCATCATCGAAGCGCTGGTTTTTATAATGACGCAATCCCGTAATCAACAAACGCTCCCGCTCGTCGTCCCCACGTCCGGCGCCGTTCCAGCCATCCCGTCTGCGTTCCGGGATGACACTCGGATGCGGTTTGACCGGTGCGCGCGTGGCATGCTCCTGAAGTGGAGGCCCAGGCGGTATTACTGCTTCTGTACGTGCTGCCGCAGGAATTTGCGTAGTGGATTTTGATGCTGTTGTTGCCTTTGGCCGCTGCTCGTACGCCCCAGGGCCACCGTCGCCTGGGGTCTGGTTGCGCTGGGATTGCTGCGCAGGTGATTCCTGAAAGGCTTCCGGAAATGGCGCAGGCCGCTTCTCGCTCGTGGTCACTTGATCATGAACCACCCGCGTGCTGCTCTCGGCGCCTTCTTGCTGGAGAATTTCATGAACGTCTACGAAAGGCAAGTCCACTTCAGATGGCAGCGCAGTGGCAGCGGCCTCGGGAGGTGTGGCGCTGCTTGCCGGTCCGGAAGCATTCGCTCCCGGCTCTTCTGCCGGCACTACCGTGCTCGAACCGCCAAAATGACTCTCCAACTCTTGCCGCAAAACCTCTTCAACGGCAAAAACCGAGGCGTCTTCCTCGGGATGCCCGCCCTCCGGCAGCGCTGGGGCGGACTCCGCAGGAGAACTGACAACACTCGGCGGCGATGTCACTTCCGTTGCCGAGGAGGAAAGTTCTTCCAGAATGGTTCCACCAGCAAACAAATCCTCGAAGCTGATATCAATCATCCCTGGAGATGACGGACCCGGTCTTTTATCCACCTGCCGGGTCGATGGCAAATCTGCAACAGGTTCCGGCAATGAATTCGCTTCAGCACTCAAATCCACAAACGGCAGTGGAACAGGTGGCAGTTCATCCGTCCTCTCTGGTGCTGGAGGAATATCGGCTGTGGTTTCAAACGCCACGCTTTCCCTCGGCAGCGGTGACGGCGCCTGCCCCTCACCGTCACGATCCTCCGGCAGTTTCGGTGTCGTTCTGAGATCGCGCTTTCTGTCCAAAAGTTCTTCAAGCGGCGTCTGCAAGGTGCGGACATCGATGTCAGCCCTCGTGACATCTTTTCGCGGCCGGCTTTGGGCTTCACTGTCACTCTGTGCGAAGGCCGGCGCCGGTTCGTAAGTTGCTGGTTTCGGGGATGGCCGCGGAATTGCTTTCACCGGCGGTTCTGTTATTTCCGGGCGTTGGGTAATGATCCGCGGCTTCTCGCCCTCCGCACGCTGGGGTGTCTCTTCTGCTGGCTCCCGCTTCGGAGCCTCGATAAGATGCGAGCGGTCGAGAATAATCTTGCCGTCGAGAGTGAGCATCGGCGTGCCGGGCTGTTTCATCGGGCGCCGGCTGCGACCGCCGCGTGCCACAAAGGCTTCACGCAACTGGCGTGTATTCAGCCGGCTGCGCACCAACTCATCATAGATCTTGCTCTCCGAGATGATGGTAAATCCGTATTTGTCGGTATTCAACTCCTCGCTGATGCGCTTGGCACCGTACTCCGGATGATTTTTGATAATATCATAGATCTTGACTTTGTCTTCGATCGCAATATGCTTGGCTTCGACGGAGACATCAACATCAATTTCGTAATTCTCAATGCCCTTTTCTTCGAATTCCTTTTTGTATTTATTGTAATACGCGTAGGTCGTAATGCCGACCTTTTCGCAGGCTTCACGAATGCTCTTGCCGGCTGAAATCAACTGATGTGCTTCCTTGGCGCGGCGCAATTCCTCCTTTTCCGGTGAGGTTTTCTCGCGAATCGCCACCAGGGTGATGTCATCCGATTGCGGATTGCCCTCGGTAAAAGACAGAATTTCCTCTTTGATTTGTTCAACAAATGGTTTTACCCGCAGATGGCCGTGCTCGCGGAAGATTTTTAACAAACGTTCTTCACCGAAAAGTTCGCGTTTGGCGTTCATGGCTTCGGTTATGCCGTCGGTGTAAATCAGCAAAATATCGTCTTCCGCCAACTGGATGGTATCGCTTTCGATGGACTTCTTGAAGAGATCCTTTTCGTGCAGCTGAATGCCGATTGGAAAGCCGCGCGGATTGAGGTAATAAGTCTTGTTGGTCGAAGTCCGGTACAGGATCATCGGATTGTGTCCGGCGCTGGCATAGTTGAGCCGGCGACGCTTGCCGTCGATGATCACATAAAAGACGGTGACGAACATGCCTTTCTTCATGTCACCGATCACGAAATCATTGACCCGCGAGAGCACCTCGGCAGCATCTTTGATGCCGCGCGCCTCGGTCCGCAGCGCGGTACGAATCATGGTCATCACCAAGCTGCCGGGCACGCCCTTGCCGGAAACATCCGCCACCGCAATGCCCAGCGAATCCTTGTCCACCTCGACAAAATCGAAATAATCGCCACCCACTTCGCGCGCGGCTTCGTAATAGCTGGCGATCTCATAACCCTCCAGTTCGGGGAATTCGCTCGGCAGCAAGGTCTGCTGAATCTCCTGCGCCACCTGCATCTCCTTTTGCAGGCGCTCCTGTTCGGCCAGATTTTTCTGCGATTCACGGAATTTGGTGGTGATCTCGGAAAATGCCTGCGCAATCTCTCCGATTTCCGTCGAAGCGTCGATATCCATTTCGTCTTCGAGCGCACCATGATCTGCCCGGCGCACCCAATCCGCCAGCTTGCGGAATGGGTTCATCAGAATATAAATGAGGAAAAATGTGCCGGCGCAGCTCGCCACCAATAACAGTCCGGCGATACGCGCATAGTTCCAACGCCGGCTGGCAATGCGGCGGTCCAGGGATTCCTTTAAAACACGAACGTGCAACTCTCCGGCGCCGAGCGGAATGACATGGTCATAAATTTCTTTACTGGTTTGGCCGCCTCTGCCGTCAGGCATGGGCAGGATATAGGCCAAAAGTCCTTTGCGCACCTGCCGGTGCTGCGGAGGCAGGCTCCAGGGTTGCAGACGCTTTGCCGGATCCGTATGCCCCAACACCATACCGGTGGGGTCCACAAGAATAATTTCCCGGACGGTTTTACGAATTTCCTCGAGCTCATGAACTTTGGCGATAATCTCATTGGCTTTGATGCCGCTCAGATCGTCGAGAATTTGTGGATCACTGAGTTGCGTGCTCGCAATATTGCTGAGCCGGAAGAATTCATCAAAAAATTGCGCCGTTTCCTGAACCCGGGCCTGCCAAAAATAGTAAGCATACACCACACCAATTACGCCAGCGAGCACCAGCGTGGTCCGCATCCAATATTTGACTTTGAGCGAGAGAGGAATTGCCTTGACCGCCTTGGAGAACGGCATGCGAAACTTGCTGCGTCGCGGAGGGCCGTCACGATTTTTGGTGAGCCGCAGCTCATTGCCTTCCTCGGTCTTGCGGTATTCGATGTCATCCATCAAGCGCCGCATGATGAAAATGCCGAGGCCGCCTTTCTTGCCGATCTCGACATAGCGCTGCAAATCAGGATCCTTGACGTGCTTGGGATCGAAATATTTCCCCTGATCAATGAGGCAGATGGTGAGGTTGTCCTTTTTGACGATGGCGCGGATCGTAATGAAGCCTTCGCCGCCGGTATCGCGGTACGCATGGCGCATGATGTTGGTGCCGGCTTCATCAATGGCCAGCTTGAAGGCATTGATGACCCGGTCGGAGAAGCCGTGCTTCTTCCCAACGCGCGTCACAAAATCGCGCAGGTCAGCAAGATAATCAATGTGAGCAGGAACCTTGAGCTGCTCTTTTGAAACGCTCTTGAACAACAGCCTCTCCTTTTTTACAGTCGAAAAAACGCCACGCAGGGCAATGACCTTTGATCCGGCAACCCCAACAGAAAATACATGGCGGCTCGCCCGCAACTGCAGCTTTGCCGAGCGAGCCGGCAGAATTAAAAATCGGTATTTTTTTTGAAAATTGCAAGAACTCTTTTACTTCTGACTCTTCTGCTGCATGCGTGCGCGCGTCTGATCGATGGCATCCAGAATGCGCTTGTTGTAACGATCCTGTTGCTGAATTTCCTGCAGGATCCGCAGGGCCGCATCATATTTCTCGCTCTCGATCAAGCTCAGGGCTTCGAGGAAGCGCTGGCGCACTTCGGCATTGGCAAAATCCTTGACCACCGCGCCGCACCGCGAGTCGGCATCATTGAAATACTGCTTGAGCCTGGCGTTGGTGGGCTCCACTTGCAACGCCTGCGCAAAGAAACCCTTTGCCGCGCAGTAATTCTTGTTCAGATATTCGCCATAGCCCTGCCGGAAAAGCTGTTCATAGCTCAATTGCTTCTGCAATTGCGCCACTTTGTCCTGATAGGCTTTGAGCTCTGCCGCAGCAAGATTGCTCTGATTCATCAACTGGGTATAAATGTTGATGGCTTCAACGATCCGTCCCTGGCTTTCCAGGACGCGCGCCTGTTTCACCAGCTCAGCGGTGCGATTACGAATTTCACTTTGCGTTCTGGCGATCAAGTCCCTGAGCTGGGCGTTGTTGGGATCGCGCTCGAGACCGCGCTGCCACTCGGCAATCGCATCGCTGTATTTGCCGGCCTGCAAATATTGCATGCCTTTACGGGTCTGGTCTTCGATGAAAGTGCGCAACTGTTCCGCGGCGGCGCTTTCACGCTCGGCTTTTGCCAGCCTCTCCCTTTCGGCCTGCGCTTCCTCATCCATCTTGGTTTTCGCGCGCTCCACCCAAACATTGACATCGGCCTTCACCGGCTCGGTAAAAATATCGTAAGCACCGGCCACCAAATCGCGGGCCTGCGAAAATTTGATGAACGCGTTGAAGTAATCCTTCTGCTCGAAATATGCCTTGCCGGCAATCATCTTTTCTTCAAACTCGTTGCGACGATTGAGCGCTTCCTTCTTGCGGGTTTCCTCCTCCATGCGCTGGATGAAGCGCTCCTGCGCCTCTTTGCGCAATTGCGTTTTCGATTTGCCGAAGTGCACCGTCATGCTGACACGATGCTGCGCTGCTATGAAGCCGGCCTTGTCTTCTGCGTACTTGCCATAGGCGTAATCAATTTGAAACATCTGATAAACCACACCTCCACCGAAATTCGGCTGGCCATTATTATAACCCAATCGCAGCATGGCCATGTTTTGATAAACATATTCGCTGCCAAAGTGTGGTTTGAAATCGCCGCTTTCCTCCCGTTCAAAAGTCATGAACAAATTGACTGCATCGTTGCGCGAGCCAACTTGGAATGACTTGGCCATGCCGCCGCGAAGGAGATATGGCAGACTTTCGGTGAATTCCTTCAGCTTAAAGCGGGGCGCAACCAAATTTTGAACGGATAGTCCCAAGGTCAAATTCTGCAATATGCCTGAATCGAAGTTGGGCCGATACAGCAGACCGAGGTCAGCACCATAGCCGGTCGCACTGAAATCCACGAATTGTTGGCGTTGAAATTTGAAACTGCCGCCAATCGACAAAGAAAACGGCAGTTGTTTGGCATATGAAAGTAAGAACATATCCTCACTGGCGGTCCGATCCTCGCTGAAGATGTAAGCGGTGCCGGCCTCGGTTTCTTTGATGTCGCCGGTGTCATAATGCAACCAACCGGCGCCAATCGAACCGAAGTCGAGCATCGGATACGCCGCACCGATAAAATGGTAGCGGGTGTCGAAGATGAGCGGCGAGTAGAACAGCATCACACTGCGGCGCTCCAGAAAATCCAGACCGGCCGGATTCCAATAAATGGTCGAGGCGTCAAACGGCATGGCCACAGCCGCACTGCCCAGGCTGATCGCGCGTGCGCCCACGCCGAGCTGAAATACACTTTGATCACCGCCCCTGCCGTCTGTTTTGGTCCTGGCTTTCTGGGTTTGCGCAGAGACGGCGCTGCCGAGCAGCAAAGAGGCGGTGAGCATCACAGCCAGCAGTTTTAGAGTTCTTACTTGCATGATTTCACCGATGGTATTTGAATATTAAATAGATGCAATCGCGTTGAAATGCCAAAATCGATCATGAAATCTCACTTCACGACAGCGACTTTCGTGCTCACGGTGCCGGCGCTGGTTTTGAGAATCGCAATATACACGCCATTCAAGACTTCCCGGCCGTCACCGTTATGTCCATCCCACACGATATATCCGGCGTTGCCGCGCGGCCCGGCCGCACCTTGCGGATCAGTCGATTTGAATGAACGCGCATAAACCAATTCACCAAGCAGTGTGAAAATGCGGAATTCGACGTCGGAGGCCTGCGGCAGAAAATAGTTGAAGTACGTTACTTTTTCCTCCGGATTGCTGCTGCGCGGGCTGAAGGGATTGGGGAAATTATAGAATGATTTCTGATAATTTGCCTCGATCACCACGCGCATCTTGGAGGCAATGGCGCCGGCATCCACCGTAGTGCCTCGGTCATCCAAGAAAACGATCTCGACCGGATCGCGAGAGTCTTGATCAATGGCATCGACATCTGTGGCGCTCGCAAAAGCAAGCTGGAAAGTTTTGGCCGACTTGTTGTCTGCAACATCGACAAGGACATCCACCGAATCGGGCACACCGCCAATGAGTGTGTCCAGCGCGGTCAGACTCATTCGCACGGTATCCGAAACGGGAATGGCAGTGAGGCTTCCCAGCACGTGCTCCGGATGGTTGGTGACGACCAAGTGCAGCGCTTTGATCGCCTGATTGGCCGGTACCGGCTTGTTTTCGCGATCGCGAACGCGCCAGGTAAATCCGCGCAGCAAAATGTTGGTGGAATTGAGATCGCCTTGATTCGTTAATTTCAAGCGCATGAGCAAAGACGAGCTCTCGCCCAACGCCACCGGCCCCAGCACGGTCTGCGGCAGGCTCTGTACGATGAGGCGCTTGGACTCGGTTTGGACCGGGATCGCAACCTCCACGTCTTCAACGGTTGCCAGAGAATCGGTGTTTTCATCGACAGGGTACGGCCGCAATAATCGCAACCGGATGTTGTCAATGACCGTGGAGGGTTGGCTGCGCGCCGTGATTTGCCAGGTCACCACGCCGTCGGCAAGCTCTTTCTGCAAAGGCTCGGCGGTACGATAATTTTGTGCCGGCTCGATCCTGGGATCACTCGGTAAAATCAATTCGATCTTTGCCGTGCCGCGCACCGAAGCTTGGCCGGTTTTCAACAGGCGCGCTGTTACCTCGAAGTTCTGATTCCGGCTGACGACTTTGTCGCGTGC
>JAPDQK010000107.1:0-7951 GCA_034505955.1 Candidatus Zhuqueibacter pondensis
CCTGCGATGGGAATCGGACTTGGGATCGCCCGGTGCGGGAAATCCGCTCGCCGGTAAATATAGGGAATCGACCCTATCGCGATAACGGGAGCCCGGTGGTATGACCACCGGGCGACCCACTCTTTTTCAAAAAAACAACTGAGCTAGGTTCAAAAAAGATTCCTCCTGAATGACAACGTCCATACACCCGTCACTGAGGATTACGAGAGAAGTGTATAAGCGAAGCAACAAGTGCAACACTTGCACATCACAATGCTCCCAGCAGCTTTCGCCATCCGAAGCGTGTTCAAATTCAAGCTTGCTGATGGCTCGATTTTGAAAGAAAAAATCCGAGAAAGAGTACATGCATTTCTCCGCGATGCGGAAAAATCACAGAATTTTTTGTAGTTTTGCAAGCGCAAAGTTGTCGGATGAATTTATCAATGCAGCAAAAAAATCGGAGGGCCTTCGAGATGGAAATGCGGCGCGGCATGGAGGGAGCTCTCAGCGCGCGCGCATGTGCTGCATCATCTTTTTCAATGTCTCGCGGTCGAGCTGAACGAGTTGAGAGAATTGTCCGCTGCCTGCCAGCGATTCGCCACCGTCGATGGTCACGCACTCGCCATTGATATAACCCGCCTCATCACTCACCAGAAAAGCCGCAAGATTGGCCAACTCGCGGTGTTCGCCAAAACGGCCAAGCGGAATACGCCTTTTGACTTGTTCATCAAACTCGGCATTGGGGAACAATCTTTTCCATGCGCCAGCAGTTGGGAACGGGCCTGGCGCGATGGCATTCAGACGAATCCCGTAGTTGCCCCATTCCACTGCGAGCGAACGGGTCATCGCCAGCACACCGGCTTTGGCACACGCCGAGGGCACGACAAATGCGGAACCGGTGGCGGCGTAAGTGGTGACGATGTTGAGCACTGTACCGTGAACATGCTGCGCCAGCCAGTGCCTGGCAAGAATTTGGGTGCAATTGAAAGTTCCATAGAGCACGATGCGAACAATGGCGTCGAAGCCACCAGGCGACAATTCTTCCGTGGCCGCAAGAAAGTTGCCGGCAGCATTGTTCACCAGGACATGGGGAATGCCAACATGCGTGATGATTTCAGCGATCATCTTTTCCACCGCCTGATAATCGCGCACGTCGCAAGGATAAGCAAAAACCTCACGCCCCGCTCCAGCTTGCTTGATCTCCATGGCACCATCGGCAAGCCGTTCGGGGTTGCGTCCGCAAATCGCCAGCGTGGCGCCAAGTTCAGCAAAACGTTTCGACATGGAAAGGCCAAGTCCGGATCCTCCGCCGGTTACCAAAATCACTTTGTCGTGCAACAGATCGGGTTCAAACATGTTTTCTCCTTATTTCCGCGATTGCTCCAGGACTTTGTCAAGGGTTATGGTTGGGTCATCAAAAATGAAACAAGTCGCCTTGGCGGTGTTGCCGAGCGAATGGAAGAAGCGAATCTCGGTGGAGGTGTTGCCAATCCGCCAATCCACCCAGCCTTTTTGAACACCGCTGCCACCATCTGCGGCTTCGGTCAAATATTTGTTGCCATTGGCGAATTCCAGCACAACAAACACTCGTGGCGCCGGTGCTTTGTATGCTTTCGCGGTAAAACGTTGCGTCAGCACCGCTCGCCGTTTTTCATTTGGCACCGACATCGGAAAATCCGCTGGGTTAATCGAGAGCGTGCGCCAATCCACTGCTGGCTGGCCGGAAACTGTGAGGCCATTGGGATATTCCACTTCTTGGAGAGGCGTGAACAGATCCTTCTTGGCGAGATTGGCAGTGATAAACTCAATTGCCTTTTTGCTGCGATATGAAAAATTGGTGCAAGAGTAGTTGTTTTTCTGGCTGCGCTCGCCGGAGCTCCAATTGTATTCCCGTAATTTATCGTAACGCACCATGTATTGTTGTCCCTGCCAGGTGAGAATGCCGGTTCCGGAATTGAGCGCACGGTCAAAAAAATAGGTATACTGAAAATCGCGCGCATTAATTTGGGCGGTACGGATACGATCGCGCAGACAGCTTTCAAGCGAATCAATCTGGCACCGCTCGCTTTTGTCAATGAGATAGTAGGTAACGTGGACCTTGCTGAGTTCAAAACTTGATTTGGCTTTGCTCTTCAGGTAGGCAACGGAAGGAATGACATTGTCAGGTTGTCCAGCAAAATGGGATGCCGGTACCGCTGCCGAGGCGCGAGTGGGTGGTTTGGCAGTGGCCGTGGATGACGCTTGGGCTTCATCTGATTGTGGCGATGGAGTCTCACGTTGCCAATCCTTTGGAATAAAGCCTCGCCCGCCAAGAAATAGAAGCCAGGCCACGATCGCAATAACGATGAGCTTCCAAAAATCCATTTTTGCCTCCCTCGTAACACGTTCGGATAATCACGACCAGGGTAAATCCGTAGATGCGAAAAAGCCCTTTGGATGCAGGTTATGGTAATCAGCATTGTCTTCATTCTACACAAAGTGATCTAATTTGTCAAGAAAAAAACGTGAGCACAGGGCAAAACAATTTTCGGTTCATCCGAGCGAGGCGTACATTTATCAGAACATGACAACTCCCGGTGATGAAGATGCGAGCAGTCCAGGGCAGGCATGATGGGCCGGGTTGTATGATCCAGCAATCTGGAGGATTATTGCGCAAACCTCAAATGTGATCTCTCGAGTCACGGTGGTTTTATCATGACAAGCTCAAGAATCCGAGGCCCGGGGAGATCAGGCGCTTTATAGTCAAATCTTTGCAAAAAGGCAAAGATTTTTGCATCACAAAGATACAAAGTTCACAAAGAAAGTTAAAAACCCTACGGGCGTAGCCTTTATGTTCTTTGTGCCTTTGTGGTGAGGTTTGGCTGCGCCTGTAAGGTTGCGGCTTGCCCGCGTTGGGGAAAAGTACTTGATTTTATCGGACAGTGACGTTAAGTTTACATCACAAGGCATCACCTCATATGTCATATTTCTCTCGAAATGAAGGCACGGCGATGGTTTGCAAGCTCCTGATGTCTTCAGACACTCTTTACTGATCGGCGTGAGGATTGCTGGTCTTTAACTTCAGCTGTAATTGCATCAAGCAATGGAAATCCTCGAAGGCAAACAGTGCATCGTCCCTGCTCTGCAAACGCGGCAGAGAAAATTTAGGCTGATCTTGATCAAGCAGGGAATCAATCCGGCCCGCATTGAAGATATTCTTGCCGTTGCGGAGGAACAGGCGATTCCGGTCAAATATGTCGCCGCCGAGGAGATTGACGCGCTAACGAAGGGAAGATCTCATGGCGGGCTGGCGGCGATTTGCACGCCGAAGCCAAAATTTGAAATCGACAAACTGATCGAGCTGTGCAGAAAATTGTCCGAGCCGGCGTTTCTCCTGCTCATCGAAGGCACGGAGGATGCACAGAATCTCGGTTACACTCTGCGTTCCGCCGAAGCCCTCGGTGCGCACGCGGTTTTGCTCAAAAAACATGTGTGGAATTTTGATGCAGCAGCCGTGTCGCGTGCTTCCTCCGGCGCGTTCGAGAGAATGCCGTTGGTACAAATTGAGCATGCCGAGAAAGAGTTGCTGCCGTTGCAGCGGTTGGGGATCAAAATCTATGGTTGTATTGGCGGGGCGAAACGCACGATCTATGAGGTCGATCTGACCGGGCCGGTGATGTTGGCGATTGGCGGCGAACGTCGGGGGTTATCCGGGGCGGTGCGAGAAATGTGCAATGGCTTCATTCGCATTCCCATGGCGGTGGGGGCTACTTCCCTGGCGTTGAGCCATGCGGCAGCGGTGGTGATGGCGGAGGTGATGCGGCAGCGCCGGCAGTCAAAAGCTGCAGAGCAGAGGGCATAGCGCAGAGGGCAACGTTGGGTTCACCCTATGCACCATGCTCTACGCCAGGAGCTTGCAATCGTGACTTCTCGTGTGCTTCATTTCGTAACGCGAATGCGTTGACAAGCCATGTGCCAGAGTTGCGCGGATAACGTCCTTGGTTTTCAATAAGTTCTTCGATAAACTTTGACCGCAGCTCGCTATGCTTCCATGTTGATCGATCAAAGTCCTCGCAAGCCAAAGCCGCATGCGCTGCCCAGAAAAGCGCAGCATAAGAACAAATGGCGCATGCATTGAAACAGTCGTTCTGCACCGCGTGATCAGCACATGGCAAGAACTCCGCGCGTGCTAAAATCTCCTTTGGGTTTTAAATGCCCATCTCTTCCCTCCTCCCAGGTTGGTGGAATTTTAAGCCTGATATATCTGAAAAAATGAAAATTGTCGAACAGGTTTTGAGCTTTCAAATTTTTTCACTTTCATCTTGCTTCCTCCCTCGAAAAGCCGTATTTTTGAAACAGTGAAATCATCATGACATTTTCTCAAGCCGGAGGGAAAACTGTGAGCAAGGAAAATCAACTCGTCATTGGTGAGCGCGCGGTTGAGCCGCTGATGGCACGGCGGGTATTACAAGCGGAGAAGCCCTCTCCGCATGTGCTCGCCAATTGGCCGGAAATGATCGCGCAGGCGATTTCCCGGCCCAACGGTGCGCGGTACTATCGTTGCGCGCTGCAAGTCAATTCACCATTGCAGGATCGGTTTAAAGGGTTCGATTCACGACATCGGCGCCATTCGGCGGCCTATCAACATGATTATGCGCTGTCACTGGCCAGGGCGTGCAAGAGAATCGGCATCGATGTGATCGGCCTGTGCGATCATAACAGCGTGGCGTATCTCAAAACGATTCGCGACGAACTCAACGAGGAAGGCATCATCGTTTTCCCCGGTTTCGAGATCGCCAGCACCGAGGGGATTCACCTGCTATGCCTGTTCAATCCGGACGCTGACATCGAAGACCTTGATCATCTGCTCACCGAATTGGGTTTACCTCCGAAAGATCGCTGGACCAACAGCGAGGGACTGGCGCCACGGCAATCCCCACTCGCTTTTCCCCGGATTTTGGAACGTGTTCAACGTCATCGCGAAGGCATCTGCATTGCTGCCCATGTTGACCGTGAAAATGGCCTGCTCTATGAATGCGCCAAAACCACGCGCGTGCAATATTTTACCGATCAGAATTTGCTGGCTGCGCAAATTGCCGGCCGGCGCGAAGATTTAATGGAATTCTATCGCAAGGTTGTCGATAACGAGCTGGAGCACTATCGCCGGCAAAAAGAAATCGCATTGCTCAACTGCCTGGATGTCTACAATCTCAAAGACCTGGACAAACCCGAATGCAGCACATGGATCAAAATGTCCTCGCCCTCGGTCGAAGGTTTGTGGCAGGCTTTTCTCGATCCGCAATCACGGCTGCGTTTGCTCTCCGAAGAAACGCCGAAGCCCCATGCCGAATTGGTCGCCATGGCATGGGAGGGTGGTTTTCTCAGCGGCAGCACCATCCATTTCAATGAAAATCTCAACTGCCTGATCGGCGGCCGAGGCACCGGCAAATCCACGCTCATCGAAAGCCTGCGTTATGTGTTGGGATTGCAGCCGGCAGGTGAGGACATCCAAAAACGCCATGAGAGCATCTTACGAGAAGTATTACGAAGCGGCACACACATTTCGCTGCTGGTGCGCTCACATCGCCCGTCTCCGCGTTATTATCTCATCGAACGAACTTATCCCGGCAAACCGGTGGTGCGCGATGAGAGCGGCAATGTGTTGGGCATGCACCCCAATGAAATTTTTTCCGGGGTCGAAATTTTTGGCCAGCATGAAATTGCCGAGATTGCACGCGACCAGAGCAAGCAATATCGTCTGATCCACCGCTTTCGTGATCCAGAAGTTGCCGAGTTGGAGGCCCGCAAGGAAGAGATCCGCCATCAACTCGAAACCAACCGGATTGATCTGCTGCGTACGCAAAAAGAAATCGAGGCTGTTGAAGAGAAGCTCAGCCGTCTGCCGGCGGTGGAAGAAAAACTGCGGCGCTATCAGGACTTCGGCATCGAAAAGAAGCTGAAAGAGCAATCGCTGCTGGCGCGTGAAGAGTCGCTGCTCAAAATGAGCCGGGAAAAATTTCCTGCGATCAAAAAGGCGATCGAGCAATTGCGGCAGGTGCTGGCATTCGATTACACATTTCTGAATGCCGAGGCGGTGACCGAACTGCCCAATGCCGATCTTTGGGCAAAATTGCGGCGCACCATTGAAAAGTTTCAGGAAGAAATGGAGCAAACCGCTGACAACGCCGCGAGCGTCATTCAAGAAACTGAAACGACTTTGTGGGAAATTGCCGAAATTTGGGAGGCGCGGCGGCAGAAAAAACGCGGCGCCTATGAAAAGATACTGCGGGAACTGCAGAAGGAATCCATCGACGGCGAAATCTTCATGAAACTGCGCCGCGAGTACGAGATGCTGGTGCCGCTCAAGAATGAGCGTCGCAAGCTCGAGCAAAAAAATCGTGACTTGGAAAAACAACGCCGCCATCTGCTCCAGGAGTGGGAAGAAATCAAAGCCAATATTTTCAAATTTGATCAAGCGGCAGCCGCCAAAATTTCACAGTTGTTGGCCGGTCGCGTGCGTGCACAGGTGATCAAGGAGCATGATTTGACGCCACTTCTGGACTTGCTCAAAAAATATACCAAGGGTCTCAAATTCAAAGCCATTCAGGAGTGCCTGCAAGAGCAGCATTTGATTTCATTGGCGGATTTTGTGCAGCATGTTCGGGAGGGCAACGAAACGCTGCGCGACATCTATGAATTCAATGAGCGAACCGCTGCCGCGATTGCCGGGCTGCCTTCAAAAGCCGTCTATGAAATGGAAGAGCTCGAGCTTCTCACGTCGATCAATCTCGAGCTCAACGTCGCCGAAAAAAATCAGGAGCCGGTTTGGAAAGCTTTGCAGGAGCTTTCCATCGGGCAGAAAGCAACGGCCATTTTACAACTGCTGCTGTCGGAGAGCGACATGCCGCTGGTGATCGATCAGCCGGAAGACGATCTTGACAACCGCTTCATTGCGGAAGGCATCATTCCGACTCTGCGGCAAGAGAAGGGCCGGCGACAATTCCTGTTTGCCACGCATAACGCCAATCTTCCGGTGTTGGGTGATGCCGAGTTGATCATCGGTCTCGAGGCCTCGGGCGACAACCAAACCGGCGCGGTGCAAATACGCGACGACCATCTCGGCTCGATCGATCTGGCTTCGGTAAAACTGCTGGTCGAGCAAATTTTGGAAGGTGGCAAGCAGGCGTTCGAAACGCGGCGGGTGAAGTATGGGTTCTGACCACGTCATCATTCGGCCCTGGCAACTTGAGGATTTACCCGCCGTCCGTTTGATCACCTGGCAAACCTGGCTGGCAACCTATTCGGGATTTATTCCCAAAGACGATTTACAGGCGTATTTCGATTCACATTATAACCTGGCAGCGCTCACCGAGCTTCAGAGTTCGACATTTGTGAATGGGTGGGTTGCGGAAATTGAGGGCGATGTCGTTGGCTACCTCAAAAGTCAACGCAACGAAAAAGAAAAAAGCTTCCAGGTCAGCTCGATATATGTTCTGCCGGCGTATCAGGGAAAAGGCATTGGCATGATGTTGTTGCGCGAGGCCGAAGCATGTGCTGCTGCCCATCATTTCGATGCAATCTGGCTCGGTGTCATGGTGCAAAATGTTGAGGCGCTGGCCTGGTACAAAAAAATCGGATTTCAGTTCGTGGAAGAAGCTCCCTTTACCATGGGCCGGACAACGGTCAGTCATCTCATCGGTTACAAGCGTTGTTCTCTTTGAAAAATTTCTTATCTTCATTCCGTAACGTATCTTTGGCCGCAACCCAAAAACAGAATGATTATATTTTCGTTTTTGCTAAAATGATTTGCGGTAGAATTGGCCGATTCAGGGATAACACTCTTTTCGCCTCAACCTGGCGGGTTCTGGTAATCCCTCAGTTACGGGTGGACGTACCTCGGCGTTGCCGCGGAAAAGGATAACCGCGGATGATGTCCCCCTTGGCTGTAGCGACGAATTCTATGAACTGTCCAGTGAGAAGAGGACGTGATAAG
>JAPDQK010000108.1:0-7926 GCA_034505955.1 Candidatus Zhuqueibacter pondensis
GTCATGAGCATGATCAAACCTTGGGGCACGGACATCGGCTTGGCATAGCTCGGCGCATAGGTCCATGCCACGGCGATTTTTCGCCCGCGCAAATTTTTGCCGAAAATCTCACGTATGGTCATCAGATCGGCGAGCGTCTGGCAGGGATGGTCGATGTCGCATTGCATGTTGATCACCGGCTTGCTGGCATACTTGGCCACCTCGCGCATGTAGGCGTTACCTTCGCCGGGGATGAGATCGTGGCGAATGGCAATAGCGTGGCCGTAACTCGAAAGAATGATGCCGGTATCTTTGGCGCTCTCGCCATGGGCAATCTGCGAGGTGCTGGAATCGATGAAATGCGCGTGGCCACCGAGCTGGGTGATGCCGGCCTCGAAAGAGTTGCGGGTGCGCGTGGATTTGTCGAAGAACAGCAAGAAAATTGTTTTATCCGGCAGGAGGCGATGGGGTATGCCTTTTCTGAATTTGTCTTTCAAATCCGCTGCGGTTTCCAGCGCCAATTCGATTTCCTCGATGCTCCATTCCTGAGTGGTGATGTAGTCACGTCCGCGTAGGGTGTCGGTCATGGGTGCTCCTTGAGGTTTGGTACTCCTAATGTTCATTTATTTTGGTGTACTTTTTTCGCTGATGATGGCTTCAGCCCAGGCAACTACACGTTCGGCGATCTGTAGTGCATGACGATAATCTTCTTCTGTAACTGGTTCGAAATGGCCAGGATAACGCGTTTCGAACGCATACCGATTCAAAGCTTGACATCATCCGGAACCTCAATACCATTCTTCTCAAGTTGAAGAATGAACTCGTCCAGATCGTGTACATACCGGAAGACGATTCCTTTGTACTGTAAAACAGCTTTCAGCGACTTTTCAGCAGCTTGCTGTGCATTGAAACAGAAGTCTTCCCAAACGACCTCCTCCGGTTTTTCCACCTTAGCGAGCACCAAGTTGTTTTTCGCGCGTGTCAGCCATTCCTGCGGCGTTCCCGGTATTGTCTCGTTCGATGGCATGATATAGTTCCCTCCCTTCGTCTAGAGCGGGTTTAATAATCAGGTACGGGTTTGAACGATGTCTTTCAATATCGTTTTGTGTCACCACAACGATATCTTTGGCAAAACCGAATCCTCGCAAATGTCGGTAGATTGATTGTGCCGTTTTCCTTCTGTGCACGCCGTCCGGCATCACGACGAGTACATCGAGATCGCTGTTCGGCCCCATGTCACCGCGGGCGGCGGAACCGAAGAGGATGATCCGCAACGGATGAACGGCGTCGACGATGCGTTGCACCAGCTCTTGGAGTTTTTGTTCGTCGGGTTGCATATAAGCAATGCCCTGGAAAAAACTATTATATTCGCGAAGATTTTGTAGCACAAACTTTCAGCTTGCCTTCATTGCAGACTGGCTACGCCCGTAGGGAAGTCTACGCTCCATACGACACAGTTGCTTGCTTCATTCAAAACAACTTGCCCTGAACCGAAAAGCCATTGGCTTTAAGAAAATCATAGACATCAAGACCCTGAGGGCACAACTGTTCTCGAATTTTCACGGGACCCTCGCAAAGGTTCGGCTATTTCGATTTTCTTATCGCATCCAAACCGCTATAGACGAGTACAGTTATAAATGCGACAAAACTAAACGCAACTATCCATTCCACATAGATACTCCCTTTCTGTCATGGTTGAATGTAATCGAACTACAGGAAAAAAGCAATCACTTCTTTCCCGCAAAAACCCTCGGAAAGCCGCATAAAAGCTCATCGCCTTGCCGAGATGATCGATGGGGCATTGATCTTCTGGCAAGTCGCGTGAATTTGTAAATCAGGCTGCGGGTTGCAGTGTTTGCGTCAATTCCTGCATAGCTGAAATAATTTGTGTAACAAGTTCAGGCATTTCGGCAGGAGTCGTGCTGGCGGCACGAGCTTGCAATTGGTTGAGTTTTTCTTGCAGATGTACAAGTTGATATTGCCGAATCTCGAGCTCAATCTCCTCGATCAAGCCTCGTATTCCCGCAAGCTCAATTGATCGTTGTCGCTGGTTCAACTTTGAATCCGATTTGATTTTTTCAACCATGCGACGCAAATCAATGAGGCGGTCACGCGCGGCGATTACTCCTTCTTGATCTTTGATCATGGTTTTATCTCCACAAGACCTTTACGCAACGTACTACTTCCTTTGACGCTTGAAAAAAACTTGACCCAGTCTGTCCAACGATCTTCATAATATGCCGCAAACGCTTCTTTGGGTTCGCGGGTTTCAAATATTCTTTCCAATTCAAGAGCCTTGGAATCTCCTTGACTAATAAGCTCTTCGTGATATTGATCGAGCCGAATTACAACATCCACATCTTCGGGCTCCGGTTTGGCGGTGACAAAGCTGCCGTTAATCAATATCTTCAAAGCGCCACAATGGTGAGCTAATTCGACAAACATTTTAAGACGCTCGAATAACTCTTGCCGGCGTTTTGTGCTTTTACCGAAACGGCCTTCGATTTCACTCAATTCTGCCTGATACAGACCTGGCGGTAACAAGCCATTTTCGAGAAACGATGGGATAGCCATGTTTAATCTTCCCCTTGCTTCAACCATTTTTAGCCAGAAAAACCCTCGGAAACGCCGCATAAAAGCTCATCGCCTTGCCGAGATGGTCGATGGGGCATTGGTCCTCCGGCGAGTGCGCGTGGATTTCATTGGCCGGGCCGAAGCCGATACACGGAATGCCGTGCAGGCCCATGATGGCAACACCATTGGTGCTGAAATTCCAGCGGCCCACGCGTGGGGCTTCATTAAAAAGTTGGCGATACGTTTCAACGCCGGCCTTCATTACAGGGTGATTCTCTTCCAACAGCCAAGTCGGATAATATTTTTTAGTGGGATAGGTGAGGCCGCGATAACTCGGCACGGCGTAATCCAACACCACCACTTCTGCGCCGGCGCGTTGGACACTCGGCAGTTCCTGCACCTCTTTCACGGCGGATTCCATCGTTTCGCCTTTCGTCAAGCGGCGATCGAGATGAATGGTGGCACTATCTGCCACCGCACACAAAGAGGGAGAAGTCGAGCGGATTTCTGAAATCGTCGCCGTGCCTTTGCCCAAAAACGGATCGGAGGCGAGACGCTCGTTCAGCTTTTCAATATCACTAATGATCGGCGCCATTTTGTAGATGGCATTGATGCCGCGTTCCGGCATGGCACCGTGGCTGGAAAGGCCTTGGGTGCGCACTTCCATTTCCATCCGACCGCGATGCCCGCGATAGAGGCCGAGATTGGTTGGCTCGGTGATAACGACGCAGTCCGGCCGCAGTTTGTCTTCTTTTATAATATACTGCCAGCACAAGCCGTCGCAGTCTTCTTCTTGGACGCTGCACACGACGTAGAGCGTAAAGTTATCAGCGAGACCAAGCTCTTTCACGATGCGACCAGCATACACGATGGCAGCCACTGCGCCTTTCATGTCCGAGGCGCCACGGCCGTAAATGACGCCGTCTTTGATCACGCCCTTGAACGGATCGGTTTTCCACAAACTCGGATTGCCGATGTCAACCGTGTCGACATGGGCATCCAGCGCGATGACGGTTTTGCCATTGCCGATGCGACCGAGCAAATTGCCCATCGGATCGACGGTGATCTCGTCGTAGCGAAATTGCTCCATTTTCTTACGAATGACGTTGATGACGTTTTCTTCCTGGCTGCTCATCGAAGGCGTGGCGATGAGGTCGCACAGAAACTGCGCGCATTCGGATTCGTATTTCCGGCTGAGGTGTTTGATGTCGCTAATCATGCGGTGTTCTCCATCAGATTCAGATGATGTAAAAAATACAGCTTCCTGTCTGGCTTTGTTTCCGAAATTTTCGATAAAAATCAGCAGGAAACCCACAACGCAATATACTCAGCTTTCGCCAACAAGTCAAGTTGCTGTCGCATTTTATCGCACAATCACGAGTTTTCTGGTCCGAACCAGATCACCCGCTTGTAAACTGTAAAAATAAACTCCAGTTGGCATTCCTTCAGCATTCCATGTCACTTGATGTCTCCCGGCAGGAAGGTTCTCTGCCGCGAGCGTCGCAATCTCTTCTCCTAATGCATTCCATACTTTCAGCATCACACAGCCAGAACAAGGCGAAGAGAACACAAACATCGTCGAGGGATAAAACGGATTGGGATAATTCTGTTCTAATGAAAACGAGTTGGGGATATGGCTCGTGTTTTCCTGCACGGAAGTTGTTGACTGCACGCTACGGTATACTCCACCACCCGACGTGCCGGCAAAAATATATCCACTCGTATTGATGACAAGAGAACGCACATCGGTATCCGTCAAACCGGAATTAATGGCTGCCCAACTTTCGCCGTCGTTCGTGGAGCGGAAAACCCCGCCACTGGCCCCTGCAAAAATATGCCCTTTGCCATTCATCACCAGAGACCAAATAGAGGGATTGAACAAGCCGGAATTTGTTGGAATCCAATTGCCACCGTTATCCGTTGAGCGAAAAACACCGCCGCCATAGGTTCCTGCAAAAATATATCCACGCCCATTGATGAGAAAAGCCCGCACATCAGGACGTGTCAAACCAGTATTAACGGTTGTCCAACTGTCGCCGTTGTTTGTGGAACGGAGCACTCCTGCTGCAGTCCCTGCAAAGATATGCTCACTCGCATTGATGACAAAAGCATTGACTGAAGTGTTCACCAAACCGGTATTCAACTTCACCCAGCTGTCGCCGTTATCGGTGGACCGAAACACCCCATCATCAAACGTTCCGGCAAAAATATGATTGCTGGCATTAATAATAAGGGTGCGGATAAAAAGGGCATTCGCCAAACCCGTGTTGGCCCCAGTCCAGTTTTCGCCGTTGTCGGTTGAGCGGAATACCCCGCCACCATTGGTTCCCGCAAAGATGTGCCCAAGCTGATTGATGGCAAGCGACCGGATATGTAAATTGGTCAACCCTTTATTGATGGCCACCCAGGTTGTGCCATTATCTTTAGAGCGGTAGATCCCCCCACCATCCGTTCCTGCCAAAATGTGCCGGCTGACGTTGATCACAAGAGACCGAACAATACCGGCATAAGGTCCGTAAGTTGGTTGCCAGGAGATGGATTGCGAGAGAGTATGTTCTGTCCCGACCAGGAGGCAAAAGCTCATGACGAGCACAGGCAAGGTTTTTTGAATGGCCATGCTGTACCTCCTTTCAACTGAGCAATTGAATTCAAAATCAAAGCCCATCAAAGCCGGTGCCGTCGGGACGAGGCCGATTTCACCAACGGCTTTCGCACCGAATTGGCCATTACCAATAACAGTCCTTTCATGGCCACCACTTGGCAGTATCGACGATGGTGCGGGCAAAGGCCCGCAACGTGGCCGAAAGTTTTTCAAACTCAGTTCTTTGAGTTGACCACGTTGGATAACGCTCTCCTTTGAATTGTATGTGACATCAAAAGATGGGAGAAACAACCGTTGTGAAGGAGTATTAAATTAGTGAGGCTATTTCTCAATAAGCCAAAGCTTCTTCCGGCTGACGGAGCTTTTGGGGACAAACCAAATTCCGGTAAATATTTTCCAGAATTTCACTTAATCTAACTTGATAAAGATTCAAACTGGGAACATCATAGTTTTCCTTTTCAACCGGCGGCTCTTTGCGTTTGACTTCGTCGATCACCTCCGGATAGGCTTTGGAGAAGGCATCGATCATGATGCTGTCAAAGGCGCGATTGGAGCCTTTGCGTCTCGCCGTATTGGCGTATTCGTAAAGACCGCTTTCAAGGTCGAAGTCGAACTCCGAGTCAAACTCCGGGAGCCACATCTCGAGAAAGTCGCGATCGTCGTACCTAAACTTGAGTAGATAAGTCATGACCTCACCGTCGGAATATGGTTATTTGAAACGCTGCAAAATTTCAATGTGAGAAGGAACCTCCCCGTCTTCCACCCAGTAGAAATTCCAAACCACATTGATATTCGATTTTTTGAGCACAACGGCAAGCAACTCGTTTCCATGGCGATGCTCTTTGATGGCATATTTTTGAAAATAGATGAAATTGTCCGGTTCTTTGAGATTGCGGCCAAATTGCATTGGATTTTTCATCGTCTTGGGAATTTTGTCAAGGTAGTGCAAGACAAATTTTTGACGTGACCGAGCAAGTCTCGAATCATTAATATATCTCAGGCCTTCTTCCGTGAAATAATAAGTCTCGCCAAAGTAGTCCGTGCTGGAGAAAATCACCGTTTGCGGTTTGGGAACGCCATCGACGATGATCTCAATTCGAGAGCCGCGCTCCGAATAGTCGACCTGTTCGAGGTTATAAATGCTGCCCGGTGTCAAGAATTTCTCCGGAAGAATAGAGAAAATGCTTCAAAGCACCTGCCCTAATTTAGCCAGGCAAAGAATAGAAAGCAATAATTTTTTGCATTGCAACGGGCAACTTCGTAACGTAAATGTTGCGTTACACGCCTTTCGCTTCACGCCTCTCGCCTTTCAACATTTCTCTCACGGCCACCACTCGGGGTCTCGACGATGGCGCGCGGTTTCGCGGAGGGCTGGCATTCCACCTTGTTCGGCTATGACCGGGAGCCCCGTTGGATAATGCCGCTCTTTAGATGAGTGTCCTTGAAAAAGATTATCCAACAAGATGAATGGCTTGTAGAAGTTGTGGCCGCTGGGTGCGCGCAGAGACCCGCGACGTTGCAGATTTAACGACAAATTCAATAAATTTTTTTGAACAGAGATGACACAGATTTGACGGATTGACACAAATAAAGCAAAAATTAAAAAATCCGTGAGAATCCGTATCATCCGCGTAATCCGTGTTCAAAAAGCATACCGGATAGTCGATTTTTTTGAATTAGCCCTCTTCAGACAGGTCGTGTGAGCTACGACCTCGCGCCAACCTCGCCGCCGGCGAATCTTTCATCGGCAGGCTCGTGCGGCGGATGCCGTCAAATTTATACAAAGCAGAAGCCACCGCCGGAGCAGTTGGCACAAGGCCAATTTCACCAACGCCCTTCGCGCCAAATGGGCCTTCGGGTTCGTATTCTTCAATAAATATCGTTTCGATTTCCGGCATGTCTTTGGCGCGGATCAGACCGAGACGACGGAATTGATAACTCTCCGGCACCGAGTTGATGACTTTCAATTCTTCGGTCAGCGCGTAACCGAGTCCCATGTGAATCGAGCCTTCGATTTGCCCTTCGAGCAAAGTCGGATTGATGACGCGGCCAACGTCGTGCGCGGCGACAAATTTCACCAGCTTGCCGTTGTCGTCGAGAATCGCCACCTGTGTGGCAAAGCCAAAGGTGATATGCGTGATCGGCTTCGCGACGTTCGCACCCAACGCCGTGGTGTAATCGATGACGATTTCACCGAAATATTCTTTGCCGACCAGATCGCCGAGGGTCATGCCATTTTGCAAATCCGCCTTCAATTTCTCCGCCGCTTTTTTCACCGCATTGCCGCCGAGCACGGTGGCGCGAGAAGCCGTCGTCATCCCACAATCCAGCGGGCGCTGCGTATCAACTTTCACCTCAAAATATTTCGCTGGTAATCCGGTCACTTCGCAGGCGAATTGAATGAGCACGGTAAACAAGCCCTGTCCCATTTCGGTGTAGCCGGTGTAAATGTTGATGCGCTCCGGCGATTCGACGCGCAGGCAAGCACGGCCATATTCGGGCACGCCGTTGCCGATGCCGACATTTTTGATGCCGCAGGCGATACCGGCATATTTTGCCTTTTTATAGAGGTCTTTGACGGCCAGAAGAGTTTTCTTGATGCCCACGCTCTTTTCGAGAATTTGGCCGCTGCACCAGGCATCACCGACCTCGAGCACATTGCGCCAACGCATCTCCCAGCCGTCGATGCCCACTTTCTCGGCGAGAATGTCCAACATCCCTTCGATGGCGAACGCCGCTTGCGGGACACCGAAGCCGCGCATGGCGCCGCA
>JAPDQK010000109.1:0-7890 GCA_034505955.1 Candidatus Zhuqueibacter pondensis
GCGCGCAGGGCCTCGAGATCCTTATGAGTCAGCTCCATGGGGAACCGGTCAGCGGGCAAAGCGCGTAAAGTTTCAAAACGCGCCATCCAGGCGTGCAGGAGATATTGCTTTTCGTACGCCTCGCGCAGACTCAGGCCCAGCCGGCGCATTTGCGAGATTCGTTGAATCGTTTGCTCGGGATTCAGCTTGGGGTAAGTCATTGGGTTTCTCTCAAGGCTTCAAGGTCAAGCAGATCTTGGGGACGTTTGGCCGACTCTTTCAGCTTAATCAAGCCCTCCCGCGAAACGACCCAAATCTGCTTGTTTCTCCAGGATAACCGAATCCGCTCCCTCAGGATTTCTTGTGAAAAGGGCGAGATTGCCACAACTAAATCCAGGAACAAATAATCGTTGCCGCCGATTTCAATCTTGGTCAATTTGTGCACCTCAACGATGTCGTTGTCAAAACGCATGGGAGCTGAGAAAAATTTGAAGCCCAGAGGCAGCAAAATTGCTTTACTTCGATCGCAATCATCAGGGTGCACAAGAATATCAATGTCCTGGGTGAGGCGCGGTTGCGCCAGCAGAGTGACTGCCAACCCACCACATACGGCGTAATTGATTTGATGGGTCTCCAGGGCTTCCAGCACCGCCTCGAATTCAGTATACAAATCCAACATAAGATTTGCCGGGCAAAATTGTTTTTGCAAATATAACAAGCTTTATTGACTGAAGCAAGGAGGAAATCATGATAACGAGCAAATCAACGACGGCAAAATTCCCGTGCTGTCGGCGATTTTGGTCGAGAGTAAAGCGGGAAAAACCTTGGTTGCAATGGTTATAGTTTCTCATACACCCCTGTCTACTTTCGTATAACCTTCCACCGGAAAATGCGGATCGCCAAATCTCCTACTCACCGTTAGCACAAGACAAGCTCATCAGAATTTACAACCTACGTCGCCAGCAAAAGCACGAGTCTGCCATCAAGATTTCTGGCATTCGATTTGACTTGTTTACTAAGTGAGAATGAAACCCTGATCTAGAAAAGCGACTTTCTATCCATCTCGAAAACTTCAAGTATAAGCACTCATGTTGCATCGATTAACAACACACACCCAGCGCCTCCTTCCCTATCTTGCCCTTGGCGGAGGAGCGCTCAATGTCCTCTTCTGGATTCTCTACTTCGCAAAGGTGATTGCGCCAAGCGAGGCAGACGAACACGTGGTCAGAGCGTTTGAATCTGCATTCCCGCTCGCGGATGCACTTATGGGCATAATGCTGTTTTTTGCCGGCATCGGTTTACTCAAGAAAAGCCCCTCCGGCACCTTTTTCCTCGTGGCAGCCGCGGCAATGGCGATTTATCTGGGAATCTTGGATGTGACGTTTTACAGCCGCAAGGTCTCTATCTCCCTTTGACCTTTGCGAGTATGTTCGCGATTTTGATCAACGCCAGTTGCATTGCCGGCGGCGCAATCGGTTTGTGGTTTGGTTGGAAACTTTGGAGAACAAACGATGCGATCCTCAAAATCTCTGTACGGCCAAGTGATCGTCGTAACGGGCAGCGCCCTTACGGCAGCGCCAGCGGCATTGGCGTCGTGACCGCGCACTGGCTGGCGCAAGCAGGAACTGATGTGGTGCTTGCCGACATCATTTGAATAAAATCTTCACTGAGCTTTCTTCCCTCGCGTCTCACAACGTTGCCGTTCCAGAAGTCTGGGGTAACGTGCAAAAATACATTCATAAACTGATCACTTTGGGATGTTGAAGCGCAAAAACAATTTTCACGATGACTAACGTGCGGAATCTCTTTGCCACAAAAAATAATTTCACTTGACATGCACCCTTTGCCGAACTATCTTTTGGCATTAAGTGACGGCAAAAAGCAGCGCGTGACCCTCGCCCGCGCTCTGGCCAACGATCCGGAACTCATCCTCGCCGACGAGCTTACTGCCAACCTGGATTCCGAAACCGGTCACGATGTCATCGGCCTGCTGTGCCGAGTCGCCCAATCCAACCAAAAAACCATGCTCATTATCAGCCATGACTTGCGCATCAGCGATGTGGCAACGAAAGTATTTCATCTCGAAGATGGGTGGCTAAGAGAAGATCAAAAAAAGCATACCGTAAATGCGAGACGGACTTGATCAACGGACAAAGTTATGTTAAAACAGATATTCCGTATTAGTTTGACAGGTGCGACAGCCGGCTTTCTGGTCTTTACAAGTTGTAAATTTCAGAAAAGCTCTCCTGCCCGCCTGTACACGGATCCTCAGTACGGGTTTCGCATAACAAGTCCTGATTCCGGTTGGATCTTGACCGATGAAACCGGGATCTCAGAAGTGCTGGTCATTATCAAGTCCGAAGCGATGGCCGAGGACTTTATACCCAACGTGACCATTGCTGTTGAAATTTTAGCCGGTATGATGACTGCCATTGAATATGGAGAAAAGAATCAAAAATCCCTGACAGCTCAAGGATACGAAGTTCTTTCATGGGAAAAGACCGTGATTAATCATAATGCTTTCTACGATCTTCAATGCTTGAATCGACACGTTTCACCGGCCATGCGATTTCGGTACCTGTGTCTGGTCAGGAATCAAGTCGGCTTTATTATCGTCTGCACGGCTCCGGAAAAATACTACGCCAACTTTGCCCGAGATTTTGAATTCATTGTGAAGTCCTTTCGATTTCTTTAAAACAACGATGGAAAATGGATGGAGAAAATCCATGGTGAACAGACTCAAAAGATTTGTGAGACGGCTGGAGAATAGCCAAATCTCTTTCCAGGGATTTCTGATCACTCTTCTCTGCACCATCTTTTTCAGAAACTTTCTCGAAACTTTTTCCGATCGGGACAACTTTTGGACTCCGGTATCTTCTCTTGCCTATTTTGTCCACTACCCCCTCTTCTATCTCTCCCTGTTATTGGCGCTGACGATTATTTTGCATAGGCTGAATGGAGAAAAAATCGAGAAGATCACCAAAATCATGCTCTTCTTTTTTCCTCTGGTTTTGCTTGCTCCAGTTTTGGACCTTCTGCTTTCCCGAGGGCAAGGTTATAACATGTCGTATCTGTTTGGGGATCTGGCCTATCTCACTCATAAATTCATTACATTTTCCTGGGGCTACTCCGGGCGCGGCGCCACTCCAGGCATTCAAATTGAGTTGATCGTAGCTTTTTTGCTGGTGGGATGCTATTTGTTTCTGAAAATACACAGGGTGCTTTTAGCCATGGTTGGTGTCATCACTTTCTACATTGTCGTGTTTGTATTGGGCTCACTGCCATCTCTCATGATCATACTGTGGAATCTCAAAGGCGCTGTGACAGCCCCCGCAGAGATGTTTAGTGGCGAGGTTGTATTGAATCATTTTTATTCTTTCAATCATAAAATGGCCCTGGTCTTTTATCCGATTCTGCTGGTTGAACTGGGCATTTGGTTCCGACTCTACGATAGGCGAAAATTTTGGGCTATCGTGAACAATCTCCGCGGGCTGCGAATCTTTCATTATCTCTGCATGCTCGGAATTGGCACGCTCTTGGGATATGCACGTATGCGTCCCGTGGAACTTTTCGATTCTCCGTTTCCCTTTTTGATTCTCTGTGCATCAGTCTGTTCCGTTGTCTTAGCTTGGTGGTTCGCGGTGGGAGTAAATGATCTTTACGATGTGGAGGCCGATAAGATTACAAACCCTTCGCGACCACTGGTTTCCGGGATCATCACCGCAGACGAATTTAAGGTCCTGAACTTGGTCTTTCTTATTTTGTCGCTGATTGCCGCGTACCTGGTTCGATACCCTTTCTTCGTGACGATTCTCCTTGCGGTCGCACTCTCCTACGTCTACTCCGCGCCACCATTCCGGGCCAAGAGGGTGCCGTTCTTAGCAACTTTCATTCTGGCTCTAAGTTCGGCGCTGATTTGTTTGGCTGGCTTCGTTCTTTTCTCAAATGACTACAGCTTCTCCGGTTTTCCACCGAGGATTCTACTTACCATTCTCATCGCTTTCACGCTTGCTTTCACGGTCAAAGACATCAAAGACTTGCAGGGGGATCATGTTACAGGAACTGCCACCCTTCCTTCCCTATTGGGTGAGAAAAAGGGGAAGAGGGTCATAGGGATTTTGGTGTTACTCGCTTACCTTAGTGTCCCTGTCGTTTTCAAGTCCCTCGTCTTGATGCCTTTCGCCTTGCTTTTTGGCATCCCGACCTGTCTTTTGATCAATCGCAAGCAAATGCGGGAAACGCCTGTCTTTGTGTTGTATTTTCTCTTTCTTGGCGTGACCCTGTATTATATCTACCATCAGATTCAAGATGGGTAAATTCGCGATTTTTAGTTGGAAAGGAGTTTAGTAACCATGAAACCCATGAGAAATGCAGTTGCGCTCTTGTTGATATGGACTCTTGCGATTTCGCCCGTGATGGAGGCGATGGCTCAAGAGGGATTGCCACAAGAACCGGAAGCCGGAAAAGTGATCGTCCTCAGCGAGAAAGTTGGGGAGATCATCGATCTGGAGGAACGGAACTATTACAGGCTCTTCCTTTTCTCAAAGAACTTTCAATCCGCTGTTATCCTGCAGCAGCCGGACAGCAGCTTCGTGCTGCAGATTACCGAAGAGATGGAGGGGATTAAACAACTACGCACCCAGCCGATCGAACGAAAAATTCTGAACAGACTTCGTCAATACATTGACAATTTTGAAAATCTCACTCCGGTCGACAAGGCGAGGTGGGTTGGTCTTGACAATGAGATCATGAAGACGGTAATTCTGAATACCAAAATTAAAGAAGCCAAGGGACGGGCCAAAGAATTCGCCAAAGAGAAATGGACAAAAGAGCGGTGGCGAGAAGAGAGTCTGAGCGATCGAGGAATGAGTTATCACACTGCCGGCGGGTTGCTCGGTTTTACCTTAGGTGCTGCAGCAGGCATGTTGATTGGAAAGGGGTTTCAGGGGAAAAAAGTCGCGCGACAGGAATACCACGAAGGCGGGTGGTTTGGAGGCCCTTGGACGGAAAATTTTTATTCCTATGAACACAAATATGCGCCCCATTGGGGGGCAGCCGTTGGCGGCACCCTTGGTGCTGTGATAGGTTATTCCCTCGGTAAGAAGGCCGATAAGGAATACTACCTCCTCGTCCCCAAACATATCCGTATGGAAAAGACTAAATCTTCCTGGTTTGGGTACGGCTCTTTTGGGTTTTTGGGCATGGGCTCCGGCATGTGCGGAATCACAGGATGGGCGCTGTATACCCCAATGTCAGGCAGAGCAGGGAAAAAGGATTTTGGCCCGGAGTGCGTAGGCGGATACCTCGTGGGCTCAATAGCAGGAACGATGATGGCAGCGGGTTTTGACAGCAGAGCTAAACACAAGCGACTTTGGGAAGAATCCCTTCTGGAGGAAAAGCCTGAATCGTCCCTGGACATCCGGTTTATCCCTTTGGATCCAACGGCTTTCAGTATCCATCCCAGAAAGCTACCCAATGGTGAAACCTTTTATGAATACCGAATGAATTTGCTGCGGGTTCGCTTTTAATCCGCAATTTTAACTTTTAACCAAGGAGGTCATGATGAGACGATCATTTCAATCACTCGTACTCACATTACTGGGGTCTTTCTTGCTGTTCTCTACTGCATTTTCCCAGCCCGACACGCTGACCATCATTCATGTGAATGACACCCATTCCAATCTCTTGCCTTATGGTGCCGGGCAATATGGTGGGATAGCGAGAGCTGCCAGTGTCATCGGACTGTGGAAACAGACCGCGCCGAACCCCATCCTGGTTCATGCTGGTGACTTGATGGTGGGCACGCTGATGTTCAACGCCTATTTCGGTGTTCCGGAGCTGCAAATCCTCAATAGTCTGGGATTCGACGCCTTATGTCTGGGAAATCACGAATTCGATGCCGGATCCGAGGATTTGGGAAATATCCTGGCTTCAGCACAACTGGATTCCAGCTTCGACATTATTTGCAGTAACGCGGTGAATCTGAGTGCGGTTCCGACTTTGGGCTCCATCGTCCGTTCCCATGCCATTGAGCAGCGCGGCAAGGTGAAAGTGGGATTACTGGGACTGACAACGCCCAATGCGAATGTGGAGAGCAGCCCTGCTCCGGTATTTATCGACACCAGTCTGGTTCAAGTGGCGATGCAAAAAGTTGTTGAACTAAAAGGATTGGGCTGCCAGGTCATCGTTCTGCTCAGCCACCTGGGATTGGCGCTGGATATGCAGCTTGCGCAGTACTTTTCGGGTGTGGATGTGATCATCGGCGGGCACTCGCACACGGTTCTGAGCAGTGTGGTTTATATCAACAACATTCCCATTGTGCAGGCGGGAGAATTCTATCACTATGTCGGTAAACTGCGTCTCATTTATGACGGCGCCAAAACCGCTGTTCTGGATTACACCTTGCAGGAAATCACTCCTGCGATTCCCGCCGAGCCAACTACTGAGGCCATCGTCGAGCAATTACGACTGGGGATTGTTCAGAAGTATACGCCGGTTATCGGGGATCCCTATCAACCCATCTCTTACACCTCCCAATTGCTGTCCGACTCTCCAACTTCCGGCAACCTGGATACGCCGATGGGGAATCTGATCACCACCGCCATGCTCAATAACCGTTACGTGGGCAATGCCGACTGTGCGCTGGAACCGACCGGGCATATTGTCGAGAAGCTCTACCCCGGGCCGGTGGCTGCGGCGGATTTATTCCGCGCGTATCCCTACGGTTACGATGCCAGAGATGGCTTGGGATTCCGGTTGGCCTCGTTCGACTTATCCGGCGCTCAAATCTATGGCATTCTGCAAGCCCTCTTAGCCTTCATCGTGCCGGATATTGGCTACTACGATTATCTGATGCAATCGAGCGGACTGGATTTTGTTATCAACAAGACCCCACAGGGTTTGCAACTAAACTCAGTTCTGATCGCCGGTAAACCAGTACATCCGGATTCCTCGTATACGATTGTCACCAGTGATCGCGTGGTGGGATACCTCCAGACACTGTTTGGAATTAGTCCCGCCAACCTGACCATCCACCCGGTTTCCGTTTTCCAGGTGGCGAAAGAATATGTGGCCGGTATCGATACCCTGAAGTTCTCGAGTACCGGTCACAACCTGATCACGGGTGTAAAAGGTAAACCGGAATCTGGCGTGGTTCGGGATTTTGAGCTCGGGCAGAATTATCCCAATCCTTTCAACCCGGATACCAATATTTTTTTCAGGTTGGATCGCAGCAATGAAGCAACTTTGGTTATCTACGACCTTCTGGGCAGGGAAATCCGCACGCTAATCAATGGGCATTTGCCGGCGGGAGAATATTCTCTCCAATGGGATGGAAAGGATAATCGAGGTAATCACGTCCCCAGTGGTTTGTACTTTTACCGATTGACGGCTGGAGGAAAGCAAGCCTTGCGCAAGATGCTACTACTCCGATAGCTGGCTGTCGATCTACAAGCAACAGATATTGACCGGTCGCTCTAATTTTGTATTCATTGCAAATTGGTGAGATGATAGCGACCGGTCAATAAGTTGCTTGGGAGCTTTCTCCCAGAAGGGTCGGCGTTCGTACTGCGAGTGACTTATCCCGTCATTCCGCGAGGAATCTTCCCACTGATCGAGTTTTTGATCGTGCAGGAGAAGATGCCTACGGCATGACAATTCCATGGAAGTTGCTCGTATATTAAAAGTGATTTGATTCTAACCGATCTGATTCCAGAGATGCATACAAACTGTATTTGATTCATTTTCTTCCTGTTCTTTGAAAATTTTGGCGATTTCACAAAATTTTGTTATCTAATTCCGCCAAAACGTTTTTGACCTTGGCGGATTAGAGATGAACCCAACCCCTACCAAGATTTGCGAGATTTGCCACGTCGCGTTCACGCCAGACCCGCGCGTCGGCGACCGGCAGCG
>JAPDQK010000110.1:0-7722 GCA_034505955.1 Candidatus Zhuqueibacter pondensis
CGCAAAAACTTTTCAACGAAGGTTATTACGATCTCAGCATCTCACAATTGCGCCTGTTCATGCAGCGCTATCCGGATGCCCGGGAAACGGCAGAGGCCTGGCGGCTGATGGGCGAGGCCAATTTGGCACTGCGACAATTTGCTGCAGCGCGGGAGGCCTATGAAACCTTTGAGATTCGCTATCCGGCGCATCCGGCCATCGAACAAGTTCAACTGCGGCTTGCAGAATCTTTTGAGAAACAGGGAGATTACCAAAGTGCGGCGTTCAACTATCAACGCTTCGTCTTCTTCCATCCGAAAAGTGAAAAAGCGCCCGAGGCGCAATATCGTGCAGCCGTGATGTGGCTCCGCACCGGTGATCAGGATAAGGCGCGGGAAGCGCTTTATCGGTTGTTGGAAGATTACCCCGGCAGCGATTATCGCCTGCCCGGCCACCTGCTGCTTGTGCAATCATTCGAAAGTTCCGGCGACACCAAACGCGCCTTGGAGGAGGCCGAACGTCTCATTCGCAGTTTTCCCCAAAATGATCTGACGCCACAGGCGTATTTCACGCGCGCACGCTTGCAGGAAGCTGTCGGTCAATTCCAGCTCGCCGAATCCGGCTACCTGGAATTGGTTGCACGATTTGTGCCCGCTGGCGAAGGCAAAAAATCGGTTGCCACCAGGCCATCCGCTCCGGCACCGAATGAATGGACGAGTCAAGCTTATGCCCGTCTTGCCGAACTGGCGAACGCGCGCGGAGATCTGGCCGGCGCTGTTTCATTTTTGGACAAGGCAGAAACGCTCGCCCCCAATTCAGCCGCAAAAAACATATTGGTTCTGCGCCGCGCCGAAATGCTGGCAGAGATGAACGACTTCAGTCGCGCGCTTCAATCTTTGGAAAAATTTGATCAAGCTGACCCCGATTCGGTGCACAAGCTGATTTATCTCCATACCATCGGGCGTCTGCAAGAAAATCTGCATAATGATGCAACTGCCGCAGAGGCCTATCGCCAAGCCACACTTCTGCCGCCTGCAGCCGAAATCCGAAGCGACTCCACAAATCCGCAATACCGTCGCCAGCGCAGTTTTTGGCGCGGCGCCACAACACTTTTCCGTTTACAGAAATACTATGAAGCCCTCTCGCTCTCCCGTGCCTATCGCGCGGAGTATCCGGATGGAAACTTCCGAGACGCGGTTTTGATGCTGGAAGCCGATATCCAGCGTGAGGGTCTGAATGATTATTCCACGGCACTGCGGCTCTATCAGGAATTACTCGAAAAATTTCCTCAAAGCCGTTTTGTCGATGATGCGCAATGGGCGGTGGCAGATACCTACGAGCGAATGGGGGAGAAGCGCCTCGCCTCTTTGGAATGGCAGCGTCTGCTGAGAATATATCCGGCCAGCGAACATTTTTCTGGTGCGCAATGCCGGCTCCGGCTTCTGGAAGAATTCGCGCCAGGCGACACCCCGGAAAGCATGGCCAAATTGACGGAGCTGATTTTGTCCCTGAGCCGTAATCGTCAAAACATTTCAACAACCGATCTTGGACTGCGGTTGGCTCAACTCCACTTCGAGCGGCGCGAGTTTCAACAAGCGATCATTTATTGCAAACAAGCGCTGCAACAGCAGGAGGGCAGCAATCTCCCAAGCGCAAAGTCGCAGCAGGAAGCGTTCTTGCTTCTGGCAACGTGCTATTTCAAGCTCGGCGAACAAGACCGGTTGCGTAACGAATGTGCGGCGAATGGCAGGTCACAAACTGCCCTGCGAGCTGCCTGGTTTGATAGTGCCTCAATCTCCTTGCGGCAATTGATACAAAATCCCGCCGGCATCGATGACGCGGCGCTGGCTGCTCGTGCGGGAGCGCTGTTGGCGCACATGGCTTTTCCGCCCATGAGCCCGACTTCCGAAGATGTGCCGGCGATGCCTCGCACCCCCGCGATGCTGTCGCGGGTCGATTCCACTCTGGCGTGGTTTGCGGAGGATTCGGACTTCGATTACTTGCGCGTCTGGGCGGCCCAAACCCGGAAACGCCTGCACGCTGCAAATTTCGCCGCTCCCTCCACTGCGCGCAAACTTTTGCTCGCCGAGGTCGATTCTCTGGAGAATGAACGCATTGTCATATCGTTACAGAAAATCGCAGCGGCAAATGATTCGCCGTGGAAAAATCGCGCGCTGCTGGAGCTGGCAGATTGGTACTGGCTGCGCCGTGATTCTGCCAATGCGGTACGCACCATGGCACAGTTGCAAAATTCCCCGGTCAAAGATCCCAATATCGCGATCGGCCAGTTGCAGTTGGCCAAATGGCTGGCGCAGCGAAAAAATTATGACCTCGCGCTCGATCAGCTCGCCACCATCCAGAAGCGCGACTTCTACAGCGCGATTGCCGATTCGGCGGCACTGCTGCGCGTGCGTTTGTTGATGGCGGCGAACAGGTACGGTGAGGCGCTGCGGGAAATGCAAGAAGCAGAGAGCAGAGGGCAGAGGGCAAATCGCGCATTCTCACTTGCTGGCAGGGAATTACCGGTTTACGAAGAACTGGATCTCACCCGCGCGCGAGCTGCCGAAGCAACTTCTGATTATCCGTTAGCGATTCGATCGTATCTGCGCTTTCTGCAAACTCATCCACAGGCCCCGGAGGCAGCAGCGGTTTTATTAAATGCTGCGAATTTGACGAGAAAGGTTGGCGCGACACAGCTGGCCATTGGCTATTATGAAGAATGTGTTCAACGCTTTCCCAATACACCCGAGGCGCGTGAGGCGAAACTCAATTGGGCAGACCTGCGCTACGATGCCGAAGACTACGAGGGAGCACGCACGCTTTTTTTGGAGCTGATGAGCGAGGTGCCAGCCGGGGAGAAAGTGCCGCCGACAAAATGGGAGGGCCGCGCCAGAAAGGGTGCCATACTTTGTCTTTATAAATTGAACAAAGCCGGTCTCGCCGAAAACGAGATCAAAACGTTCAAATCCCGCTTTCCGGATGATCGCGCGAGCCTGGCAGAAATGCAATATGCCGCTGGCGAGCTGGCGATAGCCGAAAAGAATTTCCCCGAAGCGGAAAAAATTTTCAAGAAGCTGCGCAGCGATTATCGCGACACGCCTTCTGCCATTTATGGCGATTACGGCCTCGGCAAAGCCCTGATCATCCAAAATAAATTTGATGAAGCGCTCGACGTGCTGACCGAGATTCCCCGCCGCTACCCGAAGCATTCGTTTCTGCCGACGGTTTATATCGGCCTCGGCGATTTCTATCAGTCGCAGCAACAATGGGATAATGCCATCACGGCGTTTACAAAAGTGATTCAGGATTCTGCCTTCGATGGCAATTACCGGTTGGCGGTGCGCTATATGATCAACGTCTATGATCGCATCGGCCTGTGGGATCGCGCCATCGCTTTGACCCGCCATTACGTCAACCGTTTTCCGGACGACGAGGCGACGTTCAATTTACGCATCAAGATCGGTGTGTTTCTAATGAATCTGATGCAGTTCGACGATGCGATTGCGCACTTTCGAGCTCTCAAGCCTTTTGCCGATGCCCGGTCCGAGCCGGAAATTCAATATTACATCGGCAAATGCTATCTGAATTCCGGCAAATTCGAGCAGGCCATCGCCGAACTGTTGCGCGTCAAATTCTTTTCGAAGCCGACCAAACTGCCGTGGGATGTGACCGCGCTCTACGAATCCGCACTGTGTTATGTGCGCCTGAAAAATTATGACCGCGCCCGACAGCTCTTTCAGCAAATTGTCCGTGAGCAGGGTGCGGAAAGCGACTTCGGGCGATTTGCGAAAGCGAAGCTCGACGAGCTGGCGGCACTGGCGAAGGGTGAATAGTCCAATTGTCATGGCTGTTCGGCTGAATTTTAGCAGAATCGCCATAGCTGTGATTTGCTTTTTAGCACATTTGTGATAATTTAAATACACATGGACTTTGCCTTATCTATTGATGGTGTGCCTATCCGGCTAACTTTTGAACGATGGTTTCACATCGTAGAAAATCATGACGACTTGGCGGGGTATTATGATGAAGTTTTGGAAGCCATTGAAAAACCAGATATGGTTTTGCGTGGTTATCGCGGCTCTTTCATAGCCGCACGCAGTTACGGGCATAGACGATATTTGATGGTTGTTTATCGGCAGTCATCCAAGAATGATGGCTTCATTATCACTGCTTACTTCACCAGCAAAATTGATAGAAAAAAGGTGATATGGAAAAAACAATAACTCGCCAGATATCCAGCGCGGTTTTTCGAGCTGTTCCGTTTCTCATAAATTTTCCCACACAAAGATTTTGGGTAGACTACGACAGCGAAGCCGATGTGCTTTACATTAGCTTCCAGCGCCCACAAGGGGCGACGGACTCGAGAATGACCGATGACGGTATATTGCTTCGCTACCGCGACAAGCAACTTGTTGGCATCACTGTGCTGGAGGCCTCCACTCGTCCTTTTAACAAGCGGCGAATAAAAAGTCCCAAAGGGCAAGAAAAATAAGGCAAATTGATTAAGGCGAAAATTGAAGCGAAGGTGCCAGTCCGACTTGTTCAGCGGGATTTTACGAACGTTGAAACATCGCCGAGGACAGGTTGGACATCATTCTACCCTATCCCGAAAATCACGGAATATTTTTCGATTTCATCGGTAAATTAAATGACGGCCTTCGGCCTGAGACAGCACCCAATGCGCTCATATTCTGACGACGAGAAATATGCCACGCCGCCCAGTATGCCTTCAGGGATGGCGACGGATGAGGACGACCGCACTTGGATCGAAGCCACGCTGCGTGGCGACAAAGAGACGTTCGCGCATTTGGTCGCGAAGTATCAAAGGCCGTTGTATACTGTTTTGCGACGATTGGTACGCAACCATGATGATACCGATGATCTCCTGCAGGAGGCTTTCGTGCGCGCGTACCAGCATCTGAAGGAATTTGATCGCAGCCGGCCATTTTATCCCTGGTTGCATCGCATCGCCGTGAATCTGGCCATCACCTTCATCCAGCGCCGCAAACGCCTTTCGCGTCTCAGCGAATTGAGCACCGAGGAAATTTTCCCGACCGCGCCGGAGGAAAATGATCCGGATAAAAAAACAGAACGCCGTGAATTTCTTGTGGCGTTGGAAAAAGCGATTGAACGCCTGCCGGCCGAGCAGCGCGTGGTCTTGCTCTTGCGCACCCGTGAAGAGATGAGCTATCAGGAATTGAGCGAACGACTCGGCATTGAGCTGGGCACCGTGATGTCGCGTCTGGCGCGCGCGAGAGAAAAACTCCGCGCCTGGCTGCGGCCGTATTGGGAAACGTCAAAAGTTGAACCCAATCGATAACTGTTTTAACAAGATGTCATTCCTACGGAATGACATGCTAAACGATATTTAAGTTTGCATGTCAATAAATAATCAAAAAAATATCGACTGCGTTACCGCCACCGAGCGCATGCACGAGTTCCTCGATGGCGAGCTGGAGCTCGACCTCCGCACTGCGATGGTGCGCCATCTTGAGAGTTGCCCGGATTGCGCGGTCACGTTTGCACAATTGCGGCAGATTGAAATTGCCCACAAGCAATTGGATGCGCAAATCCAGCCGCCGCCGGAAGAATATTGGCACGCACTGCCGCAAAGAGTGATGGAGCGCGTGAAAGCTTCGGAACGCCGTCATCTTTTGGCGTTGCCCAAATTGCCGCTGCCGCGCTTCAAATCTTCTGCTGAGCGCGCTCCCGCCGCCGAGAAACTGCCAGCGAGTGATTTGTTATATTTGCCCTCCGGCGTGCGCAAGTTTCTGAGTGGCCCTGCAAAATACGCTTTGCCATTGGCAGCAGTCGCAGCCTTTTGCTTCTTCATGATTCGCGAGCTGCGCCAAAAGCCGGAAGCAACGGTAATGACCGAATCCGCAGTGCAGCAGTCACCGACAGAATTACAAACAATGCCCGGCGCGGTTGGGGAAAAGCCTACCCCATCTGTGGCAGAAGTACCAATACAAAAAGATCGCGCTGATTTGAAAAAGGAAGAGCCGGCGCCGAGTGCGAAGATAGCTCAACGTAAGACCGAATCCGAGGGTAAATCGATTCTCGCCACCTCTGGTCAGGTCGCCGCAGGGCAGGGAGGAGAACTTGCTGGAGTGATGGATTCCGCAACCTCGGAGAAAGCCAAAGATCAATCCGCTGATATCATTGTAGGACAGGCAGCCGTGCCTGCCAACATAGCAAAGGTTCAGGAATCCTATACGCGCTCAGAGACCCTCACCAAAGAATCGCAAACAAACGACGACAAACGCGAGTCGTTACGAACGCTGACCTTGCCTGTGCCCTCTGCCGAACGCCAGGTTACTGGCGTTGCGCTTGGACAACGCGCCGCAACTTATCCTGACGAATCCAATTACTACAAAACTCTGCAACAGGCTCAACAAACTTCAAACTTGCAGCAGCGCGAGAAAATTTGGCGCGACTTTCTTGCCACAAAACCCGATTCGGCCTATCGAGTCTTGGCGATTTTTCATCTCGCGCAGACTCTCGCGGCAGCCAGCGACAGCTCCACCACTCTGGAACAACTCGAAAAGAACCTCGCCTTCTTCCATGACCACGCCGCCACCATCCGTCCACTCATGGGCGCGAAGGAATTTGACCGCGAACTGGCGCGGCTGCAGGCGCTGGTGAATCACCGCAAGGCATCGTTTAAACCATAGCGCTACCCACTCGTAATCTGCGCGACTATCCCGGCATTCTTTTTTTGCTTGCGTCTGGTTTGCATAACGATTATATTTCTGCTTAACGATCAGACGGCCAAAAGTAAAGGAGGGCATGAAAATCAGGGAGAACATATGATGATTACGCCAGCTCCGGAAGTAGTCAAAAATTCCATTGGCAACGAAGCCACGGAAGCGCTCGGACGGTGGTTTCGGGACATCCTGGAGATCACCCGTGACGAATACCGCCATATTCTTACCCGACTCGAGGTCCTGGAGCGCAAAATTTTTGAATTGAAGCAGGATATGAAGGATTTTCGACGTGAAATGAATGAGCGCCTCGACTCAATGATAAAATGGACGGTGGGTACGCTAGCGCTATTTGGAACTTTGATCACAATCTTGCTCGCCGTTGGCCAGTTTATGAAATAAAGAGAATTTTTTTCTTGACATTTATGTAATTGTTTTATAGAATACCTCTGCAATATTAGCGCGGGCTGCTGACGTTTATTTAAAAGGGTTGTTCATCGCAGTGAAGGGGTTATGACCCATGTGGTCAAAGCTTGATAATTCGGTTTCTGTTTTCGAAGCCCAAATTTCACAGACAGGGACGAATGTGCCGGCAGGTGAAATTTGGGCTTTTTTTCTTGCTGAGATTTGATGGCAGCGTTTCAGCTAAAACTCAAGTAATGCCGTTTATACCCCATTTAACAAATATGACGGCAACCAAAATGGAATTCTCTCGTTTTGGGATGAGCTAAGAACAGGTTCGAGACGGCTCTTGTCTCTTAACCCCGATAATTCACGCGGTGCGTAAATCGACCACGTGAGATACTGTCATGCTTGTTATTTCACGGGGTTGGCTCAAGCCTGAAAATATGGCTCATAAATTATCAGGGTTAAGTGGGGTTCACGCCTGTTTGCACAAAGATACGGAAACCCCTAGTAGATTGATTCCAAATTAAGGTTGCAATAAAGGAATTTTTGTTGTATATTAGGTTCCGACCTTATTCGAGGAGGAACCTATGCCATTCGTCAGTCAACGCGCTAAGCTCAATTTGTCAGTTGA
>JAPDQK010000111.1:0-5641 GCA_034505955.1 Candidatus Zhuqueibacter pondensis
TCCGAAAACGGCGGGATTTTTTTCACGCGCAGGGTTGTCGCCTGTCCGATCACGGCATCGAAACCGCGTATGCGGAAGACTACACCGAAGCCGAAATCAAAAACATTTTCAGCAAAGCGCTCACCGGCCAAAAGCTCGATCTCAGCGAGATGGTCAAATTCAAATCCGCCATGCTGTACGAGCTTGGCCTGATGTATCATGAGAAAGGTTGGGTACAGCAATATCATCTCGGCGCGCTGCGCAATAACAACAGTCGCATGTTTCGCACGCTGGGGCCGGATACGGGATTCGATTCGATTGGAGATTTTGAGATCGCTCGTCCGCTGGCAAAGCTGCTGAACAGGTTGGATGATGAGAATAAATTGACGAAAACCATTTTATACAACCTCAATCCGAGAGACAATGAATTGATGGCCACGATGATCGGCAACTTTCAAGACGGCAGTGTCCCTGGCAAAATGCAATTCGGCAGCGCGTGGTGGTTTCTCGATCAAAAAAATGGAATTGAAAAGCAGCTCGAGGCGCTGTCGAACATGGGCTTGCTGAGCCGCTTCATCGGCATGCTGACGGATTCGCGCAGCTTTCTCTCCTATCCGCGGCATGATTATTTCCGGCGCATTCTCTGTAATATGCTCGGCGAAGATATGGAGAAAGGCCTGATCCCCAACGACATGGCGCTCGTCGGCCAAATGGTCGCCGACATTTGCTTCAATAATGCGAACGCGTATTTCGGTTTCGGCCTCGGTCGATAACAGGATGAAAATCAACTATTGCAAGCCTACGGACACCGACCTCGATCCGTGGGAGAAAAAAGACTTCATTAGATCGGAGTTGTATGACCATGAGCCTCAGGCGAGTGATTGACCAACTGCACACAGCTCCCCAAGCCGGTAATCAACTTTTTCGAGTGGAGCTTTCTCGCAATGAAACGATTCGGATCTATCCGAAATCAATTCATCGATGGCAGCATGATTTCTTTTTCCTCGCCCGGCAAGGAGATAGAAAATTTCTGTTCCTCCTGCCGGCGAAAGATTCCCATGCCGTGCTCTCCCGATTTGAAAACAAAGAGAGCGAGATGTACCCGTCGCTCTACTGTTGCCCGCTGAATCATCACAACGCCTCGGTCGTGCGCGCGCTGTTTGATTTCACCCGACCGGTGCTCATCGGTATCGAAAATTCCTTCGGCCTCGGCGACCGGCTCGGCCTGGCCAATCCCGGACATCTGCGCGCCATTGCCGACACGCCGTTTCGCGCCATTCTCGCGCAGCAATCCATTCGTGAGCTCGAGCGCACCGAGCGCACACCTGACGAGGTGATGGATGCGGCGACGTGGGCGGTTTTTCAGGAAGGATACAAAAAAGGTTTTGGCGCCGATGCGGATCATCTGAAAACCACCGAGCACATCGACCGCATGATGCAAGCCGGATTCACATTTTTTACGTTCGATCCCAGCGCGTATGTGGTGAATGAGGCCGCGAAACTACCTGACGGCGAGTTGTCCGATCGCCTCAAAGCACTGCCTTGGGAGGTTCTGGCAGACACACCGGAAGGAATGCGTTCGCGCTACGAAGGCAAATGCTTTCGCATCGCCGATGATTTCGAGATACATCCGACGGTCGCAGAAGTGCTTTGTGGTTTGGTAAAATACGGTGCCGTCATCGCGCATGCCGTCACGCTTTATTGGCATCTCGAGAGCAAATATCGCGGACGGCCTTATGAAGTGGAGCTTTCGGTGGATGAGACCGATTCTCCCACCACGCCGTTCGAGCATTTTCTGGTGGCCAATGAATTGAAACGATTGGGCGTCAAGCTCGTGAGCCTGGCGCCGCGTTTCGTCGGTGATTTCGAAAAAGGGATTGATTTTAAGGGCGATCTTGTTTTCTTTGAAAAAGAATATATCAAGCATGTGAGAATCGCCGAGGCGCTGGGCCCGTACAAGATCAGCATTCATTCGGGTAGTGACAAATTCAGCGTCTATAACGTCATTGGATCGTTGAAGCTTGGTCACGTGCATGTGAAGACCGCGGGGACGAGTTATTTGGAGGCGTTAAGGACGATTGCAGAAAAAGAGCCAGCGTTGTTCAGCGAAATTCTCGACTTTGCACGCGGCCGGTATGAGACCGACAAAGCTTCGTATCACGTCTCCGCCAAGCTCGAACGCGTGCCGCCCGCACAAAACTGCACGCTGGAGCGCTTTCTCCGCCTCTTTGAGGACAACGATGCGCGACAGGTGTTGCACGTCACGTTCGGCTCCGTGCTCACTTGCAAAGACAGCGCTGGCAAACCGGTTTTCAAAGACCGCATCTTGCGCGCATTGGAACAGCACGAGGAAGCGCATTATGAAAACCTGTGCCGGCATTTCCGCCGGCATATCGAACCGTTTTTGCAATGAAATGAAGCAGCAAAAACTTCTCGAAATGCAAAAAATGCTTGACAAAGAAGTGTAAAATTTGTATACTTGGCATACCAAGTATGCTTGATATATTGTTGCGCAATAACGCCTGCGTTTTGTGAAGGACACTTTATGGGAATAGATTTCAACACGCCGACCCCATTGTACCGCCAAATTGCGGATGATATTAAAGCCAGGATTGCCTCTGGACAGATGAAGGTAGGGGATCAGCTTGGCTCGCAACAGGAGTTGGCCCGGGAATACAGTGTCAGCCTGATTACGGTGAAAAAGGCATTGGCCGATCTCATCCATGAGGGCGTGCTTTTTAGCCGCGTGGGAAAGGGAACCTATGTGGCGGCGCGAAAGCGGGTTGCGATTGATCTGTCCAGGCATAAGACCATCGGTTTGGTTTTGCGAGATTTGAAAAGCCCCTTCTTTTCGCTCATTTTGCACAGCGTTGAAGAAAAAGCCTCCGAAAAAGGATATAACCTTCTGCTCTCCAATTCCGGGGATCGCCTTGATAAAGAAGAGAGCCAAATCCGCCATTTTCGTCAAATCGGTGTGAGCGGCTTGATTATCGCCTCAATGAGCCGCATTTACCAGGCAACGAACACCATCCGAAAATTGCATCAGGAGAACTTTCCCTACGTTTTTGTTTCCTATATGGAAGACGAGGATATTTTCTATGTCGGCACCGACCATGAATACGGCGCCCACCTCGCCACGGAACATCTGATTAAACTTGGTCACAATAAAATTGGTTATATCAGCGGCGAAGAAGGAAATTTGTTGAGCGAGCTCCGCAAGAAAGGTTACCTGCGCGCGCTGCAACAGTATGGAAAACCCTTTGAAGAAAGCCTGGTCTTTCGTTCCTCGTCAAAAGGCGAAGGGGACGATTACCAGTCCGGCTACGAAATCGGCCTGCGCTTTTTGGCACTTGCCCAAAAACCCGACGCCGTGTTTGCGTACAAGGATCTTGCCGCCCTCGGATTTCAGCAGGCCCTGCTGGATCAAGGTCTGAAAGTTCCTCATGATGTTGCCATTGTTGGTTTTGACGATATTGAAAGTGGCCGGTATGCTCCGGTGCCTTTGACAACGATTCATCAGCCCACCGCGGAAATTGGCGCCATCGCCGTGGAAACACTTATTAAAAGAATCGAAGGGAAGGAAGCAAATATACGCACCATTTTGAAACCCACGCTTGTCGTGCGTGAATCCTGTGGCGCAAAGTTACGATCCATTTCCCGCAAGATCTCATACAGTGGAATGAACGCTTAAATTCTGCGGGCGAGAAGTATATTTTTTAATAGGAGTGGATTTGAAACTCCTTGTTTTTGCCGTTATCCTGGTATACTTGGTATATCATATTGAATAGATTTACCACGAAAATGACGTAGCGCAGGCTTCCAGCCTGCATGCAGACAAGATTTCTGCGCTACATTTTTACCGTGATGGGTGTGCAAACATACATGACAATTACCCCGGAAAAACTATCATGACCGCGCAATTGTTTTTGAGGCAAATTGGTTGCGGCATGAATGCCGCGTTACGTTATCCAAGTTCACAAGCTCTTAATGTTGACGAACCATGAAAACGCAACTGCAAAAACTCGATCGCCGCAATTTTATGCGGACTGTGGCGGGTGGTCTTGGCGGCTTCGCTGCCTCGTCGTGGCTGGCGCCGGCGCCGCCGGCTCTTGCTCGACCTATGGAGAACGCGCGCGCCGCGTTCAATAATTTGAAGATCACCGAGCTCAAATTTCTCAAGTTGCAATTTCCCGGCAAAACGCCGGTCAAGCGCAATGCCATCATCACCAGCGGCGGCGAGGCGCCGAGCCTGAAGATGCTGGAGCTTTACACCAATCAAGGACTGATCGGCCGCAGCCTGCCCAAAGGCCCGGACAGCTTGATCAAAAGCGCCTTCAGCAAAAGTCGCGGTGAGAACCCGTTTGATGTGGAGCGCCTGTGGGATCGCATGTATCGAGACAATCGCAAGCCGGTGGCGAAAGGCGAATACATCGAGGCCATCGGCTCGCTCGACATGGCGATTTGGGATCTCATCGGCAAGGCGCTCGAGTTGCCGGTTTATCGCGTGCTCGGTGCCTATCAAACCAGGCTGCGCGTGTACGCCGCTGGCGGTTATTACGAAGAGGGCAAGACCGTCGCCGATTTGGTGAAAGAGATGGAGGGTTATGTGAGCGAAGGCTTCCGCGCCGTGAAAATGAAAGTCGGCGGTGAAAGTTTCAGCGTCGACGTCGAGCGCGTGCGCGCCGTGCGCGAGGCGTTGGGGCCGGACATCGATCTGATGATCGACGCCAACAACAAATGGCTCGCCTACGACGCGATTCGTTTCGGTCGCGCCGTGGAGAAATACAATCTGTTTTGGTTCGAGGAGCCAGTGGTCGCGGATGATTTCGCCGGCTGCGCCGAGGTGCGTCAGGCGCTGGACATTCCCATCGTCGCCGGAGAAAATGAATACACGCGTTGGGGCTGTCGCGATCTGATCACGGCCGGTTCCGCGGATATTTTGAATCTCGACACCGTGAAAGCCGGCGGCATCACCGAGTATCGCAAAATCGCGGCGCTGGCCTCGGCGTTTCACATTCCGGTGGCGCCGCACGGCAGCCCGCACATGGCGGTGCACCTGCTCGCGGCAACGCCCAACGCGCTGATCATGGAAACCTATCCCGGCGTCGAGAGCCAATACAATCCGGCGCTGCCGCTCTTTCCGGTGAAAGACGGCTTCATCACGGTTCCCGACAAACCCGGCTTGGGCATCGATCCGGATCCGGCGCTGGTGCAGAAGTATGTGGTGAGCCACCAATGATGAGAAATTTATTTTTCGGTTATGCCTCAAGGCTGCTCATAATCGGAGGAGCAAATCATGAAAGGCCAACCTTTTTTTGTCGCGCTCGTTCTCGTCTTTTTTACGGGAACGAGCCTCGTTGCCGGCTCGACGGGTAAAATCGTTGGCGTTGTCAAAGACGCCCAAACCGGCGAGCCGTTGCCCGGCGCCAATGTTTTTTTGCAAGGCACGGCCCTTGGCGCCGCGACCAACCTCAAAGGCGAATACCTCATTCCCTCCGTGCCGGCCGGCGACTATATGCTGGTCGTCTCATATATCGGTTACAAGAAGGTGACGATGCCGATCAGCGTCACGACCGATCAAATCACCCGCCAGGACGTTAAACTGCAATTCGAAGTCATCGAGGGGCAAGCCGTCGTGGTCACGGCGCAATTGGAAGGCCAA
>JAPDQK010000111.1:5739-7691 GCA_034505955.1 Candidatus Zhuqueibacter pondensis
ATCGGTTACAAGAAGGTGACGATGCCGATCAGCGTCACGACCGATCAAATCACCCGCCAGGACGTTAAACTGCAATTCGAAGTCATCGAGGGGCAAGCCGTCGTGGTCACGGCGCAATTGGAAGGCCAGGCGCGCGCGATCAACCAGCAATTGTCTGCCAACACCATCGTCAACGTCGTGTCTTCGGACAAGATCAAGGAGTTGCCGGATCAAAACGCGGCGGAATCGTTGGGGCGTTTGCCCGGCATATCCATTCAGCGCGACGCCGGCGAGGGCACGAAAGTCGTGATTCGCGGCCTGTCGCCGAAATTCAACTCGATCACCGTCAACGGCGAGCGCATTCCTTCCACCGAGGCAGTTGATCGCTCGGTCGATCTCAGCATGATCTCGCCGGACATGCTGGCGGGCATCGAAGTGTTCAAAGCCCTCACGCCGGATAAAGATGGAGACGCGATCGGCGGCACGGTGAATTTTGTGATTCGCAAAGCGCCCGAAGGTTTGAAAACGGATTTCCGCTTGCAAGGCGGATACAACAATCACGAAAGCGATTACGGCGTGTACAAGGGCAGCGCGAGCTTGAGCAACCGCTTCTATGAAGATAAGTTGGGCGTTATTTTGACCGGCAATCTGCAGCGGGCCAATCGCAGCTCGGACGTGCTGGAGGCCGACTATGCCTTTGCCGGACAGGGCGTGGACCGCGCCAAAATCAAAGTTGAAGATTTGAATCTCGGCGACCGGCTGGAAGCCCGCGACCGTTACGGCGCGTCGCTGGCGCTCGATTATAATTTGGGCAGCGGCTCCATTCTTTTCAACAGCTTTTGGAGCCGCACCGACCGCGACGAGATTCAGCGCCGCAAACGGTATCGCGTTGGCACCACTCGCGTGGAATATGACTTGATCGACCGCCGCATTGAAACCACGTTGCTGACCAATTCTTTGAGCGGGGAGCACACGTTCAAACGCCTCGAGCTGAGCTGGCGCGCTTCGTATTCCGGCAGCAAACAGGACATGCCGTTTTCGCATTACGCGCGCTTTCGCGAAGACGCTGCCTACACCGCCGACTTGATCGAAGACCAGGGACCGGAGTTGATTCCGCTGGGCGCAAAAAACAATCTCGCCGAAACTTATTTCAAGAACGATCATCTCGACGAGCAACTGATCGAAGACCGCGATTGGACCGCGCAGCTCGACGTCAAGATGCCGTTGACGCTGGGCAAAAAGGTTTCGGGATATTTCAAACTCGGCGGCAAAATTCGCGACAAGGCTCGCATGCGCGACGATCATCGCATTTGGACTTCTCATTTCAACCTCGACGCGCTCGGCCGTGAGATGGCCGCGAACCCCGAGAGGTTTCGCAACGAATTTCGCCTCTACGAATTGACCAACGTCAATCGTCTTGGGCTCAACGCTTTTCTTGATCCCGGCTTCAGCGCCGGCGAATATCTCAACGGCCAGTTCACGTTTGGCCCGGGGCTGAGTGTGGACAAACTCCACGATTTTTTGAATACCTTCCGGTCCTTCATTTTAATGAACGGCGACCCGCTGTATGTCGTCGACAAGCTTTATGATTTGCGGGATTATAAAGCCGGCGAGCAGATTCGCGCCACCTATTTGATGGCCGAGTTTAATCTCGGACGCAAGCTCACCCTGCTGGGCGGCGCCCGCTACGAATGGACGGAGAACGATTACAAAAGCATTTTCGGAACGCCGGAAATTGGGGAAGATGGTCAGAGCGTGAGTGGCGTGACCGATACCACGGGCGTTCGGCAATATGATGAGATTCTACCGATGGCGCACCTGCGCTATAAATTCACTTCGTGGTTCGACATTCGCCTGGCCGCCACCAAAACCCTTTCGCGTCCCGATTACTTCAATCTCGTGCCGCGCGAAAGTATCAACAACGACGAAAGAATTATCGAACGTGGCGAGCCGAATCTGAAGCCGACCCGCGT
>JAPDQK010000112.1:0-7443 GCA_034505955.1 Candidatus Zhuqueibacter pondensis
CAACAGGCGGGTGAGCAATTGCACAGCGATGTCGCCCGAGAAATGGACCAACACGCCGTTGGGAAACTCCAGGGTGCAGGATGCGGCGCGGTGGGCGGTCGGTTCAAGCTGGAGCGGAACGAAGCCGTGGGCGGCGGGGCGCAAATTGGGGGCTTGGCTTTCAGCGGCGCGGTACTTTCGCAGCCAGGTGAGAAACGTGGGGTAAGCCAGTTTTTCCCGCTGGCAGAATTGTTTCTGAGTCAGACCGCTGGCGAGATACTTTTTGATGAGGGCAAGACGCGCCGCGGGACGCACCCGCCGTCTGCGAGGCCACATGGGACTCCTCCTGGTGAATTTTGCGCAAAGATACGCAGCGATTCACCCAGAGGAAAGATGTGGTTCACCGAGGGGATACGGATATAGATCTCAAGGTGTTGGTGTCGAATCTTGATTATGCCGGTGTTCGCACGCGTTTAACGCGCGTTTTTCCCGAACCCGCACGACGCCAAGCCCCCCATAATCCTTTTATTGTCGCTGTAAAATTGATGGCGTGATCGTTAATTTTCTGTTGACCGCTCCCGGCTATGAAGAACAGATCATCGCCCGCGCGGTCCGCCGAAATCTCAATGGTTTCTCCATTTGGGTTTGTTCCGCCGAGGATTTGGTGATTCAAAAAGTGATTGCAGATCGAAAGAAAGACTGGGCGGACGTGGAAGCCTTGCTGATCGAACAATGCGACAAACTCGATGAAGCTTATATCGAAAACTGGCTGTCACAATTCGCCGAAGCGCTGGAGAAACCGGCGCTATTCACAGAATACAAACGTTTGGCCGAGAAGGCCAAAGCGCTCAAATAAGGAAATAACGGTAACTCTCAAGTAGAAACCGGAATGCTCCAACCATGTCCACAACACACTCTCCCTCTCTCATCGAAAAAATTGCCGAAAAACCTTCATCTCATTCCCAACTTGCACGGAGAATTCGGCGAAGAACTGCCGCGCTTGACTGAGCCGGGCGACCTCACCAATTATCCGCCGCCGGGAAAGTGGGATGATTGGGTTGAATACGAAGCCAAACGCTGGCCGCGCCGTGAGGCCAGGCATTACATGATCGTGCCCACCATTTGCTTCAATTGCGAAGCGGGCTGCGGCTTGTTGAGGTATATTGATAAGCAAACTGTGCAAGTGCGCAAGTTCAAAGGCAATCCCTGTCACCCCGGCAGCCGCGGAAGAAATTGTGCGAAAGGCCCGGCGACGATCAATCAGATCAACGACACCGATCGTATTCTTTATCCCATGAAGCGCACTGGCCAGCGCGGCGCGGGCCAGTGGCGGCGCGTGTCGTGGAATGAAGTGCTCGACGACATTGCGGGCCGCATTCGCCAGGCACTGCTTGAAAAGCGCAACAACGAAATTGCGTATCACGTGGGCCGGCCGGGACATGAAGGCTACATGGATCGCATTCTGCAATCATGGGGCGTAGACGGGCACAACAGTCACACCAATATTTGCTCGAGCGGGGCGCGTTTTGGCTATGCGTTCTGGCACGGTTACGACCGGCCCTCGCCCGATCACGCCAATGCACGATTCATTTTGTTGATCAGCGCGCATCTCGAGGCCGGGCATTATTTCAACCCGCATGCGCAGCGCATCATCGAAGGCATGATGAACGGCGCGAAACTCGCGGTGATGGATCCGCGGCTTTCGAACACCGCGAGCATGGCGGACTATTGGATGCCCACGTATCCCGGCAGTGAAGCCGCGGTTTTGCTCGCGATGGCGAAAGTGATTATTGACGAAAATCTCTACAACGAAAAATTTCTGCGCGATTGGGCGAATTGGCAGGAATATTTGATGAAGGAGCTTCCGAGCACCGAAATGACGTTTGCGAATTTCATCGCTGCGCTCAAAAAAGAATATCAAGAATACACACCGCAATTCGCCGAGCAAGAAAGCGGCGTGCCGGCACAAACGATCGTCGAGGTTGCGCGGCAAATCGGCGCAGCCGGCTCCCATTTCGCCACACACAATTGGCGCAGTGCGGGCAGCGGCAATCTCGGCGGCTGGGCGGTGGCGCGCTGCCTGCATTTCTTGAACGTGCTCACCGGCAGCGTGGGCTCCATCGGCGGCACCTCACCGAGCGCGTGGAATAAATTCAAACCCAATGTGCCGAACAAAGCGCCCGCGCAAAAATTTTGGAACGAGCTGCACTTTTCGAACGAGTATCCGCTCGCGCATTATGAAATGAGTTTTCTCCTGCCGCATTTTTTGAAGGAAGGCCGCGGCAAACTTGATGTGTATTTCACGCGTGTGTTCAATCCGGTGTGGACGTATCCCGACGGCTTCTCGTGGATCGAAGCATTGAGCGATGAAAGCAAGGTCGGCTTGCACGCCGCGCTCACGCCCACATGGAACGAAACCGCCTGTTTCGCGGATTATGTTTTGCCCATGGGACACGCGGGTGAGCGCCACGACATTGTGAGCTACGAAACGCATTCGGGTTTGTGGATCGGCTTTCGCCAGCCGGTGCTGCGCGAGGCGCGGCGCAAGATGGACCGGCCCGTGCAATTCACGTATGAAGCCAATCCCGGCGAGGTGTGGGAAGAAGATGAGTTTTGGATCGAGCTGTCGTGGCGCATTGATCCCGATGGCAGCCTCGGCATCAAGAAGCATTTCATCTCGCCCTGTCGCCCCGGCGAGAAGATGACGATCGACGAGTACTATCAATACATTTTCGAGCGCACGCCCGGCTTGCCGGAGAAGGCGGCGCAAGAAGGGCTGGCCCCGCTGGATTACATGCGCAAATACGGCGCGTTCGAAGTCGAAAGAACTTCATATAACACACATCAGCAGCCCGTTGCGAAAGCGGATTTGGAAGGCGCGAGCGTTGACGCGACGACGAACATCATCACCAAAAACGGCAAGGCCATCGGCGTGATGATCGACGGCGTGGCGCAAACCGGCTTCAACACGCCTTCGCGCAAACAGGAGTTTTATTCGCAAACGATGATTGACTGGCGCTGGCCGGAGTACAAGATTCCCACCTACATCAAAAGCCACGTCCATCATGCAGCGATTGATCGTGAAAAGGGCGAGTTTCCGCTCGTGCCCACGTTCCGTTTGCCGACTCTCATTCATTCGCGCTCGGGCAACGCGAAGTGGCTCTATGAAATTTCGATTCGCAATCCGTTGTGGATGCACACCTCCGACGCGGCGCGCCTCGGCATCAAAACCGGCGATTTGCTTCGCGTGAATACCGAGATCGGCTATTTCGTCGATCGCGTGTGGGTGACCGAAGGCATGAAACCCGGCGTGGTCGCGTGCTCACATCATTTAGGAAGATGGCGCTGGCCGCCGGATCCGGCGGGCAATCGTCGGGCGACGAGTCTCGTGAAGATTGAGCAGGTGGGGCAAGGGGCAGAAGGCAGGGGCAGGGGGCAATCAGCAACCAGCTTCAAGCATCGGACATTGGCGCATGCGTTTGATTGACGACATCCGCCCCTTCAAGAGCAGCGACCCGGCCACGTCGCGCATCTTCTGGAGCGACGGCGGCGTGCATCAGAACCTCACGTTTCCCGTGCATCCCGATCCCATCAGCGGCATGCACTGCTGGCATCAAAAAGTGCGCATTGGAAAGGCGCATGCCGATGATCATTACGGCGACGTGATGGTTGATACCGCAAAGTCGTTCGAAATTTATCGCGAATGGCTGAAGCTGGTGCGCCCCGCGCCCGGGCCGAATGGCTTGCGCCGGCCGTTGTGGTTGAACCGGCCGCTCAGGCCGGTGGAGGAGAGATTTTATTTGTAACTCATTCGATGGGAAACCAGACGTTTCGCTCGGCTTCATGAAATTCCAGTTGATTTTCCGGCGGTTTTTCTCGTTATTTGATCAAACAACGAATCAGCTACTGCAAAGGGGAATTGGTCATGACACCTGCTAAACTCAAGTTACAGCAAATAGTCGAGCAACTTCCTGAGCCGCAGTTGGAAGAAGTGATCGATTTTGCCGAATTTCTTTCGCAGAAGATCAAAAACGGCCCGCCCAAAGCGGCGCAAAGCCACTTTCCCCAAACACTGGATCTTCCTGTTGTTCGTGAAATAAAATTTGTTGGCGATCCCTTCCTGAGGCGCGAGGATCTCTATGATGAGTCGGGGCGATAGAGATGCCAGGCGAAGTGGTGTTCATCGACACCAACGTTTGGGTGGCGTGCATGTTCGCAGATCATCCGTTTCACGAACGCGCGCGGGCAAGACTGAATGAGTTGGTTCGGGACGAAAAGCGCCTCGGACTTTCCAGCCAAATCATTCGAGAGATCGTATCGGTATGCACCTTGGGGCGGAATCTCTCCCGGGCGATGACCTGGGAGGAATTGCGAATGCAACTCGGCCCGATTTTCTCGCAAACCATATTCCTCAACGAAACTGAAACCTCCGCAAAACTTCTAATTGAACTGGGCCAACGCCTGGCGATACGTGGCAAGCAGATTCATGACACGAATATCGTGGCCGTCATGCTCGCACACGAGGTTTCCCGCCTGGTTACGTTCAACCCCGATGACTTTCAGCGTTTTGCCGAAATCGAGCTGATTGTGCCGTGATTGCAGTCAGGTGGCTTCAGCGCAAAAAGGGCGGCGCGCATCAGAATATCACCTTTCCGGTGCATCCCGATCCCGTCAGCGGCATGCACTGCTGGCATCAAAAAGTGCGCCTTGAAAAGACGCATGCCGATGATCATTACGGCGACGTGATGGTTGATACCGCAAAGTCGTTCGAAATTTATCGCGAATGGCTGAAGCTCGCGCGCCCCGCGCCCGGGCCGAATGGCTTGCGCCGGCCGTTGTGGTTGAACCGGCCGCTCAGGCCGGTGGAGGAGAGGTTTTATTTGCAGAAATGGTAGAGACGTCCCGGCCGGGCGTCTCTACCCCGAATGCCAATGCCCCCACCCAGCGTTTGCAATCCAATTCCCTCGGATCAATTATTGGGCAATTCAAATCGATCTGCACCAAACGCATTTCGGCTGCAGGGTTTCGAGATTTTGCGTGGCAACCGCGATTTTATGATCACACCCTTCGCAATGAAAAATCGTTACAGAAGATTCGGGAATACGTTATCAATAACCCGTTGCGGTGGGAAGAGGATAAAGAGAATCCCGCCAATCTTTTTATGTGATTTTGAAAAGATTGACGCTGGTGTTTCGGCGTGGTGGCGAATAAAAACGAACGAATGCCGTAGAGAGACCCCAGCGGGCGGATGCGCCCGAGGGCAGGGACGACCCGGCGGGTCGTCTCTACGTTGGGTCCACTGGAAACGCCCTGACATATTGCGATGTTGCATGGCGTTGTAGAGACGTTCCGGCGGAACGTTGCAACGCGGGTTCACATAAACCAGAAAGAAGGCGGCGAGGGCGCGTGACCGAGCCTGTCACGAGGTGGAAAAATAAAGGCAATGTATGAACCGGCGATTTCAACAACGCCCGCAAACTCCGAGTGCCATGTTTATAGCCGAAGCTGGTCATGGGTTGGAAAACTCCGTCAGGAGTGACATGTTGCCAATTCTCGCGGCGATGAAAGCCATCGCGTCGCAACCCGTTTCTCACATTTCACTCCCAACGGACTTTGAGCAACGAACGGGCCTTCATGGCTACAAACATTTCATCCGCAGCGGCATCAAAGCTCCCGCACAACAGATCATATCGGCGATGGCTCAAGTTGAAAACCCAAATTCATTCGCACAAATTTTTTCCCGCTGTCTTTTATGAAAATCCTCGACCTCAAAACCGCGGCGCGGCAAATCACAGCCGCATGCCAGGCCAAACGCGAACGCTCGCCGTTTTTCTTCATCACCGGCGCGGGACTTTCCACGCCCAGCGTGCCCTTGGCCGCGGAAATCGTGCAGCATTGCAAAACGCGCGCGGTCGAGTTGTACGGCACACCCGCGCCGCCGGCTTCGGACGCGCTCACGGTCTATTCGCACTGGTTCGAACATGCCTATCCCAATGCCGAAGAGCGCCGCGCTTATTTGCAAGGCATGATCGAGGGCAGAGCCGTCACCACGGCCAACCTGCGCCTTGCGCACCTTCTGCTCAATTGCTCGCCTTCGAATCTCGTCATCACCACCAATTTCGACGATCTGCTCTCGCGCAGCTTGCTGCTCTTTGGCAAGCCGCACGTGCTCTGCGATCACCCCAGCACCATTGGCCGCATCCAGCCCGAACGCGAGCACGATATTCAAATCGTGCACGTACACGGCTCGTATTGGTTTTATGACTGCTGCAATTTGAAAGATGAAATCGCGGCGCGCGCGCAACGTTCTCCCAATCTCCCGTTCGACATGTCCGCCTTTCTCGATCACGTGCTGCACAATCGCTCTCCGCTCGTGCTCGGGTATGGCGGCTGGGAAGGCGACGTGGTGATGTCCGCGCTGCGCCGCCGCCTTTATCACAACGAGCAGCCCAATGCGCTCGGCTACAATGTTTATTGGTTTCTTTATGAGCGCGGCCAAGTTGCGGCCCTGCCCAGGTGGTTGCAAGAGCATCCCAACGTTGTGTTCGTGGCGAAGCCCGAACCTGCGGCCACGAGCGAGGCATACATGGAAAGCGGCGCGGAGAAAATGTCGCAGCGCGCGGCTCGGCCAACCGATTTGGAAAAAGACAAACGCGACCTGATTTTGCCCGGGCACGAGGTTTTTGATGAATTGATTCGCGCCTTCAAATTGCCCGCGCCCGAGTTGGTGCAAGACCCGCTCGGGTTTTTTATAAAAAGTTTGCGCCAGTCTTTGCCGCCGGATCAGCCGGGCAATGCGCAACCGGACATTTACCTCATGCGCAGCATGTTGGACCGCCTCGCGTGGGCCAAACAAAAGCTGGCGGAAACGCTGCAACACATGGAAACGCAATTGGAGAGCGTGCGCGACGCGTTGCGCCGCGCGCAATATCGTGAGGCCTTGCAACTCGGCGCAGGTATTCCGCCTGCGGATTTGTCTGAAGAGCAGCGCCGCGAGTTGCTGCGCCTGATGTGGGAGGCTGCCGACGCTTTGGATGATCGTTCCGAAGACGAGTTGGTCGGTTATGAACGCATCGAGGCCGCGTGCGCCTCGTTGCCCGGGCTTGATGCGGAAACTCAGGTTCTGCTTGCACGCGCGTTGTTGCGCAAAGGTTATGTGCTCGGCCAACTCAACCGCAGCGAAGAAGCGCTTGCGGCTTATGACGAAGTGTTGCGCCGCTTTGGCGAGGCCACGGAACTGCCGCTGCGCGAGCAAGTGGCAAGGGCGTTGGTGAATAAAGGCTACAGACTCGGCCAACTCAATCGCAGCGAAGAAGAGCTTGCGGCTTATGACGAGGTGTTGCGCCGCTTTGGCGAGGCCACGGAACTGCCGCTGCGCGAGCAAGTGGCAAGGGCGTTGGTGAATAAAGGCTACAGACTCGGCCAACTCAATCGCAGCGAAGAAGAGCTTGCGGCTTATGACGA
>JAPDQK010000112.1:7541-7652 GCA_034505955.1 Candidatus Zhuqueibacter pondensis
GAAGTGTTGCGCCGCTTTGGCGAGGCCACGGAACTGCCGCTGCGCGAGCAAGTGGCAAAGGCGTTGGTGAATAAAGGCTACAGACTCGGCCAACTCAATCGCAGCGAAGAA
>JAPDQK010000113.1:0-7138 GCA_034505955.1 Candidatus Zhuqueibacter pondensis
TTCACCCAAGTCGAGAATGGAAACCTCACATCCGCCACAGATGTTCAGCCATTCTTCAGCTACTCTTGCCATGTGTGCCTCCTGTTTGTTTCAATCTCTATTGAATTAAGGGGGTGTGAAAAATTATCGATCTTTGCAAAAGTAAAAGGAAGATGTCTTGCCTGCATGCAGACAAGACTGCGTCCGTAGGTGTCTGCGCTACATTTTCATCGTGATGGGTGTGCAAACGTCCATGACAATTCCTCCGGAATGACATCCCAGTATGGGGGCTCGTCCTGTTTCCGCCCTGTTTCCAATTTTATTAATGCAAAGCTCAATCATTATGAGATCATCTCACGAGTCTGGTTTGATTGTTACGTGGGCTGCCCCTCGGCTTTGACCACTTTCGCGACTCGTCTCGTATAGACCAGATATTTGTCGTCTTCTTTGAGGAGCCTGGTCTCAAAGCCATCCGCGCTGTATTTCGTGACATTTTCCATGGCCGCCGCCTCTGAGTCGTAAGTCACACCATCCCACATGAATTTTTTGCCATCTATGATCTTGAAGTTGTCCACGTTCATATCTCCTTTGCGCTTCTTGGTGCCGGACGCTTTTTGTTTTGGACACGATCGACGCTGATTAACGCAGATTTGAGGCTGCTCTTTTGGTCAAGATTAACCAAGAAACCAAGCGGCAAAAAATCAGCGCAAATCAGTGAAAATCTGTGTCCAAAAATCTTTGCAATGTTTTACTTTTATCCCGCATACGGACTCGGTCCAAGTTTTTTGATGGTATCAACCATTTCTTTCATCACCTGGGCGAATTTCGGGCCCTCCGAGGCGGAAACCCACTCGAGCCGGTAGCGTTCCGCCTCCAGTCCTAAATCCTCGAGCAACAGATTGATCGTGCTGGCCCGCTTTTCCGCTTTCAAGTTGCCATCGATGTAATGACAGTCACCCGGATGGCAACCACACATGATCACGCCATCCGCGCCTTTGGTGAGTGCGTTGATTACCAGATTCGGATGCACCATGCCCGAGCACATCACCCGGATGATTCTAACATTGGGCGGATATTGTAACCTCGCGACACCGGCGAGGTCGGCCCCGGTGTAGGAGCACCAGTTGCAGCAGAAGGCAAGTATCTTGGGCTCGAATTCGTCACTCATTGAAATTCTCCTATAAGGCAAAACCATTAAGGTATCCCCTCAGTTACAGGTGAGCTTGTCATGTCATTCAGGAGGAATCTTTTTTCAACCAAGCGCTGTGCTTGATAATAAAAAGATGCTTCCAGCATGACATGGAGGGTAGTCCACCGGTGACTGAGGCATTACCCATTAAGATTTTTAGCTCACAGAATTGGAACTCTCACAGAAAAAATCATTTCAGTGATCCCGCAAGGCGGGACATTTCTGTGAGCGATTCATTCTTTTTGATTGCGGTTTGTATGCGTTGGGCTAATTCATCGCCTCCAGCGCCGCATTCACCACCGCCTCGAGCTGGTCGAGCCGGAAGTTTCTGACGAAGATGCCCTGTTTCGGGCAAGTTGCCATGCAGGTTCCACAGCCGTGGCAAAGCGATATATCGACATCCACTGTCTTTTTGATGCTGCCGTTTCTCATGTACTCGATCAAAGTAATCGCCTGATAGGGACACGGCTCGACACAAAAGGCACAGCCGTCACAATTCGCGTCGACCGGTTCGGAGATGCGCGGCTCGATCTCCATCTTGTCGCGCGCGAGAACGACGCCGGCCCGGGTCGCTGCCGCCATCGCTTGGAGAATCGATTCTGGCACGTTTTTGGGACTGTGCGCCGTGCCGCAGACGAAGATGCCGTCCGTGGCAAAATCCACCGGCCGCAATTTCATGTGGGCCTCGAGGAAAAAGCCATGCTTGGTGATCGGCACCTTCAACATTTTGGCGAGATCCGCATTGTATTCGCCCGCCTCGATGGCGGTGGAGAGCACGACAGCATCCGCCGGCAAATCGATTTGCATATCGAGAAGTTGATCTTTGACGGAGACGTTCAGCCTGCCGTTGACCGGAGTGACCGTGGGTTTTTCCTCATCGAATCGGATGAAGATGACCCCTTTCTCGCGCGCTTCGCGGTAGCCTTTTTCATAAAAGCCGTAGGTGCGAATATCTTTGTGCAGAATGGTGACGTTCGCCTCGGGATTCCGCTCCTTCACTTTCAGGGCATTCTTGATCGCTTTGGTGCAGCACACCCGGCTGCAATATTCTCGCGGCGCTTCACGCGAGCCGACACACTGGATCATGACGATGTCTTTACCGTCCACACCGCCATTCGCCAGACGCTCTTCAAATTCCGTCTGGGTCAAGACATTCTTGTTTTCCCCATACAAATACTCTTTGGGTTTATACTCCTGTGCGCCGGTGGCAATAATGACGACGCCATGCCAGATGGTTTCTTGCTTGTCGCCGGTTTTTATCACCGACTTGAACCGCGGCACACTCCCTTCAACCGAGCTGACTTCGGAGTTCAAATATAGCTTGATCAGTGGCGTGTTCTCGACTGCTGAAATGAGATTCGCGAGCTTCCCGGCGATATCACCGTCCGGGCTGAAATGGATTTTCCTTGCCAAACCACCCAGTTGGTTCTCCTTCTCGACCAGATGGACCTCGAAACCTTGACCTGCCAGCTCGAGGGCCGCCGTCATTCCCGCCACGCCGCCGCCGATCACCAAAGCGGCTTTGACAACGTCCACATACTGGGGATAGAGACTCGCATTCATCTTGACTTTGGCGACCGCCATCCGTACCAGATCCTTGGCTTTTCGTGTCGCCTCTTCCGGTTGATGCATGTGCACCCACGAACATTGATCGCGGATATTGGCCATCTCGAACAGGTAGGGATTCAAACCGGCCTGCCTCATGGTATCCATAAACAGCGGTTCATGGGTTCGCGGCGTGCAGGAGGCGACCACCAAGCGGTTCAACCCTTTTTCGATAATGACGTTTTTGATTCGCTCGCAGGTATCCGCCGAGCAGGTGTAGAGATTGTTCTCCGCAAAAACCACATTCGGAAGCGTCTTGGTGTACTCGACGACTGACGGCACATTCACGACGCCGGCGATGTTGGTGCCGCAGTGACAGACAAACACACCGACCTTGGGCTCCTCGCCGCTGACGTCCCGCTCCGGAGGATACTCTTTTGTGGTTATCAGTTGATTCCGCGCTTCGCTGAGCAAATTCAAGCACCGGGAAGCCGCAGCATCAGACTCCATTACCGACTCCGGAATGTCCTTCGGGCCGGAGGCGACGCCAGCCACGTAAATACCATCGCGGTTGGTCTTGACCGGATCGAGCGGATTGGTCGCGATAAAGCCGTCTTCATTCAAATCGAGCGCGAGCAACTCTCCGAGCATCTTGGTCGGCCCGGAATGGATGCCAACGCACAACACCACCAGATCGAACTCTTCCTCGACGATTTTTCCACCCTTGGCGCTGTACTGAATGATCAAATTCTTGCTGCCGGGAACTTGTTTGACGGTCGAGGGGCTGGCTTTGATGTAGCGAATGCCCTCGTGTTTGGCGCGCTCGTAATATTCTTCATACCCTTTTCCGAAAGCCCGGATGTCTCGATAAAAAATCGTGCAGTTTAATTTCGGGCTATGCTCCTTTGCGATCACCGCCTCTTTGGTGGCGTACATGCAGCAAACCGAGGAGCAATACATGTGCTCGGTATTCCTGGAGCCGACACATTGGATGAAGGCGACTTTTTCAGGCTCATGGTGATCATAAGGCCTGAGAATGTGGCCGTAGTACGGTCCGGTCGCGGAGAGAATTCGCTCGAACTCGAGGGAGGTGATGACATTCGGATATCGCCCGTAGCCGAATTCTCCGGACTTTGTTGCTTCATACACCTCATAGCCCGGGGCGAGAATAACCGCGCCCACCTCCAGCTCGGTCTGGCGATCGCTATCGTTATAAATGATGGCATTGGCGTCGCAAATCGTATCGCAGATGCCGCAGCCGTCATAGTTCAGACGAACACACGCGTTCTTGTCGATGATGGGAGCGTTCGGGATCATCTGCGGATACATCTGATAGATTGCCGGGCGGCTGCTCAGGTTGGTATTGTAAGCATTCGGAATGGGTTTGGGTTTGGTAGCGCTGGTGAGAGTTGAAATCGAGCGCCCAGTCGGGCAGATGGAATCGCAGGCCCGGCACACCCAGCACTCCGGATTGTATTTCGCGAAGGGCGACTCCACCTTGCGCCGCGGCCCTCTGCCGGTGATGGCGACAGCGGAACGACCCATGCGCTCAGCGCACATTCTCACGCAGGCACCGCAGTAGATGCAATCATCGTTCTTCTCTTGCAATCTGCTGTTGTGAACGCCGTAGTCTTCCGCCAGTTTCTGAATGGCCGGGGCCGTGTGGCAGCGCGCCAGCAGCAGCTCGATCATGATCTTTCTGGTTTTTATCACCCGCTCGGTGTCGGTCCGGATCACCAGCCCGTCGAGCGCCGGATAGCAGCAGGAGGCCTGGAGTGAAGCTGGCCTGCCCTTCTGCTCAACTTCAACCAGACAGAGCCGGCATGCCCCGTAAGGAGTAAGCGCTTTGTGATGACACAGGGTCGGTATCTTCAATCCTGCCGCTTCCAGGCATTCCAGAAGCGTTCGGCCTTCCGGGAATTGCTTTTTGTCACCATTGATGGTCAGTTCGATCACGCCATGCCTCCGATTCTTCAATTGCGAAAATACTTAAAAAGATTCAGATGACAGAAAGATGGAGGACAGAAAAATGTTTGTGGCTTACTCCATCCCATCATTGTTCATGAACTCCACCACAAAGGCACAAAGAGCACAAAGAATATTGATTTAAATCTTTCCTCAATCAAAACTCAGTTTGGGAATCAGATGAATCAAAACTTCAAAAAGGCTCAATTAAATTAAGGCTTTGTGTCCTTTGTGTCTTTGTGGTGATGAATTATTTAGGCTAACTCGCTTAATACGCTCTCGCGTTTAGGCCGTCCATTTCTTCTTTTTTTCCAATCCGCGCAAGAGATGAGCTCTGAAAGCTGCTCGACTTCATTGATCTCATTGCCGGTAAGCTTCACGACTGCACCGATCTTGGGCGGGCAAACCTCGAGACACTGGCCGCATTTGGTGCACACATTCTGATCGATATAATGCACATGTTTCAATTCGCCTTTGATACCACCCGATGGGCACGTCTTCAGGCATTTCAAGCATCCAACGCACAGATCAGGATCAATGTAATATTGAATCAGGTTCTTGCAAACGCGGGCTGGACAGCGCTTCTCCTTGATGTGCGCCTCGTATTCATCGCGGAAATATCTGAGTGTTGAAAGCACCGGGTTGGGCAATGTTTGGCCCAATCCGCACATGGAGGCATCCTTCACCGCCGCGCCAAGCTCCTCGAGAAATTCCACGTCGCCTTCACGACCGTTGCCCTCCGAAATGCGGGTCAGCACCTCCAGCAGCGCTGCACTGCCATCGCGGCAGGACACGCATTTCCCGCAGGATTCATCATTGGTGAACTGGATGAAAAATTTGGAAACATCGACCACGCAAGTGTCTTCGTCCATCACGATCATGCCGCCGGATCCCATCATCGAGCCGGCTTTCTGCAGGGACTCGTAATCGATGGGCAAATCCAGCATGCTGGCCGGGATGCACCCGCCGGACGGACCGCCGGTTTGCACCGCTTTGAAGGCCTTACCGCTCGGAATGCCGCCGCCGATTTCGTAGACAATCTCGCGCAGTGTAATCCCCATCGGCACTTCGATGAGGCCGGTATTGTTGATCTTGCCGACGAGCGAGAAAATCTTGGTGCCTTTGGAGGTCGTGGTACCGATGCTGGAATACCACTCCGCACCTCTGGCGATAATCACCGGCACATTGGCAAGTGTCTCCACGTTATTGATCACCGTCGGGCAGCCCCAGAGTCCCTTCTGTGCCGGGAACGGTGGCCGCTGTCGGGGTTCGGGAATGTCGCCTTCGATGGAGTGGATGAGCGAGGTTTCTTCGCCGCACACAAATGCACCTGAGCCTTCCCTGATTTCAATGTCGAAGTCGAATCCGCTGCCCAGAATATCGGAACCGAGAAGCCCGTATTCTCTTGCCTGCGCGATCGCAGTTTTCATGCGCTTGATCGCCAGCGGATATTCGGTTCTGACATAGATAAACCCTTCCGACGAGCCGATGGCGTAGGCGGCAATGCACATCCCCTCGATGACGGAATGTGGGTCGGATTCGAGCACACTCCGGTCCATGTAGGCCCCGGGATCGCCTTCGTCGCAGTTCGCAATCAGGTACTTGGGAGTCTTTTCCTGCTGTCTGGCGATCTGCCATTTGATGCCCGTCGGAAATCCGGCGCCACCCCGACCGCGCAACCCTGAATTCATAATCTCGGTAATAACCTCCTCTGGCGTCATGGAGGTCAGCACCTTTTCGATGGCGATATAGCCGTCACGCGCCAGATAATCCTCGATCTTTTCCGGATCGATGATTCCTTTGTTCCGCAGGACGACCAGCATTTGCTTTTTGAAGAAGGGTATGTCGGAAAGCAGTGGCAGGGGGATCTTTTTATCGCTCGGTGTAAACATCAGCTTCTTGACCGGCCTTCCTTTGAGGAAATGTTCCTCGACCAGATGCGGAATATCTTTGAGCGTAATCCAGCCGTAGAAGACGTTGTCGGGCAAAACCACCATGAGCGGACCCTGACCACAGAAGCCATTGCAGCCGGTGGGCACGATCGCGACCTCATCTTTGAGGCCGTTCTTGCTCAGCTCTTTCTTGAGCGCTTCCATGATCTGGAACGCGCCGCCGGCGACACAGCCGGTTCCGGCACACACCATCAGCTCGATGCGCTTTCTCTCAGCCATTATCCTGCCCTTTCAGAACCCATACCAAGTGCAAGTTCTTTGACCACGCGGCCGCCGAGGACATGCTCTTCGAGAATCTTGAGTGCCTTTTCCCGAGTGAGCTTGCCATATTTGACCGGAGCCGCATCGCCCATTTCCACGGTGATCATCGGCTCTTCGGAACACAGCCCGGCGCAGCCGGTGGTTGTAAACATGATGTCGGTGATATTTCTCTCGTCAAATTGCTCGAGGAAGGTATCCACGATGCCCCGTGCACCTGCTGCTATTCCGCAGGTCCCCATGTGAACAA
>JAPDQK010000114.1:0-7068 GCA_034505955.1 Candidatus Zhuqueibacter pondensis
GGTCGATTGCCTGGTCAAAACCTCAGAATGCAAACGGTCGCACAATACCCCACTGCGACAAGATATAAAGTCCGAGGGTGTACAAGAGTGAGATCATAATGGAATTCCGGATCTCCCATCGCTTGGGAGGTTGTTTGCCCAATAAGCGGATACCACCCCAGTGCATGAATAAGAAGCCGGCAAGATTACTCAACCAATACGCCGCAATCATCCCTGCGCGAAAAGATCCCGGCCAAAAGAAATTCATAAGATTACCGACCAAATAGGCCAAGGGCAAATTTACGAATGCATCGTTCCACCATGAGAGGGGTGACAAAATGTAACCAAGCGCGAAGACGAGGCCGGGAATGAGGCGCCCGTTGCGCCTGGACATTGTGTCGGGAAATGGCGGCGGATGCGAATCTTTGCGCTCAAGTTGATTTATCAATACTGAAGGTATCGTTAACGAAATTCATCATCACCAAGCAACCTTCAAGCAGGCCGGTACCTATTGCGGGTTCGTCGTCGTCGGAAAGAACGATCTCAACGGCGCGAAGCTCATCATGCCAAGAAATTTCTCCGCGACAAACAATTTCTTCATCTTTTTGGCCGTTGGCGTAAGTCACCTCGACAACTCGCACAATCTCCAAGCGCAGACGATCTGCGGCAAAATAAGACAGCGCCACCTGTCCGTCAAACCCACTGTCAAAAAGCGCTTTAAATTCGATTGGACCTGCTTGTGACTCGAGCGTTATCAGTAAACGCGGATGCAGTCCATTTTCTATGGCGCCATGAATCATGGTCTTTTCCCATCGTTTAAGCCGCTTCCTCCGAAGTGATATACCGCTCGATAGCCGATGCGAATGACGAATGGAAATTCACCAGGATATCTTGCGTGCATCTGCCTTGCCGCATCCTCGTGACTAGCCGATACGACGTAATCGCCATTTTTGACATTGATTGCGATGTACTCGCCCCAGTGATCTCTTTCCAACGCCTCGCGTAAAGGCTCGTAGATTGCCCGTGCCGCCTTGCCAATTTGCGCCCGTTCTTCTTTGTTCGGCAAATTTTTTATGGTCAATCTTTCCATGGATGCTCCTTCTTCCATAATTCATTTAGCCGAAAAAAATGTACAAAATTTTAATTCTAAAAGCAATCAGGACTTTTTCAGAGACGCTTGGCGTAGATGACTCGGTCATCTCCTTCGGCATAAAAATCCTGAATGCGGGCTACTTCCCGGTACTGATGGCGTTGATACATCCGGCGCGCGGACTCGTATCTCGGCAGGGAAGAGGTTTCAATGATAAGTAAACGGGCACGATGCACAGAAGCCGTGGCGCCGACAAGGGTGTTTTGAGGCCGGCTGACAGCTTGCTCAACATATTCCATGAGCAAGCTGCCGACGCCACGTCCCTGCCAGGCTGGATCGACGGCGATCCAATACAGATCATAAGTGCCAACAGTCAACGGGGTGGGGCCGTAACAAACATATCCGATCGGCTCATCCGAGGCATTGACCGCGCACAGGACAAAATAATCCTTTTGGTTGACGACATTCAGATAAACATCAATCAGCTCCAACGCGCACTGCACTTCCATTTCGAGAAAGACTTTCGTCTGCCGCAAAATCCGCTCGATTGCGGGCCGATCGTCTCGACGTAAAGGCCGGACCGCCAAAGGCGCTTGCAGAGTGGCGGCGCTCGTAGGATTCATTTGTACCTCTTTGTAAAGCCCATGAGATTACCTCCCCAATCAATTGCGTGTAAGTGCGGCCGGAAGCGCGTGCCGAGCGTGCCAGGCCGGCATCCGGCGAAATATCCGGATTCGGGTTCACTTCCAAAATATATGGCTGATTGTCGTTGGCAAGCCGCATGTCAATTCGTGCATAATCACGACAACCCAGCAGGCGAAACGCGTCAATGGCAAGGTTTTGCACTTTGCGTGCGAGCTCCTCGTCCATCGGCGCGGGGCAAAGCGGCTCCATCCAACGGTCATCTTGACTGCCCGGCATCCATTTGGCGCTGTAGGTGCAAATTTTCGGCAAATGCTCCGGTACCATGCCGAAGGTGATTTCTGAAATCGGCAGCGCTTCGGGGAATTGATCGCCCAAGACTGCGACGTTCAGCTCGCGACCGTCGATGTATTCTTCCACCAGCGCAGGTTGGTGATAGGTTTGCACCACCCAGGCCACGCGGCGACGGAGGTCTGCAAGGTTAGTGACCACCGCATCGAAATCGACACCGAGACTGGCGTCTTCGCTGGCGGGCTTGACAATCACCGGATAGCGCAAATAGCAGCGACCGGGAACTTCGCTGCAAAGCATGCCGGCAGGCGCCGGCAACTTCGCCTGCCGGAGCAAAGATTTTGTGTACCATTTGTTCAACGCGGTTGCCAGTGTCCAGGGTGACGCGCCGGTGTAGGGAATGCCGAGCAATTCATACACGCTTGGAAAGTGCATCTCGAATTGACTCTCGCCCTGCCAGCCTTCCACGAGGTTGAAAATCGCCTGCGGCCGCAGACGCACGACGCGATCAATGAATGCAGGCACGGATTTCTGTACCGGCGTAATCACAACCTCGTAACCCAGTACGGACAACTCGTCACGCACGGCATGCACTTCATCGAGCACGCCCGCTTCGGAGACAAAGTCGATGTCACGGCCGCGCTGCTCGCGTTTCGGCTCATTATAAGCAATCAAGATGCGCCCCTTGGAGGGTGCGATGGAATCGGAGGTCACGCTAACACCTCCTCCGAGGTTTTCGGGGCAAAAACCTTTTGTGTCGGCGCTATGCGCAGACGTCTGCAGGCTTCATCTAGAACTGTCAACAAAAGATCATCATAGCTCATCCCTGCGGCGCGCGCCGCTTTCGGGAAGCACGAATTGGCCGCCGGATCCGGAATGATTCCGGGCAATGGATTCAGCTCCACGATGCAGGGTTCGCCCATGTCATCCAGCCGGACATCGACCCGGCACCAGTCGCGGCAATTCAGACGCGTGAAGGCTTTTTTGCAGATGGTTTCGATTCTCGCTTGCAAACCGGGGTCGAGCTGCGCCGGGCAGTGAAAAATTTCCAACGGCTGGTCGGGTTGATCCCAAATCCATTTTGCCTCGTAGGAATAGAATTTATTGACTTCGGCGGGTAACGTGTCGAAGCTGATCTCGACGATCGGCAACAACCGCAGCGTCGGACCGTTGCCGAGCATCGCCACCGTAAATTCCCGACCAGGCAAATACTCTTCGACGAGCGCGGGTTGCGAATAGGTTTTCCAAATTTTTTCAACGCCGACTTTCAACTCGGCGAAATTATGCACCAGCGCATCGTTCCAGATGCCCTTGCTCGAGCCTTCGAAAAGTGGCTTTACGAACATCGGATAGTCGACGTGCTTGAGTTGACCGTTGAGCGGCCAGGATTGAATGACGCCAAATTTTGCCGTGGGGATGCGATGATAGGCGAGAATTTCTTTGGCACGGGATTTATCAAGACAAATCCCCAAAGTCAAGGGATCAGAACCGGTGTAAGGAATGCGCAGCATTTCGAGAATTGCCGGAATTTGCGCTTCCCGGGAGGCACCGAAGCGACCCTCGGCAATATTGAAAACAATATCTGGGCGCAAACGCCGCAATTTCTCGTAGGCCTCGAGGTCGGCCTCGATGGGTATAACGTCGTGATATTTGCTGAATGTCGCGATGATCGTTTGAACGGTTTCGGGGTCATCCCATTCAGCCTGATCATCTAGCGGGACGTCGTCACTCTCCTCCGAAAGAGAAGACGAACGTTTAACATTGTAGGTAATTCCTACTCGCATGGCAACTACTCCATCGTTTGAATTTGATTTCTTGAAAATCCAGGCGACGCAACGCCGCCGCTTCGGCAACGAAACCGCGCCGAAGAGTGAATTGATGCTGCATAGATTGATACTTCACACTATCCTCCAACTGATTGAGTCTACATCGGTCTTTCCCTTGGGCGTCAGCCCGAATTGGTTTGAGATATCAATATGCGACTGCACTATTTTGTGTAACACCCAGCCGCGGTGAATTTATCAAACTCGACATCGAATATATCTTACTCACATTGATCCAAAAGGTTTCATGCACAAATCCATCTCATGGAAACATGCCCGTATGAAAATCCGCAAAACAAGGAATCGGAATCTGTAAAATAAAGAAAAGAATTTCACTCGGAAGGAGATAATGCCATTTCCCCTCGATGCCACCAAACAATTCCGAGGTCAAGGTGGGGCGCGTTCTCTTCCCACGGTGTTGAGAAGAGAACGCTTCGGTGTTACTCATAAAAAAGCTGATCGCCTCCGGCAAAAGTTCTCTTGTGATTTGCCGTAATATCTGAAATTTTTTCTGAAAAAGCAAGAAATAATTTGAACTTCTCAAGAATTTTTTTTCTTCCACATCTTGTCACCGTCCATCCGGGTTTTAACCTCGCTCAAACGCCATGATTGTATACTCAGGCTTTAACCCCGATAATTCATGAGCCACATTTTCAGGCCTGAGCCAGCAGCAGAGTGTTATCGATTTACGCACCACGGGAATTATCGGGGTTAAAGAAGTTCCTTTGACCACCCGGATTGGATGATGGATTACGAATATACAAACCCCCACTTATTTGGGCAATTGACCGAATCAAAGTCGCTTTTTTTCACCTCGTGACGATGATTTTCCCCGTCTTTAGTTCTTCTGCGGCGCGTAAGATTACAAAATAAATGCCGCTGGTAACGGGCCGGCTCAGCTCGTTACGGCCATCCCATGTCACTTCATGCCAGCCCGCCTTTTGGCGACCATTCACAATTTCTCGCGTCAGGCGTCCCAGCACGTCGTAAATTTGGAGGCGAACCTCGCCTTCATCCGGCAAAGCATATGGAATTCGTAGCGCGGCGACTCGGGCCGCCGAACTGCTGGCCATTGAAAAAGGATTGGGATAACTCGGTGCCAGAGTCAGCTTTTGTGGCAACGGCAGGGATTGCAGCGGTGATGCCGGATCAGATTCTGCCACTTTACCGCGCTCATTTAAATCTGAGTGGAATTGATAAACCTGGCCGGTGGTGGTCAGGGTTTTGCCATCCGCCAACAGCAGTGCTGAAATTGGCCGCTTGCCAATGGCATCGAAGCGCCGGTCATATCCGATCGAGCGGCTCCAGAACCAGCGGGTAATGCCAATCTTATTTTCCATAAAATACATCGAGAGCTGCCCGCAGAGATCGGCAACCTGTTGCTCGTTGCGTCGCCAATCCATATTGCCAAATTCGGTGATCCAAATTTCGGGAGTCCCGTGTGCTTTGAAGCTCTCTGCCAGGTTCTCGATGATTGGTTGCACGTCGGCAAGCCGAAATGCCGTGGCATTCGCTCGCATCGGATAGAGATGGAAATTCCCGACATCCACTTTGACCTCCGGTGGCAACGCCGCCAAGAAGGCTTCATACCAGGCGACCGTGGAAGTGGTGAATAACGATTGGGTGATGAAAGTTGCCAGCTCCTCACGAAAGATGCTGAAGAAGTCCGGAATCATCAGCATGACAATATCTCGTGGATTATCGATGGCTTCTTTCAGAAACAATCCACCGACCAGGCACTTGGCGGAAGGATCCAACATTTTGATCTTCCGGTAGTAGCGTGTGTAAAGCGCGGCATATTGCTCCGGTCGCATGAGTGGAAACCAATTGGGCTCGTTGCCGATCTCCCAATAAGCCCCGGTTTTTTCTCTTTCCTCGATTTGCGCGCGAATCCAGCTCCATTCCTTCACAAAAATACGATCGAGGATTTCCTGTTGGCTGGGCAACGGCTTGCCATTGAAGAATAAAGTGGAGAGATAGGATTCAAAATAGAAACGCTGTGCGAGGTCGGGCTTGCCATCCTTGTTTTGATCAATTTCCATCAACTTGCCGATATTCTTTTCGATCGTCTGATCGATTTGTGTTTGAATCAGAATATCGATCTTGCGCCAGGTGAAACTGACTTTGCCGATATTGAGGATATTGACCGTAAATTTGATGTCACCCTCAGCGTCGGTCACTGACTTGCCATGCACTTCCTTGATGGCGAGATAACGGCCATTTTCATCTTCGCCAAACACGATGGTGCCCAAAAGCGAAAGCTTGGTGTTGAAAGTCGGTGTGGCGTGAATGCTGCCATTGCTGCCGCGCGCATGGGTCGTCCACACGGCATCCAAATCAACCTGCAGGAGGATGCTTTCGCCATCCGGGCCGACCGTGAGCTGAATCTCCGGCAAATCTTCCGGCAGACTGACTTTGGTATCGCTGAGGCGAACCGTATAGCTGTAAATCGTCACCCCCAAAACTTTCTTGCTCCAGGTTTTGGAAGTGCCGTTTACGGTTTTCGCCCACAACTCCTCCAGATCGTCGCGGTTCTCCTTCCAGGCGTCGCGTACGATCGGCAGAGCTTCACTGTGAATCAGGTCGAGAACCAGGTTGAGAAAATTTTGCAGCAGTAATGAGTTGGGTTGCTCCAACAAATCCAGAAGATACCACTGCCAATCAATACCGAGCGTATCGCTGCGATTGGTGATTTGCCCGACGACAAAATGCTTTTGCTTGCCCGGCAGGACGACCTCATCGTTCTGGCGTTGGTACTCGCGATACCACGTCAAGTTCAAGCGCGCTGCGCCTTCGCGACCGACCGTGCCGAAACGCGGATCAGTTTGCGCCTGCACCAGGCTGGCAGCGACGAAAGTTGAAAGCAGCAGAAGCAAGGCTGCTGCAACAGAGCGGATTTGAGTGAGAGCTTGCATGTTCCCTCCTCCGGAAAATTTCCATATGAGTGATTCTGGTGGATCTTCGGCACGAAGACCCCGAAATTGACGTGCGTGGAAAATTCCACGCCTGCTCCACCATCCACCCACCCAAGCTGAATTGCCTCCAGGACAATTGTTATGTCGCGCGGTTAGCAAATGATAGTGAATTTTATTGAAGGAGTCAAGAAATTTGTGAGGTTTTAAACCTCAATCCTGCGTGAAAATCAAATAAATTTTGACCATATGGAACTAATTTATCAAAGTATGTTTCAATTTTAAATGTGATGTTTCTGACTTAGATACGTATCTTTTGAATGTTCTTAAG
>JAPDQK010000115.1:0-6772 GCA_034505955.1 Candidatus Zhuqueibacter pondensis
GGTGTGCTCGATCCGCCTCCTGATGATGTCGTTGCCGATATTGTTGAAAATTACGTCGAGGCGGCGATCAAAGGTGTGACCATCGGCGGTAAAATTTGGGGCATTCCCACCGAGCTTGATAATTATTGCTTGGTTTACAACAAACAAATTCTCAAAGAAATTGGCGCTGTGGATGAGAATGGAGAAGCCAAGCCACCCGCAACGTGGGACGAGCTAATCGACATCGCCAAACGCGCCACGACATATGATAACGAAGGCAATATCCTGCGCTATGGTTATGCCTTTCTCGTTGGTTGGGATTCTGCGGTGGTGCACCCATTCTTGTCGCTCTTGTATAGCAATGGCGGGCAATTTCTCACCGACGATGGCACGCAATGCGCTTTCAACGGGCCCAAAGGAGTGGAAACATTAGAAGCCGAATTGCGGCTGTTTCAGGAAAAAGCCACCGATGTTCGCGGCAGCGTGTGGGAGTTCCCCAACCGGCGCGTGGCGATGATGATCATGGCGACATGGTACGAAAGCGAGCTGAAACTGCTTTTGGGCGATGAATATGATGAGATTGTCGGCGTCGCGCCCATTCCCATATTGGGCAAGCCGGCCACTGTGCTCTACACCTGGTTTGCCTGTGTCGACAGCCGCAGCAAACACAAGAGACAAGCGTGGGATTTTTTATTGTGGTTGACTGCCGACTTGCAGCCGAAAACACAAACCACGCGCCTGGGAGATTTTTTCTGCGAAACGTTGAAAGCCCTGCCCGGCCGCAAGATCGACATCGTCAACCATCAAGCGGAGCTGAACGACCTGTACACCTCGACTTTTGTCAATGAACTGGAGCACTCCATCACCGAGCCGAATATCGATCAGGGCCAGGAAATCAAAATGATCTTGATGAATGCGATTGTCGACGCCTGGCATGGCAAACGCAGCGCACAGGAGGCACTGGATCTCGCCGCAAAAAAGATCAACTACATTCTGCGGGAGTTTGCTTTTTCGTCATCTACCCGGTAACTTGTCATTCTGGAAGAATCCCGTTTAGAACAAGCACAGTGCTTGATAATAACAAGATCGTTCCACGATGACATCATCCCGGTGCTTGTCGTTCAAATTCCGTCAATCGGGTCAGTGCTTCCAATTAACATGTCATGCTGTGACGAAGCTTTTCGAGCATCATGACCATGCTCGACAATAAAAAATTTGCAAGATGACAGGCCAAAGATTTTAACGGGATCGTGTTGCAAGGAGGATTGTGAAGAAAGTCATGATGACAAAGTATAGATTTTTTTTGCTTGTTTGTCTGCCGGTGCTATGCCTCTTCACCGCTCACAGTTGGTCTCAAAGCGGTGAAGTTTATTTGGTGCTCGGATCCGACACCGCGATCTGGGATGGCATGAATGTCGCACGGTATCATTGCACCTACAACTTGAATCTCTATACCGACCCTGCCGGGAACGCTTACCAAGTCATGAATCCGGCGTTTCGGGCCCGGTTCGTGGATTCGTACGGCCAGCCGCTGAAGATGACCTGGTGGATGATGGCCGGTAACATCTTTCGCCATGCCACCAACAAAAATGTGCCGTTGCCCAACATCATGACGCTGCATTTGATGAAAAAGTATCACGGCAAAAATATCGAGCAAAACGGCGATGAGCTTTCGCTCCACTATCATACCTTCGCCTGGACCGATTATGACGGTGATGGCACGTATTGGTGGAATCAGGCGCTGTCCTTTCTTGAATGCCTGGATGATTTCAATTACACTCTTGCGCAATTCCTGCTCGAAGAAAACAGCTTTCCGGTTTCGTTCCGCAGCGGCTGGCATTACATGGACAATGACTGGCAGCATTATCTCGACCGGTTGCTGCCTTACAGCTTGCATAATGACCACCCCAACGTTCGTACCGACACCTCCGAGCCGCTCGACAACACATACGATTGGTCGCGAGCACCGGCAGCGTTTGTGCCCTTTCGTCCCTCGCCGGAAAACTACCAAATTCCCGGCGCGGGTCCTGGCTGGAATGTTCGTTCCGCTCATTTCAACACCGTGCGTTATCGCAACCTGATGGATACGATTTTTGTAAAAGCCAGCCAAGGAACGGATCAAGTCGCCTGTTTGTGGGGGCACCTTCCGGAAACTGATTTTCTGCAAAACATTGAAATCATTGACAGCCTGGCACACAAGCTGGCGCGCCGTTATCCCGAAGTCAAATTCCACTATTGCACTGCAGTTGAAGCCATGCAACGTTGGCGCAAATGCAGCGACTTTGAATCCCCTCAGGTGATCTTTCGGGATATGACAACGAGTGACCAGGTTTTCTTCTCCATCGATACCAATGAGCCCATCTTTCAGCGTACCCCCTTTGTGGCGATCAAAGATATTTACGAAAGATACGTGGTTGTTTCCTGTGAAGAGGTGGGGACGAATCGATGGCGAACCACGACACCGTTTCAAAGAAGTCAATTGGCCAAAGCCGGAGTTGTGGTTTGTGACACCATGGGAAATCAGACCACTGGTTTCATCAACTTCCTACCGGATGACATTTATGTTGACAACCGGGACGAAGGCTATGCCGAGCTCTCGGGAAGTTGGTCAACCTCCAGCATCTCCGCTTGGGGGATTGATAGCCGTATTGCCACTATTGCGCCACATGATTCGGCGATCGTGAAATGGCGCGCGTCTCTCGAACAGCCGGGCAATTACAACATCTTTGTGCAAGTACCGCCGGTGCAAAATCCTGCTACGAACATTCTTTTTACAATCCTCAACCAGCAGCAAGTTGTTGATTCCGTCCGCTTCGCCAAACCGCTGCCAACCATGGATTGGCTTTACCTCGGCACATTTTTTTTGAACGCCTCCGGCGTTCTTGAAATAGAAATGAAAGTCATGGGCGATACGCAATCACCGAAGACGATCGCTGCCGATGTAGTGAAAATCTCGGCGCTGGTTCGCGATCGCGACCTGCACGTCAGTCCCGGTTTCATCGACCTGGGTCCGGTCAGCATGGAGGACACCGTCTCATTCGAAATCACCATCACCAATCGAGGAGTTGGAGAGCTTCGGGTGCTCGGTATTTCCTCCAAACAGCAAACGCTGCTTTCGCCCACGCAATTTCCGGTGGTGATTTCCGGAATGAAAAGTCAATCGCTTCCGGTGCAATTTCATTCCTCCGCTTTGGGCCGGATCATCGACACGCTGCTGATCGCCAGTGATGACCCGGTTCGGCCGCAGATTGGCATCCCGGTTACCGCTGATATACAGACTTATTTCGATATCGTGGATAATGAAGACCAGGCGCGCTATCAGGAGCTGGGTACGTGGCACTACAGTAATGCCCAGGCGTATGGCCCCACCAGTCGCTATGCCTATCTCAATCAAAGACCGGGCGCCAACGCGCGCTTCACGACTACGGTGAAGAAGTCGGGAGTTTATGATATTTTTGAAATCGTCCCGACCACTGCCAATGCCGCAAATCGCGCCCTGTACGAAATCAAGCTTGCGAACGTAACAGTCGACTCAATCTCTATTGACCAGAACCAAGGGAGTGGGGATTGGGTTTGGCTCGGACGCTACCGTTTGCACGCCGGTATTTCAATTGAAGTGAAGGTCAGCGATACTGGCAAGAGTACCACGGGCGCAGTGTTGCGCGCCGATGCGATCAAGATCGCCCTCTATCAGGAAATCACCGCGGTGAAGGAATTCGCTGCCAGTGCAATTCCAGGGGATTTCCTGCTGCTGCAGAACTATCCCAATCCGTTCACCCCGTTGGACAATCTTGTCCGACAGGCCAAAGGCCGTGGAACAGTTTTATCCAGCGGGATCAATCCTGCCACCACCATCGAATATCAAATTCCACGTGCAACACAAGTGCAGCTCGTCATTTTTGATGCCATGGGCAAGCGCGTGCGCGGTCTCGTCGAGACCTGGCAGCATCCGGGGAAATATCGGATCACTTGGGACGCTTGCGATGATGCCGGTATGCCGGTGGCGGCTGGTGTGTATTTCTATCGCATGGCAGCCGGAAATTATGTGAACCGAAAAAAGATGATTTTGTTGCGGTAAACAAACTCCTTCGTCTAAAAAAGCCTGGACATCTTGTCTGGGCTTTTTCGTTTCGCTCGACGCGTGGTGAGCAACGGGAATCAGGGGAGAGAGGGAGATCAGGGGCAGGCTGAACGGTTATTATGCGTAAAGATTTCTGTTAAACTTTTGTAATAGGGCTTGACTATGCGCTTGGTGTGAAGTATATTTTGATTGCCTACGAGGATACTGGCAAGTTGTCCGATCAGGAAGAGCGATGCGAGTGCATTGTGAACTGCATCTGGGGTTTCTCTCTTTTCTCTTCCTTCTCTTCTCTTTTTCATGCGCTAGGTCTTATTGCTGCCAAGTTTATTTTAGCTCATCAAAAGCTGTTTTGACAATCATTCATTATCAAGGTGAGACCCATGAAGCGGTTTCTAATTCTATTGGCTGCCATGATTCCTTGTTTTACTCAGGCCCAATGGTCACATAGCCCTGATACAGCTAAAGCTGCACTTTTAGGCTCATTTTTTAACTCCATAGTTGCCGATGGAGATGGCGGTGCTATTATTCTTGGACGCAAAAATTCTCTATATACTGCCCAAAAGGTAAATAAAGATGGGTATATAGTATGGGACCCTACCTTGCAAGGACTGACCGTGATTATCCCCGATTCCGCTAATGATGTAACGATTGGTCGTGACACATATCTCTGGCCTGACGGCAAGGGCGGGGTTTACATCGGTTATGATTACTATGATTTTTTGCGAATTCTGACAGACCCAGAATATGTGGTTATTTATGACCTCGATACCTACGTTCAACACTTGGATGAGGGAGGCCGAAGGATCTGGGGGAACAAGGGTATACCCTTGTCAACTTTAAAAGGAACCAATCCCAATTATTATAATGTCGCTGCTTCTCAAATCATGGCACTTGGTGGAGACGGACACGGCGGAATCGTTGCTGTTTGGAACTTTAGCGATTACGATAGTCTCGGCAATGTCTCTGGCGGAACGTATATCCAACGAGTCGATGCTTCCGGTTCCGTCCTTTGGGAAGAAAATGGCAGACGAGTGAGTGCATTCGGTTCAGTACAGGCACTTGTTGACGAACAAGGGTCTGTTTTTGTGGTAACCCTACAAGGAAACAGTTCAGGCACCGATTTGAGGCGTCATATTCTTAAGATAAATGTTGCTGGGCAATTGCTTTGGGAGCGGCCAGTATCCATTTCAATAGACAATCTCATTGGAGGGAAGATTCTCTCGGATGGTTTAGGCGGGGTTTATATTCTAAGCTACGCCTATGACCAAATTGACCCGGAGAAAAAGGGTATTATTGCTACAAGATTCGACAAGGATGGAAATGAATTATGGGGAGAACGAGGAATTGTGATATGTGATAGTATAGGCAGCCAGGGTTTCATGGAAAGTGCAATAAAATTCAAAGATTCAGATTTTATTGTATCTTGGACGGATGCCCGAAAAAGAAGAAATGTTTATCTTCAGAGAGTAGATTGTAACGGCGCACTATTGTGGAATGAACGTGGAATTCCGGTCAGTTCCGTTGGGTCATTTAAAATGCACTGTCGTCTATTAGAAACTTCAGGCAACGAGATTATTGCTATTTTTCATGATAGACGTGATAGCATTGGTATTACCTATGCTCAAAAATTTAATGAAAATGGGGAAGCACAATGGAGAAACATTGACGTGTTGGTAAGCACGCGAATCTATCCAGGAAAGTTGATATCTGATGGCAGAGGGGGAGCGATTATAAGTAGTGGCCAAGCTGGGCCTGACCGAGGGGTTTACATTTATAGAGTGGATAAGGACGGGAATTTGGGAGGGGTGGTGTCAGTAAAACATCGGAAAGAGGATGATGTGCCTAAACGTTTTGATCTTTATCAAAACCATCCCAATCCGTTTATTCGTGAGACAGTCATTCGCTATTCCCTCCCCTCAGGCCCACATTATGTACAATTAAAGGTTTATAACATTCACGGAGAGGAGGTGGTAACACTCGTCAATGAAATACAAGCAAAAGGCAATCATGTCGTACGTTGGTCAGGAGTAAACCACGACGGGATGCCAGTGGCTGCTGGAGTCTATTTCTACAAATTGCAAGTCGGCCAAGTTCATTTGGTCAAAAAACTTGTGGTCATGCGATAATCCAAGAGAAGGAGAACTGAAAATGAAAAAGGGAATTTTCTTTTTCTTCATGGTGGCCTGGGTCCTTGTTTGGGTGACCCTAGCATGGGCTACCTATTTCGATACGGGTTGGGTTGAGTTTCGTCAACCCAATGGAGTCACCTTTGTCGGAAGGATGTGGGGAGATGAATGGGACTATACTTTCCAGACCAAAGATGGTTATCCTTTTGACAAGAATTCTGCTGATGGTTACTATTATTTTGCGCTGTCGCAGCGTGACGGAGTTTACCAACTTTCCAATTTGCGCGTAGGAATTGATGCTCCAAGGAATATTCCCACAAATCTCAGTGCCCATATTCCGCGACCGGTACGGCTCGGAAAGAATAGCTTGAGCCCCTCTGGCCCTAATCAACCGGCGCAGATTACTTGGACTCTCAAAGTGATTATGGTGGAATTCCAGGATGTTTATGGAAATACAGCTTGAAGTGCACCCCTAAACTTGGACACTCTTGCTAATGAACAATTCAGGTGTTATCTTGTCCAAGTCAAAAGGAGCGCACGTATGTCAAAACCAAGACGTCATTTTTCAGCAGAGTTCAAAGCCAAA
>JAPDQK010000116.1:0-6155 GCA_034505955.1 Candidatus Zhuqueibacter pondensis
AATTCCATTTCCGCTTTGAGCGTGGCGCCGGCTTCCTCGATCTCGCCGGGAATCTCGTACCATCCCCAATAGCGGTTGATGGAAATGAAGTCGGAATATTTGTAGGCAGGATCCCGCTCTTTCCAAAAGGCGAAAGCCGGCAGGGTGATCGGCCGGGTCGAATCGAGCGATTTGACATGCCGGCAAATCTCCGCCCAATAGTTCTCGGCCTTTTCGGAAATCGCTTCCTCCTCTCCCCAGATGCCGGGCTCATTGGCGATGCTCCAACCGATCACCGCCGGATGATTCCGATCTCTCGCGATCAGCTCGGTCAACGCTCGTTTGTGATTCTCCAACGTTTTGGGGGTGACGTGGCGAAAGTTCAAACTGACCGCCGGCGCTTCATCGATGATCAAAAATCCCATGCGGTCGGCCATCTGCATGATTTCTTCGGCGTAGGGATAATGCGAGGTCCGAAATGAATTGGCGCCAATCCATTTCATTAATTGAAAATCCTTGACGATCAGGGGGTGGGATAAACCTTTTCCCAGAACGGCAAAGTCTTCGTGCTTGCCGAAGCCTTTCAGAAAAATGGGCTCGCCATTCAACAACAGCTTCGCGCCTGCCACGGTGATTTCGCGAACGCCGACTTCGACCTGATACTCATCCACCGGTGTACCATTCTCCTGCACTGCAAACCGGAGCTGGTAGAGATGGGGATTCTCGGGACACCAAAATTGGCAGCGCGAAATGGCAAATTCGCCGGCAATGGTTGAATGGTTGCAGGGTTTTATTTTTTTCTCCAGCTTCTGTCTGCCATCCCAAAGAGAGATTTCTACGCTTGCTGCCTCGGAAAGCCGGCTAAATGTTGCCTCGAATTTTATATGGCCGGTTGTGCCCGCGATGGCGGTGTCGACCTTCACCTCGGAAAGATGGAGAGGATGAAGCGCGACAAGCTTCACCGGACGATGCAGACCACCGTAGGCAAAAAAGTCAAACGCCGTCGGCGGAAAAGAGGCATCACGATTTTTGCGGAATGAGACGAAATCATCTTTGGTGAGGCCTTGGGGAATGGTGTCATAGGTCAGCGTGTTGTCCACGCAAACGACGAGCAGATTCTCGTTATCCTGATTGACGAAAGAAGTGATGTCGAATTCAAAGGGCAAAAATCCGCCCTCGTGCTCTCCGACATACTCCCCATTGACCCATACCCGGGCATGAAAATCAGCGGAACCAAATCGCAGCAGCAATGTTTTCTCGGATAAAGCGGACGGAACAAAGAAGCGCGTTTGGTGCCACAGCGGCCCGACATAGTTCATCAGCCCGATTTCGGCGAGCTGCTCATTCCAACTGCCGGGCACACCAACATAAGCATCTGCTTCGAATCCATCGTTCCAATTTTTTTCAACACCAACGTGATCCGGATCGGCTTTGATTTCCCAAAAGCCGGAGAGATCGAGAACGGTACGGTAGCGATTGTTTTGGGGATAGAGCATAAGTTGTCGTATTACCTTTCACAATTCCCAGCGGGGAGTTCAATTGCGGTTATTGGTCTTTGTCGCGAATTCAAAATACACCTTTACTCGGTCACTCACAGTGACCTCGTCCCTTCTGGCCTTGGCAAACAGTTCGTTTTCTCCTTCATGAAATGCCGCCTCCCAAACGAAATCCTTTTCTTTGGCGCCAAGCGGTTGCCCATTGAGAAACAGCTCCACGACGTCACAATTGCTCAAAATGCGAATACGCTTCTTCTCGCCGTTGTTGCCGCTGCGATGGCGCCACGTGTGCGAGACGATGTAAACCATCGGCGCTTGCGACCATTGGCTCTGATAAAAATAGTAGGCATCCTTCGGCCGGCGGCTGTAATCGACCAGACCTTTCTGATTGAGGCGGGGAATGTTGCCAATTTTATGCTCGGAGGCAAAATCGCAGCCATTCCAAACCGCGCTGCCACCGAGCCACGGCCGCTCGTTGATTTGCCGGAGATAGCCTTCGTGAAACCGCAGTTGATAGTCTTCGCTGAAATCGAAGCGTTCGGGGTTTTCGACATGGTAGCCGCGTTTGGCATCGGCGCCATATTCGCTGATCAGAATTTTCCAATGCGGATATTTTTGGTGCAGCTCATCAATATCCTTGCCGAAATCTTCGATGACGCCGCGATACCAGCCGAAGTAACGATTGAAGCCGATGCAATCGGTGATGCCGGCCAGATCGTAATCTACCATGTTGTTTTGCGCCTGCACGGTGAGGCGGGTCGGATCCAGCGCTTTCGCAAGATCATGGAGCGCCTGAAGCGTCTTGCGGATGTACGGCACTTCCGAGGCGGGCATCCACGCTTCGGCAGTTTCGTTGGCGATACCCCAAAATATGATGGCGGGATGATTGCGGTCGCGGGCGATCATCTCGGCCATCATGTTTTTGCAATTCTCGATGAACTTTTCACGGCCGGCGGTGTTGACGTAGGGAATCTCCTCCCACACCAGAATACCCAGTCGATCACATTCCTGCAGCATTACCGGATCATGGGGATAGTGCGCGAGGCGGACGAAGTTGATGCCCATTTTCTTGAACAAACGCAAATCTTGCACGCGCAGCGAATCCGGCACGGCCGGACCATAGCCGAAACGATCCTGATGCAGATTGACGCCGCGGAGCTTCAAATATTTGCCATTGAGAAAAAAACCTTTTTGTGAATCAAATTCAAACCAGCGAAAACCGAGCGGCGAAGCATATTCGTCGACCAGGGTTTCGCCATCATAGAGATGGGAGTAAACAGTGTAGAGGTTCGGCTCCTCCGGCGACCACAAACGCGGCTGCGGAATCTCGCCGCTCTGTTGTGTCAATGTTTGCAAGGCGTTTTTCTCCACTCGTGCATGGCTTTCCATCGAGGCGACAATGAATCCCTCCGCATTGACAACGCTGGCAACCAGCCGGAGTTCTTTGGCATGATTGGCGTCATTTTTTATTTCCGTCACGACTTTGACGGTCGCGGCGTGATGAGAAACTTCCGGTGTGGTGACAAAGGTTGAAACGACATGCACCTTTTCCGTCACCTTCAACCAAACCTCTCGCGTAATGCCTCCCATCATGTTGAAATCGCCGGTATGCGGAGGAATGTCGTAATTAAAGCGATTGTCAACCTTCACTGCCAAAAGATTCGATTTGTCGAATCTTATGAGGTTGGTCACCTCGAATTCAAACCCCAAGTATCCGCCGATATGCTGTCCCAAATGCACGCCATTGAGCCAGACTTCTGCCACCTGATTCGCGGCTTCAAACTCAATGAATATTTTTTTCCCTCTGCACGCTTGATCCACCGTAAACTGCTTGCGGTACCAGCCTATGCCGCGCCAGTAAGAGGTGTAAATATCCAACCCGTCGTTGAAATTGCGATCATCAATGATGTCGCCGGCATTCCAACTGTGCGGCAAAGTTACCGGCTCCCAATTGGCATCATTGAAATTCAGCGTTTGTGCATTGGCGACATCGCCTTTGTGGAATCTCCAATCGTGATTGAGATTGATTCGTTGCCGCAGGGGGTGTCGGGTCTTTACATAAAGCGGCTCCCACTCCGGCCGCAGGCTTTGAAGCGCAATACGCAAAAGTTTGGCGTCGCCGGCGGCAAGCTGATACCGCAGCCGTTTTTCAACCCCAAGCCACGTTCGATCAATCTTCACCTCGACTTGTTTGTCTGTGTCGGTGGCGATGAAGATCAGTACTTCTTCATCCTTCCCATCACCGCGAAGAAAAGCAAGGTGAAACGTATTGGCCTGCACCAGCTCCGTCACGTTCTTTTTCGCTTTGCGGCGACGGAAATTGCTCACGATCGTTTCGTCGCAATAGAGATCGCCGTTGTGCAGAAAAAAACTGATGGTCTTGTCTTTGTGGCGCACGTTTTTCGCCGACAACCATGTCCAGCCGGGGCGGAGCCTGGGATGGATGGTGAAATCCTTTTCGTCCGGCACCAAGCCGTAGAAATCAACGGCGGCGATGTCCTTGCCTTGAAGCTGGCGGTTGATCGCGACGCTGGGGGTGAAGAATTGCGTTGGAGATTGGGCCAACGCGAGGTTTTGACCGTTTTGCCAACAGAGAGCGCACAAGAGCGCCTCAAAAAGCACGGCGCGGAGGGATCGCTTATTCATTTTATTCATTTTCATGCAGTATTACCTTCGAGGAACTGTCACGGTCGTGAAGAGTTTGTAGCGCAGGCATCCTGCCTGCATTGGTTTGCAGACACGATGTCTGCGTTACGGTATTACCCTTGAAAAACCATCACGGTCGTGAAGAGTTTGTAGCGCAGGCATCCTGCCTGCATTGGTTCGCAGACAAGATGTCTGCGTTACAGTATTACCCTTGAAAAACCATCACGGTCGTGAAGAGTTTGTAGCGCAGGCATCCTGCCTGCATTGGTTTGCAGACAAGATGTCTGCGTTACGGTATTACCCTTGAAAAACCATCACGGTCGTGAAGAGTTTGTAGCGCAGGCATCCTGCCTGCATTGGTTTGCAGACAAGATGTCTGCGTTACAGTATCACCTTTGAAAAACCATCACGGTCGTGAAGAGTTTGTAGCGCAGGCATCCTGCCTGCATTGGTTTGCAGACAAGATGTCTGCGTTACAGTATCACCTTTGAAAAACCATCACGATCACGAAAATTTTGTAGCACAAGCTCTCAGCTTGCCTTCGTTTGCAGACTGGAAGTCTGCGCTACGACATGATCTTTATTCAACTCAACCCGTGATCACCGCAGCTTGATTCACAAAATCCGGATCGATGGTGATGCCAAAGCCGGGACAGGTGGGGACGCGGACGATGCCGTCTTTGCAGATCAGCGTCGAGGTGTCGCAATGAATGGGCATTTTTTCGCTTTTGCCCTTGTACTCCATGAACTCGCCGGCGTTGGGAACAAACGAGGCAAAATGAATCACGTAGAGATAACCGACGCTGCTGCCGCTCATATGCGGCGTGCATTCCAATCCGGCTGCGGCGGCCATTCTCGCGACGCGCACGCTGCGAATGAAGCCGCCGAAATAAAACAAATCCGGCTGCACGATTTGCACGGCGTGGTTGTGAATCATCCAGCGGAAGCGCCAGAGGCTGCTTTCCTGCTCGCCGCCGGCAATGGGGATCGTGAGCGTGTCGGCCACTTGTTTGGTCTCCTCCAATTCGTCGAACGCGCAAGGCTCTTCGTAAAAAGTGATTTTGTGCTCCTCCAACATTCTGCCGACACGCACCGCTTCCGCAACGTTGTACGAGCCGTTGGCGTCGGCCATGATCACCATCTCGTCACCGAACGTTTTGCGCATCAAGGGAATCAGCTTCTCTGTGCGGCCGGGCGGCGAGTCCGTGAAACCCAATCTGCCGCCGACCTTGAACTTCAGCGCTTTGGCGCCGATTTCCTCGACGCGCTTTTTCGTACGGCGAACCGATTCTTCCGCCGACAAGCCGCGATCGTTGTTGGCGCGATAAACTTTGATCTCGTTGCGAGTGACGCTGCCGAGCAAATCGCCCACCGGCTTGCCCGCGAGATGGCCGAGCAAATCCAAAATCGCAAATTCCACCGAGGCGACGCACATCCAAAAGGCGAGGCCTTGCAGCTTGTAATTGCTGTCATGAACATAAACGCCGTCGATGAGCGTCTCGAGCTGCCGGGCGTCCTTGCCGATAAAATACGGCGCGACGATTTTTGTCAAAATGGGATAGAAGGCATCCATGCGCTCATTGTTGGAAACGGCCATGCCGACCGCGCCGTCTTTCGAGCGCACGCGCACGAACCACTCCTCACCGTTTTTCAGCAAGTCGATGGCGGCGATGATTATGGGATCTTTAAAAAGCTCGGCTCTGAGCACGGGCTTTTTCGCGGCGGCGTCCAATTCTTCCAGCGCGATTGTGCGCGTTTGCGCGCGCACCGGCGCCGCCTGCAAAGTTGCGCCGAGCGCAGCGCCCAAAGTTGTCACCAAAAATTCGCGGCGGTTAGTTTTCATAAATGCATCTTGCTTTCTAAAGTCAATGCTTTTGAACGCGGATTACTCGGATGACACGGATCATCGCGGATTTTGCTTTGGTTCATTTATGTTTTATCCGTGCTCATCCACACGACCCGTGTCATCCGAGTTCAAAAAATGGCGTAGAAACTTTCTCTGGCCTGAGATTGATTCGAGTCGGACTTTCAACCA
>JAPDQK010000117.1:0-6095 GCA_034505955.1 Candidatus Zhuqueibacter pondensis
AACGTCGGGAATGTTCCGGTGTATGTGATTGTTGCAGACGCCGATTATAAAATTCTGGAATACCTGATCAAGCAGACGCAGCTCTACCGCAAAACTTTCGATACGGCTGAAAAGGAATGGCAACTCTACAAGCGCCTTTATCTGGACAAACTCGATGAACAATTGCGTTGGAAACGGCTTCTGGAACTTTCCTCGCCTGCCGCACTTTTCAAACATGCGGTCTCGGTGCTCTCCCGTACCGATATTGATAATGCCGAGGCTTTCTTGGAGCAAACCAGGCAGTATCGCCAGCAATATCTGGCTTATCTTGACCAAAAAGGTGTTTTTTCAAGCAACGCGCATTTGTATTTTTCGCGCCTGCGGCGGGAACAAATTGACCCGGTCGATACGGCGCAGCGGCTCGCGCAATATGCCAAAGACCCCAATTCGATTCCCTGGACACGCAACCAACCTCCTCTCGATCTGGCCGATGCGCCGGTGTTCAAAGTGCAAGCTGCCGCCCTCGTTGAGGATTTAGCGAAGGCCATTCGGAACCTTCTACCCATGATGATTTATTTTGTCGTGTTCCTGATCTGGGCCGCTGCCGCTCTAAAATCCTATGATGTTCGTTGAGGCGTTGGCGAATCCCCCCACTCGCAAACCTGGAGGTATATGATGCTGCCGATTTTGATCGCGAAAGAATTAAAGCACAACCTGTTGAGCTTTCGTTTTGTCGCCGGGCTTCTCTTCGTTTTGGTGGTCTGCGCCGGAAGTAGCCTTATTTTTTGCAAAAAATTTCAAAATGCGCAGGAGGAATATCGGCACAATCAGGAGCTTTATAAGAGCGCACTCGCCAGCAGCACGCGAGGGCTGCAAGCGCTTTATGCGGAAACGATCCCCTTGACCAAAGAACCGCGTCTTTCAAGTCTCTTCGCCTCGGGCCATGAGAACCGTTTCCCGAAAACCATTTACATGACGCCCAGCGCCGCGCGTCGAGGCGGGCTGTTTTCCGGAATGAATTTAAATGCGCAACGTGTGAATTACAAGCTCGAGAATTACGCAGATTTTGACCTGGTGTTTATTGTTGGAATCGTCTTGAGCTTCCTGGCAATTGTGTTGAGTTTCGATGCCATCTCGCGAGACCGCGAGGACGGAACGCTGAAGCTGCAGCTCTCCAACGCCGTGCCGAGGACACAAGTATTGCTGGCGAAATACCTCGCGACGCTCATCTTGCTGCTGGTTCCCATTATCCTCGGTTCCCTTTTGAGCATTATTATCATCCAGCTCGTGCTGGGTCGGAACATTATCCTTGCTTTTCCTCAGGAAGCGCTTCTGACCGGCGCGTTGGGCATGATCTATTTGTCATTATTCGTCTGGATGGGGCTCTGGATGTCTTCCGCAGTTTCCAAATCATCCACCAGCCTCGCGCTGCTCCTTCTGCTGTGGACATTTGCAGTAGTACTGTTCCCTTATCTTGGTGGCATGATCGCGCAGCGTTACCATCCGGTGGCATCGAAAGAGGAGTACGACAGCCGGTTCCAGGCGGTGATGCTCGATTTCATGCGCGGCGCGCCGAAGGAAATGCACGAGGTGATGATTGGAAGGGAAAGTGTTGAAGGATGGCAGGCCATCGCCGGGTATTTCGACCAATGTGACAATACCATGGAGCAATTTGTGTTGCAGCGCTTCACCGAGCTGCTGAATCAAGCCAGAACGGCGGAATCCATCAACGCTTTTTCTCCTTATTCGGCATTCCGTCAGGTCGTTGAGCGGGTGTCGAACACGGGACTCGCCTATCACAAGAAGTTTTTCGATGCGGCCGTGCAGTACCGTCACGTGATGAAAAATTTTATTCATGCACGTGATTTGGCAGATCCCCAAAGCCGGCATCGCATGGTGCCTTTTCCGGGAATGCTGTCGATCTCGAACAAGTCGGTTGACGCACACGTCATACCGCGTTTCACTTCGCCACCGCGCGATCTACCGGCCGATTTGAAGCAAGCTTTGCCATTTGTCGCCTATCTTGCTATTCTGAACATTGTGTTTTTTCTGCTGAGCCATTTTACTTTTGCAGGTGCCGATGTGAGATGAAAGGGTTTTCGCCATGAGAAATTTGATTGTCATTTGCTGTGCGCTTGGCGCTTCATTCGCATTGTCCAACCAAGCTCGCCACGAGACGCTCCAAACTAAAAATACCGGAGCGATAGAAATCGAGCTTACTATCAGCCAAAACGACTGCCCGCCGGATTCACGTTTTGCGAGAATCCTGGATGTGGAAACGGATTCGAAAGGTAATATCTACATCTTGGATGACTACCATAGTGGAATTTGGAAGTTCGATACACAAGGCAAGTATCTTCTCACTTTTGGCAAAAGCGGTCGAAAGAACGGGGAATTGGGGCATCCTACTGACCTGATTATTGACAGCCAAGACAACCTCTATGTTTTGGAAGGTGGAAATCGGCGTGTGAGCAAGTTCAACCGGCTCGGAAAATTTATTGCGAGTTTTAAACTCAACGGTGCGGTGCCATTTTGGGACTTAAAAGGCGTGCTCATTCCACAGGATCAATTGCTCATTTCCTTTTATAAAGATGGGAAGATTTTCCACGTCTACGATACAAACGGAACACTTTTGCGATCTTTCGGTGAACCGGTGCGGCCTGAAAAAAGTCCCTTTGCCAATCACGTGATTTACCTCACTTCCTCACTTTTTTATGCCAACGGATTTCTCTTCCATACTCATCCCTTCAGATATGAAATCAGGAAATTCGAGCTTTCTTCAGGCAAGTTAGCTGCCGTGTTTAGCAGATTTCTTTTATGGTGGGAAAATCCTATTGTGCATGAGGGTGGTGGTTTGGAAGGCGGTACTCCGATACTCAGTACGATTGTACTGCCGAATGGGAAAATTTTAAACTTTATTGGTAAACGCGGACCTAACAAGCGCCTGCGTTACTTTTTCGACATTTTTGAAAAGGATGGCACTTTCTTGGGGACTTATGAAACCGGCTATTACACCACGTGTGTCGACAAAAATGGAAAGTTGTACTGTATTGCAAACCGTTATGATCCTTGGCAGGCTTTTAGATGCACCATGGCGATAAGCGCAAAGTCAAATTGATTTTTGCGACAAAGTCATTCACTATGTTGGAATACTATATTGAGCTTGTCTTCCGAAAAGTAGGAAGAGGCAAAAAGGGCTGATCCAAAATATCACTGCTCCAAAAGTTTTGTTATAATAAAATAAAAATAAGCCGCAATAGCAAAAAAAACAAAGTCGAGGCAAAATACAATGGAACTGATTGCTAATGCTCATTTGGTAGTAGAAGTTTTTTCGCTCTTCCTATCGGTGTACTTCACGTAGATGTAAACGCCGATCGCGAAAAGCCAGGCAAAGCCAATGAGAATAAAGAGGCCGGTTTCCATGGTTTATTTCCTTTTCTTCTTTACCAAAAATATAAGTCTTTGGCAACCAAAAGGCAACGTTATCTTTGGATCATCAGAGATACCCAAGTTACGGGTACCCCAAATGTCATTTCGCAGGAATCTTTTTGCAATCGAAGACGTTCGTGCCAAATTCAAAAAAGATTCTTACAGAATGACATTCAGTTAGGACTACTCACCAAATTCAAGGGCATTACAATCATTACAGGTGAAACATTATGAGCAAACTAATTTTCATTTTGGCTATCTTCTGGGCGCAATCAACATTCGCCCAGCAGATTTTCTACAACCCCAACGACGAGCGCTTCAAATCGCTTTATTTGGAAAAAGTCCAAAGCGAGTACAAGCTGCAAAAAGAGGAGTTCGGCCGGCAGCAGGAACTGCGCAAGAAGGGACTCATTTCCGAGAAGGAATTCCGGGAATCCGAGGCGCGCTTCAAGAATGCCCAGCTTACCTATCAGCAAGCCATTCTCGCGCTGGCTTTTGAGCAGCCGCACATCACCATCGACAAGGCGATCAAGTATCAAGCCAAAGATGGAAAGAAGCGTGTCAAGCTGACGCTGAGGAATACCACCGGCGGATTGATTGCGGGGAGAAACATCGAAATCGAAGATTTCGAGGGCATCCGCACCGACCAGATTTCCAATGTCTATGTCTCGCTGCTGAACGATCAAAATGCCATCGTCAGCCAGCCGTACGAAGCCAAGATCGCCACGATGCCGTACAATCAGCCGATTGCGGTCGATTTTCTCTTGCTGCAGGATTTGGACAATGTGATCGTGAAAAGCGTCTACGGCGACAAATCGGAAGAGAAAAAGATTTTCCTGCAGAAAGATGAAAGCGCCAATCGCGTGCTGATCACCTCGGAGCAATTCTCGCAAGAAGCCGACCTCGGCACGCGTGCCAATTACGATTTGACGCTGGAGCTTTTTTCCAGCATGGACAACGTGTACAAGCTGGAGGCACTAAATCTTCCCCGGCAGATCAGCTACGATTTTCTCGAAGCGCAAACTAACGCGCGATTCTCGCAGGTGAAGTTTTCCCAAGACATTAACACGCGCAAGCTGGCGCTGGCGGTCTATCTGCCGGACCGCTACGACAGCACTTCTTTTCTCATCGATCAGCCCATCAGTTTCTTTGCCGCGGCGATTCCACCGGCACAAATAGAGAGTGTCAATCGCGAGAGAAGGTATAGCGCCAACGAATTGGATCAAATGAATGTCAGTTACGTGCGGCTGGAATTGGTTCCGCGCGGCGTCGGGCGCATTCAAGTTCGCGCCACGAACTTTTATCAGGAGCTGAAGCCGGGGGAAAAGGTGCAGATGAATCTCACGGCGTACAACGATGGTACCCGACGTTTGGACAACATCAAGGTTCGCGCCGATGTTCCGTTGAATTGGCTCTCTTCAGTTTCGCCGGATTTGATCTCCTCTCTCCTGCCAGGCAAAGAAGAGCAGATTTCTGTCACCATCACTCCGCCAGCCGATGTGAGCGTTGGGGACTACGAGGCGACGATCAAAACCGAAGCATTTGCCAGCAATCGCAAAGTCGAATCCGAGGACAAGAAGATTCGCATTCACATTGCCGCGAGCGCCAATATTTGGGGAACGGCGGTGCTCATTCTCCTGCTGGTCGGGGTGCTGGTCGGCGTGGTGGTGTTTGGGGTGAGGTTGAGCCGGAGATAGAAATTGGAGTATTGGAATGGTGGAATAAATGGAAAAATGAATTATTGTGACCTGCTGGAAGCTACATTTAAAAATATTCGGGTTCAGAAAATGTCCTCTGAACCCGAATATTTTTTCCCACTGGTCAAAGCCAAAAGCATCCCCTGCAGTCGCAGCCAATCCGACTTTTGCTCATGCAGCGGTTGTCGCCGGTGGACCAGGATCACCTTTCGGTCCTTGTGGTCCGGGATCGCCTTTTTCTCCTTTTGGCCCAGGTGGACCTTGCGGGCCGGGGTCGCCCTTCTCACCTTTTGGTCCAGGCGGACCTTGTGGACCAGGATCGCCCTTCTCTCCTTTTGGCCCAGGTGGGCCTTGTGGACCAGGATCGCCCTTCTCTCCTTTTGGCCCAGGTGGGCCTTGTGGTCCGGGGTCGCCCTTCTCTCCTTTTGGCCCAGGCGGGCCTTGCGGGCCGGGGTCACCCTTCTCACCTTTTGGCCCAGGTGGGCCTTGAGAACCGGGTTCACCCTTCTCGCCTTTTGGGCCGGGCGGGCCTTCCTTTAATTGCAACTCGGCCAACTTTGTTTCAAGCTCGTTCACACGTTGCTCCAGCGCAGCGACTAATTCCGAGCTTGTAGGTTTTGAGACTGCGGGGGATTCCTTCTTCGCGGCTTTTTTCCCCGCGGCGGCCTTCGTTGTTGCTTTCGTGCGTGCCGATTGCGCGGCTTTCGCCTTCGTGATTTTTACCATATTCCCTCCGTTTGCCAAATGAGTTAAAAAAGGTTTTTGCCCTTTCGCGAAGAAAATCCATTGAAAGAGTTACTGAAAAAAAGTCGGAATCTATAATCGATACAAATCAGCATTCCATTGTAATTTACACAAACCTTTTCCCTTCTACAAGAACTATGTTGTGCTCCCTGTAATGATCAATTCATGCGCCAGCAAAGTGTCACCATCAAACAGGAATCGCCCTTCGAAACGCTTGCCGGCGAGCATTTGCGGCAACCAAATTCG
>JAPDQK010000118.1:0-5551 GCA_034505955.1 Candidatus Zhuqueibacter pondensis
GTACTGCAGATAACGGTCAAAGTTGGCGCCCCTGGTCGAACGGTTTTTCTCCCATTCCCGGCGCGGCAAGTAATCGGGATGATGCCAATCCATGATCGAGTGATACCAACACATCTTGATTCCTTCCTTGCGACACGCTTCGGATAATTCTTTCAGAATGTCGCGCTTGAATGGCGTGGACATGACATCGAAATCCGTCTGTTTGGAGTCGAACAAACAGAAGCCATCGTGATGCTTCGAGGTGATGACGATATATTTCATGCCCGCGTCTTTGGCCAGACGCACCCATTCTTCGGCGTTGAATTTGACCGGATTGAATTGCTGCACGAATTTGTCATATTGGTCAAGAGGAATTTGTGCCGTGGTGCGAATCCATTCCGCGTGATTGGTGTTTCCCTTCCATTCGCCGGCGGGAATGGCATACAAGCCCCAATGAATAAACATGCCGAATCGTGCTTCGCGCCACCATTGCATGCGGGCGTCATGCTGCGCCGGTGTTTCCGGCTGCGCGGAGGAAGAGCGCCACAGCATCCCCAGGAAAAACATCAGAAGGATGAAAGCCGATGCCATTTTGTTTTTCATTTTTTCTCCTTTCCTATCCACGTAAAACGATTTGCAGCGCGGTACATTCATTTTTTATCCACTCGAACATACAAACTTCCATATCCGTCAAGCTGGAACCCCTCCGTAATCTCCTCTCCCTTTTCCTCGAAGCCGTCGCTCAAACGCATGGTTACCGGAATGGCCTGGTTCCATTGCAGCGTGACATTTTGCATTCGACTCGTCGGATTATACAAATATAGCAACCACGCCTGTCCATTTTCAATTGGTTTGATCGAAGTCACAAAAATTTCCGGCGGATCGAGGCGGAACAATGAAGCCAGGGGCGGCTTGGAGGCATCGGCGATGGTCACCAGCAACGGCATCCGGCGCTCTCTTCCGAACCGTGCGGCGTCTTCCGGTTTGAATTCACCATGCGGCAGGATGGAGTAGCGAAACTTTGCCAAACCCTCCTGATCGGCCTTGTAGTTCGTATGCCAATAGTTGTTCATCACATAAGAGTAAATCACCGGCGCGAGTTGTGCTGACTTCAGCCAGGGTGATTCGGCAGTGATGGCGCCGATTTCGATCAGCGGCGCATCCACTGTGGCCCAGGTGACGCCGAGATTTTCATTCGAGACGTCGACCCAACTTTGCACCGAAAAGAAATTTTTGCACGCGCCGGCCAACTGATCCGCCTCCGGACGCACGATGGCATGGGCGACATCGTAGCGGATTTGGCCATGGGGAACGTTGAACGGAAAGGCAATGTGCACACCTTCCTTTGCGCGCACGGCGAGCTTGTCGATCTCGGTGATGATATCCACGCGGCCAATGCCGGCGATGAGTCGAATCTCACTCGCGTAGCGCCTGCATCCGGGCGCCTCGGCTTCAACAATGAGAGAGGAAACCAAATTGCCCCGCTCCTTGATCTGCACTTTGACATTCGTCACCCGCCGTGCGTCATCAGGATTTTTGCCCGGAACATACAAATACTCATTGAGCCCGTGCGCCTTGCCGACATCGACCAGCTCTGCGCCGTTCTTTTTCCATCGCAAACTCTCAATGGCGCCCGTTTGTGCGTTGACCGTGAGAGCGACAAGACTGTTTTCCAAGATATTTTCCGAAACTTTCACCTCACCCCGGTTGCCGGCCTCTCCCTTTTTGACAAAGAATCGTTTGGCTGACATCGGCTGAATATTTTCGACCAGCACGGCCAGCTCGCCGGTGAAAAGACGCTGCGAAGGGATACGATTGCCTTTTTCATCAACGACCAGATCACCGCCATGGCTTTGCTCACGTGACAGGAGCACAAGATCGGTGCGAGTCCATGAATTCGTGTTGTAAACATCAATGGCAATTTCTTTCATTGCGGTTTTCGCCGGCGAGGCCAGCACTTTGGCGAGAAGAGCGCGGGAGAGGCTGTCCGCTTCCAATGCAAACCGTTGCTTGATTTTCCATTGCCCTTTGACAAAGGGCAGATCCGGCTCCGAAACACTGTTGTGCGCGCCCCAGGTGTGCTCATCGTAGAGCACGACATTTCGCCACGCAGTGTAATATTCATCGGCGGGATAAGATTCCGGCGAAAGCATGGACCATAATGCTTCACTCTGAATGAGCCGATCCGCTGCCTGCCGATTGAGTGCCGTCTCGAAAGCCGTGGAAGCCGCACCATCCTCCCAATACGGCGTGAAGTCGCCTTTGAAAGCGGGAAGCGATCCTCCGTAACGTTGCTCGAAATCTTTGAACATTTGCTCATGCGTGGCAATGACGAGCCGTGGTGAGACATAGCGTTCATTCCATGATTTGACAAAATCAGGAAGATTCGGATCCGGACCGCCGTTGTCTCCCCCGATCGTGTACGGCAGGTGGACAATCTCATAGGCGTAATTTGTTTCTTCGAGCTTGCGCATGAGCTTCAAAATTCTTTCGTCGCCGAGGCGATGCAATTCTCCTTCATGAAAGCTCGAATAGCCGGCGCCGGCCAGCCAAAACAGAACTTTCTCGGCGCCGGATTGTGAAGTCCAGTAGAAAGGTTTATCGCCCCATTCATAAATGTGGCCGACACGATCACCGGTATTGGGCCCGCTGGCAAAATATTTCACTCCGCTGTGCGCCAGCGCCGGAACGATTCCCCACGTGAAGCCGGGAATATCCGAGACCACGGCGGTTGTGATCGGGATTTTGTACTCGCGCGTAAATTGTCGCGCATAATCGGTGAAATGGCTCATCTCGACCGCATTTGCCAGGCCGGTCAGCGGATTGACGAAGAGCGCATTCAGACCGATGCTGCCATCGCGCACCGCAGTGAGGAACTCCTCGCGCTTTTGCGCCGAGGCATTGCGCAAGTAGCTTTCGAGCGGCCAAAGTATTTCCAGATTCCATTTATAGCGCGCCTCCGGCGGATAATCGCGCGTGGCGGCAATCAAGCGCAGAGCCTCGTCGATGTTCTGCCACTGCTTGCGCTCGATGTTGGGTTGGAGATCGGTGTAACCGATATCGTTGTGCGAGTGCGAAACCAGATAAATCTCGCGCCGGGTGACCGGCTTCACCTTCACGATGCTGCGACTCACGGTCTTGCCATTGATTTTGAAAAATACCGGCAGCTCTTTTTCCGCCTCGACAGCGGCAATGGGCAGCAAAAAAATATTCGCGCCGATGTTGAGCGCTTGCCTGATGGCTTGCCGGTGCGGGGTCTTGATCTCAATGATTCTTCCGGCCTGCAAGTTGTCGAGACTGAGGCGGAGGGTCTGCGCCAGGTGATCCCGCTCCCGCATCAGCGCCGGCTCGATGCGCAAGCGCGGCGTGAAGTTGAAACGGTACTGAAAAGTCATGTACCATTCCTGACTCCCGGCCTCTTCGCCGACCACCTGCAGCACGAGCGGCGCACCGGACTTGAAATCCTTTTTCGGCACTTTCAAGAACATATAGCCGAAGAGATCGCCGAACTTGTCCGCCATCTGCGCTTCGAACGATAATTCCGCGCCGTCCTTGCCAGGAATTTTCCATTTCTGCGCAGTCGAATCTTTACGATTCTCAAAAGTGAACCAGTGCTGGTTGTTGATATAAAAATCGAATTTATGACTGCGCGTCGTGTTCCCCCACCCTGCCCGCTCGAGTCCCGCCAGCCAAACGAAATGGTAGTATTCGCCTTTGGTGAAATCCGGCAAAGTATCCGTCTCCCAGGCGATGGTTTGCTCTTCACGGCGCGCCCTGGCAATCAGCGCGGTTTCCGCATCGGGATGGGAGGAGTGATAATTGAGTACTTGCCCGTTCCGCACGGCACGATAGCCGTTGAGAAAAGTTTCCGGCGATTGCTTTTGAGTGACGTTGATGAAGATGCTGTTTTCATCGCGTTGTGCCAACGCGGCGGTGACAAACGTTGGATAGAGGCAAAGCCACTTGACAAGCAGTTTCATATTAGTTCATCTCGAATCTGGTAGAATTTCCGGCGTTTGGAAAAGGCCAAAGTTGGAAATCGTCGGACAAGCCTTCGCCTGACGAATCAGCAAACGGATTTTATTGGCCGTCACGCTGGGAAATCGCAATAGTCGTTTGTGCCCTATTGTCGTTCCCGCCGTTACCGGAGTCCATGCGTTTCCATTCCATTGCTCGACGGCAAATGCTTCGATGCGCTGGCCCAGCGCAATATACTCTTGCAGCATCAAGCAATTGAAGGTGGATTTTTGTCGCAGCGTGAAAACGAGAGAGGCCGCGGTCACGGAGTCATCGGTTGCCCAATAGGTTTCTTTTTTCCCGTCGACGACATTTTTTGCAGCAAAGCGGGGATCGTTGCCGCGTACGTTTGAGGCGGTCACCGTGGCGCTGGCAGCCAAGTCGCGGCTAAAAGTTAGATCCAACAAGCGCTTGAATGCGCGCAATGCTTTGACATCATTTTCATGCCACCGGCCGTAACGATCCGGCGGAACATTCAGCAGTAACGAGGCGTTGCGACCGACAGATTGGAAATAGAGATCGAACAATTGCGCCGGAGTTTTCACCAGGCTGTCCTCGTGAGCGTGATAAAACCAACCGGGGCGAATCGAAACATCGCACTCCGCCGGCAGCCAAAATTTCCCTTCGCGATGTCCCTCGAATCCCTCCTGATATCGCGTATCCCCCGGCGCCGGCTCGCCACCGTCTGCTCCCACCGGGCTGTACATTGCCCAACACGTCTCTCCTGCATATCCGTTTTCGTTGCCGACCCAGCGAATGTCCGGGCCGACGTCGCTGAAGATCACAGCATGCGGTTGGAGTTGTCGCACCAGCGCCCAGGTTTCCGGCCAATCGTAGTAAGTTTTTGGGTTGATGCGCCGGGACTCGCGCGCACCGCCGTAATAGCCATCGCCGCCGTTGGCGCCGTCGTGCCAAACCTCGAAAATCTCACCGTAATTCGTCAGCAGCTCACGCAGTTGGTTGCGATAGTATTTGATATACTCGAGCGTGCCGTAATCCTTGTGATTGCGATCCCACGGCGAAAGATAAACACCGAACTTGAGGCCATGGCGGCGGCAGGCCTCGGCCATTTCTTTGACGACATCGCCTTTGCCGTTTTTCCATGGACTGTTTTTCACCGAATGTTCGGTATATTGCGAGGGCCACAGACAGAAGCCGTCATGATGCTTGGCGGTGAGAATGAGTCCCTTCATGCCAACTGCTTTGGCGAGACGCGCAATTTCGCTGGCGTCAAAATCGGTGGGATTGAACAGCACTGGCGATTCATCGCCATAGCCCCATTCCTTGTCCGTAAACGTGTTCATCGAGAAATGCAGGAATCCGTAGAATTCCATCTCGTGCCAGCGCAGTTGCCGCTCGGAGGGAATCGGGCCGTGCGGGGCGGGTGGCGAAATACGCTTTTGAGCCATTGACATCGATCCGCTCGAGACGGCGCTGAGCCATATCATGAACAGAAAAAGAGTTGTTGGTTGCATGTCGATTTTTCGCATACTCGCATCTCCAATTGCCCCCACCGCCTTCACCATGGCCTTGTGCACTTTGATCAAGCCTTTCA